>DATJQO010000162.1:0-5111 GCA_035505695.1 Mycobacterium sp.
AGTCGCTTACCCGGCGCCCGGCATTCCGATGCGGATGTTCTTGGCTCGCAGGAATTCGTATAGCCCGTCAGGTCCTCCGCTGCGGCCGAACCCGCTGTGTTTGTAACCGCCGTAAGGACGACCCTGAGGTTCGATATCGCTATGGGTGTTGATCCACACCGACCCAGCTTCGAGTCTTCGCGCGACACGGTGGGCGCGGTGCAGATCGGTGGTCTGTACAAAAGCGTTGAGGCCGAATTCGGTGCCGTTGGCAAGGTCAACGGCGTCGTCCCCGTCACGGAATCGCATCACCGAGACCACCGGCCCGAAGGTTTCCTGTTGGGCCACCGCGGCGTTGTTCTCGACCTCGGTGAACACCGTCGGCTCAATGTAGAACCCGTCGGCGAATTCACCGTCTAACCGGCGACCACCCAGGACCAGTCTTCCAGCCTGCTGCGCGACCGTGTCCTGGATGAGAGCCAAGATCCGTTGAGCCGCAATCTCACTGATGACAGGGCCAAACAACACGTCCGGTCGCAGCGGGTCCCCCACCGGAGCCGCCTGCACCGCAGCC
Source organism: Mycobacterium sp. (assembly GCA_035505695.1). Taxonomy (GTDB): domain Bacteria; phylum Actinomycetota; class Actinomycetes; order Mycobacteriales; family Mycobacteriaceae; genus Mycobacterium. Next base: position 554 of record DATJQO010000162.1, read on the forward strand.
AGAAACTTCTCCATAAAGGCGTCATAGACGCTGTCCTGAACCAGGATCCGGCTCGCGCAGGCACAGCTTTGGCCAGATTGGGTGAGTGGCCCCTGAAAGGCGGCCAAGGTGGCAGCCTGGTTGAGATCGGCATCGGCGAAGACCAGATTGGCCGATTTCCCGCCAAGCTCGGCGATCACCGGTGTCAGGTTCTTTGCTGCGGTGCACAATACCTGGCGGGCCGTCTCGTGGCCGCCGGTGAGATGAATCTTGCCGACGCCGGGATGGGCCACCAACGCTTGGCCGCCGTCGGCCTTGGCCGGCAACACATTGACCAGTCCGGGTGGAAGTCCAGCCTCAAGGCACAACTCGCCGAACCGCAAGGGTGCCAACGGCGCCAGCTCGGAGGGCTTCAGGATGACCGCGTTACCGGCGGCTAATGCCGGGGCGACGGCCAAACCGATCACGACCATGGGCCCGTTCCACGGTGTGATCACGGCGACCACGCCGTAGGGTTCCCGTTCGACGATGTTGACGTCGAAGCCGCCGCTGACGGGAGTGCTCAGCCCATGCGCTTTGTCGACGTAACCGGCGTAATAGCGCAGAAAGCGCTCAGTGAGCACCGAATTGCCGGCCATCGCCAGCGGCACCCCGTAGTCACAGGCGTTGATATGCGCGAACTCGGCGGCATGTGCTGCGACCAGGTCCGCCAACCCCATCAGCAGGTCTCGGCGCCGATCCACCGAATAGCTGGTCCATCGGCGCTCGGTGGATCACCGAGGCCTCGGTGCGGGCCTCGTCGAGGACACGTTGCTTTTGCTCGGCGATGACTTGGTTGAGATAGGACGCTTTGAGCACCCGTAATAGGCCGCGAAATGCAGTGCCAGCTTGTCCATTTCCTGGAAGGAAATGTCTCCGCTTTTCAAGGCGGCGTAGACATGAGACATGATCGGGTACTGGGCGTCTTGAAACCCAACACACGCCATCGTGATCAGGCGCCGTTCCTTCATTCCGAGGCCGGGCCGCAGCCACATCTCCCCGAAGACGAAGTTGAGAATGCCCGCGCCGGAATACGGGTTGTCCCGGGACGGCGCGAACGGCAGGCAGTTAATCTGCCGGAAAGCCTCCTCCCCGCCGGCCAGTCGTGCCTCGGGTTCACTGGGGGTCGGTAGCGGTGGCAACAGCGACGGAGCCGGAGCGCTGTCGCCGCGTTCACGCGCGATGCGCTCCCATTGCGCATCGACGACCATGTTGAACTGAGAGGCCTTCGGCCATCCCGCATACACCGCGAAATGCAGGACCGACTCGCGCATCTCGGTAATGGTGAGATCACCACTGTTCAGTGCGGCGTAGACATGCTGCTCCAGTACTGAAGTGGTATCGGCACCGGCCACACAGGCCAGCGTGACGAACCGGCGGTCACGGCGACTGAGGCCCGGTCGGGTCCAAATCTCAGCGAACACGAAATCGATTAGGCCACTGGCGATAGCCGGGCTGGTGTCATTGGGCGCGGCGACGGTCATCACTTCGGCGAACGACCGCAGACCGCGCTTACGCCGCTGACTTGGACTGCTCATATCTACCCGCTATCTGATGGTCACGCCGGCGTCGACGGTGAACTGCAAGCCGGTCACGTAGCGGGCCTCATCGGAGACCAAGAACAGCACCGCATTGCTGACATCGATTGCCTCGGTCATCAGCACCGGCAGCGCATTCATGAATAGCGCGGCCAGGTCGGGTCGCTGTTCGGCGATGAGCTGGTGCATCGACGGCGGTGCCATTCCGGTAGGCACACCTGTCGGATGGACGGTGTTGACGCGGGCGCTCTGCGCGGCAAGTTCATTGGCCAACGCCAAACTCATTCCGACGACGCCGTGTTTGGCGGCGGTGTAAGGCGTATGCAACGGAGTGCCCTTGATACCGGCCGATGAGCTGATGTTGACCAGGCTGCCGCCTTGCAGGCCTATGTGCGCGCCAAGGCCGGCCCGGGCGGTGACGGACTCACACAGCATGGGTTCGACGTCGTCGTACCGGCGGCCAGGGCCGTGCTGCGCGACTGCGACGAGCGCTTCGCAGAGGATCTGGGCCTCATCCTGACGGGTGTCATCTACGGGACACTCGGTCAATTCGCGGCCGGCGCCATTGCGATCACCGACATCGTGCCGACGATCGAGCGCGCCGTGTACTGGCTGACCAAAGCGCACGAAACCGTATGCAGCCACGAGTAGCGCACCCGGCTAAGAGCCGAATGGGCCAGGACGCCGCGTCGCAACAGGGTCTATGAACCCCGGTGGGCTGGTGCGAATCAACCGCACCAGCCCACTGTCACGTACGAAGTTCCTTAGACGGCAGTGACTTCCACTGCCTGAGGTCCTTTGGCTCCTTGCCCAACCTCGAACTGAACGCGCTGGTTTTCCTCGAGCGAGCGATAGCCGCTTCCCTGGATCTCGGTGTAGTGGACGAAGAGATCCTTCGCGCCATCGTCGGGGGTGATGAAGCCGAAGCCCTTGTTGCCCTTGTCACCGTTGAACCATTTCACAGTCCCTGTGCCATTTACTTACTTCTCTCATTCAAATCGCCAATGTACCAATAACATCCGCAGCGACGGCCTGGCATCATCTGGCTCCTTTTCTTGAAAGCCGCTGCGATGCCAGGACAATCAGTGCCGAACGGCGCCGGAGCGGCGACCACGTCTGCGGCCGGCGGGACCCGACCGGCGAGGCGGCGACGGATGCAACGGAGCGGCCTTCTTCGGTGCGGGAGCCCGGTAGGGCGCCATCGCACCGGCCACCGCTTGCACGGCGGCCGAGTCGACGGTGACCTCTTGCGGGGTGACACGGATGCCTGCGCGGCGCATCAGCGCCTGTGTGTCCTTGCGCTGCTCGGGCAGGACAACGGTCACCACGTCACCCGCGTTTCCAGCGCGCGCCGTTCGTCCGGACCGGTGCAGGTAGGACTTGTGCTCGGCGGGCGGATCGATGTGCACCACCAACTCGATTCCGTCGACATGCACACCGCGCGAGGCGATGTCGGTGGCCACCAACACCCGCGCCTCACCCGCACTGAAGGCGGCGAGGTTTCGGTCGCGTGCGGGTTGAGAAAGGTTGCCGTGCAGATCAACTGCCGGAACACCGGATTCGGTGAGCTGCCGGGCAAGCTTGCGCGCTTGATGCTTGGTGCGCATGAACAGGATTCGGCGCCCGGTGCCCGAGGCGAGCCGGTGAACCAACTCCTTCTTGGCATGCGCACCCGAGACGTGGAACACGTGGTGGGTCATCTCGGCCACTGGCGAGTCGGAGCCGTCGACAGAGTGCAGCACCGGGTTGCGCAGGAATCGATTGACGAGGCTGTCGACGCCGTTGTCGAGGGTTGCCGAGAACAGCAGCCGCTGACCGCCGCTCGGTGTGGCCGCCAGGATGCGGGTGACGCCCGGCAGGAAGCCGAGATCGGCCATGTGATCGGCTTCGTCGATCACCGTGATCTCAATCGAGTCGAGGCTGATCAAGCGTTGCTTCATCAAGTCTTCGAGCCGGCCGGGACAGGCCACGACAATGTCGACGCCAGACTTCAGCGCCGCCACCTGCCTGCCTTGTGGTACCCCGCCGAAGATCGTGGTTACCCGGAGGCCATTGGCGGCCGCCAACGGCTCGAGCGTCGCGCTGATTTGGCCGGCAAGTTCGCGGGTGGGGGCAAGAACCAGACCCGACGGGCGGGATGGGCGGCGCAAATGTCCGGCCAGCCTGCTGGCCATCGGTATCGAGAAGGCGAGCGTCTTGCCGCTGCCTGTCTTGCCACGGCCGAGGACGTCTCGGCCGACGAGCGTGTCGGGAAGAGTTTCGATTTGGATCGGAAATGGACGGGTGATCCCCCGTGCGGCGAGCACTTCGATGAGTGGTTCGCCCACGCCGAGATCGGCAAACGCCTTGCCAGTAGTCAAGTGATGTCTTTCAGCATCGGTCGTGCCGTTGACAGCGGAATACGCGCGGTCGCTCAGCACAGAAGTGGCGAGATTGCCGGTGGGCAAAATCGATCGCCGCGACACGAACTGCGCCGGATTCAAGCGCGCCAGCCGCTACGTCAGGGCGGGCGCCGGAAGGATGAAGAAGCGTTTCACGACGTGCCGACCATCCAGTGGAACAGCCGACATTGGAAACAAGCGTAGCAGCATGACGATCTGGTACGCCGCTAACCCTGCCAGATGCGTAACTGCATGCGTCGATGCGCAGTGCCTGTACGGTCGAGGGTGAACCGCGTTCTAGCGGTCGTCGCGAATCGCAAACGCAGTTTCGATACCGATCAACGCGCCAGATCCGATCGTCGTCGCCCGTCATCAGTGCGTATCGGCCGACCTTCACTAAGGACACCAGATGGACAACTCGAACCTTTTTTCTCATCCCGATGCACCGGAATATGTCGCCTCGAGCGAAGCCTCCGGAAAACCGGTCGAATACCCGACGTTTTCGGATCGGCCCGACGCTGCCGTCTCGGCACCAAAGCGATCGTGAACGGTGCTGCAGGCGCTCGGTGCTGCGCCATCACGTGCACCGGGCCTGATTGCTCCGGCATGCCGCGACCGTGG
>DATJQO010000163.1:0-41556 GCA_035505695.1 Mycobacterium sp.
GCCCACAACCTCGTCAAGATCAGCACCCTCGCCGCATGATCGGACACCACCCGGGCCGGTCTTAGCCCAACACAGAAACGGCCTCATTCGCCAACCACAGGCGACTCAGCCACCGCCGACTTTTTCAGGTCGAAGTAGCTAGCCAGGGGGTTCAGACCATCTGGGGCATGACCTCGCCGGCCAACAGTTCCAGGTGCGCCAGATCGGAGAGGTCGAGCAACTGGGCGTAGACGCGTTGCACACCGAGTTGGACCCAGGCGCCCAACTTGTCGACGATTTCGCCGGGCGTGCCGACCAGCGGGCTGTTGGAGCGCAATTCGGTAACGTCGCGCCCGATTGCCGCGGCGCGGCGGCCCACTTCGAGATCGTCGCGGCCGGCGCAGAGCACGAATGCGCTTGAGTAGACCATCGAGTCGGCCGGTCTGCCGGCCGCGGCAACCGCGTCGCCCACGCGTTGGAATTGGGTCTGGGCGACATCGAAGGGCGCGAAGGGAACGTTGAATTCGGCCGCGTACCGGGCCGCCAGTTGTGGAGTACGTGTGGCGCCGAATCCGCCAATCACGATCGGGGGATGCGGGTGTTGCGCGGGTTTGGGAAGTGCCGGGGAGCTGACGATCGTGTAGTACTTGCCCGCATAGTCGAACGTCTCGCCGGGCTTGGTCGTCCACAGTCCGGTAATGATGGCCAGTTGTTCACTGAGCCGGTCGAATCGTTCGCCTAGCGGAGGGAAGGGGATCCCGTACGCCTGGTGCTCCTCTTCGAACCAGCCACTGCCCAAGCCCAATTCAATGCGTCCGGCGCTCATGTCGTCGACTTGTGCGACCGCGATGGCCAGCGGCCCTGGGTAGCGGAACGTCGCCGAGCTGACCAGCGTGCCGAGCCGAATCGAGGATGTTTCGCGCGCGATGGCGCCTAGCGTCACCCACGAATCGGTGGGTCCGGGTAGGCCGTCGCCGCTCATCGCCACATAGTGGTCGGATCGAAAGAAAGCCGCGTAGCCCAGCTGCTCGGCGGTCTGGGCGACGGCGACCTGGTCGGCATAGCTAGCGCCTTGCTGCGGCTCGATGAATGCACGGAATTCCATAGGTCCTTCTGTATCTCGTTGGAGGGCAGCGCGATTCCGAACGGGTACCCAGCTGTGTCCGATGTGAGGCGCCGATTTCGGTGATTACCCGAACACAACTGGGTATTCGCATCCATGACAGCACATCGGCCTGCGCTTGCCACACCCGCGGGCCTCGCGCGGCATCATGCTGATGCATGCCCTCGCCGACCACTGCACCATCAATGCCCGCCCCACCGGCACCACCGTATGTCTCGACTACGCGACCCGGCGCAAGTCTCCGCCCGCGTCCACGCGCTGATCGAAAGACGAAGCCTTCCAAGGGAGTTCACACGCCGACGGCGCGCTCCAGGTCTTTCAGCGACGTCTCTAAGTGGCCCAGCAGCCGCTGCAGGTGCGGCACGCTGCGGCGGCAGCCGACCAGACCGAAGTCGAGGTTGTTGGCGTTGTTGGTCATGGTGATGTTGACCGCTTGCCCGTCGAGCGGGATGGACAGCGGATAGTTCCCGTCCAACCGTGCACCCCGCCAATACAGCGGCTCGGACGGACCGGCCGAGACGTTCGAGATGACGATGTTGAACGGCGGTGAAGCCGTCGACAGGTAGCCGGGGATCAGTCCGAAGAACAGGCCCCCCACGTTGAAAGCCGACAGGGCCAGTTGCTGGAATCGGGGCAGCTGCTGGAACACCTCTTTGGTGTCGCGGATGGAGGTGCCGATGATCTCGAGCCGCTTTGCCGGGTCGTCGACGTCCGTCGCCAGGTTGCAGAGAAAGGTCCCGACCAAGTTGCCGCCGCTGTCGTCGTCGTCCTTGCGAAGATTGACCGGCACCATCGCGGTGAGCGGCGCATCCGGCAAAGCGCTCTGCTCAATGAGATAGGCCCGAAGGGCTCCGGCCGACATCGCCAGCACCACGTCATTGACCGTCACTCCGGCGGCCGACTTGATGGCCTTGACGCGGTCCAATGACCAGGACTGTGCGGCCACCCTTCGTGCCCCGCCGATCCGCACGTTGAACATGGTGCGCGGCGCCCGGAACGGCAGGGTCAGTTGCTGTTGGAGGAGCGCGGCGCGCGCGACCTTCAGTGTCGACGGTGCCAGTGCGAACGCCGAGCCCGCGGCGCGGCCGGCCCGCTCGAAGATGGACGGCCGCTGGCGCTCCCATCGGGGGCGCCGGCCGATGCTCCACGGAACCCGCACTTCGTCGTCGTCCGGGTCGGGAGTGAACGCGCGTTGCATCAGTCGCAGCGCCGACACCCCGTCCATGAGGGAGTGGTGGAACTTGGTGTAGACCGCGTACCGGCCGTCCTCCAGCCCCTTGACGAGGTGGGCCTCCCATAGCGGGCGGTGCCGGTCGAGCAGGCTGCCGTGTAGTCGCGACGCCAACTCCAGCAAGTCACGGACTCGTCCCGGCTCCGGGAGCGCCGAGTGGCCGAGGTGGTAGTCGAGCTCGATGTCTTTGTCGGACGACCACGCGACGTTGGTCAGGCCGCCGAAGAAGGCCGGGTGTTTGCGGAAGGTCGGTTGTACATCCGTGCACTCGAGCATGGCCTGATAGGACTCACGCACGAAATGGGGTCCAGCGTCCTCGGGCGGTTCGAAGAGTTGTAACGATCCCGCGTGCATCGGATGCTCGCGTGACTCGCCAAGGAGAAATAGCGCATCGGTCGGCGATATTGGTTCCATGATCGACCCCAGTCTTTCCGGCAGTATTGTCCGCCTCACATGTCCTTTAACCGGAATGGGCGTCGGCCACACCTAAAGTGCGGCCAGTAGTCGTCGCAGGTGCTACCGGCCGTCGCGGACGGCGACCGATGACCGGAAGGCGGCGGTGATTTCGGCGACCCTCAGGTCGTCACGCAACTGCTCCAGGGTTTCCGGCAGCGGCATCCGCCAGTTCGGGTATTCGTCGATGGTGCCGGGCAGGTTGGGCTGTCGAGCTTCGCCGATCACGTCGTAGGGCGCGATCAATTTCAGGCGGCTCGGGGTCGCCGCCAGCAGCCGGTGCATCGCGGCGATGATCGCCGCGTCGTCGGGTTCGGGCCCGATGTCTTGGGCGGCCAGCAGCTTTTCGGCACGCAGCAGCGCCAACCATTCGGCGCGCTCTTTCTCGGCGGCGGCTTGCTCGGCCGGGACGTCGTCGAGCAGGCCCAGCTCGGCGCGGACCCGCACATGTTCGCCGCGCAGAAAGCCGGCTGCCGTGGGCAGGTCGTGGGTGGAGAGACTGGCCGCCGCCCGCGAGGGCCACTGCGCCGGCGGGAGCAGTGGTTGGCCGGGCACGGATTCATCACGGGTAAACCAGGACACCGCGCATCCCAGCATCTCGTTGTCGGCCAGTGCCTGGGTGACTTCCGGTTCGACGGTCCCCAGATCCTCGCCGACCACGGTGGCACCGGCGCCATGGGCTTCCAGCGCCAGCACGGCGAGCATGACGTCGGCGTCGTAGTGAACGTAAGTGCCGCGATCCGGGCCGTCGCCCGGGGGAATCCACCACAGCCGCCACAAGCCGGCGACGTGGTCGATTCGCAGACCGTCGGCGTGAGCGAAGCCGGCGCGCAGCATGTCGCGCAGCGCGGCGTAGTGGGTGGCCGCGAGGCGGTCCGGTCGCCATGGCGGCAGCCCCCAATCCTGGCCGCGCGGAGTGAAGTTGTCCGGCGGTGCGCCGATGCTCACCCCGGTGGCCAGCACGCCGGCCAGCGCCCAGGCGTCGGCACCGTTGGCGTCCACTCCCACCGGGAGGTCGTGCAACACGCCCAGCGCCATGCCGGCGTCTCGTGCGGCGTCGCGCACCGCGGTCAACTGCTCGGCGCAGCGTTGCTGCACCCAAGCGTGAAACGCCACCCGCGGTGCCAGCTCCCGGCGAGCCGCCGCCACCGCCGGTCCGCCCACATCATGCAGCGGTTCGGGCCACCGATTCCACCGGCCGCCGTGCCGCTCGGCCAGCGCACGGTAGGTGGCGAAGTCGCGCAACCCGCCGGACTCGGCAGCTGCCGACTCGTCCAGCGGGCAGGGCCGCCCCTCCGCGCGCCACAACAACTCCAGCGCCGACCGCTTGGCCGCCCATACGAGGTCATAGTCGATTCGCTCGGTGCCGGCCGAGACCCGCAGTGCGTCCACCTCCGCGCGGGTGTCCGGGTCGGCGCGCCGGTAGGCCTGAAGGGTCTTCGATGCGCAGCGCCAACGGATTGGCGAACCGTCGGCTGGACGGCGTGTAGGGTGAGGGCTGTACCGGATGTGTCGGGCCGGGCGCATGCAGCGGGTTGAGCAGCACCGTGCCGGCGCCGTGCTCGGATGCGGTCCAATCCACAAATTCCCGCAGGTCGCCCAGGTCACCGATGCCCCACGACCGGGCTGATCGCAGCGCGTATAGCTGCAGCATCCAGCCCCAGGCGGCCGGCATCGGAGGCACCCGCGGTGGCGCCGCCACCAGGGTGGTCTGCTGGCCATCGCGCAGTTCAAGTCTGTACCAGCCGGGCGTCAGGTCACCGGGCAGCTGGTCGCGCACCTCGGTCCGATTGCCATTCTCGCTCATCAACGCGGCCGCCCCGGGCAGCGGTTGCGGACGCCCGCCCACGCGCACGGCGATGGTGGGTGCGACGACGCCGGCGCGATCACGCTCCGCCAGCTTCGCCAATTCGCGGCGCCGGTCGGCTTCGCCCGCGGCATCGACATCGAGCAGCCCTAGCACCCGGATCACCACATCGGCTTCGACCTGCACCGGCTCGCGTCGCTCATTGCGGTAGGAGGTGGCCACCCCGTGTGCGGCAGCCAGCCGACGTAAGTCATCGGGCACCGGCTTGGGCGCCGCCATTACCGCGCCCGCCCGCTGTGCGGATGAGCTGCGGCGGTGCCGGTTCGGGTGTTGAGACGACGATGACGCGTGACCACCCTGCTGGTATACCCGGGCCAGGGCTTCTCACACCGCCCGGCGGCAGCGCGGCCCACCCTCGCATGCGCATTGCGCCAAACGCAATTTGCCGCAACCACTTTCAGTTACTGTCCGGGTGACTCGGAAAATGACGCGTTCGGCGATTTCAACGGCGTGGTCGGCGAATCGCTCGTAAGCGGCCCAGCACTGTGGCGTCCACCGCGGCGGCGACCCCGTATGCCCAACCCGGCTCCAGCAGTACGGCCAGTAGCTGGCGGTGCAGCTCGTTCATCGTGTCGTCGTCGCGGCGAATCTGCGCCGCGCGGCGAGGCTCCCGGGCCAGCAACACTTCTCGCGCGCCGTTGGCCAACTGCTCGGCCATTTCACCCATCCGGGCGATGTGCCGGCCGATGCGGTTTGCTCCACGTGGGCGTCGACGGCGACGATATCGCGCTTTTGGCGATCACCGTTTCAGCCAGCGACAGGTCAGCTATGAGAAGCGCTTGGGTGGCATGCTTGATCGCCGCTGCGGCCATCGCGCACATCTCATCGAGCTGCTCGGTAGGCATTCCGAGCTGCTCGTGGAAAGCTCTCCTCATCTATTACAGATACGCCGCGCCACAAGAAATAAACCTCGCCGCCACCCGAGATTTGAAAGCGGGTATTTCGCAGGGCAATTCAGTTCGACCGGCGTGCTAGCGGATATCGTCGGCGAGTTCGCGGGCCTGCTGCTCGTTTTCCACGGCAGGTCCGGACCCGGGCAATGGCCGGCCGGCGACTTCCGGCGTGAACAACAGGATGACGGCGCCCACCACGCCGCCGAAGATCAGCATGTAGGCCGGCGCCATCACGTTGCCGGTGCCCGATATCAGCGCTTGGGCAATCAGCGGGGTGGCGCCCCCGACGGCCGATACCGAGATGTTGTACGCAATGGCCAGTGCTCCGTAGCGCACTGGGGTGGGGAACAGCGCCGGCAGCATGGCCGGCGCAGTGCTGTCGAAGCACAGTTCCATCAGTCCGATCAGCAGCACACCAAGGAAAATCAGTGGATAGATACCGCCGAAGCGGATGAGCAGAAATGCCGGGATCGAACCCACGATCAGCAGTCCGCAGCCTGCCCACATGATCGGTTTGACGCCGATGCGGTCCGACAATGCCGCGACGAACACCACCGTTGCCATCAGGATCGCCAGCGTTACGACGATCATCACCAGTCCGGCGGTATGACCGACGCGCACGAATAATTTGAGGTATGTCGGCAGGTAACCGGTGAGCATGAAGTCGGCGACCTGAGAGGTCAACACCAGCGCCGCACAGATCAGCAGCCGGCGCCATTGGTCGACCACCGTGTGCCGGAACTGCTGGCGCCCGTGGTCGCCGGACAGGTGCAGGCTCTCGCTGGCGTTCTCATACACGGGTGACTCCCGCAGCCGGAGCCGCAAATAGAGCGCGACCAGGCCGAAAGGCCCGGCCAGCAGCAGCGGAGCCCGCCAGCCGTAAGATAGCATGTCGCGGTCGGGCAACAGCGTCTGCAGCGTCGTCACGAACAGCCCGGCGAGCACGAACCCGACCAGGTTGCCCATCGGCAGAAATCCGACCATCATGCCGCGCTTGTGGTCTGGGGCCTGCTCGACCAGATAGGTCATCGCGCCGACGTACTCACCGCCGGTGGACAAGCCTTGAAATATTCGGGCGACGACGAGCAGGATCGGCGCCCAGATGCCGATGGTGCTGTAGCCGGGCAACAGACCGGTCGTGGTCGTGCCCACCGTCATCATCAGGATGGTGATCACCAGAACCCGGTGACGTCCGATACGGTCGCCCAGCGGACCGAAGATGAACCCGCCGATCGGACGGACCACGAACGCCGCCGCCAGCGTGCTGAACGTGGCGATGAGGTGCACCGCGCTGATGCTGTTGCCGGGATAGAACACCTGGGCGATCGTGGTGGCGATGTAGCCGTAAACCCCGAAGTCGTACCACTCCATGAAGTTGCCGATCGCGGTGCCCAGGATGGTTTGGCGCATCGCCGGGTCGGCGACCCTGATTTCGTTGCGCGCCCATTTCCCCTGCGGGCGTCCACTATCCATCGACAGGTGGCGTACCCAGAAGTCTCTCGTGCCGAACAAATTGCGCCCCAACCGCCGTTGTTCGCAGGAAGAAGAACCGCATCGACCCTAGCCGATGGGCGGTGCCGGCCCTGGCGTTCTCGCGCGAAGCCGCCCTTCACTGGCCTTTCAGGCTGCCGATACCGAGCGAGAAGTCGGCGGGTTTCGACGGCGGGGTGTCCTTGACGCTCTCGACGTAGCGTTGCGGGTCGCGGTCGCTGATCGGCAATCCCTCGGTGGTGGGATGCTCGGCCATGAATTCACGGTATTGACGCCCGAGTGCGTCGCGAAGGCCGATCGGGGCACTGCGACGGAAGTCGGACAGCCCTTCTCGCTCCTCTTCGCCCATGTGGTCATCGTTAGCCTGCCGGGTGCGGCCCACGGCCGCCCACCACGGCTGGGTGCCGACCCCGGCCGCATCGGCGGCGCGCACCCCGTCGCGAATGTCGTTGTGATCACCGATGGCATCGAGCGTCTCGCCTTCGGCGTCCTGGGAGCCTCGCTTCAGCAATTGCGGGTAGCAGATTTTCTCTTCGATGTAGGCGTGGACGTCCAGCTTGTCGGCGAGGGGACGCCATACCCGGGCCAGCGCGGCTTGATCGGCCGGTGTCTGCGCCTGCAGAAAATCCAGCTTGGTGAATTGTTCGCGGAACCAATCGTGGTCGGCAAGGATCAACATGGTGATGTCGTCGGCCATTTGCCAGTCCCCCGCCTTCCCTGACCGCTACGGTCCGCGGCCATGGTGTCCCACATCTGCCGATGCAGTCAACCGGCGCCGGCATAGCAGAAAACCGCCCTGTTAACCGGCCGGATACACTAAGTCGTCACGCAAGTCGATCGAATGTGATCGCGCGCCGCTGAGGCGGGAAGAAATCAACGTGGGGGTTTGTGCGCCTTGTCCGAAAATCGCAGCGAGACCGTCGGCTTAGAACCGCATTTCGACGACGTTCAGGCGCACTACGACCTCTCCGACGATTTCTACCGCCTTTTCCTGGACCCGACGCAAACCTACAGCTGTGCTTATTTCGAACGCGACGACATGACCCTCGAAGAGGCACAACTCGCCAAGATCGACCTCTCGCTGGGCAAGCTGGGCCTGGAAGCGGGCATGACGCTGCTCGACATCGGGTGCGGCTGGGGCGCCACGATCACCCGGGCGCTCGAACGTTACGACGTCAACGTGGTCGGGCTGACGCTGAGCCGCAATCAGCAAGCGCATGTACAACGCAAGCTCGACGACCATCCCAGCGGGCGCGACAAGCGCGTGCTGCTGCAGGGCTGGGAGCAGTTCGGTGAAAAGGTGGACCGCATCGTATCCATCGGCGCCTTCGAGCACTTCGGACGGGATCGCTACGTCGACTTCTTCAAGATGGCCTACGAGGCGCTGCCCGCCGACGGAGTGATGCTGCTACACACCATCATCAAGCCCAGCGATGAGGAGTTCGCCGAGCGCGGACTGCCTATCACCATGACCAAAATCCGGTTCATGAAGTTCATCATGGACGAGATCTTCCCGGGCGGAGACCTGCCGAATGCCAAAGTCGTCCAAGAGCACGCCGACCGCGCGGGTTTCACCGTCACGAGGGTCCAGCAGTTGCGCCTGCACTACGCCCGGACCCTCGACACGTGGGCGGCCGCTCTCGAGTCGCGCCGCGACGAGGCCGTCGCGATCCAGTCCCAAGAGGTCTACGACCGCTACATGAAGTACTTGACCGGTTGCGCTGACCTGTTCCGCGAGGGCTACACCGACGTCGCGCAATTCACCTTCACCAAGGGCTGAGCGCACACCGGTAACCGGCGGGCCACACGACGCGCCGGTGCCGGTTTATCGGCGCAGCACTGCGGGTAACCCCACGAGCAACGACCTGGTTCGCTGGGCGCCGACGTCTGTCGGGCAAACCCGCAGGAAGGACTGACGGTGGGCGCCAAGCGTCGGATGACCGCAGTAGCGGAGCAAACACGGCCGCCGAGCGATCGGGGCCGGCGGGGGACGGCAGGGATTGGGGCGGTGTGTGAGCCCGTATCGGCTTCAATGCTTTGCGCAGCAACCTTGACGGTGCTGGTGGCCAATGCGCCCCACCATGAGAAGCGAACCATTGAGGCCACCCCGGGGCCGCCACCGGTTTCGCCGCCGGTGCGCCAGCAGGGCAGACTGATCGCAGTGTCGCCGAAATCGGTGACCGCGCGCAGCGCCAACGGTTACACGCAGACCTATCTGGTCACCCCGAACACCACCGTCATCATACGTAGCGGCGGCAACCAATTCGCCACTGCCGCTGCGCATTTCACCGTCAACGACGAAGTAGAAATCGTCGGGACCGATTGAGGGTGGTATGGCATTGGCGACCGCGGTGGCCGACCGCTATGCAGGGCACGGGGACGGACCGCCGATGGATTACATTGAGGGCCAAGCCGTCTCGCTGGGGCACAGCTAGCATGTAGGCCTCGCCCGCGGTAAGCGGCGCAACTGTGCGTATCCCGACGCCCGCTCCGCACGGTCCCGGCCTAGGCTGGAAGCGACCGAGCCACAGGAGGCACCGTGAGCGACCACGAGGTAAAGATGATCATCCTGTCGACCGACGACCTGGACGAATCGATCCGGTTTTACAGCGAGACCCTGGGAATGTCGTTGAAGTTCCGCGATGGGGCCCACTTCGCCGCGCTGGACGGTGGACCGGTCACCCTGGCCCTGGCGACCGCGGTGGACCATCCGATACCTGGGCAAGTCGTCGTCGGTATCAAGACCGCTGATGTCGACGCTGCGGCGAAGGCGATCGAGGCCAGTGGTGGTGGAATCGTCAAGGGCCCATACGACGATGCACACGAACGCCGGGCCGTGGTCTTCGACAACAAAGGCAACGGGTTGGTGTTCTACAAGCCGCTTGCTCGGTAACCGACATCGGCAGTCACAAACCCGCCGCGTGAGCGCTATCGACCGGTGCGCTCGCGGTGCTTGCAGCACGGCCAGCAGCACGGCCGGCGTTTTCCTTCCTCCAGCTCTTCCTGGGTCCGGCGGACGCGGCGCTTGCGGGTCGACTCTTGCTTGGCATCTTCGATCCAGCAGATGAACTCGTTGCGGGCCAAGGGCGTGATGTCCTGCCATGCAGCGAGCGCCGTGGCGTTGGTCACCAGTGACTCCCGCAGGTCGGTGGGCAGCTTGTGCACCACCCCACCGGCCACTTGCCGGCTACTCATGGGGCCAGGGTATCCGAGATCTAGAGCCGGCCACTCATGACACGTAATTACGAGCATTACCGTTGAGCTGCATGTCTTCTAGCTTCCGGTAGCCACGCTCGAGATTCGGGGGTACCGGGTTGCGCTCCCGCAGCACCACGGCAGTCCCCGGATCGCGTCTGCGATGCCCCGCGCGGTCACCCGATCACGCGGCAGCCGGCGCAACAGCCGGGCGGTGCAAACGGTCGCACTGGGCAGGGGGCGGCGAAGCCAGGTGAACCACAAGGTGTTCCGGACACCATGGCGCCGGCGCAGGTGCGCGTCGCGGAGACGCGAGGCGTGGTGGTGGGCGACAATCGCCGGGACGTAAGTCATCTGCCATCCGGCTCGGGCCAGGTCGGATGGGAGCAGTTCCTCTTCCCCGCCGAGCCACAGGCGCGCCGAGAATCCGCCGCTGGCCAGGAACGCGCGCCGGCGAACGATGGAGACGCCGGCGAGAAAACTGAGCAAGGGATGGCCAGGGGTACCCGGCGTGCGGTCCAGTGGCGACTCCGCCATTTCCGAACAGATCGGGTCCAGCCGCCCGTCGGGCTCGACGGTGATGCTGGCTGTCACCACCGCAAGCTCGGGATGGGCGTCGAGAAGGTCGGCAGCACGGCGCAATGCTCCGGGGTCGTGCCAAGTGTCATCGTCACAGAAGGCCACGTACGGGGTATCGGCTTCGAGGACACTGAGGTTGCGGCCGACCGCCCCGAGGTTTTGTCCGGGCGTCAACAGGGTGACCCCGGGATGACGCGACCGCACCATGTCTGCGGTCCCGTCGGCCGAGGCGTTGTCGACGACAATGACCCGTGGCTTTCCCGGCAACTCGGCCAGCCGCCCCAGCGTCCGGTAGAGCTCCTCGCAACGGTTGTAGGTGATCACGACCACGCTCACACGCCCATCGGCCGGCATGCGTCCTCCTTGGTCCGGGTGCAGTCTCGGTCCCCCGGAAGACCGGCGACCGACAATGCTGCAGTACCCCGCAGATCGGCGTCGTCAGGGAGCGGCCAAATGCGCACTACCGTCGTGCAATTCGTCGCGGCGCAACGCCATCGGAGTGAGATCGGGCAGATCGCCGCCGGCGACCACCGCGCGGGTGATGGGGGTGAGCGCCTGGAACAGCGTTTCCACCTCGTCGTCGGTGAGCGGGTCCAGCGCCGAGAGGGCCAGTGCGTCGGTTGTCGATTCGATGTCGGCCTTCAGTTCCCGGCCGGCCGGGGTCAGCGTCCCGTCACCGTCGAGCAGCTCCCGCTCGGCGAGCCGTTGTTCGTGGTGACGCCACGTCGTCTCGTCGTAATCGCGGGTGCGCGCGACGTACTCGCGACCGACCCTGCCCGCTGCGGCATGTAACACGTTGGATTCCCGGCCTGAGATACCGGCGGCCGTCAGTGCCGCAACGTGGCCGTCGCCGCGCTGCTCGCGCAGTAGCGTCGTAGCGTGCCACAGCGCCGCCAGCGGATTGTCCGGCCACGGCAGCGCCAGATTGGCGGCGAACAACGCCCGTCCGTCGAGCGGCGCCTGGCGCGCCGCCTTCCCCGCTAATTCGGCTGCAATACGGACATTTTCATCTGCGCTCAGGCCATAGCGGCGCAAGGCCACGACCGCGGACTGCTGCCGAGCGCGCAACGCCGCATCAGGACCCGCGATGTGCCACGCCGCCGGCAACGCCTTGGCGACCCGTTCGGGTGCGAAGTTGTAGAAGATCGCGGTGACCAGTTCCGGCGGCGCCATGCCCAGCGGCGCTGAGCGGGCCGCGAAGTAGCCCATCCAGAACCCTCGGTAACCGAGCTCGTCCAACGCCGCCCGCGCTTCGGGCGCGAAATAAGTCACCGCATGCACCGGCTCGAAGCGATCGAAGAAGCGTCGCGCCAACACCGGATCTCTGCGCACAGTCGCAGTTAACCACCTGCGGCGGTGGAGGACCAAGCGTCGGCTCACAGCCTCAGTAGGCGCTCGGCGTTGAGGTGGGCGATCTTCGCCTTGTCGCCGGGGCTGATCGGCATCTGGTCCAGAAACTGGCGGCACGCTTTGGAATTGCCGTACGGGTAGTCGGCGGTGAACACGACGCGATCGATGCAGATCACGTTGACCATCGCCAGAAAGGCGTTGAAGGACAGGCTCCAACGCGGATCCGTCGCGCCGGGTTCCTGGGCGAAGAAATCACCGGCCAGGGTGCCGCCATAGAAGTTCTCCCGGAGGTATTCCTTGATGGTGCGTTTGAGGCCGGTGTCGTCCACTTGAAACGAGTAGTCGGCCCGCCACCCCATCCAGCTCAGTGCCTCGAACTGGTGACCCACGATCATCTGCAGTGCCGGAAAGCGGTCGAACATGCCGCCCAGGATCAACCGCAGGCAGTGGATCCCGGTGTCGAGATGCCAGCCCACCCGGCGGCCGCCAGCCGCGCCGACGTTTTGGGGTCGAAGCCGCTGTAGTAGGTGTCGATGACCGGCTGCGGCGGCACGGTGGGATGCAAATAGATTGCCACGTCAAGTGTTTCAGCCGCTTCGAAAACCGGCCAGAAGAATGTGTCGTCAAGGTAGCGGCCGTTGCCGTGTCCGTTGATCAAAGCGCCCACAAAACTGTGCTCGCGAACGAGGCGCTCGAGCTCGACGGCGGCCGCCGTCGGGTCGCGCATCGGCAGGGTCGCAAATCCCCTGAAGCGGTCGGGATGCTTAGCGGCCGCTGCCGTCACCGCGTCGTTGGCCGCCCTGGCCAGCTCGACCGCGGCCGACGGCTCCAGGGTTTCCGGGCCCGGGACGGAGTGCGACAGGATCTGCATGTCGATACCTGCGGCGTCCATTGCGGCGATCCGGCCCCCGCCCAAGTCAGTGACGCCCGGCGGCCATTCCCCTTGGGCTCCCGGGGCGCCGTAACTGGCCCGGGCGAATAGTTCTTTTGCCGAATCGGACCGTTCGGTGTCGTGCCGTGCCGATATGGCCGGCAGCTTGTAGTGCTCTTCGAAACCGATCACCTTCATGAGCTCTCCTCCCACTAGGAATCATCAGCTTGGGAACAATCAGCTTGGTGAGTGCGACGGCATGACGCCGAGCAGCCCGAGCAGCAAAGCGATCCCCGGCAATAGGTTCGTCACCTGATGCGCGATGATGCTGGCCAACAGGCCACCGGAGTACAAGCGCGCCAAGGCGATCGGGATGGCCAGCACCACCAACAGCGGGGCTCGGGTGAACTCGAGGTGCGCAAGCGCGAACGCGACGGTGGTCACCACCAGCGCAGTCCACTGCCCCCACCGCCAATCGATTGCGCCCCAGAGCAATCCGCGGAAGATGATTTCCTCGCACACCGGCGCGATCAACACCACGAGGACCAGCACGGCCACCGCCCACGGCCAGGACGCCCGGACACCGCCAAATATCCTGCCTACAGCGGAGTTTGCGTGTGGCCCGACGACCGCGGTGTAGACCAGCAAGGCCGGGATGGTGATGAACAGCCCGCCGAAACCAAACAGCAGCCCCAACCGCAACCCGCGCCCCGACCAGTAGAGCCGCAGGTCGGTGCGCGGGCCGTTACCCCGCAGCTTCGTGATGAGCACGGCCAGCGCCGCCGCCGTCACTGTGGGGACACCCAGCGCCGGTATCAGCCTCGGCGCCGACAACGGACCGGCAGCGCGCAGAGCCAGCGCGAACGAGGCCGAGGTCAGCAGATACGTCAGTTCCACCAACACGAAGGCTCCGAACCCCCAGCGGTGTGGGCGCTGTCTGCGCTGAGCAATGGGTGTCGAATCCGGCTCGCTCGACGGCTCCGGTGTAAGAGCCTGATCGGCCGAGTCCGCTGCCACACCCCCGACGCTACCGCGGCGCGTGCCCGTTCCGCGCCGAAGCATGGTTTGCCGAACGCGCTTGGGAAATGGCCGCTGTGACTGGGTTGACAAGGCAGCGGGGAGCGGTGGCCGGAGGCCGTTACCGGTAACTGTTGGGGCTGTCACTTGACGGACGCCTATAGTTTGCCTTCAGGACACCAGCGGGCGGGGTGGGTCTGCGAATCTGGACCGACGCTTCGGGACGAGGAGTCGCCGCGACTGTCGTAGAAAGGGCGGCCATGACGGAACACTTGCGCGCGTACAACAGTTTGTGGCAGGTCCGCAGTGACTCGTGGTGCCGACTGGAAGAAGCCGCCGATCGCCTGACGCGCCCGACCACCACGGGAGCGTTGAAGGACAAATGGGCGAGTGCCTGCCAGGAGCTGCTGGCTCGGCTGAGCACGCTGGAACCCTATTGGGCCTACCCGGGCTCGCCCCAATTCGCGCGCGTGCAAAGGCTTTTCGCCGTCGGCAGCTATGACAAGTTCGCCCAAGCGGTCGGGCAGATCAACCGCGCGCTGACCACGGAGTCCTACCGCTCGGGAGACGTGGACAACGCCGGCGCCGATGACCTGGACATGTTTCCGTCCGATCCCCGCCAGTTGCTTGAACACCAACCGGCGAGCCAGCGTGACCGTCCCTACTTCGAGGTGCTGGTCGTCGAGAAGATGACCGAAGACCAGGAGCGGGTGCTGCGCAACGAGGTCCGCAAATGGCGGCGTCCCGACGACGAATTCGTCTACGAGCTGGTGGTGGTCTCCAGCGGAGACGAGGCTCTGATCGCGGCGCGGCTCAACGTCAACCTGCAGGCGGTGGTGATCCGGCGGCGTTTCTCGCACCAATCGACGCGGGACCTGTCCGCCCTCGCTGAATTCGTCGACACCGGGGTGCGCGACGAGCTGGCCGATCACCAAACGCCCGAAGAGCGCGCGCAAATCCTCGCGGTTTCGCTGACCAAGCTGCGGCCCGAACTGGACCTGTACCTCATGACCGAAATCGACGTCGAGGACATCGCCGGTCGGCTGGGCCAGTATTTCCGACGGGTATTTCACGCGCGGGAAGGCATGCTCGAGCTTCACCTGTCGATCCTGCAGGGCGTCGCGGCGCGCCACCGCACGCCATTCTTCAGTGCGCTCAAGCAATACAGCCACCGGCCCACCGGTGTGTTTCACGCCCTGCCGATCTCGCAGGGGAAGTCGATCGTGAACTCGCACTGGATCAAGGACATGGTGAGCTTCTACGGCTTGGACGTGTTCATGGCCGAGACGTCGGCAACCTGCGGCGGCCTTGACTCACTGCTGGAGCCGACCGGACCGTTGCGCGAGGCGCAACAGCTGGCGGCGCAAACCTATGGATCACGCCACACGTACTTCGTCACCAACGGAACATCCACGGCGAACAAGATCGTCACCCAGGCGTTGGTGGCGCCCGGCGACATCGTGCTGCTGGATCGCAACTGCCACCAGTCCCATCACTACGGGATGATGCTTGCCGGCGCGAATGTCGTTTACCTGGAAGCCTATCCGCTCAACGACTACTCAATGTACGGTGCGGTGCCGCTGCGCGAAATCAAGTCGAAGTTGTTGGCGCTCAAGCGTGCCGGCAAGCTGGACCGCGTCAAGATGATGTCGCTGACCAACTGCACGTTCGACGGCATCGTCTACGACGTCGAGCGGGTCATGGAGGAGTGCCTGGCCATCAAGCCCGACCTGGTGTTCCTGTGGGACGAGGCATGGTTCGCGTTCGCGCGTTTCCACCCGGTCTATCGGACCCGTACGGCGATGGCGTCGGCGCGGGCGTTGCGGGAGCGACTGCAAGACGCCGACTACAATCGCCGCTACGAGGAGTACCTGGCCGCCCAACTGCATGGAGGGGCCGCGGCACCCAGCGACGAGGAGATTTTGGATCGCCGCCTCATGCCCGATCCGGCGCGAGCGCGGGTGCGGGTATATGCCACCCAGTCGACCCACAAGACACTGACCGCGCTGCGACAGGGATCCATGATCCATGTCTTCGACCAGGATTTCGACCAGAAAGTGGCAGAGGCGTTCCACGAGGCCTACATGGCGCACACCTCGACGTCGCCCAACTATCAGATCCTCGCGTCTTTGGACCTGGGCCGCCGGCAGGTGGCGCTGGAGGGCGTCGAACTGGTGCAGCGGCAGATCGAAAACGCGATGCAACTGCGCGACGCGATCGACAACCATCCCCTGCTCAGCAAGTACATGAGGTGCCTGCGTACCTCGGATCTGATCCCGGAGCGGTTCCGGCCGTCGGCCATTGCCCAGCCACTGCGTTCCGGGCTGCGCAACATGATGGCGGCGTGGGATCAGGACGAGTTCGTGCTCGATCCCTCCAGGATCACCTTGTTCATCGGCCATACCGGCTATGACGGAGACACCTTCAAGCGCCAGCAGCTGATGGACCGCTACGGAATCCAGATCAACAAGACATCCCGCAACAGTGTGCTGTTCATGACCAACATCGGCACCACCCGCAGCTCAGTGGCGTTCCTGGTCGAAGTGCTGGTCAACATCGCCCACGAGCTCGACCAAAACATCTTGGAAATGAGCGTTGGCGAGCGTGAGCACTTCGAGCGCGCGGTTTATCGGCTCACCGAAATGTCTTTGCCGCTTCCCGATTTCAGCGGCTTTCATCCAGCCTTCCTGGATCACAGCGGATCTGAGCAGACACCCGAAGGAGACGTCCGCCGAGGTTTCTACCTGTCTTACGACGACACCAATTGCGAATACCTCACCGGTGAGCAGATCGACGAACGGCTGGATGCGGGATCCGAGGTCGTCTCGGCGACTTTCGTGACGCCCTACCCTCCGGGCTTTCCGGTTCTGGTGCCCGGGCAGGTGTTCAGCCGCGAGATCCTGCAGTTCATGCGCGATCTCGACACGCCCGAAATTCACGGCTACTTACCGAACTTCGGCTATCGGGTGTATACGGAGAAGGCGATCGAGATGATCACCCAGTCCGCCGGACTCAGGCCCAACGGCCACGGCCCCTCGGAAAGCGAGGACGCGCCGGCAACGCAGAAGACACCGAAGAAGAAGCCGGCCAAGCGTGGAGGATCCAACGGCGAGGGCAACGTTCCCGAAATCGGTCAAGACGAGCTGATTGGCCGGCAGTATCCCGGCGACGCGGTAAAGACTCCACCGGCGTAGCGCTATCGGACGTCGCCTACCCCTCCGCCGGTGAGCGATGTAACGCGCGCGAGCAGGTCACCAATGCGGCGAGCGTGACCGAAAACCACAGCGCCAGAACAACAAATAGCTGCCATCGTTGGTCGTGCGGAAAGTAGGTCGCCGTATGGATCCCGGCGACAGTGGCGCCGCTCGGCAGCGCATGGTTGAGCGCCGCAAACGGTTGTGGCAGCAGAGAAGCCGAAACCGCACCACCCGATGACGTATTCCTCAGCAGGATGAACACGCCCCGGGTGGGGATGATCGCCCAACGGTGGATCAGCACCAACATTGTCGAATTGAACAGCGCCGCAACGGCAATCTGAAGCGACAGCAGCAGCCACAGCTCTGCGAATGGAGTGTGCAGCGCTCCCAGAACCGGTCCAACCACCACGCCCAGCGCCGCCCCACCGAAGACGGCCAAGGCACCCAAACATCGCAGCCAGCCGCGCAGTGTCAGCGTCTTGACATTGGCGCGTAGCAGAAGCATCGTGACGAACGCCAAGATCATGGCGGCGATGGTCACATAAAACGTCCCCAGCCCCGAAGGGTCAGATGGCGGCAACGGATGAAGATCGGTGATCGGTAACAGATAGCGTCCGGGCGCCGGCTCGTCCAGCTGCATCAAGACGCGCGCGGCCGATGCTCCGCTGGCACTCGACAGCAGCAGCTGCGGCGGCGCCGCGGTGGCGTCGACGACGCGGTGATGGTTTGACGATCGATGGCCACAATGGCCGACTGCCGTGTCGGATAGTCGTGCACGTCGAATTCGTTTCTGCCCTGTTGCATTCCGGCAATGATCGGCCCCGTGACGGAGGCCGGCCCGACGACGCCGATGGGAAGCTCCCGCGGAGCGGGGCGGCCGAGGGCCACCGTGTAGGCGGCCGCAAACGTCGACGTCATGACAACGGCAATGCCCGTCACCGCCGCGGCCTTACGAACCTGCAGCGGGATGCGCCGAATAGCGAGTCGGCGCGCCCGATGGGGGACCGACGATCGATCGCCGCAGTTGCCCATGTCCTCAGCAGCCGGTGTGGCGGTGCTCAGCGGGACATGTCTACTCATGGGCAATGACCACTTCTCAAAGGTCTCGGGTCGGCGCGCTCCGGGATCTGGCCAGGCCACTGGGCGCGCAGGGGTGCGCCGGATGTGTGGTCGCTTCGTATACCCGCGTGGTCCCCCGTGAAACTCTCGGCGGTCAATTCGGGCGGCGGTGACCAGTGCGCCGCAGCCGTACTGCGCGACTCACCGGCATGCCCAGGGCCAGCGTCGCCATCACGGCCAGGATCGCCGCCGAGAACGCATACCCGAGCGTCGTCAACATCAGCGGCAACCCGAACCCCACATAGAAAGCCCCAACCAGCGCACCGCGCAACCGTTGTGGCGCAGCGACTTCCAGATCGATCAAGCCCTCAGTTAAGCACAGCCCGGACGCGCAACCCAGAACCAACAGCAACGGCAGGCCCGGCGTCAGCGACATGGTGGGTGGCGCCACCGCGGTCGTTGCGTAGCCGAGGGCGGCCAACACTGTTCCGGCAGTGTCGGCCTGGGGGCCCCATCGATGCGCGCGGGTGAGCACTTGGATAACACCGCTGACGCCGTTGACGATCAGCGTCGCCGTGCCGGCAGCCATTGGAGCCGAGAGCCCGGTATGGATCCGGCCCGGGATCGTGGTGAAACCGATTGTCGCCGAGGCGGATTCCCACGGCGCCAGCGGCATGGCCCAACTCAGCGCCCAGGCCGTTCCCTGCCGGGTGGGCAGCGACGGCCTGGGTGACCGCGTGGTTTCCGGTCCGGTGTCCCTGGCGCGCTGCCGGGCGGCGACCGCGATGACCATGGCCGCTACCACAACGGCGGCAGCGACGGCGAAGGACAGCTGAACACCGCGTTGCCCGGCTCGGGCGAACACCGCGCCCACGAACGGCCCGATGAGGAAACCGGCGATCAACACCGCGCCGGTCGTCGCCGCACCGGCGGGACCCCTTAACTCCGATGCCCAGGCGGTGCAGGAGCTCATCAACAGACCCACACACCGAGACCGACGATCAAACGTCCCGTCAGCAATACGTCGGGCTGCTGGGAGACCAGCATCGCCAGCGTCCCGACCAAGGCGGTCGTCGCGCCACCAGTGCCACCGACTGACGTCCGAACGCGTCGGAGGCGCGCCCACCGACGAGTAATCCGGGCAGCAGCCCCAGCGGGTAGATTCCGAAAATCGCGTCGAGTCGGGCTGTGCTGAGGTGTTGACGGTCGCTGAGCAACGGCATCAACGCGACGAAGTGGTTGGCGACCCATCCGGTTGACAGCAACAGCGCTGACACACTGGCGAACATGGCTTGCCGCGCACCGGACCCCCCGCCGACGCGCTCCTGCAGCGCAACCGGTGCCGAGCGTGGCGCCGAACCATTCGACCGAGCCACTACTAACCTCCCCGGGTGTCTGCGCGGGCGGCCAACGAAGCCTAGAAGACACTGCCGCCTAAGAGTTATTCCCAATCACGCGTCAAATGCACAGTGCGGGTGCCGAAACCAATTGCCCCGGCAGCTGCCGCAAACACCGAGCTTGGCGGTGCAAAGCACACGGAGCGTTTGAAACCGCCGTCTTTGGTGCACATACACGACACTTCGATTCAGGGAGGCAAATGATGAAGCAAATCCCGGCCGCCACGATCGCCATCGCCGTGCTGCTGTCCAGCGCGTGTTCTGCCTCACAGATCATCAACACCGGCGGCGATACCAAGTGCAAGGACTTCACCTCGCAAGACGAAAAGAAGCAGAGCGACGAGGTCAGCAAGATGCTCAAGGACAAGAGCGGTACTGACCCCACCAGTATGGAGATTTCGGCAACGCGGCTGTCGGCGCTGACGTACTGCCAGACGGTGGGCAAGCCGGACACCAAGATCTCCGAGGCGCCGCACGGCTGACGCCACCCCGGGCGCCGGCGCGGTTAGAGCTCTGGGACGTCACCGGGGCCGGCTTGGGTCCGCGATGACGCGAGCTCCCGGTCCGCCGGCGTGGGTGCGGCATGTCGGCTACCGACGTGGGCTTCGGCCCGCATTCTTTCCACCATGTGCGGGTAGTGCATTTCGAAAGCCGGCCGCTCCGAACGGATTCGGGGCAACTCGGTGAAGTTGTGCCGCGGCGGCGGGCAGCTGGTGGCCCATTCCAGCGAGTTGCCATGCCCCCACGGGTCATCTACCAATACCGGTTCACCATAGCGCCAGCTCTTGAATACGTTCCACACGAACGGCAGAACTGAGACGGCAAGAATGAAGGCCCCAATGGTGGAGATGAAGTTGAGTGTTCCGAAGCCGTCGGTCGGTAGATAGTCAGCGTAACGGCGAGGCATCCCCGACGTGCCCAACCAGTGCTGCACCAGGAAGGTGGTGTGGAATCCGATGAAGGTCAACCAGAAATGCAGTTTGCCCAGCCGGTCATCGAGCAGACGTCCGGTCATCTTCGGGAACCAGAAATAGATGCCGGCATACGTGGCGAACACGATGGTGCCGAACAACGTGTAGTGAAAGTGCGCCACCACGAAGTAGGTGTCGCTGATATGGAAGTCCAGCGGCGGGCTGGCGAGTAGCACGCCCGTCAACCCGCCGAGCAGGAAAGTCACCAGGAAGCCGATCGAAAACAGCATCGGCGATTCGAACGTCAACTGCCCGCGCCACATCGTGCCGATCCAGTTGAAGAATTTGATGCCGGTCGGCACCGCGATCAGGAAGGTCATGAACGAAAAGAACGGCAGCAGTACAGCACCGGTGGCGTACATGTGGTGCGCCCACACCGCCACTGACAGCGCCGCGATGGAAATTGTCGCGTAGATCAGCGTCGTGTAGCCAAAGATGGGTTTACGGGCGAACACCGGAATGATCTCGGAGATGATCCCGAAGAACGGCAGCGCGATGACGTACACCTCGGGATGCCCGAAGAACCAGAACAAGTGTTGAAACAGGATCACCCCGCCGTTGGCCGGGTCGTAGATGTGCGCACCGAGGTGGCGGTCGGCGGCCAGCGCGAACAAAGCGGCGGTCAGCAATGGAAAGACGATCAGCACAAGCACACTGGTGACCAGGATGTTCCAGGTGAAGATCGGCATCCGGAACATGGTCATACCCGGGGCGCGCAGGCACACCACGGTGGTGATCATGTTGACCGCCCCGAGGATGGTGCCCAGACCGCCAACGCCCACCCCTAGGATCCATAGATCGCCGCCCGCGCCGGGGGTGTGGACCGCGTTCGACAGCGGCGTGTAGGCGGTCCACCCGAAATCGGCCGCGCCGCCGGGCATGATGAAGCCGCCCAGCGCGATCAGCGCGCCGCAGATGAAAAGCCAGAATGACAGTGCATTGAGCCGGGGGAAGGCGACATCAGGTGCGCCGATCTGCAAAGGCAGCACCAGGTTGGCGAAGCCGAAAACGATCGGTGTCGCGTAAAACAGCAACATGGCCGTGCCGTGCATGGTGAACAGCTGGTTGTACTGCTCGTTGGACAAAAACTGCAGCCCCGGCCGCGCCAGCTCCAGCCGAATCAACAGCGCCATCAGGCCGCCGATGAAAAAGAAGATGAAGCAGGCGACCATGTACATGATGCCGATCATCTTGTGGTCGGTGGTGGCGATGACCTTCAAGATAAGGCTGCCCTTCGGCCCCATCCGCGGTGGAAACGGCCGGCGGGCTTCCAGATCACCTACGGGCGGCGCTTCAGCGGTCATGAATACCTCCAAAGAGGCCGGTCCCCGGCCCAGCATTTGATAAGCCGCCTAAGTATTCCGAGACGCCGTTGGGCGGATCTAGGGCCGAACGTCACAAAAGTCGGCCGATTATCGAAAGGATTTGCCTGGTGGGAAGGAAAGCCTCACCAAGCGCCGGAGCGACCCATTCTTTTGGGCGGCAAGCGGCGGCGTTTCAGATAGCAGTCAATTCGTTCGGCAGGTCGTCGCGCAGCACCGCCTGGGCGAGCAGTTCACCGAGCAGCGGTCCGAATTTCATCAGGTTGCTGCCGACGAAGGCGACGACGCGGCCGCGGCGCGCCACCGTCCAGCCGTCACCGCCGGAGTCCAGCCACGGGGCGCCGACGGTGAAGCACTCGACTCGGTCCACCGGCGAGAGCGACGGGAACAACCCCCGCACCGTCGCCGGGTCCGGCACCTGTTGCCCGAACGCCCACCGACCGGTGCTGCCCAACGGCAATCCGTAACCCTCCGGCGCCGACAGGCAGGCCACGCCCGTCGCGTCTGCCCCCTGGTAACTGAACCGCGTGTGCGGGGCGAATTCGACGCCGAGCGGACCGAACAGTTCCGATGTCGCGGCCCCCGCGCAGATCAGCACGCGGTCACCGCGCAGCACACTGCCGTCGGACAGAACGGTCGAGCCGTCGTCACCGACCGAGACCACCTCGCCACGCTGGATGACAACCCGACCGGCCAAGGCACTCAACGCCCGGCGACAGCGCAGGCTGCCCCCGAGCGGATCGAGCACACCGGCATCCCACGGCACGGCCGCGAACGGAATGCGCGTGGCGATCCCGGCGCGGTCCAGCCAGCAGAACGCGGCGCCCGCCTGCGTCATTGCGGCCGCCGTGGCATCGCAGGCGCCGGCGGAGATGAAGCCCTCCGCGCCCAGCAGCCGGCCCACGCCCAACTCGGCCTCCCAGCGCTGCCAGCCCACGCGTGCCCGCATCGCCAGCCGGCATAGCTGCGGGCGTCGATGCGCGATCCGGAAGATTCGGGCCAGTCCGGTGGACTGCTCGCCGAACGGCCGGCCGCGCTCCAGCACGATCGCGCGCTTCCCGCGCCGGATGAGCTCATAGGCGGCCGCCAGCCCACATACTCCCGCCCCGACGATGACGATCACCTGATGTACCTACCCACCGGGACTAAAAGAAGAACCCGGCGTACGGCGCCTCGGGCACCGCGAACAGCCGATCGGCCACCACAAGCGCCGCCGGATAGTCGGTCCGCACCAGTCCGGCGACGGCCAAGTCACACCAGCGGGCCGCCCCCAGTAAGACGGCGGCAAGTCCCTCCACGTCGACGCTCAGCTGGGGTCGGCGGCCGGTTGGTTCTGCTCCGTCGCCCGTAATGGTGAAGCAGGCCGAATTGCCATGCAACAGCGGGTCATTGACCGCGATGGTGACCGCCCCGTCCGCGCTGTATCGGCGTGCCGTCAAGGCCTGCGGTACATCGATGACACGAAGCCACGTTTCGTCATGGAGTGCGGTGACGCGCGCGCCGCGCCGATCGATCAGCAGCCAGGGCAGCGGGTCGTCGACGGGCAGCATCCAAAACACCACGCGGTCGACCAGATCAAGCTCCAGCAGGAATCGCAACAACCCGAGATAGGCCTCTGTGGTGGGGGCGAAGAAATCCTCGACCGCGATGGTCCGCTTTTCGCTGATGAACCACTTCTCGGTGTCGACAGGATGGTAGCGGGCGAAACCCGACTCAAATCCCCGCTCGCCATGCACCGCGACATACGAAGGGCCCGAGGAAGATTCGGTGCGCAGCCGCAGCCCTTGCCACCACACCGGCGGCCGGTCGATGGTTCCCGGACGGGAAGGCCGATTCTTCGCATAGATCTGCGGCAACAGATCCCACGCGGCGGCAGCGTCGAGCAGCCGCACCGGGCCGCCGCCGCGAACATCGGAACGCAGTGCCGCCCGGGCCGTCTGCACCTCCACGGTCTGCGATGAACTCGCGACGCCATACCCGTACCGCCCGTAGATGGTCGCCTCTGACGCCCGCAACGTGGCCACCACCTCACCCCGTGCGGCGATGTCGCGCAACTGATGACGCATCAGTTCGGTGGCGATTCCCTTCCGGGTGAACGACGGCAGCACCCCAATGTGCGTCACCGAGGCGTGTCCCACCAGCGCTCCGCCGGGGAGCGTCAGCCGACTCGTCACGGCGTCGGCGGTGCCGACGAGTTGCCCTCCGGCGAATGCTCCGACGGTGCGGCCCGGCTCGAGCAGCTTGGTGACCTGGCCCGCTGGAAGGTTCAGGGGCGGAAAGCCAACCATCGCGGTGCGAAAAAGGTTCGCCGCGGCGATGAGCTCATCCTCGCTGTCGAGAACCCGGATCTCGGTGGTCATGCCGCCATCATGTCTCGTCTGTCCGGCGGCGCTCAGCGCGGTGCCTAGCGGATGGGCAAGCCGGTCAACGCTCGCGAGATCACCAGGCGCTGGATCTCGCTGGTTCCCTCGAAGATGGTGAAGATCTTGGCGTCGCGGTGCATCCGCTCAACGGGGTAGTCGCGGGTATACCCGTTGCCGCCCAGAATTTGGATGGCTTCGTCGGTGACGTAAACCGCGGTCTCGCTGGCCACCAGCTTGGCCATCGAGCCCTCCGCCGAGTCGAAGGTCTTGTTGTTGCGCGCCATCCAACCTGCTCGCCACACCAGCAGGCGAGCCGCATCGATGCGCGACTTCATGTCTGCCAGCTTGAACGCGACCGCCTGGAATTCGCCGATCTTGCGACCGAATTGTTCACGCTGACATGCGTATTCGAGGGCGTACTCGTAGGCGGCCCGTGCCACGCCGACGGCCATCGCGCCGACGGTGGGTCGGGTGCGCTCGAACGTCTTCATGGCCGCCTGCCCACCCAGGGACGCGCCGGATTTGGCCCGCGCGATCCGGGCCTGGAACTTCTCTCGCCCACCCAGAATCGCGTCCTCGGGCAGGTGGACGTTGTCGAGCACCACCTCGGCGGTGTGCGAGGCGCGGATGCCGTGCTTCTTGAACTTTTGTCCCTGGGCCAATCCTTTGACCCCCGCCGGCACGATGAAGGTGGCCTGACCGCGGGTCCCGAGTTCGGGATAGACCGATGCCACCACGATGTGCACGTTGGCGATACCGCCGTTGGTCGCCCACGTCTTGGTCCCGTTAAGAACCCACTCCCGGGTCGCCTCGTCGTAGCGCGCCCGGGTGCGGATGGCGCCGACATCGGAGCCGGCGTCGGGTTCCGATGAGCAGAACGCGCCCAGCTTGGGTTCGTCCGGTGTACCGAACATCTCGGGCAGCCAGCTGCCCAGCTGTTCGGGAGTGCCGTTGCCGGCCAACGCCGCTGCGGCCAGACCGGTGCCCAGGATGGACAGCGCAATCCCAGCGTCACCCCAGAACATCTCCTCGAACGTGGTGAGGAAGCCCAGACCCGTCGGCTCGGCGGCCTGCTGGGCGAAGAAATCGGGGGAGTACAGACCAACCTTCGCGGCCTCCTGGATCACCGGCCACGGCGTTTCCTCTCGCTCGTCCCATTCGGACGCGGCGGGGCGGACCACTTCGGCCGCGAACTTGTGCACCCAGTCGCGCACCTCGATCACGTCGTCGGTCACTTGCAGTGAAAAGGTCACAGCTCTACTCCTGAGTGTTGGTGTTCGTAAGACTTTCGCGGGTCGAGTAGTGCGTCAGGACGCTGACCGTTTGAGTGACCCACGCCTCGAAGTACCGTTCTTCATCGACGTTGCCGGGCAAGCGCCCGGTCAACGCTTGCAAGGTCGCGGCATACGACAACGACCCGATGGCCACCGCCGCGGCGGCCTCGGGATCCGGAATGCTGGTGCGGCCGGAACGATTCGACGCCGCGAGTTCGTCGGCGAATCGCTGGTAGGCGTTGTCCGTGATGACTTGCCATGCCTTCTCGTCCAGGTCACCGAGTTCGTCGGGTTCCCGCAGCATGACCTTGAGCAGATCTTCGCTCTGCTTGAGGTTGTTCCAGATCAGCTGGCCGGCCGTGCGCACCGCTTGCTCGACGCCGGCCGGCTGCCCGGCGTCGGATTGCTCTCGGGCCGCCACGATGCTGTCGGTGCGGTGCGCGACGGCGGCCTCGAGCAGCTCACGTTTGGAGCCGAAGTGCTTATACAGTGCGCCGGACCCCGGCGCCAGCCCCGATGCCCGCTGGATATCGGCCACCGACGTCGCCGCGTACCCTTTGGTGGCAAAGAGCTTGAGCGCCTCGGCCAACAGCCGATCGCGGCCCGACGTGAGCATAAGTGAGAGAGTACTCACTCACCTGGACCGTGGCAAAATGTGCTGGGCATCGTGACGCCGCGTTAAATTCTGTGCGAAACGCCACGGGGCTTGAACGCGATGAATCGTTCTCGGTGTGAGGGTTGTAGTCAGGTGGTTGACACCGTCCATGACATTGGCGTGGCATCGCGAGCCGATTGAAGGAGCCTGACATTCGCGTGTTACCGCACGTAAAGCTGCCGATGCGGGTGTTGTCGCTGCGTACGATCGTCGTGGTCGCGGCGCTGTCGGTGATCACCCTCGTCGTGCTGCTGGGCACCTGGGTGTGGGTCGGTGTCACCAACGATCAGTACAGCCAGCTTGACCGCCGGCTCGACTCCGTCAGCAGTCTGGGCGACATCAACACACTGCTC
This sequence comes from Mycobacterium sp., assembly GCA_035505695.1. Taxonomy (GTDB): domain Bacteria; phylum Actinomycetota; class Actinomycetes; order Mycobacteriales; family Mycobacteriaceae; genus Mycobacterium. The sequence continues at coordinate 26,641 of DATJQO010000163.1, forward strand.
AACAACGTGCAGCACGCCAGCCCCGACCAGCCCATGCCGGACGGCAACCTGGTGCGCACCGCGCGCATCGGCGACGTGACGGTATCGGTGCCCAGCAATATCGTGCTGCCCAAGCTGCCCAACGGCTACGCGAACACCACCATCGGCGGGGTGCAATACCGGGTCCGAACCTTCTCCGCCGGTCCGGCCTCGATAGCGCTCGCCGCGCCGTTGGCCGAAGCGCAGCATCGGATCAACGAGCTGCACTTGCGGGTGTTGCTGATCTGCGGCAGCGTCATCGGTGGCACCGTCGTAGTCGGCTGGGTGATCTCGTTGATCATGGTCAATCCGTTCCTTCTGCTGGCGCAGCAGGCCCGCGCCATCAACGCCCAGTCCAGCCCCGACGAAGTTCAGGTGCGCGGTGTGCGCGAGGCGGTGGAGATCGCCGAAGCGGTCGAGGGCATGCTGGCCCGCATCGGGAATGAACAACAGCGCACCAAGGCTGCGCTGGAATCGGCCCGCGACTTCGCCGCGGTCGCCTCCCACGAGCTGCGCACCCCGTTGACGGCCATGCGCACCAACTTGGAGGTGTTGTCCACTTTGGACTTGCCTCGTGAACAACGTCAGGAGGTAATCGGCGACGTGATTCGTACCCAGAGCCGCATCGAAGCGACGCTGACCGCATTGGAACGGCTGGCGCAGGGCGAATTGACCACTATCGACGATTTCGTCCCATTCGACATCACCGAGCTTTTGGACCGCGCGGCTCACGATGCGTTGCGCGTTTACCCCGACGCCGAGGTATCGCTGGTGCCATCGCCGACGGTGCTGATGGTGGGTTTGCCGACGGGGTTGCGGCTGGTGATCGACAACGCCATCGCCAATGCCGTCAAGCACGGTAATGCCGGCAAAATCCAGCTGACCGTGGCCAGCTCCAGCGAGGGCGTGGAAATCACGATCGACGACGACGGCGCCGGGGTACCGGAATCCGAACGCGCCACCGTCTTCCAACGTTTCGCCCGCGGCTCGACGGCATCGCGTTCGGGCTCCGGGCTAGGGCTGGCGTTGGTTGCCCAGCAGGCCGAATTACATGGTGGCACAGCGTCATTGCACACCAGCCCGCTCGGCGGCACCCGGCTGCTGCTGAAGCTGGCAGGCGACGGGCGCGGCCCGTCGTAGCGGATTTGGTGCTCGGCCACCGTGGCAATAGTGCGCCGGATCAAGCCGCGCGAAGCGTTATTTACGACGCGCCGATGCTTCCGCGGATTTCAGCCGTTCTTTGCCGGCGACGAATTTCCGCCAATCCGCAAATACTTCCAAGGCTGTGATCAGCGGTGCTCCGCGAGGGAGAGGCGAATTCGGGCGCCGCAGCGTGCGCGGTAGCTGCAGCCGGTGATTAGCCACGAATTCCAAGCCGCTCCCGATGCGCGACTAAGTACTGAATACACGATCGACCGCACCACACTAGACTGATGCGTCAAGCACGTCTTTTTGGCGCTGACAATCGGAGGGAAATCATGGTTGTGTCTGTGCAGTCAGAAGCGGTTCTGGTGTCGGCGGGAGCGGAATCGGCAATCAGCGCTGAGACGCAGGCGGCCGCCTCGGCGGCGGCGCCCGCCCTGCTGGGAGTGACGCCAATGGGCGGCGACCCCGACTCGGCAAGGCGACCATCAACGGGGTGCTGACCGAGGCGGCCAAAGCCGCACTGGCGGACCCGAATCTGCATCTGGTGGTGACCGACGAACAGACGATCGCCAGCCGCACCGATCGGTGGGATGCGGCGTCGGCCAAAAGCCGTGAAGAGCTCGACGACGACGCCGCGGCGGGGCTTCGCGCCGAGCTGTTGGCCGAGGGCCGCGAGCTGTTGGCGAAACAGGTCGGACTGGCAGCGGTCAAGGAGGCGGTATCGGCGCTGGAAGACCAGCTCGAAGTGCGCATGATGCGCCTCGAACACGGCCTACCGCTGGAGGGGCAGACCAACCATATGCTCCTTGTGGGCCCACCCGGCACCGGTAAGACAACCACCGCCGAAGCCCTGGGCAAGATTTATGCCGGCATGGGAATTGTGCGCCACCCCGAGATTCGGGAGGTCCGCCGATCGGACTTCTGCGGGCACTACATCGGCGAGTCGGGACCCAAGACCAACGAGCTGATCGAAAGATCGCTGGGCCGAATCATTTTCATGGACGAGTTCTATTCGCTGATCGAACGGCACCAGGACGGCACACCGGACATGATCGGCATGGAGGCCGTCAACCAACTCCTGGTCGCCTTGGAAGCCCACCGATTTGACTTTTGTTTCATCGGCGCGGGGTATGAAGACCAAGTCGACGAATTCCTCACGGTGAACCCAGGTTTGGCGGGCCGGTTCAACCGCAAGCTACGGTTCGAGTCCTATTCGCCGGCCGAGATCGTCGAGATCGGGCATCGCTACGCGATGCCGCGGGCCAGCCTGCTAGACGACGCGGCACGGGAAGCGTTCTTGGATGCGGCCACCACCATCCGTAACTACACCACACCCGGCGGCCAGCACGGTATTGACGCCATGCAGAACGGTCGGTTTGCCCGCAACGTCATCGAACGCGCCGAAGGATTCCGTGATACCCGAGTGGTGGCGCAAAAGCGCGCGGGCCAACCGGTGACGGTGCAGGATCTGCAGATCATCACCGCGGCCGACATCGAGGCCGCAGTACGAAGCGTCTGTTCCGACAACCGCGACATGGCCGCCATTGTCTGGTGACACCGCCCCGCACGAACTTTTCGGACACCAACCGTTACCATTCCGTTCACTTTTCGCGAAGCGTAGATGGCGTGGTCCGGAAAAGCCCGATCGACCAAGCCGGGAAAGCTTAAGATGCACGCGGGCGCCATGCCCGCGAAGAATGCTGTGGATTAGGCGGCGAGCACGGGCAGCGCCGCGGCAAAATGAACGGAGTGTCCGGCGGTGCATCGTCTCTGACTGATCGCGGTGACGCTTATGTTCGTGTTCCTGAGCGCGCCCCCCGCCGCGGCGATCGCTCCGCCTTCGATCGACCCGGCCGCGTTGCCGCCCGATGTCACCGGACCCGACCAGCCCCTCGAACAGCGCCGTCTCTGCAGAGCGCCATTAACGTTGCCGGGTAACAACTTTCACGATCCGCCATGGGCCAACTCGTATCTGGGTGTCGACGCGGCCCACAAATTCGCGACCGGCGCCGGTATCACGGTGGCATTGATCGACACCGGCGTTGATCCCCTCGCCCCGGGTCCCGGCGGAGCCGGGCGGCGATTTCGTTGGTTCCGGACGGAAACGGGCTCACCGACTGCGACGCACACGGGACACTGATCGCATCCCTCATCGCGGGCCGTCCCTCGCTCACCGACGGCTTCGTTGGCGTCGCGCCGGACGCACGGCTGATTTCGCTGCGCCAGACGTCGGAGGCCTACGAGGCGAAGGACAACCAGAACAATCAGAACGACCCGAACGCCACCGCGGCCGGATCCGTCCGCAGCCTGGCGCGCGCCGTGGTGCACGCTACCAACCTCGGCGCAAACGTGATCAACATCAGTGAAGCGGCGGCCTAGCCCCCGACCCACGGAAGGTCAGCGATGGGTGACAGGGGCATCCGGCGCGGGTGCGTCGTGGTGGCGAGGCCATACACATCGGCCGTCAGGTCGGCTCGAACCGGAAAACGGCGACTCGTCCCGCCAGTGCTTCGAATTCGTCGGGCGTCCCGTCGCGCACCATCCCCGAGCGTTTCGCGAAAGCGACACCCACCGGCACGTTGGCGGGAAATGCCCGGAGCACCGGCCGCGACTCGTTAGCGGTCAATTCGACGATCCGGACCTCCTGTGACCGTCGGCCCCGACTCAACGTGCCGGTGCCCGCTGCCCGCGCGTTAGCCGCCCAGTCAGCGCCCGGATAGCCGGCCACCACGTACAGGCCACCCTCGAATTCGAACGGCGTCATCGGGGTACTGCGCGGCTGACCCGACTTGCGGCCGGGCACGGTGAGCACCATGGCGGGACCGGTGGGAATTCCGATCCGCTGGATCGCCATCATCACCCTGTTCATGGGCTTGAGGTACCGCGGCGGACGTGGTTCGGCCATGTTAGCTCCTTCGCTATCTGGCACTGGTGAATACATCGCGGTGCCGCGACACCCACTGGGCGAACGGGAGTGCCGGGCGGCCGAGGATCTTCTCCGCGTCGTGGGTGACCAGAGCGGGTGTGCCGACTGTCGCGGCGAGCATCGCCATATAGGCGTCAGGGAAGTCGGCGCTGAACCCCAAACTGGTGAAGCGTTGGCGCACGGCAACATCCGGGATTTCGCGGTACTGAAGCGGGCGACCGAGTACGGCGCCGATGACTTCGACCAACTCCGAATTGGTGAAGGCTTGTGGACCGGTCAACGGAATGCGCTGTCCAACAAAGTCATCGGTGAGCAGCGCTCGCGCGGCCACCTCCGAGATGTCGGTCTCGACGATCGGCGCGACGGATGCTGCGGCGTATGGCCCGTTCACCACATCACCGGTGCGGATCTGCGCCGCCCACATACCGGCAAAATTGGTCGCGAAAACGCTGGGCCGCAGGCTCACCCAGGCCAATCCTGAGTCGACTGCCAGTTGCTCCACTTCCTTGTTTCGATCCCCGCGGCAGCGTGACGGCTGACGAGAGAAGTCGTCGTCGGCGTTGATCGCCGACAGCGCAACCAGCTTCCTGACTCCGACCCGCGCACACTCGGACACCACTTGCTCCAGCTGCGGGCCCAGCGCCCGGGAATTGAGAAACACCGATGATGCACCCGCTAGCGCCTCGGTGGCAGAGTCGGCCACTTCGACGCCCGGCGGCAACCCGGCCTGCTGCGGCCTGCGGGTGATCGCCCGCACCCGGGCTCCTGCGGCGACAAGTTCGGCAACGAGAGGGCGTCCGACGTTGCCGGTCGCACCCGTTACGACAATCGTCATGGGGGTTCCTTCCGTGAGTTTCTGCGCTGCTCACCCAAGGACGGGGCGGAGGGTGGGAAAGTTACAGCCGAAATACGTAACTTTTCGTCGCACCAGATCGTCGAAGATTCATGAACCACTTGCACTCAACGAGCGACCAGGTGGCCGAGGCCTGGCGTGGTCACCGCCCGTATCTGGTCAATCTCGCCTACCAGATGCTCGGCGACGTCGGTGAGGCGGAAGATGTTGCGCAAGAAGCCTTTCTGCGGCTGTCGCGTACCGACGTCGACGCAATCGACGATGTCCGCGGCTGGCTGACGGTAGTGGCAAGCCGGCTGTGCCTCGACCAGGTGCGGTCGGCCCGAGCCCGCTACGAACAATTGGAAGACCCTGCGCTCGGCGACCGGTTGAGCGTGCCGGAGAGATCCCAGCGGCTCAACCCAGCCGACCGGGTGACGTTGGACGACGAGATCCGCACCGCGTTGCTCGAAGTGTTACGCAGGCTCAGTCCGGGCGAACGAGTCGCCTTCGTACTGCATGACGTGTTCGCCGTACCTTTCGAGACGATCTCGGAAACCGTGGGCCGTCCAGTCGGCACGTGTCGCCAGCTCGCACGCCGCGCGCGGGCGAAATTCACTGAGGCACAGCCAAGGTTGAACGCCGTTGCCTCAGTCGAGCACCAACTGGTCACCGAGAAGTTCATCACCGCGTGCGCCAACGGTGACATCGCCGGGCTGACCGCCGTCCTGGATCCGACGGTGTGGGGCGTGGGGACGATCCTCGCCGACCCGCCACCGCCACCACAGATCAACCACGGGCCGCAGGCGGTGGCCACCAACCTGCTGCGCTATCTGTGGCCGGAGGTGACGCTGGTCAATGGCCCGGTCGGGCTGCCGGTGCTGTTGGCCTTCGCCGATCGCCGGCTTTTCGCCGTCATCGTCCTCACCATTCATGAGTCGCACGTGACCAAGATCGAGGCGATCGCCGACCCGTCGGCTCGAACGGGGGACACTCAGCGGGCCTAGCTCTGTTCGGCCCCGGCCCGATGCTCCCGCGTACGCCCCGGGCGCCTCGCGAAATACCCCGCGACGGTCGCGGTGACCTCAAGGAACCTGCGCCGCGTGGCCGGAGCCATTTCACCCGTCACATCGATGACGCCGCCGGGCCGCAGATGGGGATCGAATGGTACTTCGACGACCGGCTGCCCATAGTCGACGAACTCGCGCGCCAGCAACGCCCGGGTGCGCTTGTCGGCATGCCCGTCGGAATCGTTGAGCACCACGACGCTGTTCTGCAGCAGCGCCGGGAAGCCCTGATCGGTCAGCCACTCCATGGTCCTGGCAGCAGCGGATGCCCCGTCCGCCCACGGGGAGGAGACCACGATCAGCGCATCCAGATCGCGCAGTACCTCCTGAGTGACCGGCGCATCCATCGTGGAACCGCAGTCGATGACCGAGATCGTGAAATGATGATCCAGTCGTAGCGCGGCCTCCCGATAAATCGCCGGATCGAGCACCCGGCGCGGACCCGACGCCGGTTCCCCACCAAGCACGTACAGGCCGGCCGAATTGTGGCCGACCCGCCGGACCACATCGCCGAAGGACTGCAGGTTCTTGTCAGCGGTGAGTTCCCAGAACGAGCCCGTCGACGCCGGATCGATTCGGCTCGCCAGCCGGCCGAAGGCGGTATCGGCGTCGATCGCCACGACGTGGTCTTGCCTACGCAGTTCGGCTAACAGCGAGCCGACAGTAGCGGCCACCGATGTCTTTCCTACGCCGCCCTTGCCCAGCACACCGACCTTGTAGTTGCCGTGCAGGGGGGTTCGGATGGTTGCCGTGAATTCGGCTTCCTGCCGTTGCGTGGGTGTGGGGCCCAGCTTGACGAGGCCAAAGGTAGCCAGCCGCAGCAGGCGTCGCCAGCGGCCTTCGGGTAGCTCCGCGTGCAGCGCTTGAGCAGGCGGCACGGCGGGGGCTGGCGCAGGCGGGACGGGAGGGCGATCCGCCCGGCGAGGCGATCTGGCGGGCGCGAAAGGCGGCGGGGCGGCCGCAGCCGAGTGTTGCGGCGGCACGGCCGAGTGTTGCGGAGGCACGACGGGTGACTTCGCCGGGCGCGGGGGAGCGGGTTGCGGAGGCGGCGGGGCGGGTCGCTGGGGGACCGGGAGTACGGCAGGCTGCGGGTTTCGGGCGTGAGGACCGGGCGGCCGTTGCGCGGGGGTGCTGGGGCGGTCAGGCTGCAGACGGTCCCGCAGGAATTCGTCACGCTCGTTCATAGGCTCCTCGGCTGGCAGGGATCGATCGTCGCGATACGGCTCGGCTGGTTCGACCCGGGCAAGCATGTTCGCATGATGAGCGCCACCGCCCAACCGCTGACGCCGGATCACCGACCAGTACCCGTCCAGTATCGGTCACGTACCGACGATTGGTACCGTGCAAACTCAGCGGACCCAAATGCAGTGCTTTCTCGACGCCGTCCTCGCCGTGCTGAGCACGCTGATACGCGTTCCTGGGCAGGTTGCGAGCACCACCAAGACCAATGTCAGCAAACTTGCATTGGTGCCGGATCGGGCGCCGGTCGCCCACGGATCGTCGCTGTTGCGGCGAGAATAGCAGCCGCCAAACAGCACGTCGGCGCTCTTCGGCGATGAGCGCCCCAGCGAAATTTACGGCGCTGCCGGCCGGGGGCTAGACTTACGAAGTTGGCATGTCAGGCGGGTATTGTCATATCGTTTTACGACTTGTCGAAGACCGGTTCCAGGCCACCGTTCAGCGTTGCACGGACGCATCCCTAACAGGATCGTCTCCGCCTGGGGACAGCCCATCGAGACAAGACCGAAGGGGTCGTCGCCCGCAACCTCCGGGTCTGGCCTCGTCGGAGCTGCTGCTAGCGGCCGCGCAGATTGTTTTCAGGTGAAGGGTCAGGTGCATATGACGCCCAAGCGCGTCGGGTTATACAACCCCGCGTTCGAGCACGATTCGTGCGGGGTAGCCATGGTCGTCGATATGCACGGCCGGCGGACCCGCGACATCGTCGACAAGGCGATCACAGCCCTGCTCAACCTCGAGCATCGGGGTGCTCAAGGCGCCGAGCCTCGCAGTGGTGACGGTGCCGGCATCTTGATTCAGGTCCCGGACGCCTTCCTTCGCGAAGTCGTCGATTTTGAGCTGCCCCCTGCCGGCAGCTACGCCACCGGTATTGCATTTCTGCCGCAGTCGTCCAGGGACGCCGCGGCCGCCTGCGCCGCGGTGGAGAAGATCGCCGAAGCCGAGGGCCTGACGGTGCTGGGCTGGCGCAACGTCCCTACCGACGACTCGTCGCTGGGCGCGCTATCACGCGACGCGATGCCCACCTTCCGGCAGGTCTTCATGGCCGGGGCGTCCGGTATGACGCTGGAGCGGCGCGCCTACGTGATCCGCAAGCGCGCCGAGCACGAACTGGGCACCAAGGGTCCGGGGCAAGACGGACCCGGACGCGAAACCGTCTACTTCCCAAGCCTTTCCGGTCAGACGCTGGTCTACAAAGGCATGCTGACCACCCCGCAGCTCAAGGCGTTTTACCTTGACCTGCAAGATGATCGGCTGACCAGCGCGCTGGGAATCGTGCACTCGCGGTTCTCCACCAACACTTTCCCGTCGTGGCCGCTGGCCCATCCTTTCCGGCGCATCGCCCACAACGGAGAGATCAACACCGTCACCGGCAACGAGAACTGGATGCGTGCGCGGGAGGCGTTGATCAAGACCGACGTCTTCGGCTCGGAAGCAGACGTCGAAAAGCTGTTCCCGATCTGCACGCCGGGCGCCTCCGACACCGCGCGGTTCGACGAGGTGCTCGAACTGCTGCACCTGGGCGGCCGCAGCCTGGCGCACGCGGTGTTGATGATGATCCCGGAGGCCTGGGAGCGGCACGAGTCCATGGACCCGGCGCGCCGGGCATTCTACGAGTACCACGCATCTTTGATGGAGCCATGGGACGGTCCGGCGTCGATGACGTTCACCGACGGCACCATCGTCGGCGCCGTACTCGACCGCAACGGCCTACGGCCATCACGGATCTGGGTCATGGACGACGGCTTGGTGGTCATGGCGTCCGAGGCCGGGGTGCTCGACCTGGACCCGGCAAAGGTGGTCCGCCGGATGCGGCTGCAGCCGGGCCGGATGTTTTTGGTGGACACCGCCCAAGGCCGGATCGTCTCTGATGAGGAAATCAAGGCGGAGCTGGCCGCCGAGCATCCCTACCGGGAATGGCTCGACAAGGGCCTGGTTTCGCTCGACAAGTTGCCGCAGGGCGATTATGTGCGGATGCCGCACGAGCGACTTGTCAAGCGGCAGTTGACTTTTGGCTGCACCTATGAGGAGCTCAACCTGTTGGTGGCGCCGATGGTGCACACCGGCGCGGAGCCGATCGGCTCGATGGGCACCGACACCCCGGTCGCCGTCCTCTCCCAGCGGCCCCGGATGCTCTACGACTACTTCCAGCAGCTCTTCGCTCAGGTGACCAACCCGCCGCTGGACGCCATCCGTGAGGAGGTGGTGACCAGTCTGCAGGGGACCACCGGCGGGGAGCGCGACCTGCTCAGCCCCGACGAGAACTCCTGTCACCAGATCGTGTTGAAGCAACCGATTTTGCGTAACCACGAACTGGCCAAGCTGGTCAACCTCAACCCCGACGACGATGTCAACGGGCATCCGCACGGCATGCGGTCCAAGGTGATTCGATGTCTGTATCCGGTCGCCGAGGGTGGCGCCGGATTGGCCGCGGCCCTGGACCAGGTGCGCGCGCAGGCGTCGGCCGCGATCGAGGACGGCGCGCGGGTGATCATTTTGTCCGACCGGGAGTCCGACGAGCGGATGGCTCCCATCCCATCGCTGCTGGCCGTCGCGGGGCTGCACCACCACCTGGTGCGTGACCGCACCCGCACTCATGTGGGGCTGGTCGTCGAGACCGGTGACGCCCGAGAGGTGCACCACATGGCCGCCCTGGTCGGCTTCGGGGCGGCGGCAATCAACCCCTATCTGGTGTTCGAGTCGATCGAGGACATGCTGGACCGCGGTCTGTTCGACGGTCTCGACCGCGACGCGGCGCTGAACAACTACGTCAAGGCCGCCGGCAAGGGTGTGCTGAAAGTGATGTCCAAGATGGGCATTTCGACAGTGGCCTCCTACACCGGTGCGCAACTGTTCCAGGCGATCGGCATCTCCAATGATGTGCTCGACGAATACTTCACCGGCTTGAGCTGCCCGATCGGCGGCATCACGCTGGGAGACATCGCCGCCGACGTCGCCGCCCGCCACGGCCTGGCGTATCTGGACCGTCGCGGCGAGCGGGCGCACCGGGAGCTGGAGGTCGGCGGGGAGTACCAGTGGCGCCGCGAGGGCGAGTACCACTTGTTCAACCCGGAGACCGTGTTCAAGCTGCAGCACTCCACCCGCACCGGCAAGTACAAGATCTTCAAGGAATACACCCGGCTGGTCGACGACCAGAGCGAGCGGATGGCCTCGCTGCGCGGCTTGCTGAAGTTCCGCGGTGGCGTGCGTCCGCCGGTTCCGCTCGAAGAGGTCGAGCCCGCCAGCGAAATCGTCAAGCGCTTCTCCACTGGAGCGATGAGCTACGGGTCGATCTCTGCCGAGGCACACGAGACGCTCGCCATCGCCATGAACCGGCTGGGTGGCCGATCGAACAGCGGAGAGGGCGGCGAGGACGTCCGGCGCTTCAACCATGACCCGAACGGGGATTGGCGCCGCAGCGCGATCAAGCAGGTCGCCTCCGCGCGGTTCGGTGTCACCTCGCACTACTTGACGAACTGCACCGACATCCAGATCAAGATGGCCCAAGGCGCCAAACCCGGTGAGGGAGGCCAACTTCCGGGACACAAGGTGTATCCGTGGGTGGCCGAAGTCCGGCATTCCACCCCCGGGGTCGGCCTCATCTCCCCGCCGCCGCACCACGACATCTACTCCATCGAGGATCTCGCCCAGCTGATCCACGACTTGAAGAACGCCAACCCGTCCGCGCGGGTGCACGTCAAGCTGGTGTCGGAGAACGGAGTGGGGACGGTCGCGGCTGGTGTTTCCAAAGCGCACGCTGACGTGGTGCTGATCTCGGGCCACGACGGCGGCACCGGCGCGACCCCGCTGACCTCGATGAAGCACGCCGGTGCGCCGTGGGAGCTGGGTCTGGCCGAGACGCAGCAGACGTTGCTGCTCAACGGTTTACGCGACCGGATCGTGGTCCAGGTGGACGGCCAGCTCAAGACGGGCCGGGACGTGATGATCGGCGCGCTGCTTGGCGCCGAGGAGTTCGGCTTCGCCACGGCGCCGCTGGTGGTGGCCGGCTGCATCATGATGCGGGTATGCCACCTGGACACCTGCCCGGTCGGGGTGGCCACCCAGAACCCAGTGCTGCGGGAGCGCTTCACCGGCAAGCCCGAGTTCATCGAGAACTTCTTCATGTTCATTGCTGAAGAGGTGCGGGAATACATGGCGCAGTTGGGCTTCCGCACCCTTAACGAGGCCGTGGGCCAGGTCGGGTCACTGGACACCACCCTGGCGCGTGCGCACTGGAAGGCACACAAGCTAGATCTGACACCGGTGCTGCACGAGCCCGAGTCAGCGTTCATGAACCAGGACTTTTACTGCAGCTCGCGCCAGGACCACGGCCTGGACAAGGCGCTCGACCAGCAGTTGATCGTGATGAGTCGCGAGGCGCTGGATTCCGGAAAGCCGGTGCGGTTCTCCACCACGATCAGCAACGTCAACCGAACGGTGGGCACCATGCTGGGCCACGAGGTGACCAAAGCCTATGGCGGCCAGGGCTTGCCGGACGGAACAATCGATATCACCTTCGACGGGTCCGCCGGCAACAGCTTTGGGGCCTTCGTGCCGCGCGGAATCACCTTGCGCGTCTACGGCGATGCCAACGATTACGTCGGCAAGGGCCTGTCCGGTGGCCGGATCGTGGTGCGGCCGTCGGACAATGCGCCGCAGGACTATGTCGCCGAGGACAACATCATCGGCGGCAACGTCATCCTGTTCGGCGCCACCAGTGGGGAGGCATTCTTGCGCGGGGTAGTCGGTGAACGATTTGCTGTCCGCAACTCCGGGGCCCATGCCGTGGTCGAGGGTGTGGGCGATCACGGGTGCGAATACATGACGGGCGGTCGCGTTGTCATCCTGGGACGGACCGGCCGGAACTTCGCCGCCGGAATGTCGGGTGGTGTGGCCTACGTGTATGACCCGGAAGGTGAACTGCCGAACAACCTCAACGGGGAAATGGTCGAGCTGGAGAGCCTCGACGAAGACGACGCGGAGTGGCTGCACGGCATGATCCAGGCACACGTCGATGCCACCGATTCCGCGGTGGGCCAGCGGATCCTGGCCGATTGGCGGGGACAGCAATGGCATTTCGTCAAGGTCATGCCGCGCGACTATAAGCGGGTGTTGCAGGCTATCGCCGAAGCGGAGCGCGACGGTTTGGATGTCGACAAGGCGATCATGGCGGCCGCACATGGCTGATCCGAGCGGCTTCCTGAAATTCACTCATCGGGAATTGCCGCAGCGCCGGCCTGTCCCGCTGCGGCTGCGCGACTGGCACGAGGTCTACCAGGATTTCGATGACGAAACCTTGCGCCAGCAGGCGACCCGTTGCATGGATTGCGGTATTCCTTTCTGCCACAACGGGTGTCCACTGGGCAACCTGATCCCGGAGTGGAATGACCTGGTACGCAGAGGCCGTTGGCGCGACGCGATCGAACGGCTGCACGCCACCAACAATTTTCCGGATTTCACCGGCCGCCTGTGCCCGGCACCATGCGAGCCGGCGTGTGTGCTCGGCATCAACCAAGATCCGGTGACGATCAAGCAGATCGAGCTGGAGATCATCGACCACGCCTTCGAGGAAGGCTTCGTGGTGCCGCTGCCCCCGGACAAGCTGACCGGTAAGAAGGTCGCGGTGGTGGGTTCGGGCCCGGCGGGCTTGGCCGCGGCTCAGCAGCTGACCCGCGCCGGGCACAGTGTCACCGTCTTCGAACGGGCCGACCGCATCGGCGGACTGCTGCGCTACGGGATCCCGGAATTCAAGATGGAGAAGCGGGTGCTCGACCGGCGTCTGGACCAGATGCGGGCAGAGGGCACCGAATTCCAGGCAGGCGTCAACGTCGGGGTGGACATCACTGCCGAGCAGCTGCGCGCCGATTTCGATGCGGTGGTGCTCGCTGGTGGCGCCACCGCGTGGCGAGACCTGCCCATTCCCGGTCGTGAATTGGACGGCATCCACCAGGCGATGGAGTTCCTGCCGTGGGGCAACCACCAAGCATTGGGCGACCTCGACCCAGCCGATCTCGATCCCGATGGGCAGCCACCGATCACCGCCAAAGGCAAGAAGGTCGTCATCATCGGTGGCGGCGACACAGGGGCTGACTGCCTGGGGACCGTGCACCGGCAGGGCGCAATCGCCGTGCACCAGTTCGAGATCATGCCCCGCCCGCCGGAGGTGCGCGCACCATCCACCCCGTGGCCGACCTACCCGTTGATGTACCGGGTGTCGTCGGCGCACGAAGAGGGCGGCGAGCGGTTGTTCTCGGTCAACACCGAGGAGTTCGTCGGCAAAGACGGCCACGTGACGGCGCTCAAAGCGCACGAGGTGACCATGCAGGACGGCAAGTTTGTGAAGGTCGAGGGTTCCGATTTCGAGCTCGAGGCCGATTTGGTGTTGCTGGCGATGGGATTCGTCGGCCCGGAGAAGCCGGGCTTGCTCACCGACCTCGGCGTCAAATTGACCGACCGCGGCAACGTCGCCCGCGGCGTCGATTTCGACACGTCGATTCCGGGTGTGTTTGTCGCCGGGGACATGGGCCGGGGGCAGTCGTTGATCGTTTGGGCGATCGCCGAAGGCCGGGCCTCGGCGGCCGGCGTGGACCGCTATCTGATGGGTTCGACCGCGTTGCCGGCGCCTGTCAAGCCGACGGCCGTACCGCTTCAGTAGTCACATCAGTCACAGGAGAAACACCGCTCACAAAGTTCGGCGCGTCTGTTCCCGTTTGCCAGACGGCGGGTGTCTAATAATTTGTTGTGGGTCCCGTCACACGGGCGTCGCATGGGGGCCCGGTTGAACGGACCGATCGCAGGAGTGATCACTGTGCACATCAACCCGGTACCTCGGTCGCGGATGGGGCGAATCGCCTGGTCATGGATACGTCATCCGGTGAAAAGCCGCGAATTTCCGGCTAAGCACGAACGTTTGGTTACCGCCGAGGAATTGCTGCTTTTCGGGATGTAACCCCCGGGGGGACTTCTTACCGGCGCACGAGCAGGTTTGCTCAGCGTGGCGAAATGGGGGCTTACCGAGTGTGCAACCCCGATTCGCGGATCGCCTCGGCGAGCGGCTCCAGGACGGCGGGGTCGTGCGGGGGGTTGAGGTAGACAATGCCCAGGTCCAGTCCTTCGGCGGCCAACGCGGCAGCCTCCTCGACGACGCGTTGGTAGTTGCGTTCCTCATCGAGGCGAAGATGCGCCGAAAGGGTGATTTCTTTCGGGTCCCGTCCGATCTTCTCGCACTCCGCGGCCAATACGTCGCGCTTGCGCGCGAACAAATCCGGCGGGCCGCCGACGAAGTTCCAGTGTTGGGCGTAAAGCGCGGTGATCGGCAGCGTTCGCTTCTCGCCACTGCCACCGATACAGATCGGCGGATGCGGCCGCTGCACGCCTTTTGGCTCGTTGCGGGCGCCTTTCAGTTGGTAATACTTGCCGTCGAAGTCGGTGGTCTCTTGGCTGAGCAGGCTGGTCAGCACTTCACACGCTTCCTCGAACCGGTCGAAGCGCTCCCTGATGCTGCCCAGCTCGATGCCGTAGGCACCCGACTCCTCCTCATTCCAGCCGGCGCCGATCCCGAGCTCGAGCCGCCCGTTGGAGATGATGTCGAGCGCGGCGGCCATGTTGGCCAACACGGCGGGGTGGCGGTAGTGGATTCCCGTGACCAGGGTGCCCAGCCGCAGTCGCGTGGTGGCCTGCGCCAGCGCCGT
>DATJQO010000164.1:0-3738 GCA_035505695.1 Mycobacterium sp.
TTAACGTTTCGGGTGGTGGTTAACGTCCGTCGTATCTCTACGTCTGTGGAAGGAGACGGTCATGGATACGACGGTCGCTGGGATCGGCGCGGTTGTTGTGGCGGAGTTGCGTGCGGCTGGCTACATGGAATCGACGGTTGGTCAGTACGCGAAGACGATCAAGGCGCTGACTGAGTTCGCCTCGGGGCGTGAGTATTCCATCGGTCTGGGTGCGGAGTTCGCCTCGATGACGACCAGTGCGCGCACGGGTCGGTTCAGCCCGCAGCGCCGGTTTGATTACCGGCGTCTGGTCGCGGTGTTCGACTCGTATGTGCAGACCGGTCGAGTGGACCTGTCGGTTCGTGGCCGTGGCGGCGGAGGTCCGCGGCCCGAGGGCAGCGGCTTCGTTGCGCTGGCCGCCGCGTGGGAGGCCGAGATGGGCCGGCGCGGTCTGGCGCCGGCTACCCGCGAGGCCTATGGGAGGGTGGCGCGTAGCTACCTGGTGTTCCTGGAAGCACGCGGCATCGCAGTGCTAGACGGGGCGGATGGCGCCAGTGTGCTGGCGTTCTTGGAGTCCCTGCTGGGGCGGTGGGCCAAGTCGTCGCTGTTTTGGGTGGTGTCGAACTTTCGTCCGTTCCTGAAGTTCACCGGCCGCACCGATCTGGTCAATGCGCTGAATCTGGCTGGCATCAAACGTTTTCACGCGATAGTTCCCGTCTTGGATGATGCGGACGAGGAGCTGGTTGTTCGGGCCTGCGCGTCGGGGGTGGTCAGCGCGCGGGACGCCGCGATCACTTTGCTCGCATTATCGACGGGATTGAGGGCCTGTGACATCGTCGGGCTGGGGATGGGTGATGTCGACTGGCGTGGGCGCACGATCGGCATCGTGCAGTGCAAGACGGGCAACCCGCTGACGCTGCCGCTGCCGGCGCTGCTGCTGGGCAAGCTGGCCGCCTATGTGCTCGACGAACGGCCCAGCTCCGCCGATGATCACCTGTTCCTGCGTTCAGTGGCCCCACACACCCGGCTGGGCGATCACGCGACGGTGCACCGGGTGACCGTTGAGACGTTCCGGAAAGCGGGAGTGAACCAGGTGAAGGCGGGGACCCGGTTGCTGCGCCACAATGCCGCATCCCGGCTGCTGGCGGCAGCGGTCCCGCTGCCGACGATCTCAGCAGTGCTCGGCCACGCCAGCCAAGAATCGACGAACGTCTACATGAGTGTCGACCGGCCGCGTCTGCTCGACTGCGTACTCCCGCTCCCTGAAAGCGTGCAGCGATGAGCGGCCACGGCTTCATCAGCGCCTTCGCCACCGAGCTGGACGCGTATCTGGCGTTCAAGGCGAACATGGGATTTACTGGCGCCTCGCGCATTTGGTACCTGAAACGGTTCGACGCCTACTGCGCCGAGCACGACCACACGGTATTCGACCAGGACACTGTCGAAGGGTGGGTCAGTGTTCAGCTGCAACGTTCGGGCCGCTACCGGTCTTGGATGTCCTATATCCGTGACGTCGGCCGCTGGATGACGATGAACGGGATCCCTGGCGCGTATGTGCTCTCTGATCGGTGGAAAGCCCCTATCGTTGCTGCTCGTCCCTATCTGTTGTCCCGGCGTGAGATCGAGTTGTTCTTCGCGGCCGCAGCACAGGTTCAGACGCCATGCCCGTGGCGATGGCAGGCGGTCGCGTTCTTCATGCTGATGCACTCGTGCGGGCTGCGGACCGGCGAAACCCGCGCTTTGCAGACCGGTCAGGTCGACCTCGATGCCGGGCACATCGACATCATCTGGTCCAAAGGCCATCGCAGCCGCAGGCTGCCGCTGACTGATCAGGTCATCGGGATCCTCGACACGTGCGACCGAACCTCGCGAGCGCATTTCGCCTCGCGCCGGACGTTTTTCGTCTCCGCTACCGGCAACCAGGTCAGCGCGGCAACAGTGGGGAAGGTATTCGGCCGTATCTGGGACCAAGCCGCACTGCCCCGACCGGTGGCCGGTCAGCAGCCGCGGCCATACGATTTCCGGCACCATTTCGCTTACGCCAACATCCACCGATGGATGACCGCCGGCGACGACGTCGCCGCGATGCTGCCCTACCTGTCTCGTTACATGGGCCACGCAACCTTTGACAGCACCTACTACTACGTGCATACCTCGCCCGATTTCATGGCCACCTACGCCGACATCACCCGGCAACGCCAGTCCCTGCTGCCGGAGGCGGGATTCTGATGAGACGCGACCCACGCACCGGCGCACCGGACTTCTTCAGGTTCGCCCGTGATTTTCTGCACGCCTACATGCCCAAGACCAGAAGGCTGTCACCGAAAACAATTGAGGCATATCGAATTAGCCTGGAATGCTTCCTGGACTACCTCGCCGAGACCGAGAGCATCGAACGTGAGCGCGTCAACTTCGATCACTTCGAACGTCAGTACCTGAAAGGATGGCTGACCTGGATGACCGATCAGCGGCACTACACGCCCAAGACCGTCAGGTTGCGCCTCAGCGCGGTCAAAGCGTTTCTGGCTTACGCGTCCTACGAAGACCTCACGCTCGTCGCGCTCAGCCAATCAGCCAAAGCGTTCAAAGCGCCGACTGGCCCCCGCAGGCCCATCGAGTACCTCACCGAAGCTCAAACGCGGGCGATCCTTGCCGCGTTCACCGGGAAGACGGCGAAATCTCGCAGGAACCGGATGCTGCTGATCCTGCTGTATGACACCGCCGCCCGCGTGGGTGAGATCACTGGCCTGACCCTGCAGGACCTCTGCCTGACCGAGCCCGGGCACGTCCTGCTTACCGGCAAGGCCAACAAGACCCGCGTCGTGCCGCTCGCCGCGAAAACCGTCGAGCACCTGCACGTCTACCTCGACGAGTTCCACCCAAACGCCACGAAACTTCCTGCGACCCGGCCGTTGTTCTACAGTCTGCACCGCGGGCGACCTGCCGAACTGTCTGCTGACACGGTCGCCGCCGTGCTCAAGCAAGCCGCCGAATCCGCGCGTGCTCAATGCCCTTCGATCCCGGCGAACATCCACTGCCACCTGCTGCGCAAAACCAAAGCGATGGACCTCTACCAGCAGGGTATCCCGCTGCCGATCATCATGCGTCTCCTCGGCCACGAAAACGCTTCCACCACAGCAGCGTTCTACGCCTTTGCAACTCTGGACATGATGCGCCAAGCGATCAACGCCGCCACCCCGGCAATCAACGCCTCGGTCACCGAGCCGCTCACCGAAGACCAACTCCAAACGCTTTACAGTCTGCGGTAGCCGCAAAACGTTAAGCCGAGGAATCCGCCAGTAACCTCGCCGAGCGCAGGCCACCTCCCACATTCCTCGGCTTAACGCGAACCTCGGCATAATCGGTGTTAAGCCGAATTCCGCTTAACGCGGACGCCGGAAGTCAGTACACTGCAATCCATTACGGCGAGACACTGATGCTGGCCGGGCTCATCCCATCGGTTGGGACGGTCGGTGATGCCCTCGATAATGCGTTGTGCGAGACGACGATCGGGCTCTACAAGACGGAGTGCGTCCGCGAGAGTTCCCCGTTTCGCAGCGGGCCGATACGCACCCAGGCCGACCTGGAGAACATCACGTCGGCGTGGGTGAGCTGGTACAACGAGCACCGGCTCATGCACCGACTTCGGCGGATCCCACCCGCAGAAGCCGAGGCCGAGTACTACGCGCGGCTGCAAGCCGGCGACGGTATCGGCCGTCCGTAGGTCCGGCGCCGCGGCGGGGTGCGCCACCGAACGCC
>DATJQO010000165.1:0-21860 GCA_035505695.1 Mycobacterium sp.
CAATACGCGCAAGTTGGTTCACCTCTCCTGTAATCGTGGGCGCGATCAGGGACGAGGTGAACCTACTTGCCCTTTATCAACTAATCGCGCAACGCGCGACTCGAAAAGCCGCTGCGTCAGGCGGTGCAACTCGCGCAGCCCCGCCGCGTTCAGCACCGAAAGCGCGGACTCGACGCCGCCGGCGCCGAACACGTCGGTTGCATCAGCGCGGATCGTGCCTGGCGAACCATCCGGCAGCTCCACTACCAGTAACAGCGCGCCGTTCCATCGCTTAAACGACCGCGCCGCCAGCACACGCTCGAACAATGGATGCGTCTCCGCGAGAACCCGCACTTCGCACGGCAACACCGCACGCAACTGTTGCAGTCTGTCGCCATCACTGGCGGACCAATTATGGCCAGATTGTGTTGTGCCCGAATCCATTCCAGGCTGGCCAGGTAGTCAACCGTGGCTTGCGGGATGGAGGAGGCCGACACGTCGAAACCCTCGAGCGTCTTGATGACCGGGAACGCGGCGGCTTTGAGCCGGTTGGCGGTGTTGGAGGCATCGCGGGCGGCGATCTCGGCCTCGACGAGGGTGCGCAGCACCTCTTCGGGAGTCCAGCGCTGCGTCTTGGCGGTCAACAGCACTTCGGGCGCTGTGCGGCGCACCGTCGCGAGCTTGAGCCGGCGCAACCCCGCATCCAGATCTGCAGCCAGAGGCGGAATCGTGCTGGGGGCCACAGCTTTCGTGCCAGCTGTGGTCGTCATGATGCACTCCCGCCGCGGGTGATCTTGTAGGCGTCCAGGGATCGGGTTGGTGCGGTGGGCAGGTCCAGCACCAGCGCGTCCCCGGCCGGGCGGGGCTGCGGCGCGGTGCCGGCGGCCAGGATGGAGCGCACGTCGGCGGCACGGAACCGCCCGAACGCCACCGCCCGCCGCAGCGCCGCAGTGAGCGCGGCCTCGCCGTGGGCGGCGCCGAGCCCGAGCAGGATCTCCAGCTCAGCACCCAGGCGGGTGTTGCCGATCGCAGCGGCCCCGACCAGAAACGCTTCGGCATCCTCACCCAAAGCGCAGAACTGATGCTCCACCGTGGTTTTCGGGCGTGGCCCACGGCTGGGCGCAGGCCGTGGACCGTCGTAGTGCTCATCGAGTATCGATGTCTCCCCGGGGGCGACGAGTTCGTGTTCGGCCACGATCGCCCCGGTGACCGGCTCCACCACGACCAGCGCCCCGTGGTCGATCACGATGTTCACGGTGGCGCCGATCAGCCGGGTGGGCACCGAGTACCGGGCCGAGCCGTACCGGACACAGGAGAGCCGGTCGACCTTGCGCGTCACCGACGCCGCGCCGATCTCCGGGCGCAGCGAGGGCAGCGGCGCCAACAGCTTCCGCTCGACCGCCAGGCGCTCGTCGGGGACCGTGGCGATTTCCGAGTGCACCGCAGCGTTGACCTCCGCGCACCACGCGGCCGCCGCCGCGTTGGCCGCCGCGATGTTCACCGGCACACCCGACACCGCCGCCTCGGTGAGCAGCGGCACCACCAGGTCGGACTGCGCGTAGCCGCACAGGTGCTCCACAATGCCCTTCGATTGCGGGTCAGCCGCCTCACACCAATCCGGGCGGAAGCCGTAATGGGTAGCGAACCTGACATAGTCTGCGGTGGGCACCACCACGTTGGCGACCACCCCACCCTTCAGACAGCCCATCCGGTCGGCCAGCACTTTGGCCGGGACCCCGCCGATCGCGGCCAACGCCTCGGCGATCATCGCCAGCGTGGTGGAGGCTTTCTGATCGGTGGCGAATCGCACGAACCGCCACCGCGAGAACGCCAGGACCGCGCAGAACACGAACAACCCCGGCGCGGCCTCGGCCCAGTCGATCACCAGATACTCGCCTGGCGACCACACCGCCGGGCGACGGCCACGATGATTATCGTTGCGCCACAACGCTTTCTCCTCGGCTACCAGCCGGCGAAAGTTGCGCGGTGATCCCTCATAGCCAGCCGCTCGCGCGATCGACAATAACCGCTTGGCCGAGATCCGGCCCCGCGACTTGGCCACCCGCTCGGCGACCAAGTCGCGCACCGCATCGAAATTGCGCGGCCGCGGTGCCGGCTGCGGCGGCCCACCGGCCTCAGCGCGCTCAACCGCGCGCTTGACAGTTTTCTGCGTGGTGCCGCACAAATCGGCGGCCCCACGATAGGTTCCGACTTCCCGATAGGTCGAGATGATGTTCATACGCTCCCTTGCAGACTTCAATGGAACTCCCTGGGCGGTGCAGGTGACTGTTGGCGCAATCACCGTCACCGCCCAGGCCACGAGCTCCCCGGACCGACACGACATGCAAAGGAGTGGGGACTTCTACCTGGCCACCAATGGTGACATCTATCTGGCCATCAGTGAGGACCTACAGTTGGCCACCACTGGGGACTTTCACTTGGCCACGGACAAAGGCCTTGGACCGTTCGACCCTTGTCCTGCTTCATTGGAGAGATAATAAGGGCATGACATACCGTGGTCTTCTCTATATCAAGCATGGCCGGCTCGGGACGAAGAGCGAGGGACCAGATTACTGGTTGCAAACCGCTGACGGTGAATACCTTTTGCGCTTCCACGACCGGGCAGCGTGGGAGCCGGACTTCGAGCTCGAGTTTTACAACCGACGCATCGTGGAAGTGGATGGCGAGCAGCCCGGTGAGCTCGATGACAGAACGATCTCCGTAACGGGGTTATGGGCCTTGCCCGTGACCTATATTCCACGGAAGGACACGCAACCGCACCTCGGCGATGCGATCAGGCTGGGCTTGCGGGAACGGGTCGCCTTGGCTGACGCGCCGGTGGAGCTCGAGCTGACCAGGATCAATGATTCCCGCTGTCCTATTGGAGCCTTTTGCATCTGGGCGGGGGAAGCGGTGCTGGACCTGGAGGTGACTCTGGACAGTGCGACTCCTGAGGAGATTCAGCTGACGCTGGAGTCGGGGAAGTCGGAACTCGCGGGCGCAACTGTGGGCTCCTACAGGATCGAGGCGAAGCGATTGGATCCGTATCCGGTGCTTCATCAAATGGGGTCGGAGAGGTATCCGACAGAGCTGGAGAAGAGCATCGCGACGCTGGTCGTTACGCATCCGGGTTCGTCATAGCCAAAGGGGAGACGGTTGAGGCGGTCCTTTTGAAGTGGTGCCACCGCCCCATTGTCCCGCGATTATCAATCCGTCTTGCGCTCGCGGCGGCGGCCACGCACCGCCATTCGAGGGGAGCGCCGGCGCACCACCAGCATCTTGTTACCAAGTGTCGACGGCATCTTAATTTTGACCCCTTGGCGGCATGGTGGGTTCCAGTCATCGTCGCAACAGTTGATGGTCTGGTGAGGTTAGCAGGGCGGTGAAAAGCTCAGCGGGGCTTCGGTCTGCGAGGATGCTTCTGGGTCGGTTATTGATCTCCTACTCAACTGCCCGCAGATGCTCCGCGGTGTAGGCGTTCAGGGTGGTGCCTTTCGGGAAATACTGCCGCAGCAGCCCATTGGCATTTTCGTTGCTGCCGCGCTGCCACGGCGAGCGAGAATCGCAGAAGTAGACCGGTACACCGAGGTCGGCGGTGATGTCGATGTGCCTGGCCATTTCGATGCCCTGGTCCCACGTGATGGACCGGACCAGCGTCACCGGCAAGTCGCTCATGGTGTCGGTGATCGCGATGCGCAGGGCGTCGGCATCGCGGGCCGGAAGGTACATCAGCCGAATCAGACGGGTCTGACGCTCGACGAGGGTGCCGATCGCCGAGCCCTGGTTCTTACCAACGATGAGATCGCCTTCCCAGTGGCCAGGCTGGGAGCGGTCGGCGGGATCGAACGGCCGCTGGTGAATCGACAATATCGGCTGGGCGAAGCGCGGGCGGTGCCGGCCAGGACGCTGGTGGGCGCGGCGATGAGCCCGCCCCGTGCGCAGCGGGCCGCGGTGCGGCGAGGTGACCTTCGGTGGCCGGATCAATCGTGACTGGGACTGGTAGACGGCCTGATAGATGCTTTCGTGGCACAACCACATCGACTGGTCATCGGCGTATCTCCGTCGTAGGTGCCGGGCGATCTGCTGTGGGCTCCACCGCTGAGCCAGCAGCTCAGCGATCAGCTCACATAGGCCGGGGTTTTTGTCGATCCGGCGCCGGTGACGGCGGGCTCTGCGTTGAACCGCCCAGCGGTGCGCTTCGAAGGGCCGGTAGGTGCCATCGCTGCGGCTGTTGCGGCGCAGCTCCCGCGACACCGTCGATGGTGCCCGTCCGAGCTTGGCGGCGATTTGACGGATACTTAGACCTGAGCGGCGCAGATCGGCGATGTCGACCCGCTCCTCTTCGGACAAGTAGCGATCACTGATTTGGCGCACAGCCAAACGATCGAGCGCGGGCACGAATCCGACGGCTTCGCCACGCCGATAGGCCTTGTATCCCCGTGCCCAGTTGTTTGCCGAAGTGCGAGACACTCCAACTTCACGGCCGGCCGCCGAGATGGACCAGCCCCGAGCCCGCAGCTCCATAAACCGCTGACGCTTGGCCGACTGCGGACGCCGACCCCGACTGGGCTTCCCCCCAAATCGTGGAGGCGTCATTTATGCTGCCTCCGGTTGGATGGCAGCGATCTTCTCGTACTCGATTGGTGGCAGCAACCCCGCGGAGCTGTGCGGCCGGTTCTCTCGGGGTCGCGGCTTGAGCTGCTGTAGTGTTCCTGAGTTTCCGCAGTTCGCGCGGCTGGCTGCTGAAGAATATGGTGTGCAACAGGTGTGGTGCAAGCAGTTGCGTGT
The DNA here is from genome assembly GCA_035505695.1 of Mycobacterium sp. Lineage (GTDB taxonomy): Bacteria > Actinomycetota > Actinomycetes > Mycobacteriales > Mycobacteriaceae > Mycobacterium. The sequence continues at coordinate 4,768 of DATJQO010000165.1, forward strand.
CAGCCGGTCGGCTGGGAGACGTTGAGCTGGGCCATAAGTTCGCGGTTGGCAGCGCGGGCGGCGGTGAGGTCTTGGTCGCGTTCTTCGAGTTGCAGTCGTAGCTCGACGATTTGTTGTTCGAGCGTGACGATGCGTTGCTGAAGTTGGTCGATGTCGGTGGGTGCGCCGAGTCCGGTTGCGCGCCAGGCTTGTTCGCCGAGCAGTTCGGATAGGCGGGTCTCGAGTTGTTGGGTGCGTGCGGCCATGCGGGTGCAGCGTTGCTGGGCGGCGAGCAGGTCGGCTTGCAGTGAGGCGCGGGTGACCCGGGGGCCGATCTCGGGCCCGTCTGGTGGTTGGGTTTCGGCGGCGTGGATGCGTTCGAGCAGGTCGCGGTGGCGGTAGAGAAACGTGCGGTCGACTCCGGCGCGGCCAGCGATGCTGGTGACGCTGAGTTCTGCGCCGTCTTTGATGGCGGTGTCGAGGGCGGAAAGGACGCGCTGGCGGCGTCTGGTGGAGTCGGCTCGTCGTCCGTGGATCATCGCGTCGACGGCAGGGTTGGTGGTGGTCATGGGGTCCTCTCCGGGCGTAGGTCGGGCAGGGGTTGGCGGGTGCGCGGCATGCCGAGCATGACACTGCGGTGTCGGCGCACGACGGTGATGGCTTGCTGAAGTTGTTGTCGCTGTTGGGGTTCGAATTCGTCGATCCCGTGGCTGATCTGGTCGATCAGGCGGCGGATTCGGCGGATTTCCTCCTCGGAGGGCATCGCCTCGGCGCGTGCCCAGTCATCGAGGTCGGTGGCCGCGAGCAGGTGTTCTCGGGTGCGCAGCAGGTCGTCGAGGTAGGCGTGCAGATCGGGCAGGTAGGAGACGTCGGTGCGGAAGTGGTCGCAGCCGGCGCAGCGGAACCGGAATGGGCAGGCACCGCCGCCGGCCTTGACGTTGGACGGTTCGGCGCAGACGCCGAACGGGACCGCGACCTCGCCGACGGCGCGGCGGGCGTGCTCGGAGTCCAACAACGCTTGGGCTTGTCGCCAGATGCGGTTGCCGTGGCGGTCGAACTGCATCGCGGTGACGCGGTCGACGGCTTCGCGGCGGCGGGTTTCGCCGACTCGGTAGTAGCCGCTGGTGGTTTCGAGTTTTCGGTGCGACAGCAGCTCGCGCAGCACCTCGACCGGAACGCCGGCGTCGGCGTGGCGTTGGGCGTAGCTGTGCCGGTAGGCGTAGAGCACGATCTTGGCTTTGTCGTATTCGACGCCGTCGCCGGTGCGCAGCACCGGCATTCGGTCGACCCAGGTGCGGTGGGCGAACGCGAGACTGAAGCCGGTGATCGCGCGGCGGCCTCCGGGGTTGCGCCGGTCGGTCGGCAGCAGCTTGAGCTCGCCGATCGGGGTGTGCGGATAGCGTGCCCGAACCCGTTGCTGCTGGGCGAAGATCACGTCGGCGGTCTGCTCGCCGATCGGCAGGCGCCGTGCGGGGCGGTTGGCCTTGTGGTTGTCATAGATCAGCACGGGCTGCCCGTCGTCGTCTCGGGTCAGGCAGTCGAAGTCCAGCTCGCAGATCTCTTCGGGACGGCGGCCGGTGTCGATGGCCATCTCGATGCCGGTGCGCATCTCTGGTGATGTCAGTTCATTCAGGTGCGCGCAGAGTTGCCGCATGATTTCCGGCGGCAGGTCCCGGTTGGGTTCTGCCGGTTCGGGTTCGGCGGGCACGTCGGCCTGCCCAATCACGAAGTCCTCGCCCAGTCCGGCGGCGAGTCCGCCGGGGCGGGTCAGCCCCATCGCGCGGATGCGGGTGAGCACGGCGCGAACCTCGCGGCAGGCCCGGATCCGGGCATCACCGCTGATTTGGCCGACCGATTCGAGGTAGGCCAGCCGGTGCAAGAACGCCTCCATGTCGGCTCGTCCCAACGCCGCGGGGTGTTCGCCGCGGTCGGCACGCATGCGCAGCGACTCCGACAGCCGCACCAGGCAGCCAATGTGGTGACGGACGGCCAGGCCGACGCTGGTGCGCCGCCCCGGCCGGACACGTCGTTTCGGCAGGTCGTCGGCGGCCCACCGTTTGGCGGCCTCCCGCAGCCAGGCCTGGGTGATGCCGGTAAACGACACCGTGCCGTGATGTCCGAACACCGTCAGATCCCACTCGTCTTGGGCGACTTCGGTTTCCGGGCTCGACAAGGCGCGACGGGCGTGACCGATCAGGCAGTTGGCCAGCCCGGTGAATTCCAGGTCACGATCATCACCTGGGGCATAGTGGGTCAGCGAGCTCACCTGTCGGTGCCGGACGTCGTTGCAGAGTGCCCGCAGCACGGCGTCGCTGGTCTTGACGGCGTTGATCCGGCAGCGCTGCTGCAGACCCACCAGCAGCTCGGCCACGACCAGCGGCGCCAGGCCGCGCAGACTGACCTCACCACCCTGACCGATCGCTGGTTCGATTGCTTGCCATTGGGTTTCGTCCAGGAGCGGGCAATGTGTCCGGGTGACGCGCAGCCGTTGCTGGTGCGCGTCGCAGTAGAGCCCGTCGGGGTGGCGGCGTTGGCGGGTGCAGGCGGCCACCGCGCACGACGGGCACGGCGGAAGCGGGCGGGTTTGCCGGTGAGCAAGGAACTCGTCGACATCGGCAATTGGCAAGGCGCGCAACTGGTCTGCGTGGGCGCGGCACAACCCGGAGCTCGCCGATTCCCACTCGCGTCGACAACCGTCCACGACACAGCCACCCGGTCCGCGCCCCGATCGTTGCCGACCGCGCGGGGGAAGCGAGGCGATCTCGTCGTCACCGAGCCCGTGTTCGGCAAGCCGACGGCGGCACGAGGCGCAGATCCTCGACGCGGCCGGCGCGGATGTCGAACAGCCCGCCGCGCGGCAGACAGGGCGTCCCAGCAACGGATGCTCCGGCGCGAACGACAGCACCCTTCGCGCCGGGTCCCACCCGGCCTCGGCGAGGAACGCGGGGTCGACCACCGCGGCGATCGCCGCAGCATACGGATCGATCCTCGTGTCGGCGAACACGTGCGCCCCGCCGGCGACGACCGCACCCACCCGCACCGCCTCGGCGCTCACCGGTCCATCCCGGCAAGCCCGCGGGGACTGGCGACCCGGTCGACGGCCTCACGCAGCCGGGCCGGGTCGGGATGCAGGTAAACCTGCGACGAACTCATCGACACATGCCCCATCAGGGCGGCAATCTCGTCCAGGCCGGCACCGGCGTCGGCAAGGTTGCTGCCGAACGCGTGCCGCAGCCGATGCGGCGTCACATGCTCTATCCCGGCCCGCCGTGCGCAGGCGGCGATCAATTCGTTAATCGCGTCTGGGCGCATCGGAGCGCCGATCGGCTCGCGAAACAGGTTGACCAGCAAGAAATCCGACTCAGCCGCCCGCGGCACCGCAAACCGCTCAAACTCGTAGACGTCGAACACCTGCACCAGCAGAAAATCCAGCGGCACCACCCGCTGGCGACGGGATTTGGCCCACGCCCTGTTCGGATTCTCCCGGCGCACCACATGCAGGTGCGCCCGCGGCATCTCACAGCCCAGCAGACGCGAGTCGGCCAGCAGGTGAATATCCGAGCGCCGCAGGCCACACAACTCGCCACGCCGCAGCCCGGCCCTGGCCATCAACAACACGATCAGCCGGTCCCGCGCCGACCGGCAGGCCCGCAGCAGCGCCACGATCTCGGCGTCGCTGGCCCGGTCCACCGTCGCCTCCGGCTCATGCAGCCGATGCCGCGCCCGCATTCGCCAGGCCATCCGATGTTCCTCACCGCGAGCCTGCGCGGGCAGGTCACGCTCGTCGGCCAGCTCATAGATCAGCGGCATCAGCTCGCCAGGAGCCTGCCCGGATGTCACCGCGTGGGCGACGAACCCCCGCACCGCGGTCAGCACACCGTTGATCCGCCGCGCCCCGCGCGCCGGTTCCGTGCCCGGACCGGCCAGCACGTGCCCACCCACCACAACATCAGCGCCGCTGGCCTGCGGTCCCGCGTGACGCAGCCAGGTGATGAACAACCCCAGCGCCGCCACCCCGTCATGCCAGTGCCGGCCGGTGCGAACACACCAGCGCAAGAACAACGCGAGGCCACCCGCATACGACCTAGTGGTCAACTCCGAGCCGTCACGGCCGAATCGGACATGTCGCAAGAACGCGTCCGCTTCGGCTACCACCGCCAGGTCCTCGTCGAGCACCGTCCAATACCGCACCCCGGACGGCAACCTCACCGGAAACGCCCGCACCCTGATCTCCTCTCGCAGCAGGCATCAATACGACTACCAGCCACGAGCACCACAGCCCGGGAGATCTGTTGCAGAACCGACTTGTGTCGCCGGTCTATGCAACGTCACACAACAGGTCGGCTAACCCCAGAAAAGGCCGGTCTTGCTTGTACCAGGCCACCCAACTGGCGGTGGCCAGCTCGACGTTCGTCGATGCGGCGGTGAGCACCGTGCGTTCTTCGTGCACCACCACCCGGTGCCCGTCCTCGTCAATCAGGTGGCAGTGCGCGTCAATGTAGACGGCGACCTCGGCACTCGACTACGGCGCCCAGTATGCACACACCGCCAAACGCGTTTGACCCACACCAAAGTCACCGCTCCGAGGAGAGCAGGGGCGGGCCTGTGACCTATTCAGACGCGGGTTAGGCCAGTCCGGTTCCCGATCAGGTCGGCCACCTCGACGAGACGGCCGACGAGTTCTCGCGCTTCAACTCCGGTGAGCCTGACGGATACGGCTAGCCGCATATTCGGCTCGTGTTGGTGGCATTCTCGCCCAGGGACCAGTGAAGCGTTACAGGACGACGAGCTCCGCACCGTATGTGAACTGGCGCATGAGCCTCATGGGCCGATGCGGTTATACCCAGGTTGTTCACGAGCTGCCGCTCCTCTAACACCGCCGAGCTGCTCACGGACGGCGCGGGTGCGCCTGGAGCGTCGGGAACTCCTGCGTCAGCGAGCCAGGCGCCAGTGGCCTATCCCGCGTCGAATTACAGCAGTGTAGTTTCGCCGCATACTCTGGTCTTCGGGAGTCGACTTTGAGTCAGCGTCAGCCGTATCGGAGATGGGGCATGTCCTGGGAAACGATGACCGAGACGCCGCGGAGCAGGCGGCCGCATTCCTCATCGGCAAAGTGTGGGACCCAGCCCCCGGAGGCGATCGTCAAGATGATTAGCACGCCTAATGTGTCCAAATCCGTGTCCAACGGGCATGAAAACGGCCCCCGGAGAGTCCTCCGGGGGCCGTTTTGCCTGGTAGCGGGGACAGGATTCAAACCTGCGACCTCTGGGATGTGTAACCGGTCGCCGTCTTCCCCACCACGCTCGGTCTCATAAGTCCAGGTCATCGACGTTCAGCCGTCCAAGCTGTCTCGCCCCGTCCCGCTTGTTCGCATCGGTTGCACCGTGTTCCGTGTCCAAATCCGTGACCACCAACCGAGCGGCTAGTGCAACCGCCTCGCCGTCTCAGGCGCGTTTTCATCGTCACTATCCATGAACGGACCATCCATGAAGGGCTGTTTCGCCGGGTTTGGCCGGGATGAGCTAACGGGCTGGCGTGGGGTCAAACGGCGCGTCTCGGTGTAAGCCGCTGTGCCCCGGAACCGCAGGACACCACTCGTGCGCTCCGGATCTGACCGCCGTGGCGCGCCTGCGCTTGAATTATTATGCCTACTGGCTACAGTTGCATTATGCAATAATTGCAGTCACCTACCGTACCGGAGTCGGTACATACGGTGCGCTGGGCCGCGGTGACCGCTTGCGGGAAGGGGAGGCACAGTAGACCGTTGACAACGCAACGGCGGAGTCGGTGGATGTGATCACCGACGCGTTGTTGACCGCGTCGCGGTTACTGGTCGCTGTCTCGGCTCGTTCGATCGCCTTGGTCGATGAGACGATCACCATTCCACAGTTCCGGACCTTGGTGATCTTGTCCAATCGAGGTCGGGTCAATCTAGCCACGCTGGCCGGTTGGCTGGATGTGGGGCCGTCGACCACCGGTCGGATGGTCGACCGGCTGGCGAGCGCTGGGTTGATCGACCGCCGGCCACACCCCCACTCCCGCCGCGACCTGGTGGCCGAACTGACCCCACACGGGCGCGAGATCGTGCAGCAGGTGACCGCACATCGGCGCCGCGAGATCGCTCGCATCGTGCATAAGATGCCGTCGCGCCAACGGCGCGGGCTGGTGCGGGCGCTGACCGCGTTCACCACCGCCGGGGATGAGCCTCACGCCCATTTCGGCACGGACTTATAGGTCCGCTCGTTGTACACCTACATTTCGCACCTGTCGTTGATCCACGGGTGGCTATCGGTGGCGGTGCAGGCGATCACCGCGGTGGTGCTGGTGGGCGCGATCGGCTGGCGCTCGCCGCGCTGGCGGCTGCTGTGGCTGCCGGTGATGGTGGCCAGTGGGATTGCGGTGGCGGTAACTGGTACCTCGGCTCTTTGGGGGTGGCCGGTGATCCAGCGCCGCCGCTGCTATGGGTCTGGATCACCGCGGCCGGGCTCGCGACAGGGGTGGTGGTGCTGGGCTGGCGCGGCGCGCGGTGGTGGCGACGCGGCGCGGCGGTGCTGGCGGTGCCGTTGTGTGTGCTCCGCGTTGTGCTCGCGGTCAACGTGTGGGTGGGCTATCTCCCCACCGTGGACACCGCCTGGAATCAGCTCACCGCCGGCCCACTGCCAGACCAGACCGATCGCGCCGCAGTAACCCGGCGGCAGCTGGCGGATGCGCGGCTGGCCAACGGGGTTGTCCTGCCGGTCAGCATCCCAGCCGATGCGTCGAAGTTCGCCCACCGCCGCGAACTGGTGTACCTGCCGCCAGCCTGGTTCGCCAGCAGCCCCCCTCCCCGGCTGCCGACCGTGATGATGATCGGCGCAGACTTCAACACCCCCGCCGACTGGCTGCGCACCGGCCACGCAATCCACACCATCGACGACTTCGCCTCCACGCACCACGGCTACGCGCCGCTGCTGGTGTTTGTCGACGCCACCAGGGCGTTTGACAACGACACCGAATGCGTCAACGGTCCCCGCGGCAACGCCGCCGGCCATCTGACCAAAGACGTGGTGCCCTACATGATCTCCAACTTCTCGGTCAGCGCCGACCCGGCCAATTGGGGCATTGTCGGCTTCTCGATGGGCGGCACCTGCGCCGTCGACCTGACAGTGATGCACCCAGACATCTTCAGCGCCTTTGTCGACATCGCCGGCGACGCCGGCCCCAACACGGGAACCAGGTCGCACACCATCGCCACGCTGTTCGGCGGCAACGCCAACGCCTACGCCGCGTTCGACCCGACCACCGCAATCATCAGACACCGGCGCTACGGCGGGGTATACGGCTGGTTCGACATCCCCGGCGCTTCCCACGCCCAGCACCGCTACATCACCGCGGCCGGCATCGGCGCGGTTGCGCTGGGCGCCCACGACCCCGTCGCCAATCCCGAAGGCCAAGACTTCGCCGCCAACTCGCTGTGCACGGTCGGCAGCGCACACGGCATCCGATGCGCCGTCGTGACTCAACCGGGCAGGCACGACTGGCCGTTTGCGGCCCAAGCGTTCGCTGACGCCTTGCCGTGGCTGGCCGGACGGCTGGGCACCCCGGGAGTGCCCCGGGTTCCGTTGCCAGGACTCAAGCCGGAGTTGGTCTCACCCACCCCGAAGGCCTCCGCAACACCGGCCGCGCACACCCCTGAGGGAACGCCGTTGCCCGATAACCAACGCACCCAGCAGTCGACGTTTCAGTTCAGCCGCTGACCGGGCAGCCCGCCCGGCGACGAAAAGGAGGAGGTAACCAATCGTGAAGATCGTCAAGAACGTTCAGGCACCGGCCGGATTAACCCGGTTCCTGTTTCGGATTCCTATCCACCTGTATCGGCTCAGGCTCGGGTGGCTGTTCGGGAGCCGCCTGCTGCTGCTCAACCACATTGGCCGCGTCTCCGGCAAGCCCCGGCAGACCATCCTCGAAGTCGCCGAGCACGACGGCGACAGCTATGTCGTCGCCTCGGGGTGGGGACCTACTGCCGCGTGGTACCGCAACATTGTGCACACCCCCGACGTCACCATCCAGGTGGGAATGCGGACGATACCCGTGACGGCCATGCCGCTCGACAAGGACGAAGGAGCACAAGTCTTTGTACGGTACGGGTCGCGGCATCGGACTGCGGCCAAGTACGTGCTTCCTCGCGTACTCGGATTCTCCGTCGACGGATCAGACGCCGACTTCCGCGCCGTCGGACAACAGTTGCCCTTCATCCGGTTCGTCCCTCGGGCACAAATTTAAGGTCAGACCGCTATGCCGCCAGGACCGTCGCGACGACGTAGCGAACAGGTGACGGTAATAAGCATGGCCTCGAACCGCTTTCGCGCATCGGGAGACGATCGGTGCTGTTACCACGCGAGCCTCCTCGGCTCACCAAGGTCCGCAGGCAGGACAAGAGCCGAATCGCCGGCCCGAAGCCGAAGGAGCTAGCGGTGCGGACTAATGACGAATTGGTGAGCATGCCGCTGCTACGGGCGTTGATCGAGCTGAACAGCTCGGCGCAGGGATTGACGTCGGCGCAGGCGCGATCGCGGCTACAGCGCTACGGGCCCAACGAGATCGTTGAGCAGCATCACAACCCGCTACTGGTGTTGTTGGGCTATTTCTGGGCGCCGATCCCGTGGATGATCGAGGTCGCGCTGGTGTTATCGCTGGCCGCCCGGCATTGGACCGTCGCGCTGATCATCGCGGTGCTGCTGGCGATGAACGGGCTGGTGGCCTTTTCGAGGAACACCAGGCCGCCAACGCGATCGCTGCGCTCAAGCAGCGGCTGGCGTCGGAGGCGCGGGTATTGCGTGATGGCGCGTGGGTGACGGTGGCGGTGCGCGAGTTGGTGCCCGGCGACGTGGTGCGGGTGCGCCTCGGTGATGTGGTGCCCGCCGATCTGCGGGTGCTCAACGACGCCACGCCGGAGGTGGATCAGTCGGCGCTGACCGGCGAATCGCTGGCCGTCAGCCGCGGGCACGGCCAGAGCTTGTATTCGGGCTCGGTGCTGGTGCGCGGCGAGGCCGACGCGCTGGTGTGTGCCACCGGGGCGTCGTCCTATATGGGCAAGACCACCGCGCTGGTGCAGACCGCGGGCACCGTCAGCCATTTCCAGCGCGCGGTGTTGCGCATCGCCAATTATCTGATCGTGATCGCGGTCGCCCTGGTCACGTTGACGGTCGCGGTCTCGCTGGTCCGGGGGAATCCGGTGCTGCAGACCCTGGAGTTCGCGCTAGTGGTCACCATCGCCTCGATCCCAGTCGCCCTTCCGGCGGTGCTGTCGGTGACCATGGCCATCGGTGCCCGCCAGCTGGCGCGCCAGCAGGCCGTGGTCAGCCACCTGCCCGCGGTCGAGGAACTCGGCGGCATCGACCTGTTGTGCTCGGACAAAACCGGCACCCTGACCCAGAACCGTCTCGCGGTCGCCGCCCGCTGGACCGCCCACGGCATCACCGACGACGAGCTGCCCATGGTCGCCGCGTTGGCCTCACGCGCCGAAGACAACGACCTCATCGATCGGGCGGTAATTGCTGCCGCAGGTCAACGGCCGGCCATGCGGGTGGGCCAGTTTATCCCGTTCGACCCGGTCAGCAAACGCACCGAAGCGCTGGTGCGCGACTTCGACGGTCGAACGTTTCGGGTCAGCAAGGGCGCACCGCAGGTCACCGCCGCCTTGTGCAGCGGTGACGGCGCCGCCACCCAGGTTGACGCGGTGGTCGAACGCTTCGCCACTCACGGGCACCGATCCCTCGCTGTGGCCAGGACTCACGGCGAGGGCTCCTGGCGGCTGATGGGCGTGCTGGGGTTGGCCGACCCACCCCGCGAGGACTCCGCGGCCACCATCACCGCCGCCAAGGAACTCGGCATCGACGTCAAGATGGTCACCGGCGACCAAGTCGCCATCGGCCGCGAGACCGCCCGCCAGGTCGGCCTGGGCGAGCAGATCCTCGATGCCGCCACCCTTGACGGCGCCGCTGACGACGACGATTTTGGCGCCCGAGTCGAAGCCACCACGGGTTCGCGCAGGTCTTTCCCGAACACAAATACCGCATCGTGCGGCTGCTGCAAGCCCGCGGGCACATCGTCGGAATGACCGGCGACGGCGTCAACGACGCGCCCGCGCTCAAACAGGCCGACGCCGGCATCGCCGTGGCCGGAGCCACCGATGCCGCTCGCGCGGCCGCCGACGTCGTCTTGCTGGCACCCGGGCTGTCGGTGATCGTGGCCGCGATCGGGCAAGCCCGCGAAATCTTTGCCCGGCTGACCAGTTACGCCACCTACCGCATCGCCGAAACCATCCGGGTGCTGCTGCTGATCACCCTGGCGATCGTGGTCATGAACTTCTTCCCGGTCACCGCCGTGATGATCGTGTTCTTGGCGCTGCTCAACGACGGCGCGATCCTGTCCATCGCCTCACACCAACGGAACGCAAAGCTGCAGTTGACGGTGTTGCTGGCTCCGCCGGAAGCGGTGCCCGGGCTGTATCTGCATCCTGATCACCGTCGCCGGCGCTTGCGCCCAGCCGTCCGGAGCGAGTTCGATGTCTAGTATTTACCGCCGCATATCTAGGATTAGTTGCCGCATTGTTCACAGTATTAGCGTCATCACAGCTTGTTTGGTGCTGATGTTGGGAAGAAGACGTAGACACGCGGCAGTAAATAATCGACACATATGGAGGTGTGGCTTAGGCTCTGGTGTGGGAGGTGAGACCGGTGAGCGATACGACACGGCTTCGGGCGTTGACCGCGGCAGGTCTGCTGCATCCCAATCCCAACGAAGTGTTAGCGCCGTTGTTCACCGGCGAGTCGAGATTCTTTCTGGCTTCCGACAAGGTGCAGGTGAAGTACGAGATGTTGCGGGCGCATCTGGTCGACGGCCTGCCTGTTTCGGAAGCTGCTGCGGCACACGGCTATTCGCGGGCAGCGTACTATCTGGTGGCTGCGGCGTTCGACCAGTCGGGGATGGCTGGGCTGCTCGACGAGCGGCGCGGCCGCCGCGGACCGATAAAGCTGCGACCAGAGATCGTGGACTTTATCCGCGCCGACACCGGGTCAAGGGCGCAGATCGCCGAGCAGGTGGCCCAGAGGTTCGGGGTGTTGTTGCACCGGCGCACCATCGAGCGGGTCCGCTCTCGGTGAGCGCCCGGTCGTTCTGGCCGCCCGTCGAGGCGGCGCAGGTCGACTACGAAGCCCTGCGCGCAGACGCGCTTGAACCCTGCGGGCCCCTGGAGGGGCTGGCCGCGGCCCGGTTCGCCCGTCGCGGGCTGGCCGGGTTGATCGCGTGGCCGAGCGCCGAGCCGGTGTTTGTCGGCGACCTTGTCGCCGCTGCCCGTCCGGCATGGACACCGCATGAGGATCCCCGCGTGGCCGCGCTGGCCGCGGGCTATGAGTTCCTGCTTGACCTGGCCGCCGACCGGGAACGTGCCGCGGTGATGCCGGTGCGGGGGCTGCGGTGAGAGCGGGGCTGTATGCGCGGGTGTCCACCGAGCGAAAAGCCGAACGCGGCACCATCGGCTCGCAGCTGGCGCTGCTGCGCGAACACATCGCCGCCGCCGGTGACGAGCTGGTCGGCGAGTATGTCGACGACGGGCATTCCGGTGCCCGACTGGACCGGCCCGGCCTGGATGCGTTGCGTGACGCCGCCGAGGCCGGGCTGATCGAACGGGTGTGGTGCCTGTCGCCGGACCGGCTCGCCCGCGCCTACGCCTACCAGGTGCTGGTGCTCGACGAGCTGGCCCGGTTCGGGGTCGCGGTGGCGTTCACCGATTCCCCGGGGCTGGCCGCCGACGACCCGCAAGCCACCTTGCTCACCCAGGTGCAGGGTGTGATCGCCGAGTACGAGAAGGCCAAGATCGCCGAACGCTACCGGCGCGGCAAGCTGTTTCGGGCCCGCGCCGGGGAGATCGTCACCTGGAAAGCCCCGTACGGCTACCGTCGCATTCCCCGTAGCGCCGCCACCGGCCAAGCGCACCACGAGATCTATGAACCCGAGGCCGCGGTGGTGCGGCGGATATTTTCCGACCGCGCCGCCGGCATCACCGTGCTCGAGATCTGCCGCCGTCTTAACGCCGACGGGGTGCCCTCCCCGACCGGCAAACCCACCTGGGGCACCTCCACGCTCGGTCGGCTGCTGTGCAACGAGGCCTACATCGGCCGGGTCTACTACAACCGCACCGAATCGGTGCCCGACCGGCGCCCCACCCGCCATAACCGTCAGGTGCCGCGTAATCGGGATGAATGGATCCCGATCGACTGCCCCCGCATCATCTCCGACGAGCTGTTCGAGGCCGCCGGCCGTGTCTCCACCGACAACACCAAGTGGAGCCCGCGCCGCGCCGAACCCGGCGCCTGGCTGCTCAAAGGCCTTGTCAAATGCGGTGTTTGCGGGGTGGGCACCAGATGCCACAAGATGCGCGGCCGCAACGGCACTTGGCACCGCTACTACCACTGCCGCAACCATGACCCCCTGCGCGCTGGCGGGGAATCCCGCCGCTGTCCCGAACGCAACATCCGCGCCGATGCCCTCGACGCGTTCGTGTTCGAGCAGATCCGCGCCGCGATGACCCACCCCGACCAGCTACTGGCCGGCAAACAAGCGGTCGCCCTACGCGCCCCAATTCCCGACGATGAACTCCTTGGCGCCGAACTGGCTCGGCTGGACCGCAAGATCGACGCCGCCGACACCGAACAGCGCCGCCTCATCGACCTCTACCAGGGCGGGTTCATCGAACTCCCCGAACTGCAGCGGCGTGCCACCGAAGTCGCTTCCCGCCAAAAAGCGCTGCAGCACAAGAGAACCAGCCTCGCCGAGGAACGAACCGCGCTGGCCCGTGACAATCAACTGCGCCGACGCGTGGGTGACTTCGCCGCCCGCATCCACGCCGTCATCGACACCCTCGATCACACCCAAAAACAACAGCTGCTGCGCCTACTCATCGAAGACGTCCGCGTCACCGGCTGGCACGTCCAGATCCGGCTCCGCATCGCCCTCAACCCGCCACCACAACACCCAACCGACCCAACAGCCCCAACAGGCCCACCGCCACCACACCCGGAACCCGTGTCAACCAAAGACGGTTTGCGTTCCATTGGTGATGACGATCGTGGTGTAGGAGGCGGTCGACGATGCTGTCGGCGGTGGTGTGTTCGGGGAGGAAGCGTCCCCCATTGTTCGAAGAGCCAGTGGGATGCGATGGCCAACGATCGGCGTTCGTAGCCCTTGGGCGACGTCCGAACTCCCTACCCAGTGTTTGAGCACGGCCATGACCGCGGCCAGAACGCGAAAACGGCTTCTGAGCCGTTGCATTTTGGTTAACTGAGCGCAGGGAATCGTCAGAGACACCGAGTGGCGCTGACTGGAAGGGATTGATGGTGGGACAGGCGAACACTGTCAGCATCCCAACGCTGGCGGTCGAAATTATCGACGAATGGCCAAGACCGCTAGGGCCGGCCGCGCTCGACACATTGTCCCGATTGTCGGCCGAGCAAGCCCATTTGTTGGTCCACCAGATGATTGCTTGCTTGCCGCGCGGCCCATTCGGAGCAACAGAAGCCAGTCGCTTACGCAAGCTTGTTGCGGTCGCTCAAGCTTTGTCGTCGCCGCCAGACGCCACGGCCGTCGACGGCCTGTACCAGCGCTACCGATCCGCGGGACGCCTTCCTGCCACCGTCGAGCGGCTACTCGACGAGCTGCTGAGGCTGTCCGTGCCCGAGGCCGTTACGGCTAAGGGCTGGCCGGGAGTGCTCGGGACGGAATCCAGCGCCGAGGAGGGCGGATTCGAACCTGGCGGATTCGAACCTGGCGGATTGGAATCTGAGGCCCCGACAAGAAGGCAGTGGCGAGAACCGCCGCGGCCACGACCAGCGCCCCGAAATCGAAGACGGTCGACAAGGTTGCCGGGGCAGCGGCAAGAACCGCCGCGGCCACCGGGTCCGCTGGGCGCTGGTCCCCTTGGGGGTCGATTTGCGCCGGACACGGTTGAGCCGGTCAACGTGGATCTCGACGCGTTGACCCAGCATCGGGCGGCTGCCGGGTCCGGCGAGGCGGATCGTTTCTTTCGGGCCGACATCGAGGACCACGACCGTGTGCAACCGCTCCAACTCGACGAGGTCTACACGATCGCGTTCGATGTCGGGAAATCTTCGACGTCGGCGGACGCGTTAGGACCGTTTCCCCTAGACGCATTCGCCGGCACGGACAGCGCCGTTGACATATTCGAGCTCACTGTGCAGCTCGACTCCACTGATGTGGAAATCCTGGGTGATCGCAGCCGGCCACTTCGCGTGCCACGAACCGGACCGTCACGCGGCAAAGCCCGCTTCGAGATCAAGGCGCTTCACACCGGCCGCTGTCTGGTGACCGCCAGCATCCACCTTCAGGGCAATTTCTTGACGCAGATGAAGTTGACCCTGCAGGTGGGCGGGACCGGCGATGCTGTGTTCGACGTGACCATGATCGGCAGTCCGCCGGGTTCTGTCGTAGCGCGCGAACCTCGAGATATCGGCTTGGTCATTGAACCCGCCGCCGGGGGTGGATTCACCTGTACCGCACTTGGATCGGTCGGCAACCGGGCCGTCCTGCCGATCACCGTCGACGAGTTGACCGGGGCCGTGGAAGACGCGCGTCAAGCGCTCCTTGACGTGGTCGGGATCGTCCACGACGGGGATCTCGTGTTCCAGCACCAGCTCGACATCCCCGAGCCTGCGCTGCAGAAGGCCCTGCGGATTCTGGCCCCGGCGGGCGCTCGGCTGTTCCAGCGTACTTTCTTGCATCCCCTTGCCGGTGAGGACGCGAAAGCGGTAGGAGCCTGGTTGCGCGACTATGCCACCGACCCGACGCTGCAACTGACGATTCAGGTGCTTGCTGAACGCATGCCGTTGCCGTGGTCGATCCTTTATCTCGGCAACGCCGGTGAGGGCGCACAACTTGATTGGGATTTGTTCTTGGGCATGCGTCACATTATCGAGCAGCTGCCCCTGCAGAACTTGGCGGGAACGAAGACCAATGAGATCGCCAGCCAACCCGCGCTGTCGGTGAGCACCAACGTCAATCAGACGATTGACGCGAAGTCGGGACTCCACCTGGTGGCCGACCATGAGCGGTACTGGGCGGCTGCCGCTGCCGCCCGGCCGGGGCTACAGCTGGTGCCCCGGTCGACCCGCGCTGAAGTTCTGCGGGCGCTGCAGGATCCGCAGAACCACGACCAGCTAATCTACTTCTACTGTCATGCGACCTCGGCCGGTGACGAATTCCATCGTGACGATGATGCCGCCATCATCATGGGCGATAACGATGCCGCGACCGTTGGCTATCTGAATCTGAACGCCTCGACCGAAACCCGGCTCACCGAGCGGCCGTTGGTGTTCATCAACGCATGCGATTCGGCGAATCTTTCCCCGCGATTCTACGACGGCTTCGTCCCGTATTTCATGGCGAAGGGTGCGCGCGGCGTTATCGGTACCGAGTGTAAAACGCCGGTGCTGTTTGCGATTCGGTGGGCCGAGGCGTTCTTGGACCGGTTCCTCGGCGGTGCCGCGCTCGGCGAAACCGTTCTCGCCCTTCGCCGGGAGTTCCTGCACGAGCACCGCAACCCGCTCGGCCTTCTCTACGCCGTTCACTGCGACGCCGAGACCCAGATCGCCCCGCCGCTTGTGCCGGCTGAGCAGCGCACCGGGGCCAACGCCTGAAGGAGACCAGATGCCGCAGCGGCGGCTCGCCGATACCTCCGTGCACTACTACCTGATCCTTTTCGACAAGGACGGCAAGGAACGCAAGGAGGCGGACGGCACGCTGCTGAGCGCCACGATCCTCGACGCTGTGGGCGAGGGTACGACCGACGTCTTCGTCGCCAGCCACGGATGGCAGGGTGACATTCCGGCGGCGATCAGCCAGTACGACCGCTGGGTCAAGGTAATGGCCGATCAACACCGCGACGCGGAACGCGAGCGCGCTCTGTTGGGCGACTTCCGCCCTATGACGATCGGCATACACTGGCCAAGTCGGCCATGGGGGGTTGAAGACGTCGGCGCCGCATTGTTGGCCGGATCGGCGGATGCATCCCGCGACGATGAATTCGCCGGCGAACGCGAGCTGGGCTGGCCGCAGCTGGTCGAGAGTTACGCCGACCGCATCGCCGACACATCGGCCTCCCGGGCGGCTTTAGAGCTGATCATGCGGGCCGCCGACGACGCCGGTGACGAGCCGGCGACTGCTACGCGTGTGGAGTTTTCGCCCGAATTGGGTGCGGCGTATCAGACGTTGTTCACCGAGGCTGGGCTGGGCGCCGGCGGGGTGTGCGCCCCACCAGGGGCCGATCAGGGCGGGTTCGCGCCCGCTGATATGGCGAGGGAGTGGATGGAAGCGCTGACTTCTCCTGGCTGTATAAGTGGCTGGGTCATGAGCCTACTGAGCGCCAGTGCCGGCGTGCGGCGTTGGACAAGCGGGTGGGTGAGCTGTTCGAGCGCTCCCAGCGCACCTACGGTTCGCCGCGGGTGCACGCTGACCTGCTCGACGAGGGCTGGCGGATCAGCGTGAACACCGTGGCTGACTCGATGAGCCGGCAAGGCCTGCAAGGGCGCAAACCCAAGCGGCCCAGGGGATTGACCAAGCAGGACAAGAAGGCGCCCAAGTTTCCGGACTTGCTGCGCCGTGACTTCACCGCCTCGGCGCCCAACCGCAAGTGGTGCGGCGACATCACCGAAATCCCCACCGACGAGGGCAAGCTGTATTTGGCCTCCGTCCTGGATCTGTGTGGTCGGCGTTTGCTGGCCTGCCCGATGTCGGAGCATCCGGACGCCGAGCTGGCCGGCGATGCGATCAAGATGGCCACCACGGTGCGCGGTGGAAAGAACGCAGTCGATGGCGTGATCTTCCACACCGATTATGCCGAGGTCTGCGTTAAGCCGAGGATCGGTGGGGATGGCCTGTTCCGGGGTGGGTTGCTGGTGGATTCCTCGGCTTAACGCTTCCGGTTTATCGCAGGCTGTAGAGGGTGTGGAGTTGGTCGTCGGTGAGTGGTTCGGTGTCCGTGGTGTTGATGGCGGGGGTGGCGGCGTTGATCGCTTGGCGCATCATGTCCAGGGTGGCAAAGGCGTAGAAAGCTGCTGTGG
>DATJQO010000166.1:0-12519 GCA_035505695.1 Mycobacterium sp.
GTAGCGGCGATCCAGGACCCGTCCAAAGACACTCTGCCCGTGCGCCAGCTGTTCACGGTGCGCATCGGGCTACGCATGACCGAAGCTACCCAAACCGCGATGGCGCTCGGCCAGGGCGCCCGCGAGGCTGGGGCCGAATGCGACCTCATCGCCGACACCACCCCGGGTGTGGGCTACGTGATGATCGACGGCACCGCCGAACCGCAACGTGTCCGCGCGTTCTACGTCACCGACGCCGATATCACCGACCTGACCACCCGATTCGCCCCTGCCCGGGCACGTGGCAACGAAACCGAGCACGACATCAACGACGCCGAGCCAGACGCGAGCAAGCAGTGAACGCGCCAGCCCGACTGCCAGGCCTGCCCGACGGTATCGACCACGACGCAGTCGTTAAGCAGATGATCCGGCGAGCCCGCTCGGCAGGATTCAACACCTGGTGGCAGCGTGTGCAAGTGGCTGGGTTCTGCGCCACCCCCATCCACCTCACCGGACACGATGAACTCGGCAAAGAACACCAGGTGTTCACGCGATGCAACAACCGGCGAGCACTAGTCTGCCCGTCGTGCTCGGATCTGTATTCACGGGATGTCTGGCAGCTGATCCACGCCGGACTGCTCGGCGGCCACCACAACGTCCCCGTCACCGTGGCCGACCACCCGCAAGTGTTCGTGACCCTCACCGCGCCCAGTTTCGGTTCCGTCCACACAATTCGCGCCGCAGGGGGTTGTCATCCCGCGACTGGCCGCCCCCGCGAATGCCCGCACAACACAACGTTCTGGTGCGATCACTCGCACCAAGATGGCGATCCTGAGCTCGGACAACCCTTGTGCCGTGATTGCTACGACTACGCCGGACACGTCTTGTTCTCGTGGCGCGCCCCAGAACTGTGGCGGCGCTTCATGATTCGGCTGCGCCGCCTACTTCGGCGCGCGCTGCGCTGCCGCGGGGAGCAACCCGACCAGACACGGATCTCCTTCATGAAAGTCGTTGAACTCCAACGACGAGCACTCCCCCACTTCCACGCCGTCATCCGACTAGACGGCCCATCGGAACGCGGCGAACCACCATCAGCGCCCAACACCACCCTCAGCGCACACGACTTCGTCGACCTTGTCCGCCAGGCCGCCATCGAGACCGCAATCGTCTTGCCCGGCGGCAAGACCCTGCGGTTCGGCGAACAGATCGATATCAAAACAATCACCACCGCCAGCGGGAAAGACGACAACGACAGCCAATTATCCGGTCGCCAGATCGCCGGATATCTCGCAAAATACGTCACCAAATCGGTCGCAGACTTCGGTATCGGAGTTCGTCGATTGAGTCCCACCGTCGTCGACCAACTCGACATAACAGAACACGTCCGCGAAATCCTCCGGACAATTGTCACGATCTCGAAGGAAGAGCCCTTCGCAGACGTTCTGAACTGGATTCACACGCTCGGTTATCGCGGTCACGTCGTCAGCAAATCACGGCAATTCTCGACAACGATGACCGCCCTGCGCGAAAAACGCACAGAGTGGGGCAAAGCATGCCCGGAGATCGGCGGAAGCCGAACTGACGAGCTGATCCCCTGGCAGTTCCACCGTTTAGGGCTCGACAGCCTCGGTGATCGAGCCCTGGTGGTCTCCGCATCCGGCCGCGCGCGAGACCAACGCATTGCCGCGCTGCAAGCGCGAAGGGAAGGGGCCTGAAACCATGACGGAATTAAGCCTACGAGTAATTTTGCGCACCCAGCACGACCGACGAGTCGTACGCTGGCACCAATCGCGCGATATTGCGCCCGCCGTCGGGCTCGTGGCTTAGGTATCGAGGCGAATCATGCTCGAAGACCAGGGAGAGCTGATGACCGTTCAGGCAGCTGCCGAACGGCTCGCCGTCAGCCGGTGGATGATCTACCGATTGATTTGGGACCACAAGGTCAAGTCTGTGCAGATAGGACGATGCCGGCGGATCGTCCGAAAGTCATTCGACGACTACGTCGCAAGCCTCATCGATGGCGCTGCGTGATGGCGCCGCGAAGGCATACGAAGAGAAACGCCAATGGGGAGGGCGGCGTTTACCGCCGTCCCAACGGCAGCTGGGAGGCGAAGTTCTTCGCTGATACGCCCGACGGGAGTCGCAAGCGGATCAGCGTGTACGTGAAGACCGAGCGCGAAGCGCTCGACGAGCTGAACAAGCTGCGCGACCAGCATCGGCGCGGGATCCCGATAACCACCACGACATTGACGGTCGCCGATTACATGGCGTACTGGCTGGAACACATCGCCGAACCGAGCATCCGCCGGACCACCTACGCCACCTACGAGGGGGACGTGCGTCTGCACATCATCCCGGGTATCGGCAATCGGAAGCTGAAAACCTTGCAGGCCTCCGACATTCGGCTTTGGTTGACCCAACTGCGGACGCGGTGCCAGTGCTGCGCTCAGGGCAAGGACGCCAACCGAACAACGCCGCGGTGCTGCGCGAAAGCCGAACCGGAGTGCTGCCAGGCCGTGCTGTCGTCGAGCTCGATCCGGCACGTCCTCAGAGTCCTGCGGGCCGCGCTGCAAGACGCCGTCGACGAGGAACTTCTTAGCCGCAATGTCGCCCGGCTGGTCCAGCTGAGGGTCACCGATGACCGAAAAGTCCGCAGCTTCACCCGAGCCGAGGCGCTCTCCTTTCTCAAAGTCGCGGAGCAGCACAGGCTGTACGCGCTGTGGGCGGTGGCCCTGGCGATGGGGCTGCGTCGGGGCGAGGCGCTAGGTCTTGCCTGGGCTGACGTCGACCTGGACGACGGCCGTCTCACGATCCGCCAGGCGCTGCACCGAGTCGACGGCGAGCTGCGACTGGAGCAGGTCAAAACGGAGGCGTCGGTCGCCGTGCTGCCCATCCCGGGTCCGTTGGTGAGCATATTGCGTGGCCATCGCAGCAGACAGCTCGAAGAGCGCTTCGCGGCCGGCTCGGACTGGCGAGACACCGGCCTCGTGTTCACGTCGGCCACCGGCGGATTCCTCGAACCACGCAATATCAACCGCGTATTCCACACCCTGTGCGCCCGCGCAGGCGTCCCCCAGCTCCGCGTGCATGACCTGCGCCACTCCTGCGCCACCTTGCTGTTCACGATGGGAGTACCGCCGGCGACCGTGCAGCGGATCCTTCGGCACAGTTCGATCACGGTGACCACGGGAACCTACGTCGAGGTGATCGAGGCGGTGCAGCGCGATGCCCTGGACTCGATGGCATCCCTATTCGAACAGGCTGGCGACGAATTGTCAGGTCGGTTGCCGTCGCGGATGTCTTCAAACGGCCGAAAATAGCGGCTTACTCACGACGAATGAACCCAGCAGGTTAATCGGCGTCTTCCGCTTCGAGGTGTCGGCAGGGCGCATACAGGGCCAGGCCATGGCCTGGCCCTTGAAGCCCTGGGTTAGGGCCGGCAGAGGCTCGCAGGTCAAGGGTGGCGCCTTGCGCCAGCACGAAGTCAGCGCGAAGTGCCTCCGCAGGAGCCCTTGAGGCGCGAGGAGGGCTCGTAAAATCGCCCTGCCGACACCGGTCGCGAGCAGCGGCCCGAGCGAAGCATCGCGCAACCCAGCGACATCGCTGGCGTGCTCACACGCCCGTTCTCAATGACGTAAACGTCGGCACCGACGCCAAGGAGATCGACCCGGATGCCTTCGACTCGACAGCAAACCCCTATTCGAACACATTCGCGACCCGGCAAGGCGCCGGTTGTCGTAAAAGTAGCCGCGGTTGTCGTATCGGTTGTCGTAAATCACCCGAAAATCGGGTCCGAAAAACCGCGTTTCCCCTGGTGGAGCTAAGGGGACTCGAACCCCTGACCCCCACACTGCCAGTGTGGTGCGCTACCAGCTGCGCCATAGCCCCAAGTCGTGACAATCGAAGCTACACCACCGACAAGACGGGTTCAAAGTCCCTAGTCACCGCAGCGTGCCAGCGCATGCGCTAGTACGTTCGAGATCGGTCATGCCCGCTAACCGCGGCAATCAGCCGATGACCCCATTCACCACTTCACGCGCGACCTTCTGCACCTCGGCCAAGTGCTCGGGCCCCTTGAAGGATTCCGCGTAGATCTTGTAGACGTCCTCGGTACCGGATGGCCGTGCGGCGAACCACGCGTTGGCGGTCGTTACCTTGAGCCCGCCCAAGGGTGCGCCGTTGCCGGGCGCCGTGGTCAGCTTGGCGGTGATCGGCTCCCCCGCCAACTCGGTGGCGGTCACCTCGTCGGGTGAGAGCTTGGCCAGCCGGGCCTTCTGCTCCCGGTCGGCGGGCGCGTCGACCCGCGCGTAATACGGGTTGCCATATTCGTCGGCCAACTCTTGGTACCGCTGCGACGGACTCAGACCGGTAACCGCCAAGATCTCGGAAGCCAGCAACGCCAGGATGATGCCATCCTTATCGGTGGTCCACACCGAGCCATCGCGCCGCAGGAACGACGCCCCCGCCGACTCCTCGCCGCCGAAGCCGATAGTGCCGCCGATCAAGCCGTCGACGAACCACTTGAAACCGACCGGCACCTCGACCAACTTGCGGCCGATACCGACGACCACCCGGTCGATGATGGACGAACTGACCGCGGTCTTTCCCACCTCAATGCCCTCGGGCCAGGACGGCCGGTGCGTGTACAAGTAGTCGATGGCCACCGCCAGATAGTGGTTGGGATTCAGGAGCCCCTCATCAGGGGTGACGATGCCGTGGCGGTCGGCGTCCGCGTCGTTGCCGGTGGCGATTTGGTAGCGCTCCCGGTTGGCGATCAGCGACGCCATCGCGTCCGGCGAACTGCAGTCCATCCGGATTTTGCCGTCGTGGTCGAGCGTCATGAACCGCCAGGTCGCGTCGACCAGCGGGTTGACCACGGTGAGATCCAAACCATGTCGCTGCCCGATTTCTCCCCAGTAGTCCACGCTCGCCCCGCCGAGCGGGTCAGCCCCGATTCGCACCCCGGCCGCGCGGATGGCATCGATGTCAACCACATTCGGCAAGTCGTCAACGTAGTGGCCCAGGTAGTCATACCGTTGGACCGCCTGCAGCGCCCGGGCCAGCGGGATCCGCTTAACCGATGACCCGTTCCGCAGAATCTCGTTGGCGCGCTTGGCAATTGCGTTCGTCGCGTCGGTGTCAGCCGGTCCGCCGTTGGGCGGGTTGTACTTAAAGCCGCCGTCAGAGGGCGGATTGTGCGACGGGGTCACGACAATTCCGTCGGCAAGCCTATCGGTGCGACCGCGGTTGTAGGTGAGGATGGCGTGGCTGATCGCCGGTGTCGGAGTGTAGCGGTCCCTCGCGTCGATCACGGTGACAACGTCGTTGGCGCCCAGCACCTCCAGCGCCGAGACCCACGCCGGCTCAGAGAGGCCATGTGTGTCCCGGCCGATGAACAACGGCCCCGTCGTGCCATGTGCGGCACGGTATTCGACGATGGCCTGAGTGATCGCCAGGATGTGGGCCTCGTTGAACGCTCTGTTGAGTGCCGACCCGCGGTGTCCCGACGTGCCGAACACCACCTGCTGAGCGACGTCGTCGGCATCGGGTTGAACCGAGTAGTAGGCCGTCACCAGATGCGGCAGGTCGACGAGGTCCTCTGGCTGGGCCGGCTGACCGGCACGTGGGTTGGCCACCATGGTGAACAATTCTGCCCGTAGTCAACCGCCCTGACTTGCCGGGCACCTTCCTGACTTCTCAGGTACTTCCCCGGTTCACCCACCAGTAAGCCTCCCCCTACGCTGCTAGGGGACGCTCGCACACCGAAGGGAACCACGGTGGCACACGATTATCGGGAGTTGGCGGCGATTTTCGCCGGCGGGGCGCTCGGCACGCTGGCCCGTGTGGCGCTGGGCACCTTTGCCGTCCACGACCCGCACCATTGGCCGTGGCCGACGTTCGCCGTCAACATTGTCGGCGCCTTCTTAGTGGGTTACTTCACCACCCGATTGCTGGAGCGGTTGCCGTTGTCGAGCTATCCGCGGCCGCTGCTGAGCACCGGATTCTGCGGCGGGTTAACCACGTTCTCCACGATGCAGGTCGAGACACTGGCGATGATGGAAAACGGCAATTGGGTGCTGGCCACCGGCTACACCGTCACCAGCATCGCGTTGGGATTCTTGGCGGCGCACCTGGCCACCAAGTTGGTACGCCGGGTACGGGTGCGCGGATGACCGCCACCACGGTGACGATGGCGCTGGTCTGGACTGGTGTCGCGCTTCTCGGCGGCATCGGGTCGGTGCTGCGCTTCGTGGTGGATCGCGCGGTGGCCCAGCGGGTGGCCCGGGCGTTTCCGTTCGGCACACTGGCCGTGAACGTCAGCGGCGCCGCCCTTCTCGGCCTTCTTGGCGGCCTGGCGCTGAGCAAAGAGGTGGCACTGCTGGCCGGCACTGCGTTCGTCGGCGCCTACACCACGTTTTCCACCTGGATGCTGGAAACTCAGCGGCTCGGCGAGGAGCGCCAGATGCGCGTAGCGGCCGCCAACATAATTGTCAGCGTGATGCTCGGTGAAACAGCGGCGCTGCTCGGGCAGCGGATCGCCGAGCACATATGAATCAGTGACAGGGGCCGTCGTCGGGAGTTCGCGGCAGCATATAGAGCGCCATCCGCCGATTCGACATGTCGTGCTCGCCGAGAAAAACACAGCCGCCACGCTCACAGAACTTGCGCGCCAAGACGTTGCGGTGGTCGGGATCGAACATGATGCGCCGACACCGCGGATCAAGCTCGAAGATGCTGGCCACCAGATATGGCAATAAGTAACTGACGTGTCCTTGTTGGATGTAGTCCAAATCGGCGACCGCGACATGCAAACCTAAATCGTAGGGGTCGTGGTCGTATCGGGGAGCGATGGAATCCTTTGCAGCTCTGTAGAGTTCGACGTAACCGCGGTCTATTGCGTCGAGCGTGGCGATGAAGGGGCGGGAAAATCCGCTGTCGAGTTGAGCACGCAGGTAACGGTGCCACCGCACCGCCGGCCAGGCGTACTCCCATGATTCGGCCAAGTGCGGCTGCTTCATCCACTCGGCGAGCATCTCAGCGTCGACGTCCGGGTCGGCCAGCCGCAAACCATATGGCTCCGGTAACTGCGCTATGGGCGGCGGCGGGACGTTGCGGACCTCGTCGGAGACGACGGTCAGTTCCCGCCGCAATATCGGTTCGGCGTCAGTCATGTCAACGGACGAGCTTATCGGAGTCGTCGCCGGTCAAGGCAGCGCAGTCAGCCACCGGTCGGCCAGTCCGCAAACCCGCTCGCTTGCTGCCGCGGGCCCGTCAGGGGGCGCTTCGACGAGAACCAATTCGTCAATACCCACGTCGGCCAGGGCGCCGATGTCGCCGCCGCGTGGACTGCGCAGCGCCACCGACAGCCGCAACTCGGCACGGTCGCGCCACAAGGTGCGCATCGCGGCGACGTATTCGGCGGTGCGGGCCCCGCGATGCGCGAATGACACTCCGAGGGCGGCGAGCTCCTCCCGGGACCACCCGACACCCACCCCGAGTGTCAGCCGTCCACCGCTGAGCCGATCTAGGCTCGCGGCCTGCTTGGCCACCACCACCGGATTGTGTTCGGGCAACAGCAATACCCCTGTCGCGAGGCCGATCCGGGAGGAGGCGGCCGCGGCGAAGCTCAGTGCGATCATGGGGTCAAGCCAATCCGCTTGGGCGGGAACGGCGATGACGCCGCTATCGGAGTAGGGATAGCGGGAAGCGGGTCGGTCCAACATGACCACGTGTTCGCCCGCCACAGGGTGGCGAAGCCGCAATCGTCCGCAGTTGACGCGACGGCATCGATCACGCCGCGGTCGGCGCCGGTACCGATGCCCAATGCATGCAATCCCAGCCGCATCGCACGATCGTCTCACGCCGAATCAACGACTTTTGAGAATCTGCGCCAGCACCGCTGCATGACTGCCTTCAACTTCACGCGTGGCGGTCACCAGGGTCACGTCGCCGCGCTTGGTCAGCTTGCGCAGCTCGACCAGCGCTTGGCTGTCGTGGAGCTCCTCTTTGTACCGCGCGGCGAACTCGTCGAACCGCTCGGGTTGGTGGCGGTACCACTCGCGGAGTTCCTTCGACGGTGCGACGTCCTTACACCAGATACCCACTCGCGGGTCTTGCTTGCGCACTCCGCGCGGCCAGATGCGGTCGATCAGCACGCGCTGTCCGTCATCGGCGGTGACATCGTCGTAAACCCGCGCCACCCGGATGTGGTTCCTGGCGCTCACAGGCCCAGCGTAGCGGCGGCGCGTGTCGGCAGCACCGTGTATACACGAACACATGTTCGAAGAATTGGTCGCGATCGACCCGGTGGCTGATGAGGCGGCGTTGATCGAGCGCATCGCCGAGCTGGAGAGAGTCAAATCCGCGGCGGCCGCCGGCCAGGCTCGGGCGTCGGCCGCGTTGGACGCGGCACGTCGAGCCGCCGAAGCCGCCGAAGCCGCCGCCGGTATACCTGCCGCCCAGCGGGGACGTGGCGTGGCCAGCGAGATCGCCCTGGCGCGCCGCGATTCACCCGCACGGGGCAGCCGACACCTGGGCTTTGCCAAAGCCCTGGTGCATGAGATGCCGCACACCCTGGCGGCCCTGCAAAGCGGGGTGCTGTCGGAGTGGCGGGCCACCCTGATTGTTCGCGAGAGCGCATGCTTGGACGTCGAGGACCGCCGCTCGCTGGATGAGGAATTGTGCGGTAACCCGGGCAGCCTGAACGGAATGGGTGATGCGCGAGTGGCCACGGCCGCCAAGGCGATCGCGTACCGGCTGGACCCTCATGCCGTCGTCGAGCGGGCCGCCAAGGCCGAGCAGGAACGCACGGTAACCATTCGGCCAGCGCCCGACACCATGACCTACTTGACGGCGTTGTTGCCGGTCGCCCAGGGAGTTTCGGTGTATGCCGCGCTGCGCCGCGAGGCAGACACCCGCTGCGATGGCCGCTCAGGCGGCCAGGTGATGGCAGACACGCTGGTGGAGCGAATCACCGGCCGGCCCGCGACGGTCCCGACTCCGATCGCGGTAAACGTGGTTCTCTCGGATGAGACGCTGCTCGGCGGCGGGAGTGCGCCGGCTGATGTCTGCGGTTACGGGCCAATCCCCGCGGCGGTCGCCCGGGCAATGGTCGCCGGCGCTGTCACCGACCGGCGCTCCAAGGCGACGTTGCGCAGGCTGTACGCTCACCCTCGCTCGGGGGCGCTGGTGGCGATGGAGTCGCGGGCGCGGCGGTTCCCGGCCGGACTGGCGGCTTTCATCGAGCTGCGAGATCAACGGTGCCGTACTCCCTATTGCGACGCACCGATCCGACACCGCGATCACGCGCAACCGTGGGCGGGCGGCGGTCCCACCACCGCGGAGAATGGTCTCGGTATCTGCGAGCACTGCAACTACACCAAGGAAAGCCCGGGCTGGCGGGTCAGCACGAGTGCCGACGAAACACACACTCACACAGCAGAATTCACGACGCCGAGCGGAAAGACCTACCGGTCGGCCGCTCCGCTGCGCGCACCCACGATCACGATCAGCGACATGGAGATCCGAATCGGCGTCGCGCTCGCGCGCCACGCCGCCTAGGCCGACGAGCTGCTTTGGCCGGTCACGCGTTCCACATCGATGACTTCACCGCGATTGATGCTGACCCAATCACGCCCATCCAGGTAGGGACGCAGATTCCGGCCGATGAGCTCAACATCGGCGGGCGCCTTGGGCCGCTGAAGCTCGTATACGTGCGGCAGCCCAGCCATCCCGATGACGACGTTCCACAGCGTCAGGGCCTCCGGCCCGGTCGGCGGGTCTACCAATACCGGCCCAAATAGGCACTGGCCCAACAGAAACAGTGTCGGCACGCCGTAGCCGCCCGCCTCGAGGACCCGTTGATGGTCGCGTCGGACGTCGTCGTGGGTGCTCGGATCGGTCAGCGCCGCGTCGAAAACCGTCGCCTCGACGCCGATGTCGCTCAGCAGGCGCCGGGCAACCGTGGGATCATGCGGTTTGCCGCCCAAGGTGTGCAGCTCATGCCCGATCGCGGCGTACCACCGGTCCACTAACGTCATGTCTATTCGACGCACTAGCGCCCCAATCCGCATCAACGACCACCCGTAGGACCACTCTCGCTCCCACGGGTGCTTCTTGCCTTCAGACCGATTGACCTCTTCGAGGCTGAAGAATCGCCAATTGACGGTGATCCCCAGCTGGTCGCGAACGTCGCGGATCCACAGCGAGCTCTGGTACGCGAACGGGCACATCGGGTCGAAATGAAAATCCACGGCAACGCTCATACCGACCGTCCTCGACTCAGTAGTGGTAGGTGTCCGACGGCGCCGGCGAGTGAACCCGCTCGTCGTCGAAGTCCGACACTTCAATGCCGTAAGCGCGAGCCAGCTCGAGAATCTTGGTGGCCCGGGCGATGCGCGGCAGATCGGAGCCGTTGCGGATCTCTCCCCCGTCACGTTCGAACTCGGCGAAGAATTCTTTGGCCCAACTGATTTCTTCCTGTGACGGCGACAGCCCGTCGTTGACGTGGGAGCACTGATCGGGCGACAGGCAGATCTTGCCTGTCATCCCGAACTCGACCGAGACCGCCGTCGCCTCAATCAGTTTCAGTGGATTCGAACCGATCGTCGGACCGTCGATGGCGCTGGGCAGGTTGGCCGCCTTGGAGGCGATAGTGAAGCGTGACCGGGTGTACGCCAGGGTGGCCGGGTCTTCTCCCAAGCCGGTGTCACGACGGAAGTCCCCGATGCCGAAGGCCAGCCGGAAGGTGCCCTTGGCCGCGGCGATCTCGGTGATGCGCTCCAGGCCCCGGGCCGTTTCGACCAGTGCCACGATCGGCACGTCGGGCAGTCGCTTCGCGGTCTCGGTGACGTGGTCCACCGACTCGACCATCGCCAGCATCACCCCGCCGAGTGGAGTACCTGCCAGTGCGGCCAAGTCGTCCGCCCACCAAGGGCTGCCGAAGCCGTTGACGCGCACCCAATCGGTGTTCCCGGCGCGCAGCCAGCGCACCACATTGTCGCGGGCGGCGTGCTTGTCTTTGGGCGCGACCGCATCCTCGATGTCGAGAACGACGATGTCCGCGCGCGAATGTACCGCGGCCTGGAATCGATCGTCGTGCGCACCGTTGACCAATAGCCAACTCCGGGCGAGCACGGGGTCGAGGCGAGAGCCGAGCTCGTCGGCCTCCGTTGCGATGCTGTTGATCTGTTCGTACATGTCATCGATTCGTCGGGTCAGTGTGTGGCTTGTCGTTCCTAACCGTAGCGATACCGCAAAGTGAACGGTTGGGTATGCCCCACGTCGCAGAAACTCCCGAGGCCGCACCACCCCTTGCCTCACCGCGAGGAGGCCGAAAGATACTCGCGCGCAACCCACGTCGCCCGAATACGCTCAGCCGCCCGGTCGAGAGAATTCCCACCCGGGCGGCCGAGGTTGGCCGAGCGCTTCGCTAATTGATTCCGACGACTTCTTGAGCGATCGCGGCGACCCGCGTCTGAGCGGCCGAGAC
Organism: Mycobacterium sp.; assembly: GCA_035505695.1. Taxonomy (GTDB): domain Bacteria; phylum Actinomycetota; class Actinomycetes; order Mycobacteriales; family Mycobacteriaceae; genus Mycobacterium. The sequence goes on from DATJQO010000166.1 coordinate 11,471, forward strand.
GACCCGCTGACGATTCTTGTTCGCCTCTTCATAGGCGCTGATCGTCCGAACATCGCTGGGATTGGTGAGATCCTTCACCGCAGCCACGGCGTCGCTCACGTTCAGCTCGTCGTAGTTGGCGATGGGCAGCTCATCCGCGTCGAGCACGCCCACAGCGGCGCGGGCAGAGTGCAGTGCATCGGCGGCCTGCCGGGCGCCCTCGCTGCGAGTCACTTTCTCGGCGGCCTCGAGAGCTGCGTCCCGCGAGGCGACGAGGGCGCGTGCGGCAACCTCACCGGCGTGAGCGCTCCGGCTCACGAACTCGTTGAAAGTCGGCCGGGCGTTGCGCAGCGCATCCGCCGCCCGGTCAAAGCCACGGGTCGACCATTCAACGGGCAAGTTCACCAGTTTCACCGCGGTACCGGTCGCCGCCTGCAGTGGCGTGCGACGCAGCGCCGCCGGGCCGCCGAGGGCGTCCTCGGCAAGCACGGTGGTCAGCCAATCGACGGTCGCCGAGTGGGCGGTGATCAGCCGCGATGCAAGGCTCTCGATGTCCGGGAGCTCGGCGGCGACGGCGAGTGCTTTGAGGTAGCGCGCGCGGTCCAAGAGTTGATCCTCGAGCGCAAGATCGCCCAAAAGCGCCTCATCGAACGGCTGCGCCTGTTCGGTCAGCGCCTTGACCGCGGCGGCAGCCCGGCCCAGGAACGGACCGATGACGTCGGGGACGCCGCCGAGCTGCCGGATCGCCTTCTCGATGGCCTCGCTTCGGTCCCGGGCATTCGACGCGTTTTGGGTCAGCTCGCGTTGCACCGCCTCGGTGCGCGCCTGAGCGATGCGGGTTTCCGCAACTTGAATCTCGGTGTTGGTCAGCTGGTGAAGTACACGCAATTGCGCCAACACCGTGGTCCTGTCTGATGAAGTCATTGACAATCGCCTCCTGCGTTGATTGCTGGTATCGGCACGAAAGCACCTTGTGAGCGGCTACCCATCCTGTCGTCGGCGGATAACATCGACACCGCCCTATGTGACGCAAGTCGCTTTTTGCGGCGAAAGCCTTGGCCCAGAACCCC
>DATJQO010000167.1:0-44132 GCA_035505695.1 Mycobacterium sp.
TGAGCTGCTGGTCGACCCCGGCCTCGCCGTAGCCGCGGTCGGCGGTGACGGTGCGTGGCGTGCGCGCGACGCGTTTGGTCACCCGTTTGACCGCCGGAGCCAGTTGCGGCGCATCGGGCGGATTACCCTGCTCCACAGTGTGATCCAGCACGACCCCGTCGTCATTGTCGACGACCTGGGCCTTCTGCCCGAACTCCACCGGCTTCCCCAGGCGTCCTTTGCGGATCGGGCGGGCATCGGGGTCATGCAGGCTGACCCGCCGACTCGCTCCGTTCGGGGTGTGCCCGGACACGCGCTGGCGGGTCTGCTCGACGATGCGCCCGGTGGCTTCCAGCAGCTCAGTCAGATCGTTGACCGCGCGGGCCAGCCGGCCTCGCCGCCGCCCCGCCGCCGCATCGCGAATGCCGTGTTGGCGCAGCTCATCGGCCTTGGCCTTCGCGCGGTGCAGCGCCCGGCGGGCGTTGGCCAGCAGCCGCTGGGCATCCCGCACGGCGGTTTCGGCCAATCCGGCCAGCTCACCGGTGCTCTTGAGCACCGCGGCGGTGGCCTCGTCGCGGCCCAGTGCACTTCGAGAGCGCAGTTTGGCCGCGACCGCGTGCGCGCGCTTGCCCGCCGCGCGGGAGCGGTCTCGCACCCGGGTACGCACCGCGCCGCCGGCGGCCTGGATCCGCCTGCCGGCCGCGGCGATCCGCCGCACCGCCTTGGCCAAAAGCCCCGAATCGGTCGGATAGGCCACGTTCGCCGGCACCACCGTGGTATCCACCCGGATCCGATTGGTGCGCAGCAGCTTCGCCTCAGCCGCCTTGGCCAGCAATGCCTGGTTGAGCCCGTCCACCGCCACCGACCCACAGCGAGTGGTCAACTTCATCAACGTCGTCGGATGCGGCACCTGCCCATCCAGCGGAATCCGGCAAAACCGCCGCCAGGTGATCGAATCGGTCACCTCCCGGCACACCGACTCATAGCCCAGCCGGTAGCGAAACTTCAAGAACATCAACCGCAGATAGACCTCCATCGGTGTTGATGGCCGACCCATCCGCAGATCGAAGAACGCCACGAACGGGGCGAAGAACGCCGGATCCTCCAACAACGCATCCACGCGGGCCAGTTCCTCGGGCAGCCGAAGCACCTCTTCGGGCAGCATCGACTCCCACAACGAGCATTGATCGCCTACAGTACGAAACACGATGGCCTCAATCCCTTCCGCAACAAGGGCATTGAGGCCATCCTCCCAGCTCAGCACGTCCAAACCACGGATCAACGCGCCGACTTTTTCAGGTCGAAGTAGCTAACACCTCGTCGAGCCAGTCGTAGATGCGCCCGAACGCCAGCCGCTGCGCGCCGGACTGGCAGTGCGCCCCGGCACCCTCGGCCGCGGTGAACTCCATCAGCGTTTTCTGACAGGTCAGGTGCTCGAAGAGCAGCTTGGGCTGGCCCGCAAAGAAGATGTCTTGTTCCGCATCACACACCAAAGTCGGGCAGGTGATCTGTTCGGCGATCCCGTCGGCCAGGGTGTAGTCGAGGTAGGAGGCGAAGAACGCGCGGGGACTGTCGACGCCCATAACGTATCGGCCGTGCGTGGCCGCCCACCGAATGTTCGGGTCGGACGCCATCAGCTGCTCGATCACGGCGTCGAACTCCGGCGCCGAGTCTGCCCGCAGCATCGCCTCGGCGTCGGCGCGCGGGCCCGGAATGTTCCGGGTCACGGTCAGGCCCAGGTCGTACACGCCGTCCAACGCGATGCAGGCGGCCAAGCGATGCTCGAACGCGGCGGCCCGTGGAGCCAGCAGACCTCCCATGGACAGGCCCAGCAACGCGATACGGCCCGGGTCGACCCCCGGTCGGGCCAGCAGCCAGTCGAGCACCGGGGTCACGACGCTCTCCCAGTCGGGGCGAAACACCAGGCCATCGAACCGGCGCGCCGCGGGCTGCCCCGGCCCGTCGAACGTCAGGACGTGGTAGCCGCGTTCCTGGCCGGCCGCGGCGCCGAGCCAGTGCAGCTCCTCGCAGGTGCCGTCGAAACCGCTGTGCATCACCAGCGTCGGCCGAACGTCTCCGTCCGCGGCCGCTCGATAGAAGTAGCCGTGCAAAACGGTGCCCCCATAAGGGATTTGGACCGCCTCGATCGGCGGATCGAAGAGCGCGGCCGCAGCGTGGAAGCACTGGCGAGCACGGCCGTAGGCATGGTCGATGCGGGGATCGTCGGGGTCGCCATGAAGATAGAACTCGGCGGACCGGTAGTAATTGTTGGCACGCATCAGCCCGTCGCGCGCGCTGATCCGGTGCCCCTGTGCCAGCATCTTGTCGGACTCGGCGGCAACCCGGTCGGCCGTCGCCAACCACTCGTCGTGCCAGCTGTCGTAGTCGCCCGCGGTGATGGCCTGGGCAGTGGTGAGGACTTCACCGATGTCGGCCCCGCCGTAGGCGGTATGGCCCAGGGCGCGCAGGGTCTCATACCAAAAGGAAGTGTCGTCGGAAAACAAAAGTGGCTTCATTGGGTCGCGTCACCCCGTCCCGCACTGGGCCGGCGATGTCACCGGCGGGCAGTCCGTTCCCTGGTTCCGGCTTTTGTGCAGCCAGACGAAATTATGAATCCCGGCCAGCCGCAGCAGGATCCGAGACATCACCGGCCATGCCCGCATCACCTCGGGCGCGGAAACGAGCTCGGGCCGCTCAAGCCAATAGGTCCCGCCTCGCCAGGTAAGCGTGCCCGATCCTGCGGCCATCAGGTTCTGGTACCAGTCTGTGTGCGTGCCATAAGCCAACGGCAACAGGAAACCGTCGCCGTAGGGATATGCGCCGAGTGAGGTCTGGTAGACCCGCCCGCTGTGGCGTCCGACGTGGGTCAACAGTCCCCAGGACGAGTGCTCAGTTCCCGAGATCTTGCTTGCCAAGTTGTTGTACGCCTTCAAGAAGCGCTTGAATGGATTAAACCCGAGCAACAACTCCCGATGACGCCTGAACACTCGCGGCAACACGGCGACCCACCCTAGAAGCCCGCCCCCGACCGCCAGCGCGGCGACAAGACTGCGGCCGGTGGGACGTGCAGAAATCCTCATGGGCACCTCCTGGCACCAAGATCACACCCGGTGCCCGGTCCCACACCAGAGACGAAAGTCATCGCCGCCCGGTTCAAATCTGGAGGTGCGCACTCGCGAATAGCTATCGGCGACTGGATCAGCCAGCGAACGCGACCGCGACGGTGCGGGCGTCGCCGACTGACCTAGTGGCTGTTGAGCAATCGCTCAGCTTCCGAAGCCTCGGCTGCCCTGCGAAACCGCCGTCGCCCCACCGGCACCGAGGTGGCTCGCTGAGAATGCTGCTCCCTTGTCGATCATCGACCCGTCGTCGGCGTAGGTGTTGTGCGCCGAGAAGTTCAAGCCGTCGGAGCAGACCGGGTCATCGGTCGCGCACACCTTGATGGTCTTGGCCTGGGCGGCGTGTCAGGCGCCAAAACGATGACCACCGCGGACGTCTCGGTCGTTTGGCGTCGTGCTGCGCGGGTAGCCGAACGAGGTAACGCCAAATTCGAACTTCGAGACACGGAAAGGTGACGACATGGCTACGGGTGAAACAGGTTTCGACGACGTGACCTTTGACCTTATTTCGGTCCGGTATCACTCGCTGAAGACCGGCCACGACTAAGGCCAGCATGTACGCGATGCGCAGAACGCAGGCTTGGAGGACGTGGCATTGTTTTTCAGCGGTGTCATGGCCCAGGACTCCGAACGCGCAAGGCGCTGTCACGAACTCCTCGGCGAGCTGCAAGGATCGGCTGTGGCCGGGCTGGCCACTTCGCAGCACCCCGGCAACGGTGCCATCGCAGGCTTTGGCTGCGCGGCAGGCGTTTTGGCGAAAGCTCCAGCGCGGGTAGCGCTAGCTCGGGTGAACTGGCCCGGCGTGGCTGAACTTCGTATCTGCGCACTTCAACGGGGGTGCGCCGAGACGCTATGGGGCTGACGGCAAACCGGCGGCGACGCATGCGAGCGCTTGCCCGGTGCGCGCGCTGATGTCAGCAACGTCACACGTTGGCAAACCCGGATGCACCTGGTGTCGCGCACTATTAGAGTTTTGTATCTTAGAAAAAACTCAGATTTGTCGGCACGCAGCAAGTAAGCACGGAGCAGTTGTGAACACGGACCGGTTCGACGTCGTCATCGTAGGCGCGGGCTTCAGCGGCATCGGTGCCGCGATCCAGCTCAAGCGCCTCGGATATGACAATTTCGTCATTCTCGAGCGAGAAGACGACCTCGGTGGCACCTGGCACGTCAACCACTACCCGGGGATCGCGGTCGACATCCCGTCGACCACCTACTCGTACTGGTTCGAGCCCAATCCGGACTGGTCACGGCTGTTCGCGCCCGGCGCTGAGGTCAAGAGGTACGCCGAGGATGTCGCCGACAAGTACGACGTGCGCCGTTACATGCGGTTCAAGACGACGGTGGAAGGCGCCCAATGGGACGAGGAAGCCGAGGTGTGGCGGGTGGCGTTGGCCGGCGGTGAAACGTTGACGACCCGCGTCCTGATCACCGCGACCGGGTTCCTGTCCCAGCCGCGCCTGCCGGATATCCCGGGGATCGCCAGCTTCGAGGGCAAGATCGTCCACACCACCGCTTGGGACCACGACTACCACTACGCCGGGCGCCGCATCGCCGTCATCGGGACCGGCGCGTCGGCGGTTCAGGTCATTCCGGAACTGGCCAAAGAGGCCGCGGACCTGACCGTCTACCAGCGCACTGCGACCCACGTGATGCCCAAGCCCGACTTCGGGTTCCCGCCGGCGGTGCGCCGGCTGTTCGCCCGAGTGCCGGCGGCGCAGCGCGCGCTGCGGTGGGTGACCGACATCATCTTGGAAATGATCATGGTCATCGGGGCGCTGCACTTCCGGGAGTCCCGGGGGCGCGGGAACATCTCCGCGGCCGATTTGGCCAAGATCAACCGATTCCGCTGGATCCGGGACAAGGAACTGCGCGAAAAGTTCACACCGGACTACGACTGCGGCTGCAAGCGGCCCACCATGTCGAACACCTTCTATCCCACGTTCGCCAAGCCGCACGTGCACCTGGAAACCAACTCGATCGCGCGGATCGAGTCGGACGGCATCGTCACCGTCGACGGGCGTAAGACGGTCATCGACACCCTGGTGCTGGCGACCGGTTTCGACTTGTGGGAGGCCAACTTCCCGGCCATCGAGGTGATCGGCCGCAAGGGCCGCAACCTGGGTAAGTGGTGGCGGGAGACTCGGTTCCAGGCCTACCAGGGCGTCTCGATGCCGTACTTCCCCAATTACTTGAGCCTGGCCAGCCCATTCGCCTTCTCGGGGCTGTCCTTATTCCACACCATCGAATACCAGATGCGGCACATGGATCGGCTCCTCGGCGAGGTCAAGCGGCGCGGTGCGACGACCTTCGAGGTGACCGAAGAGGCCAACAACCGGTTCATGGAGCGGATGACCAAGCTGCTGGACAATACGGTGTTCTACGCCGGCAACTGCGCCACGTCGCGCTCGTATTACTTCAGCCCCAGCGGTGAGGCATCGCTGCTGCGGCCGACGTCGACTCTGAACGCCGTGCGAGAAGGCGCGACTTTCCCGCTCAGCGATTACACGATCGTCTAACCCGGGCGTCAGTTCGCAGCGGTCACAACAGTCTCAGCGCGGGACCGCTCGTCCGTGGCGAATAGTGCAGTTGCTGGCGGGATGACACCTGTGGCTAATGTGACACGGAATTGAAGCACGCGGGGCTTTTGCTGCTTGCCCGCCCCGCCGCAGGGTAGTCGGATCGAGTACCTCCACGAATTAGCCCGAAAGACAGCTCATGGAAACCCTATGTCGTGCATCCTTTTGTCTAGCAATGACGATTGGATTTGCTGTGGGCGGCCTCGGCGCTCCGTCGCGTTCGGTCGCTGACCCAGGCCCACAGCAGCAGCAGCTGGCAGCGGCGCCCTAGCAATGCGGCTGGCCTAGTCGGCCAGCGGCCAATCGGCCAGCGTGTCCAAATACAACTGGCGCACCGCGGCGATGTGATCCGGCAGCGTCTCCAGTGTCCAGTCATCAACCGGGACCGGCGGGAGCAGGGCGACCTCCACCGTGCCCGGATTGATCTTGAGGGAGTCACGAGCGGCGATGATCTCGGCGTTGCGGATGACGATCGGCACGATCGGGAAGCCTGCGGCCATCGCGATGCGGAAAGGCCCTTTCTTGAACGGCCCCACTTCGGTGGTGTCGTGCGCAGTGCCTTCCGAGGCGATCAGGATGGACAGGCCTTTTTGGCGCGCTCTTCGACTTCATGCAGGGTCTGGACCGCCGCGCTGGTGTTGTCTCGGTCGAGGAACACGCCGTCGTTCAATTTGAGCAGGGGGGTGCCGATGATCGGGTCACGAGCCAGCTCTTTCTTGGCGATCTTGATCCAGTTGTCCCGGATCAGCGCGGCCGCGACGAAGGGATCGACCCCGTTGCGGTGGTTGTAAATAAACACCGCCGGCCGTTGCGCCGTCAGATTCTCGGCGCCGATCACGCTGATCCGTATGCCGTTGGTGGCAAGCAGCAACTGAGGCCAGGTCGAGCTGAAGAAGTTCAGACCGCGGCGACGGCTGCCGGTCAGCAGCCCGACCCCGACGGCGCCCGCAGCCACCGGGAGGGCCGAGCCGAATCCGATAACGAGGTTGTTCTTTCTGCGGATGTCGGACACGTCACCGCCGCCGGCCTGCGGATTCGGCCTGCCGCGGCGTCATGCGACCAACCCCGATATTGTCACTCAAACCCTCCGGATAGTGGTTGCAAGTGAACGGGTCATTTACGCGAGCGGATTGTAAGGATGTGTTCCGCCGCGCCGCATCTCGGCGCTGGACGGCGAAATGATTTGGCGTGCAGCACAATTGGCTCATAACAGCTCCCCGAAGATCAGGGAACGTACCGACGAACGAGTACCGAACGGTTGCAGTAATGCACTGGCGGGGCGCGAGCGCACCGTCATCGGCCACCAGAACCAGCGCCGCAGTAGCGCCGCGATCGATGGAGTCATGAAGGCGCGCACCACCAAGGTGTCGAACAGCAGGCCCAGGCCGATGGTGGTACCGACCTGGCCCAGCACGCGCAGTTCGCTGACCGCCATCGACGCCATCGTGAAGGCGAACACCAGGCCCGCATTCGTCACGACCTTGCCGGTACCGCCCATCGCGCGGATGATCTCGGTCTCGAGTCCGGCGTCGCGCGCTTGAAATCCTCGTTGTCCAGGACCTGCGGCGGCAAGTAGAACGAATCGTCGTTCTTGGAGGTGTCGAAGGCCTGCCCCATGGCGCTGGAGTTCTCTCCGCTGGTCTCCATCTCGCCGATGATCCCGGACATGGTGCTGTGCATGGTCAGCAATATGGTGCGCATGCTCTGCATGTTCTCGATCACGGGTGGGAATTGCGCCCGACTGGATCGAGACGATTCGCCGCCGGTTCGCCGACCCGCCGTCGATGCGGCCAGCGGGCCCATCGCTCGTTACGACATGCTGCTACGGGGATTTCTTTTCTGGCTCGACTGCATGCTTCGCGAAAAGCACAGCCACGAAACAAATGAACGGTTTCTCCTCGGTGCCAACATGGCTATCCGCGCCCAGGCGTGGAAGTCGGTCCGCCATCTGACGCAACTTGACCTGGAAGACCAACTCCACGAAGACGTCGATCTGGCGTTGACCCTATTCAAGAACGGTTGCGAAATCGTCTACGAGCCATCCATGGTCGCCGCCATGTCCGGCCGGCGCGTGGAAAGCTCACTGTCGGAGTTCTACCACTACGTCACGCGTTACACCGGACGACCGATCTGCACGGCATCAACAGCCCGACGGCCCGCACGACGGTAATGACCTTGATGTTGCTTATTACCCGTTCCGCGCCATGCGGTTCTTCTACAACGCGGACAACTCCGAATTCAGCTCGGCAAAGTTGCGCGGCGAGCTACGCAAGAGGGCCAGTCTGCTGCAGCGCCGAAACCGTACCGATGTGTCGGCGACGGCCGGGCTGTTGACCGGTGCCTGACCTCCGCGTCGCGGCGGCTCAAACGAATTGGGCGACCATGGTGACGACGATGAGCACCAGCACAGCCGCCCCGATGACGTGCACCTGGCGGCGGGGCGTGACCCGCTTCGGGAGCGGGTCCTGCTGCAGCGTGTGCTGGCGCTGAACGGCGATCAAGAACGTCACCAGCGCCACCGCGCCGGCTAACAGGGCGGGGATATACGCCGCCGGCCCGGTGGAGTCGTGCAGATTCTTGATCATCAGCAGCGCGCCATTCGCGAGGAACGCAAACGACGTCCGCGTCCAGGCAAGCGTCGTGCGTTCCACCGGCCCACCGGGAGCATCGCCAATCGTGGACTCGCTCAACCCATCATCGCCTTCGCGATCACCAACCCAAGCGCGATGATCCCGACCAAGGTCAGACCCACCGCCAGGTAAGTCGGCGAGGGATGACGGGGCAACGGCAGGCCGCGGCGCATCGCACGATCCGCCTGCTGCCAGCGCAGCAACCCAATCCCGCTGGTCAGGATGGCCAGCACCGCGAGCCCGACGGCCAGCGCCCGGCGCGCGCCTGGGATGGTCAGCTCCGGAACCAGCTGCACGAGGGCGACCGCTGCGGCGAGCAGCCCCAACGCGGTGCGCTGCCAGGCCAGGAACGTCCGCTCATTGGCGAAGGTAAACCGGTAGTCGGGCTCGCGCTCTTCGGCGCTGTCGGCGTCATGCGCGCCGGTGACGGTGTTGTCGGCCACGACGCACATCGTAGATTCATGGCCCCGCGCGGTTGCATGATGAGGCCTGTGGTTAAGGCGTTGTTGTTCGACGTGCAAGGGACGGCGACCGATTTTCATGCGACCGTCTGCGATGAAGCGCGACGGGTCAGTACCGGCCGCCACCCGGGTGCCGACTGGCCTGAGGTGGTGCGGCGTTGGCGCTCAACCTACTTCGCCATGTTGCAGGATGCGCGGAGCTGCCACAGTGGTTGGGTCTCGGTGCACTCGGTGTATCGCCGTGCGCTTGATGCGGTGTTGGGCGAGTGCGGCATCCGGTTGTCGGATGCCGAGAGCGAAGAACTGACCCGGGCCTGGCGGCGGCTGCGGCCGTGGCCGGATGTGGTGGCGGGGCTGACGCGGCTGAAAAGTGCCTACACACTGGCCACGCTGTCCAACGCCGACGTGTCGGCGGTGATCGAGATCTCCAAGACAGCGGGGTTGCCGTGGGATGCCGTTTTTGCCGCCGAGATGGCCGGGGTGTTCAAACCGGACCCAGCGATCTATCGGATGGCGGCGAGCTATCTGGGCTTAGACCCCGGCGACATCATGATGGTGGCAAGCCACAAGTACGACCTGCGCGCCGCGGGCAGTCTGGGTTTTGAAACCGCGTTCGTGGCCCGCCCGCTGGAGTTCGGAGTCGATGGCGACCCCGACGTGGCGTACTCGGACGAATTCGGCATCAACGCGTCCGACTTCCTAGACCTGGCATACCAACTCGGCTGTTAGTGGTGCACCGACCCAGTCAGCGGTTGACCGTTGGCGGCCTGTAGCAGGCAGATGACGGTACTCGGCGTGGGGTCTGCGCCGGTACGATCCTGGTTCGAGTCGATGAGATACGTGATGGAATATGGGCTGCCCGTGGCGGATTGGCCGGTGTATGGCGCGAGCCCGGCGTTGCAGCGCTGGTTGGCCACATTGGCGACGGCGGCGTTGACGGCCACCGGGGCGCGAAGGTACACCTCGGCCAGATGCGCTGTCGCGCAGTCGACGACGGTGACGGTCACCCGGCTCAGATCGGGCGGAAGGTCGGCCACGCACTGCCCGACCTGCAGGTCGATCCATTTCACAGTGTGCGAGTTGGTGGGGGAGGCGGTCGCGGTGCCCCCCGCGCAGGCCGCCAGCAATGCGCCAGCGACGTATACCGTCTGAAGCGTTCGGACTCGCATCGCCGAAGTTTACGCGGAAGCCAGTGCGGGGTCCGGCCTTTCCGACGACATCGACAAGAACCCGCGCACACAGCGGGCGGCCAGCCACCAATTCGCCGGCCTCCTCATGTCCAGCCCGCCCAGCAGCTGTTTGATCATGGTCAGCGTGTCGAAGTAAATGCGTTCGCAGACAAGGGTCTCGGTGTCGTCGAAGACAAAGTAGGCGGTCATGCGGACACGGAACCGGCTGCCGGTGGGCGGGACCTTGCCCAGGTAACCGCGGTGGGTGCCCATCAGCCAGAACTCGACGATCACCGCGTCGGCGCTGTGCCGCAGCGCGATGATCTTGTGATCCTGATCGGGAAACGCGGTCCGCGTGTAGGTGTAGTAGTCGCGCACCGCCTTCTCGCCGTCCTGGACTACCATTTGGGGGATCAGCTCGTAGCGCGGATGCGGGAAGGTCGACAACACATCGTCCCAGGCCTGGCGCGCCTCGTCATGGAAGTGGTCGAGCACGAGTTTCTGGCGGACGGCCAGCACCTCGGCAGGCGGAAACGCGGGAATCGTCATGGGGATTAGCGTATGGTCCGGATCCGATAGCGCATGCGCTATCGGATTTGAAAGTGCGACATTCCTCCAGGCAGCGGTTAACCGCGCGGCGGAGTCCAGGCGACCGGCAGGCTCTTGATGCCGTGGATGAATTGCGACAGTAGCCTCGCGGGTTCCTCGACCGCCACGATGTCCGGTATCTCGCGGCGCAACTCATCGAAAAGCACTCGGATCTCGCGGCGGGCCAGGTTTGCGCCCAGGCAGAAGTGGGCGCCGCCGCCGCCAAAGCCAAGATGCGGATTCGGGGTGCGCGCCACGTCGAACAGCCACGGGTTGGCGAACTTGGACTCGTCCCGATTGGCCGAGTTGTAGAACAGCACGACTTTGTCGCCCTCCGCCATCTTGGTGCCGCTCAGCTTGAAGTCGCGGGTCAGCGTGCGTCGCATGTACACCACCGGCGAAGCCCACCGCACGATCTCCTCGACCGCCGCAGGGACCAGACGGTCGAAGTTGGACCACCACTTGTCGCGCTCGTCGGGGTAGCGGGACAGGGCCAGCACACCGTGGCTGATCGCATTGCGTGTCGTCTCGTTGCCGGCCACCACCAGCAAGATGAAGAACGACGCGATCTCCGACGACGACAGCCGTTCGCCGTCGACCTCGGCTTCCACCAGGCTGGTGGTCAGATCGTCGTGGTGATTGAGGCGGCGGTCCTCCGCCAACGCGGTGGCGTAGGCGCCGATATCCATCGAAATCTGAAGGAACTCGTCGAAGTCCGTTACGAGGTCGGGGTCGCCGAAACCGAGAATCACGTTGGTCCAATGGAATATCCGTTGATGGTCTTCCTCAGGAATGCCCATCATGTCGCAGATGATCTGCAACGGCAGCAGACCGGCCAGCTCGCTGACCAGATCGGCTTCTCCATCAGGATGATTGGCGATCAACGAGGCGACCAGCCGGCGGGCCCGCTCACGCACCGACGCTTCGATACGCGCCACCACCTTCGGGGTGAATGCCCGGCTGACGATCGATCGCAGCCGCTGGTGTCGCGGATCGTCGAGCACAATCATCGAACCGAAGTACTCGGCTATCTCTGGCGCATTCTCGTAGATCGTGATGTTGGGGCTGGAGCTGAAGATCTCCGGATGACGGCTGGCGTAGTGCACGTCGTCGTGCTTGGTCAGCGCCCAATACCCGTTGCCCCCAACAAATCCCTCCACCTCGATCGCGGGCCAGAACGAGATGGGCGCCTCGCGGCGCAAGGTGGCAAAAGCGCCGTCGCGGCAGTCGTCGTCGAGGGCCCAGAAGTCCAGCGCCTCAAGGTGGATATCGGCGAGAGGGACCTGCGGCGGTGGTGCCCCGTTCGTTCTGGGCGCGAGGCCTTTTTTGGGACCGGTCTGAAGGCTCACCTAGACGCTCCTTCGTCGTTGAAGAGGCCGAACGGGCTAATGCGAGCAGACGGTCTTGCCGCCCGCCGACTGCGCATCACTGACCACGTTGCCGTTGACCAGAATCCGGCAGCGCAGCGTGCCCGTCCCTTGGGCACTGAGGACGAACACCTGACCGCCGAACGCGGTGAACTGCGTCGACCACGGCAGTGGCGTATTGACCGCGCGCTGCTGACCGGTGTCGGTTTGGTACGAGATGTATTGGGCGACGGCGGGACCGGTCACCTCGTAGCGGACCTGCGGAAAATCGTTGGCGTGCGCCACGCCCGCGACGGTCCCCGCGCACATGTTTGACAACCCGACACCGATAGCGAACAGGACCGAAAGCCCGCCGATACGACCGCTCATGTTTCTCATCGTGTCACCGCGAGAGTCGCTACGGAAGGCGTTTGGTGTCCTTCAGGTGAACCGGACGAGCGCGGGCCGCGGCGCCGAGCAGTGCCACGGCGAATACCGCCCCGACCACACCGGAGATCAGCAACGGCAGCCGCCCGCCGGCGCCCCACAAAAAACCGGCCCACAGCCCCGCGGCCAGCACCGCGAACCCGCTCAAACCTTGGAAGATGCCCTGGGCGCTGGACTGCAGGTCTTCGGTGACAAGCGTTGAGATCCAGGCTTTGCCGACACCGTCATAGCAGGCGGTGAACAACCCGTAGACGCCGATCAGCGCCGACGCGGTCACCGGGTTGGAGGTGACCCCCAGACCGAGGTAGCCGACGGCGAAGAACACCAGCCCGACACCATAAGTCACCGGCCGACCGAAACGGTCCGCCAGCACCCCGGCCGGGAAGCTCGCCAGCGCGTACACCAGGTTGTAGCCGACGTAGGCCAAGATGACGCCGGCAACCGAGAAGCCGATCTGCTTGAGGCGCAACAAAAGCAGGGCATCAGGGAAGTTGACGAGGCTGAACGCGACCAGGAATGAGGTCACTTGCCAATATCGGCGCGGCAGCCGCCGGGTCCCGGCGAACATCGACCTGCGCGCCGCACGCGGCCGGTCGCGCGGTCGTTCCCGGACCCAGGCGATCAGCAGCGTGCTGAGCACCGCGGGGATCACCGCCACATAGAGCACCGGACCGATCTGGTGATGGAACAACTCGTATCCGGCCAGTCCAAGCAGCGGCCCGATGACTGCGCCGAACGTGTCCATCATGCGGTGAAACCCGAACACCCGACCGCGCTGCGCCGCCTCTACGCCGTCAACCAGCAACGCGTCGCGGGGCGCGCCGCGCAGCCCCTTTCCCAATCGGTCGACCACCCGCCCGACGAGAACTGTCGGCCATGCGCCGGCGGCGGCCACAATCAGCTTGCCCAACGCCGCCATCCCGTAGCCCGTCGCGATCAGCGGCCGCCGGGCGAACCGGTCGCCCAGTGGGCCCGACGCCACCTTGGTGATCGACGCGGCGCCTTCGGCGGCGCCTTCCACCGCCCCGACGACCGAGGGCGGCGCACCCAGAACGGTTGTCAGATAAATCGGCAGCAGCGGATACAGCAGCTCGCTCGCGGCGTCCTGCAGCAGCGACACCAAGGAGAGCACCTGCACGTTCCTGGTGAGCCAGGGCGGGCGGTTACGCACCCGCCGAATGCTAGCTGCGAGCGGCGGCTCCCGCTTAGTGTGAACCGGGGGCCGGTGACCGGAAGGTGAACCATGACAGAACGCGGCTCGAAACGTGTGGTGGTTTGGGGCACTGGCTTCGTCGGCAAGATGGTGATCGCCGAGATCGTCAAGCATCCATTGTTCGAGTTGGTGGGTGTCGGCGTGAGCAATCCGGACAAGGTGGGCCGCGACGTCGCCGACATCTGCGGACTGCCCGAGCCGACGGGCATCATCGCCACCGACGACGTCGACGCCCTGATCGCGCTGAAACCCCACGCGCTGGTGCACTACGGCCCGACCGCGATGCACGCCAAGGACAACATCACCCTGATCACCCGCTTCCTGCGGGCCGGCATCGACGTGTGCTCGACCGCGATGACCCCGTGGGTCTGGCCGACGATGCACCTCAACCCGCCGCAGTGGATCGAACCCATCACCGAAGCCTGCGAGCTGGGGGAATCGTCCTGCTTCACCACCGGCATCGACCCCGGGTTCGCCAACGACCTGTTCCCCATGACCCTGATGGGTCTGTGCTCGGAGGTGCGCCGGGTGCGAGCCTCCGAGCTGCTGGACTACACGAACTACGAAGGTGACTACGAAGTCGAGATGGGCATCGGCCGTGAGCCCGAATACAGCCCGCTGCTCGAAGACTCCAACATGCTGATCTTCGCGTGGGGCGCCACGGTCCCGATGATCGCCCACGCCGCTGGCATCGTGCTCGACGAGATCACCACCACCTGGGACAAATGGATGACCCCCACCGAGCGCAACACCGTCAAGGGCGTCATCAAACCCGGCCACGTCGCCGCCGTCCGGTTCACCATCAACGGCATCTACCAGGGCGAAACGCGCATCCAACTCGAACACGTCAACCGCATCGGGCACGACGCCGCCCCGGGCTGGCCATCCGGCCACGACGACGACGTCTACCGGGTCGACATCGAAGGAACCCCGAGCATCTTCCAGGAAACGGCGTTCCGGTTCACCGACGGCTCGGGCCGCGACCCCGCCACCGCCGGCTGCCTGGCGACCGGGATGCGAGCGCTCAATGCCGTGCCGGCGGTCAACGAGTTGCGGCCCGGCTGGGTCACCCCCCTCGACCTCCCGCTGATCGCCGGTGCCGGCAACATCCGCTGAGCGTCATACAGCTGGCACATAGCCAGCGCTGAGATGCGATACAGGTTTGCGCGACACAATTACGGCTAGCCACGATGCGGGCACTTAATGAATATGGGGTTGGGCATATGGTCGGTGCAACTGAGCCCGCTTTGGGCTTGTCGATTGGTGCCACAAACCTGGCGGCGGTAGCCGCCGACCACCCCATCATCCGTAAGCCGGTCCTGACGCTGTACCCGCAGCGGTTGCCGGAGGTGGGCCTACCTTCGGAAAACCCCGGTATCGACGCGCCCGGCCTGGTGGTCACCGGCTTCGTCAACCGGGTCGGCGACCCGCGCGGGGTGGTGGCGGCCGACGGCTCGGTACACATCGGCCAGGCGCTGATCGCCGACGCGATGCGTGCACTGTCCTACGCCGCCACCGGCGGGCACGCCCTGCCGGAAAATCTCGCAGTGACCTTCCCCTCCCACTGGGACGGTGCGACGGTGGACGCGCTGGGCGCCACGCTAAGCACCGTGCCGGAATGGTCGGACCGGGCGCGGCCGCTGCTGCTGATTCCCGATGCTGCCGCGATATTGCTTGCGGTGCAAACCAATCCGGGCGTCCCGGACCACGGAACCGTGGCGGTGTGCGATTTCGGGGGTAGCGGCACCAGCATCACGTTGATGGACGCCGCCGGCGACTACCGAGCGTTGGCCCCAACCGTGCGGCACCGCGATTTCTCCGGCGACCTGATTGATCAGGCGCTGTTGAGCGCCGTCATCGCCAACATGCCGAGTACCGCGTCGTTGCACTCGGCGGGCACCGTGGCGATCGGCTCGCTGAGTCGGCTGCGCACCGGATGCCGCATCGCCAAGGAACAGCTGTCCACGAGTAAGGTCGCCACCCTTACCGATGGGCTGGCCGGTACGCGCGGCGAGATCCGGGTCAGTCGCCAAGAACTTGACGAGGCGATCCGCGCATCGCTGGACAACTTCGTGGCCGCGTTAGATAAATTGTTGGCGCGCAACGGTATTCGCGATCTCGTCGCGGTGGTCGCGGCGGGCGGCGGGGCCAACCTGCCCGCGGTTACCACCACGCTGTCCCACCATTTTCGGGTCCCGGTGGTCACGACGCCGCGCCCGCAGCTTACGGCAGCGGTGGGCGCGGCTTTGCGCGCGTCGCGTGGTCCTGACCAGACCGGTGCGACGGCCCCTGCGCACGCGGCAGCCGCCACGGCCACCGCGCGGGCACCACAAGGGCTCGTTTTCCGTCGGCCCGTTTCCGAGCGCCGGCCCGAGGCGACCGCGACGGTCCAAGCGCCACCGGCGACGGCAGCTTTGGCGGCGCAGGCCTGGTCGGAGACGGGCAATGCGCGGGTCGCGCCCGTCGACGGCGCCGCCGCGAACACGCCCAATGCCGCGCGCGCGAATCCGAAGCGACGGACCGTTCGCCGGTATCGGGTGCCAGCAGTGGCCGTCCTCGGTACGGCGGCGGCGGTGGTCCTCCTCGGAGCGGTGGTGGCGTTCGGGCTGAGCGTGACGCACAAGTCGGCGACGACGCCGATGCCGGGCGTCAGCACCAGTCCGGCACCGCCGCCCAGCCGCGCAACCGTCCAGCCGCCGACTCCGCAGGCTCCCGCGCCGCCGGCCACCGATACTCAGCCGCCCGCCACTGTCGAGACGCCGACGACCACCGTCCCGTCGGCGATTCCGCAAGCGTCACCCCCGGCCGCGGCCGCACCGCCGCGCCCGGTGATTCCGCGGGCCCCGGCGATTCCGCAGGCCCCGGCGATTCCGCAGATTCCGCCGATTCCCGGGGTCAACGCACCCATCCCGGGACTGGACCGGGTCAACCAGGTCATTCAAGGAATCGGGGGCGACTTGGGCCTGCGCGGTATTCCCCCAATCACCCCTCAGTTGGCTCGATAGGTCAACTCTTTTCGCCCTTGTTCTTCGCGGCCGCGGCCTTCTTCAGTTCCTCGTTGAGGGCTTTATCCTTCTCGATCTGGTCCTTCAACTCTTGGTCTTCGCGGCGTTCCTCGGCCTTCGCCCGCAGATCGGAGTCGGCGTTCTCGGGGAGTTCGTGTTTGGGGTTGCCGTCCTCGTCCAGCCACGAGTCGACCGCGGTGCCGGAGACGCTGCCGCCGGTGCCGGGCAGCACGATGGTGGGCTTTTCTTTATAGGCCTCCATCATTTCGGCGGCCTTTTTCTTGTCGTCCTCGTCGGGCTCTGGTTTTTCGGTTACGCGCTGCTCTTCGGCCTCCTCTTCGCCCTGGTCAGCGGTTTTGTCGTCCTGCACGCTCATGCGTCTACCCCCTTGCCGTCGCAGATCGACGTTTTCAGGGGGTTACCCGCTGCAGCGTTGTGTCGAAACTCACTCCCGCGATGGTTGATGCTTGACCAGGACAACCAAGGCCATCGGGATCCGCATCGGCTTGGGTGCGCTTGACAGGCGCTCCGCGATCCCCATCTCGAATTGCGCTACGAACTCCGCCGCCCGCGGGTCCTGGGGTCCGCCGTCCAGCCCCCCTACCAATGCGGGGCACAGGGCCGCGCGCGCGAAAGCCGCCCACTGCGCGCCGAAAGCGGCTGCGTCGTCATCTAATTGGAACCGGGCCCAGAATCGGTCCTCGGGGTTGAACATCTCGAGATGCTCGATCCTCAAGCCTTCGAACCGCCCGCTCGGCGCGAACGGCGCACGAAAGTCCTTCTCGCTGCGGGCAACAGTGGGAATGGTCATCCGCCGCACCTCGTCCTGTCGCAGCAGACCATCGCGCACCTGATCGGCCAGCACCCCGACAATGGCGTCGAGCAACGTCGTGAAGCCGAACTCGCCGCGCTCGTCGACGGCCATGGTCAACACCACCAGCCGCCCGTCCGGAGTCAATTCGCGCCCGCGGAACGCCACGAAGTTGTGCCAGTCCAAGGCCGCCTGATGGGCGTGCGCGGCCCGCGCCGCGTCATCGTTGCTGTATGCGACGTGCACATGATCGTCCACGCCGCAGGGCACCCGGCTCAGCCACTGCGTCGCCCATGACGTCCAGCCGAGGCTAACGGTCTTGGACGGCACGATCTGGCCGTAAAACGACCGGCCGATCGCCGAGGCGAACGTCGCGGTGTCGGAGTGCAGGTAACTTTCCGGGTCCTCGTCCAGGGTCCGGAACAACGCCGTGAAGTCGTTGTCGGGTACATCGGTGTGGGCCACCAGGATTGCGTGGTCGTGGCGGGTGCGCCGACGCAGTACCGCGATGGCCGCCGACAGCGGCTTCAGCGAATTGTGCCCGTTGGCGGCGCCGTAGTCGGCGATGACGATCGGCTGCGGAGCGCTGGGCAAGGGTACTTGCTCAGCCGCCCGCTCGAACAATGCGATGGCCGGCGCCAAGCCGGCGGCCCACAGCCGCGACGACTGGGTATACATCGGCTCCGGCCGGACCACAATGGCCGATTCAGGCATCCTAGGCTCAGGCCGCATACACCCACGATAATCGGCGCGGCAGTGGTCAATTCGGCTTCGGATAACTCACACCGGTGAGCCGCTCGGAGAGCTCCCAAAGTCGTTGGCAGTCAGCCTCATTGCGCGCACGCGCGGGCACATGCGCCGGCTTCACACCACCGCCGGCGATCTCCAAGCCAAGGGGACCGTAGAAGACACCGCCCTGGGCCTGCGGCGCCGCGGCCGCATACAGCGCCGGCAGGATGCCGTCTTCCACCTCCTGCCACATGAACGGCGTCCAACGCCAAGACGCCCGGTACAGCCGCTCCATCAGCGCGGGCTTTTCGCGACCGTGCGAAGGCCCGCTGATCTGCAGGTTCGTCATGGTCAAGCCCGGATGCGCGGCGTTGGACATGATGCTCCAACCGGCTTCCCGGCTCCGGCGGTCGAGCTCGCGGGCGAACATCAGCACCGCCAGCTTCGACTGGCCGTAGGACGACATCGCCGAGTACGACTTCTCGAACTGCGGATCGTCGAAGTGGATCCGGCCGAAGCGGGCCGCCAGGCTGCTCAGTGATACCACCCGGGCACCCTTGGCGGCACGCAACAGCGGCAGCAGGTGCCCGGTGAGCGCGAAATGCCCGAGATGGTTGGCGCCGAACTGCAATTCGAAGCCGTCGGTGGTGGTGTCGCGTTCCGGTGGGGTCATCACACCGGCGTTGTTGATCAAGACGTCGATCGGGCGGCCCTCAGCGTTGAGTTGTTCGCCCAACGCCGCCACAGCGGCCAACGACGACAAGTCCAGCGATCGGATGGTCAATTTGGCGTCGGGCACCGTGGCGCGGATGTCGTCGATCGCCGCCTCACCTTTGGCGCGATTGCGGATGGCCATGACGACGTCCGCTCCCGCCGCCGAGAGCCGGCGCGCCAGCCCGAGGCCCAGACCGCTGTTGGCCCCGGTGATGACGACCAGCTTTCCCGAGAGATCGGGCACGGTGGCGACAAGATTGCTGACCATGCGTATCACTCCTTATCGGTAGGGCCCAGGTCCTAGTGTGCTCCATGTGACGCCGTCAGCGAACCCCCGGTGCATTGGCGGTGCTGCGGCCGCGTTGGTGGTCGGCGCGCTGCTCGCGCTCGCCTTTCCGGCGCCGGCCTGGTGGTGGCTGGCCTGGTTCGGCCTGGTCCCGCTGCTCTTGGTGGTGCGCGCCGCGCCGGGTCCTGGTCAAGCGTCGCTACGCGCGTGCAGCGGTGCCTGTGGGTTCGTGCTGGCCACCCAGTACTGGCTGGCGGGCTATATCGGTCCGCTGCTGGTGGTGCTGGCCATCGGGTTCGGGGCGTTGTGGCTGCCGTGGGGATGGTTGACGCACCGGTTGTTGGCGGCGCCGCTCAGCCCCGGACGCACGGCTACGGCGATAGTGGTGCTGCCCAGCGCGTGGGTGGCCGCCGAGGTGGTCCGGTCTTGGCCGGCGCTGGGCGGGCCGTGGGCGTCGCTGGGCGCATCGCAATCCAACCAGCCGTGGACCCTGGCGTCGGCATCACTGGGCGGCGTGTGGCTGACGAGTTTCCTTGTGGTTGCGGCGAATACGGCTTTGGTGGCTGTGATCGTGCACCGCGACGCGCGGAGCCGGCTCGGTGCTCTGGTCTGTGTGGTGGCATGTGCGGCGGTCGGCCCGGTGTGTCATCTGCTCGGCCCGGCGCCGGGCGGCGGCCCGACCGCGCGGGTGGCGCTGGTGCAGCCGGGCGACATCGCCGACGCCGACGCCCGCGCCGCGGCGAGTGAGGCGCTGACCGCGACCGTCGCCGACCAGCACCCGGACTTGGTGGTGTGGGGCGAAAGCAGCGTGGGCCAGGATCTCACCGGCCACCCGGAGCTGCTGGCCCGGCTCGCCGAGCTGTCCCGCCGGGTGGGCGCCGACCTGCTGGTCAACATCGACGCGCCCGCGCCGGGCGGGGGCATCCATAAGTCGGCCGTGCTCATAGGGGAGCACGGAGTGCTGGGCAGCTACCAGAAGACCCGCCTGGTGCCGTTCGGCGAATACGTACCGCTGCGAGCCGTTTTCGGCTGGATCACCCGCTACAGCAGGGCGGCCGCCGAGGATCGCCGGCCTGGGTCGGGCCCAGTGGTGCTGCACGCTGGCGCACTGTCGATCGGGCCGTTGGTCAGCTACGAAACCCTCTTCTCCGACCTTGCCCGCCGGGAGGCTCAGCTTGGTGCCGAGTTGCTGGTCTACCAGAGTTCCACCTCATCATTCCAGGGCAGTTGGGCGCAGCCGCAGCTGGGCGCACAGCCCGCGGTGCGCGCCGTCGAGGCCGGCCGCCCGGCCGTGCATGTCGGATTGTCCGGTGACAGCTCGGCCTTCGATGCCCAGGGCCGCCGGCTGGCGTGGTGCCCGTCGAGTTTCCGGGGTGTGGTGCTGGTCAGCGTGCCGTTGCGGTCGGCCGTCACGCCGTACCAACAGCTCGGGGACTCGGTGCCAGCGGCGACGTTTGTCATCCTCGGCGGCTTTGCGCTGGTGCGGTGGCATCGCTTGGCGCGCAGTGACACACTGCGGGAATGACCAGCAGAGGACTGGCAACAATGACGCGCATGTGCGGGTGTGGGTGGCTCAGGTTCCCGCCGACGGCACCTACACCATCACCACCGACGGTCAAGTCAACGGATTCATCGATCCGCGATTGGCCTTCGGCCACAAGAGCACCTACGGCTTTCTGGTGTGGGTGTTCGTGGCCATGTTCGCGGTCGGCCTGATCAGGTTGACCGTGTCGACGGTGTGGTTGGGCCGCACCCGGCGCAAAGCGGTGGTGACCGCCCATCCGAGTTTTTCGCTATCGCCGCCGGTAGTGATGTCTGAGCCGCCCGCGTCGACGCACGAACCGAGCGACGAAGGAGTCCGCCTGGAGCGGCTGAAAACCATTGCGGCGCTGTGGGATTTCGGGCGCTGACGCAGCAGGAATTCGAGACCGAGAAGCGTCGCATCCTCGAAGGGCGTTAATCGCTGTGCGCAATTTCCGACCGATAGATGACTTTCAAAAGCGCTATCGCATGTGATAGCGCTTTCGCGGGCCTGGCTTCAGTGCCCGCGGGCCACCCACTCCTGGTAGTGGACGATCTCGTCAGCGATGGTGGTGCTGTCGCCGTGACCGGTGTGGACTACCGTGTCGCCGGGCAGCTTGCCGAGCCGCTCCGAGATCGACTGCAGGATCGTCGGGAAATCCGAGTAGGAGCGTCCGGTCGCACCCGGGCCGCCCGAGAACAGGGTGTCGCCACTGAACACGACTCCCAGGTCGGGGGCATACCAGCACACCGACCCGGGGGAGTGGCCGGGGGTGTGCAGCGCCCGCAGCTCGGTGCCACCCACCCGCACCGTGTCCCCGTCTGAAACCGCGCGAAAGTCCTTGTCCGGGTGCGTCATCCGCCATAGCACGTCGTCGCCCGGATGCAGCAGCACCGGTGCGCCGAGCGTCTTGCCCAGCTCGGGTGCGACGGTGACGTGGTCGTTGTGCCCGTGCGTGCACACCACCGCCACCACATTGCGGCCACCGACGGCCGCCACGATCGGTTCGGCGGTGTGGGCGGCGTCGAACACCACGACGTCCGAGTCGTCGCCGACGATCCAGATGTTGTTGTCGACTTCCCAACTGCCGCCGTCAAGTTCGAAGGTTCCGTGGGTGACTACCTTCTCGATGGGCGGCATTACAACACCACCACCGAACGCAACACGTTGCCCTCGTGCATTTTGTGGAATGCCTCCTCGACGTCGCCGATCCCGATGCGTTCGGAGACGAACTGGTCCAGCGGGAGCCGGCCCTGCAGGTAGAGGTCGATCAGGCTGGGGAAGTCGCGTTCGGGCAGGCAATCGCCGTACCACGACGACTTCAGCGACCCGCCGTGTGAGAAGAAGTCGATCAATGGCATGTCCAGCCGCATGTCAGGCGTCGGAACACCAACCAGCACAACGGTTCCGGCGAGGTCTCGGGCGTAGAAGGCCTGCTTCCAGGTTTCGGGTCGGCCCACCGCGTCGATCACGACGTTGGCGCCGAACCCGTCGGTCAGATCCTGAATGGTCTTCACGACGTCGAATTCGCGGGCGTTGACGGTGTGGGTGGCGCCGAAGTTGCGGGCCCACTCAAGTTTCGTGTTGTCGGTGTCGACGGCGATGATTCGCCGGGCCCCGACCAGTGCGGCACCGGCGATTGCCGCGTCGCCGACGCCGCCGCAGCCGATCACCGCGACCGTGTCGTCGCGGGTCACCCCGCCGGTGTTGATTGCGGCCCCCATGCCGGCCATCACGCCGCAACCGAGCAGGCCCGCGACGGCCGGGTCGGCGGCGTGATCGACCTTGGTGCACTGGCCCGCATGCACCAGCGTCTTGTCGGCGAACGCGCCGATGCCCAGTGCGGGTGTCAGTTCCGTGCCATCGGTCAGCGTCATCTTCCGTGCGGCGTTGAAAGTGTCGAAACAGTAATGCGGCCGGCCGCGTTTGCAGGCCCGGCACTGGCCGCAGACGGCGCGCCAATTCAGGATCACGAAGTCGCCCGGCTCCACCGCCGTCACACCCGGGCCGACCGCCTCCACCGTGCCGGCCGCCTCGTGGCCGAGCAGGAACGGGTACTCGTCGTTGATGCCGCCCTCGCGATAGGTCAGGTCGGTGTGGCATACCCCGCAGGCGATGACGTCGACGAGGGCCTCACCGGGCCCCGGGTCCGGGACGACGATGTCGACCAACTCGACGGGTTCGCCCTTCTTTCGTGAAATCACGCCGCGCACTGTCTGACTCATGGCGTCTAACCTACGGTGTAGCGTCGCTGACCATGACGGCACCCGAGACCGCCTCCGAAACCGCCGAAGCGTTCACCGAACGGATGATCGCCGCCATCGACGGTGCGAGTCTGGCGCTGCTACTGAGCATCGGACACCAGACGGGCCTGCTCGACACGATGGCCGAACTTCCGGCCGCCACCAGCGCGCAGATCGCGCAGGCCGCCGGCCTCAACGAGCGATACGTGCGGGAGTGGCTGGCCGGCATGACGACCGGGCGCGTGGTCGACTACGACGCCGAGACCGCCACCTACTCGTTACCCGCCCACCGCGCCGGCGTGCTGACCCGCGCGGCGGGGCCGGACAATCTGGCATTGGTGGCCATGTTCATTCCGCTGCTCAGCGAAGTCGAACAGAAAATCATCGGCTGCTTCCGCGACGGCGGCGGGCTGCCCTACAGCGAATTCCCGCGCTTCCACACGCTGATGGCCCAGCAGAGCGCCGTCGTCTTCGACAACGCGCTCGTCGACACCGTACTGCCGCTGGTCGACGGTCTGGTCGAGCGGCTGCGCTCCGGCGCCGACGTCGCGGACTTCGGCTGCGGCAGCGGTCACGCGATCAACGTGATGGCACAGGCCTTTCCGGCCAGCCGATTCACCGGCATCGACTTTTCCGAAGAGGCCATCGCGGCCGGCCGTCGGGAAGCCGCCGACCTCGGTCTGGGGAACGTGACCTTCGAAAGCCACAACCTGGCTCATCTGGACAAGACAGCCGAATACGACGTCATCACCGTCTTCGACGCCATTCACGACCAGGCCCACCCGGCGCGGGTGCTGGAAAACATCCACCGCGTCCTGCGTCCCGGCGGGGTGCTGTTGATGGCCGACATCAAGGCATCGAGCCGGCTGGAAGACAACGTCGGCGTTGCGATGAGCACCTACCTCTACACCACGTCGCTGATGCATTGCATGACGGTGTCGCTGGCGCTGGACGGCGCCGGACTCGGCACCGCGTGGGGAACCCAACTGGCCACCGCGATGCTGGCCGATGCCGGGTTTGCCGACGTGCGGGTGGCCGAGATCGACTCCGACCCGATCAACAACTACTACATCGCCCGGAAGTGACCGCCGCTCTCGACTTGGTGGCCGACTGGCCGGTCTCGGCCGCCGCCGCCGCGGTGCTCGGACCCGGCGGGGTGCTGGCCAGCCATGGTGACACCGGGCGGGTGTTCGAGCTGGCGTCGGTGACCAAACCGCTGGTGGCCCGGGCCGTGCATGTCGCCATCGAAGAAGGGGTCGTCGAGCTCGACACCGCGGCCGGCCCGCCCGGTGCCACGATCCGGCACCTATTGGCGCACGCGTCGGGCCTGGCCATGCACTCCGACCACGTGTTGGCCGCGCCAGGGGCCCGGCGCATCTACTCCAACCAGGGCTTCACCGTGCTGGCCCAGACCGTGGAGCGAGAGGCAGGGATCGAGTTCGGTCGCTACCTGACCGAGGCGGTATGCGAGCCACTCGGCATGACCACCACCCGGCTGGACGGCGGCGCGGTAGCGGCCGGGTTCGGCGCGGTGTCGACGGTAGCGGATCTGGCAGCGTTCGCGGGCGACCTGCTGCGCCCGTCGACGGTCTCGGCGCAACTGCACGCCGAGGCGACGACGGTGCAATTTCCCGGTCTGGACGGTGTGCTGCCCGGCTACGGGGTACAGCGGCCCAACGACTGGGGGCTGGGATTCGAGCTCAGGGACGCGAAAACGCCGCACTGGACAGGCGCGCGCAACTCGCCGCGGACGTACGGCCATTTCGGGCAGGCAGGCGGGTTTATCTGGGCAGATCCCGAAGTGGAGTTGGCGCTGGTGGTCCTCACCGACCGGGATTTCGGCGAGTGGGCGCTGCGGCCGTGGCCAGCGCTTTCCGACGCTGTGCTCCTCGAATACAGCTAATTGGAACTGCACACTAGCGCAACACCGGCATCACAAGGCACAATAGACACGCAAGACACAGAAAATATCAAAAGCATCCTGCTGATCAGGTCCGCCAGGTCGTTGGGGAAGACGTCCCTCGCGGAACCGAAGGAGCAGGAAATGCGTGCGTCGAATCAATTCGCCGACGTGACGACTGGCGTGGTGTACGTGCACGCCTCGCCCGCGGCGGTATGCCCGCATGTCGAGTGGGCGTTGTCGTCGACCCTGGGGGCCAGGGCCAACCTGACTTGGACTCCGCAGCCGGCGATGCCCGGACAGCTGCGGGCGGTCACCAACTGGGTCGGGCCGGTGGGTACCGGCGCCCGGTTGGCCAACGCGCTGCGCTCCTGGTCGGTGCTGCGGTTCGAGGTCACCGAGGATCCCAGCCCCGGAGTGGACGGCCAGCGGTTCAGCCACACCCCGCAACTGGGCCTGTGGAGCGGGTCGATGAGCGCCAATGGCGACGTCATGGTCGGCGAGATGCGGCTGCGCGCGATGATGGCGCAGGGTGCCGACACCCTGGCCGCCGAGTTGGATTCGGTGCTGGGAACGGCGTGGGATGAGGCGCTCGAGGTGTATCGCGACGGCGGTGACGTCGGCGAAGTGACGTGGCTCAGCCGGGGAGTCGGTTAGCCCCGTTCGGCTCAGCGCGGCGCATCACGTGGTGATCGCAAGCGCGGCGGAGCCGGGCGTAGCGGGCACCACCACCATCAAGCCAGCGGGTGATCGCAAGCGCGGCGGAGCCGGGCGTAGCGGGTCACCACCACCATCAAGCCAGCGGGTGCTCCGGGGTGGCGGCGACCGGCATGTCGACGTTGCCTTTGCAGGCGCCGCTGGCGATGTTGGTGTGGAAGACACCGGTAAGCACCCCATTGGGTCCAGGCGTGTAGGCCGTCACCGACTTCGCCGGGTCGTATTCGATGGTGCCGTCCGCCAGTAGGCAATCCCATTGCCAGCTCATCTCGCGCACCCACTGCGACCCGTTCCAGGTGAATTCGACCGACCGCGGCATCGTCTCGTTTTTCGGTGGCGGCGGGTCGTTCACCGTCGCGACGCAAACCCCCGAGGAGCAGGTTGAACTGATCACGACGCTGGTCCGGTGGGCGTATTCGGGCTGGCGGGCCGCGATGCTGGTGCCCTGCTTCGCGTTGGCGGACAGCGTGAGCAGGTACTGCCCGTTCCAGGACGCCGCATCACCGGCGAAGGCAGCGGGCGACAGCCAAAGTGCGCCCCCGAGTGGTGCCGTCGCCAACATCACCAGAGCGGCCTTGCGAGGTGCCGACATCTTTCCTCCAACGAAGGGGGGCGGATCTGCCAACATGTCGGATTCGCCGGGTCCGTCGTTACAGGGCCGTGATGGTCATCGGGACGGACGCAGAATCTGCAGTGCGCCCGGAACCGCGGAGATCTCGGCGGGCAGCGGGCAGGCGAAGTCGCCGTCGGCGTAGACGTTGATGCCGGGACATTCCACGTGAATCGATTTCGCCCGTGCGGTGCGTACCTCGTCAAGGTTGATGTGGGTGCCTTTCATCACGGTGGGAAACAGGCGGACCAGCTTGGACCGGGACGCCGAGTGCACCATGGTGATGTCGAGCAGGCCATCGGCGTGATCGGCATTGGGACAGATCAGCATCCCCCCGCCATAACTGCGGGTGTTGCCGAAAGCCGCAAGGATGACGTCGGCATCGATGTGCTGGGTTCCGTCGAGCACCATCCGGAACGGCAAGAGCCGCAGCTGTGACAGTTCGGCGAGCATCGCGAGGTAGTAGCGCAATCGCCCGTGCGGCCAACGCATCCGGTTGGCGCGATCGGTCACCAGAGAATCGAAGCCGGCGGCCGCCACGGTGCCGAACCACTTTTCGAACTTGTTGCGGCCCTCGCCGCACTGAATCCGACCCAGGTCGATGGTTTCCGTCCAGCCGTCGACGATGATGTCCGCGGCGGCTTCGGGACTTTTAGTCGGAACCCCGAATTCACGGGCGTGGTCGTTGCCGGTGCCCGCCGGCACGATTCCGACCGGAACATCGGTGCCCGCCAGCACCTGCAACGCGTTGGAGAAGACGCCGTCACCTCCGGTCACCATGACCGCGTCGGCACCCTTTTCGAGCGCCGCGCTGACCAGATCCCGTGCGTCTTGCGCGTTGTCGCCGATGATTTCGATGACCTCCACACCGCGGTGGTGCAGCCGGGCGATCGCGACCTGTGCAGCGGGTAAGGCGGCGCCATGCCCTGAAACGGGATTGGTCAGGGCAATCACCTTGCCGATTTCCCGGCGGCGCAGCTGCCCGGTGGTCATGGGATCAGCTTGCCCGGGTTGAGAATTCCGGCCGGATCGAGTGTGGCCTTGACCGCACGCAGCACTTGGACACCGAGTTCGCCCACCTCGTCGCGCATCCAGGGCCGGTGGTCGGCGCCGACCGCATGGTGATGGGTGATGGTGCCGCCGGTGGCCATGATGGCATCCGACGCGGCCTTTTTCGCGGTCTTCCATTGCTCGATCGGATTGCTCCGCTGCCCGGCGACGACGGTGAAGTACAACGAAGCTCCGGTGGGGTAGACGTGCGAGATGTGGCACATCACCAGCGCCGGTGTGCCCGTTTCGGCCAACGCGCTGGTAAGTGCTTGTGTGACAGCCACTTTGAGCGCGGGAATGTTGGACCAGTCGGTGGCGGTTTCGAGCGTCTCGCAGAGTGCGCCCGCCGACAGCAGCGAGTCGCGCAAATATGGCGCGCCGAACCGGCCCCGCTCCCACGCGCGCGCGGGCCCTTCCCCCAGCGACGTCCCACCGTGGGCCGCGAGCAGCGCGCTGGTTTCGGCATGCCGGCTTTCGACGTGCTCCTTGGTGCCCTCGAAAACCGTGATGCCCAGGCACCCGCCGGTGATCTGGGATTCGCCGATCGCTTCGGTGGTGGCAAGATTGACTCCGGTCTCGGCCTCGTCGGAGAGCCGGATGACGGTAGGGCCGGAGGCATTCTGGGTGACAGCGCGCACGGCCGCAGCCCCGGTCTCGAAATCCGGGAACGACCACGCTTCGTAACGGATGGCTTCCGGCACCCGGTGCACGCGCAGCCGCACCTGCGTGATGACACCGAAGGTGCCCTCCGAGCCGACTATCAACTGACGCAAGTCGGGGCCGGCCGCGGATTCCGGTGCGCGGCCCAAATCCATCGTGCCCACCGGAGTGACCACGCGCAGCCCGCGCACCATGTCGTTGAACCGGCCGTAGCCCGCCGAGTCCTGCCCGGACGAGCGCGTCGCCGCAAACCCGCCAATAGTGGCATACTCAAAACTCTGCGGAAAATGCCCGAGCGAAAAGCCATGTGCGCCAAGCAAACTCTCGGCTTCCGGTCCGGTGACCCCGGCCTCGAAAACGGCCTGCCCGGAAACTTCGTCGAGGGATATCAGCCGATCCAGGCGGCGCAGATCAAGGGAAACGACGGCGCCGAAATCGGCGCGGACGGGATCGAGGCCGCCGACGACGTTCGTGCCGCCGCCGAACGGGACGACGGCGATGCGGTGCTTCGAACAGTAGCGCAGGATCGTGGCGACGGCGTCCTCGTCGCCGGGAAGCAACACGGCGTCGGGGGCATCTTGCACCCCGGAGTCCTTGCGGCGCAGCAGGTCCAGGGTGGACTTGCCGCCGGCGTGCAGCAACCGGTCGAGATCGGCGGTGCGGCAGTACCCGGCGCCGACTATCATGGCCAGCGCATCGCGATCGGCGGCCGACAACGACGACGGGCGCAGCTGGACTTGGCCGGGCTCAAGTTCGGCCGTACCCGAATCGGCTACGCCGACAGCCTGTTTCAGAAGCTTTCGGATCCCTTCGGACAGCGGCTTGGCGGCGGCGGCATCTCCCCAGGCGTTCCATTTCATCGGCGGCAGGAGATCCTCGGGGCGTGTCATGCGTTACAGTATTACACATGCTGTCAATCAGTAACGCAGGATTGGATCCTGGAGAGCGGATCCTGGCGGCAGCAGCCAGCTGTGTGGTCGATTACGGCGTGGACCGGGTGACCCTCGCCGAGATCGCGCGACGTGCTCGGGTCAGCAGGCCAACGGTGTACCGGCGCTGGCCGGACACCCGGTCGATCGTGGCGGCGCTGTTGACCCGGCACATCACCGAGGTGATGCGCGAGGCGCCGCTGCTCGGAGATGACCGGGAATCGTTGGTGCGACAGATTGTTACGGTGGCCGATCTGTTGCGCCGCGATCGATTGGTGATGTCGGTGCTGCACTCGGAGCTGGCGCCGATCTTCATCACCGAACGCCTCGGCACCAGCCAGCACATGTTGATCGACGCCCTTGCCGCGCGGCTGCGAGCGGCCCAGCGCAGCGGCAGCGTCCGCGCCGGCGACCTGGTCCAGATGGCCACCATGGTCTTGCTGATCACCCAGTCGACCATTCAGTCCGCACAGATCGTCGAACCGATTCTCGACGCGACTGCGCTGGCCGACGAACTCGCTTACTCGTTGAACGGATACCTGTCTTGATACCTGATCCGACCGCGCTCAACGCCGCTCGCCGCGCGGCCGATCTGTCGGCGCTCGCCGACGGGGAACCGTTGGACGTCCTTGTCATCGGTGGTGGCATCACCGGCGTCGGGATCGCGTTGGACGCCGCCGCACGAGGCCTTCGGGTGGCGCTGGTGGAAAAGCACGATCTGGCATTCGGTACCAGCCGCTGGAGCTCCAAACTGGTGCATGGCGGCCTGCGCTACCTGGCCAGCGGCAACGTGGGCATCGCTCGGCGCAGCTCCAGCGAACGCGGAATTCTGATGACGCACAACGCACCCCATCTTGTTCATGCGATGCCGCAGCTGGTTCCGCTGTTGCCGTCCATGAGTCGGGGCAACCGGGCATTGGTGCGTGCCGGATTCCTGGCCGGTGACGCGTTGCGGATGCTTGCGGGTACGCCATCGTCGACGCTGCCCCGGTCGAGCCGGGTTTCGGCCGAGCGTGTCGTGCAGCTGGCGCCGACCGTGCGGCGGGACGGCTTGGACGGTGGCCTGCTGGCCTATGACGGGCAGTTGATCGATGATGCCCGGCTGGTCACCGCGGTCGCGCGGACCGCGGCGCAACATGGCGCCCGGATCTTGACCTATGTGGCGGCTTCCGAGGCGACCGGAACCTCTGTGCGGCTGACCGATCAGCGCAGCGGAGAGTCGTTCGATGTCTCGGTTGGTGCGGTGATCAACGCCGCCGGGGTGTGGGCGGCCGAGATCGACGGTTCGTTGCGGCTGCGGCCCAGCCGCGGAACCCATCTGGTTTTTGATGCCGCTGCTTTCGGCAATCCGACTGCAGCACTGACGATCCCGATTCCCGGCGAGCTCAACCGGTTCGTCTTCGCCATGCCCGAGCAGCTGGGCCGCGTCTATCTGGGACTGACCGACGAGGCCGCGCCGGGCCCGATTCCGGACGTGCCGAAGCCGTCTGCGCAGGAGATCACGTTCCTGCTGGAGACGGTGAACACCGCGCTGGGGACCGCGTTGCGTCCCAACGACGTGATCGGTGCCTACGCGGGGCTTCGGCCGCTGATCGACACCGGGGAAGGCCGTACCGCCGACGTGTCCCGCGAGCACGCCGTGGTGGAGTCGGCGTCCGGCGTCATCAGCGTGATCGGCGGCAAGCTGACCGAATACCGCTACATGGCGCAAGACGTCCTCGATCACGCCATCAAACTGCGCCACCTGCGCGCGGCGAAGTGCCGGACCCACCGGATGCCGCTGATCGGGGCATCCGCCAACCCGGGGGCGGCGTGCGCCGAACAGCAGGGTTCGCAGGATTTGCCGGTGTCGCTGGTGCAGCGCTACGGCGCCGAAGCGGGCAAGGTCCTGGCCACCGCCACCTGTAAGCGCCCGACCGAGCCGGTCGCCGAGGGCATCGATGTCATCAGGGCGGAATTCGAATACGCGATCACCTACGAGGGCGCGCTGGACGTCTCCGACATCGTCGACCGGCGAACCCGTATCGGGCTGGTGGAGTCGGATCGCGAGCGGGTTGTCCCGGTGGCGGAGGAGTTCATGGCGCGACTGGGCTAGGGCGAGACGAGGCGAATGTGGTTGTCACTGGCGAATGAGATGATCTACCATATTTTCGTGGACAGACGTGTGCCTGTGCTCATCGTGGGCGCCGGGGCCGGCGGCCTCGCCACCTCCGCGCTGCTGGCAAAGCATGGTGTGGGTTCGGTGCTGGTCGAAAAGCGGCGCGAGGTATTCATCTATCCGAAAGCCCGGAATCTGAGTTTTCGCAGCTTGGAAATCCTGCGTGGCCTTGGCCTCAGCGGCCAAGTTCATGCGGTCGCCGACCACGTTTCGGCCCTGATGGTCAGGCCCACGCTCAATAGCGCAGCCGAACAACTGGCGATCGACGTCGACGCAATCTTCGGGGGCCTTGACCGGCTCAGCCCGGAGCCTGCGGCACAGTACTGCCCGCAGAGCAGACTCGAGCCGATGCTGCTTGCCGCAACGCGCCGGCGCGGCAGTGAAGTCCGCTACGGGACCGCGCTGTCGTCACTCCAGCAAGACGCGGCGGGTGTCACCGCGGTGCTGCGCGACGTGGACTCGGGAGAGTCGGAGACTGTGCGTGCCGACTATGTCGTTGGCGCCGACGGTGTGCATAGCCCGATCCGAAACTGGTTGGGCATCAACCTTTCTGGCTATGGCGCGCTGCCAATCTATGTCGTCTTCATCTACTTCCGGGCAGCCTGGCGGAAGTTCGTCTCACACTTGGCCGACGGCGATGGCGTGCAAGTCAAAAACACTGACGTGGATGGGATTTTCTTGGTGGTCGAAGGCGAGCTGGGAATGTTCATCACCACCTATCTTCCCGGCAAAGGGGAGACCGCGGCGCAGTTCACCCCGCAACGATGCCGTGAGGTGCTCACCAAGGCCATCGGCGAGCCAATCGACATCGAGATCATCGAGGTCGCGGCCTGGCAACCCTACGAACAGGTGGCCGACCAATTCCGTTGTGGCCGAGTCTTTCTGGTCGGTGATTCGGCGCACACCATGCCGCCGTTCAAGGCCGGGGGAGCCAACACGGCCATCCAGAGTGCCCACGATCTGGCCTGGAAACTCGCTGCCGTGTTGGATGGGACCGCCGATCCGGCACTGCTGGACACCTACCACGCCGAGCGTTACCCGGTAGGCAGATTCGCCGCCCGGCAATCGTTGACCGGGCCGACGCGTTCCTTACTGAGCGAAGACGGGCCGCAACTGCCCGCTGAAGAAGAGTGCTCGATGTTCAATCTGCTCATCGGATACGCCTACCGCTCGGCGGCGGTGGTGACCGACGAGCCGTCGGAGCTGCTGGTGGAGGAGTTGCGCGGTCAGCCGGGCACCCGCGTGCCGCACGTGTGGGTGCGTGATGGTGTTTCCACGCTCGACCTGCTCGGTCCGGGGTTCACACTGCTGAGTGGGGACGAACGATGGTGCGCCGCTGCGGCTTCGGCGTCGGTGCGTGCCGAACGCATCTGCAGCGAGGAGTGGGCGGCCGCCACGGGACTTGGGCCTTCCGGGGCACTGCTGGTCCGCCCGGATGATTTCGTCGGCTGGCGCGCCGAAGATCTCCCCGCCGACCCGGGAGGAGAACTCTGCCGTGCGGTTTCGACGATCCTCGGTCGCCGGGTATAGGCAAACCTGCAAAGCGCTATCGGATGTGCTGGCGCTCTACAAACTCAGTGCATGCTAGCCAGCCGGTGCTGGAGTGAAAGGTGCGGTCAGTCCGGCACTACAGCGGGATGTTCTTGTGGCGGCCGCGGCGCGCCGGCGCCTGGGCCAGCGCCTCGGTGAGCTTACTGCGGGTGTGCGCCGGGTCGATCTTGTCGTCGACCACGCCGATCTCGATGGCGCTGTCCACGCCACCGGCGATCCGCTCGTGCTCGGCAGCCAGTTGGTCGTGCAGGGCTTCGCGGTCATGTTCGGGGGCGGCAGCCAGCTTCTTTTTGTGCAGGATGCCCACGGCGGCCTTGGCGCCCATCACGGCAACCTCGGCGTCCGGCCAGGCGAACACCTTCGTCGCGTTGAGCGAGCGGGAGTTCATCGCAATGTAGGCCCCGCCGTAGGTCTTTCGGGTGACCAGGGTGACCCGTGGCACCGTCGCCTCGCCGAAGGCGTGCAGCAGCTTGGCACCGCGGCGCACCACGCCGCCCCACTCCTGGTCGACACCGGGCAGATAGCCCGGGACGTCGACGACCACCACCAGCGGGATCCCGAATGCGTCGCAGAGCCGCACGAAACGCGCTGCCTTCTCGGCGCTTTCGGAGTTCAGGCAGCCGCCGAGGCGCAGCGGGTTGTTGGCCAGCACGCCGACGGTACGACCGGACAACCGGCCCAGCCCCACCACCATGGACGGCGCCCAATTGGCCTGGAATTCGTCGAAGGGCGTCTCGTCGTCGAGGATCGCGGTCACGATGGGACGTACATCGTAGGCCCGTCGCGGGGATTCGGGCAGCAGTGCGTGAATGTCGGTGTCACCGGCCTCGGCCTTGCTGCGGTCGAAATGCCCCTGCTGGCAGAACAATCCGATCAAGCGGCGGCCGCGCGCGTAGGCGTCCGGCTCGTCGTCGGCGACGATGTGGCACACTCCGGACTTCTTGTGGTGGGTCTCCGGACCACCGAGCGAGGCCATGTCGACATCCTCGCCCGTCACACTGCGCACCACGTCGGGCCCGGTGACGAACACCCGGCTTTCCGGCGCCATCACGACCACGTCGGTCAGGGCCGGACCGTAGGCGGCGCCGCCGGCGGCGAAGCCGACGACCACCGAGACCTGCGGAATGTAGCCGGAGGCGCGGATCATCGCCTCGAACACCAAGCCGACCGCGTGCAGCGCCCGGACCCCCTCGGCCAGCCGGGCGCCACCGGAGTGCCAGATGCCCACGATCGGGCTCTGCTCCTCGATGGCGGTGTCGTAGGCGTTGACGATGTGCGTGCAGCCCTCGATACCCATGGCCCCGCCCATCACGGTTCCGTCGGTGCAGAACGCGATGGTGCGCACACCGTTCACGGTCCCCGCGGCGGCAAGCACGCCGGAGCGGTCCCGCTCGTGCAGGAGTTCCACGCTGCCCTCGTCGAAGAAATTACTCAGACGCAGCAGCGGGTCTCGAGGGTCGAGCGACTCGCCAACCGACGCGGGGGCCATGATTGTCATCGCAGGTCTCCTGATACGGGTTCAGTACCGCCCGAAGACGAGCGCCACATTGTGCCCGCCGAATCCGAACGAGTTGTTGATCGCGTACTGGTAGTTGCCGGGCCGCGGCTTGCCCGCAACCACGTCCAAATCGATCTCCGGGTCGAGGTTTTCCAGATTCAGTGTTGGTGGAACGACCTGGTCGCGCAACGCGAGCACGGTCAGGATCGACTCCACCGCACCCACCGCACCGACCGAGTGGCCGAGGGCGGCCTTGGGTGCATACACCGCGGCGTTCCCGCCGTGCGGGCCCAGCGCGTTGTTGATCGCCTTGCTCTCGGCGACGTCACCCACCGAAGTGCCGGTGGCGTGGGCGTTCACGTGGTCGATGTCGCCGGGCGTGAGGCCGGCGAGCTGAATCGCCCGGCTCATCGCGTGCCCGGCCCGGAGCCCGTTGGGATCGGGCGCAACCATGTGGTAGCCGTCCGAGGTGATGCTGGCACCCATGATCCGTGCCAAGATGTTGGCCCCACGAGCCTTGGCGTGCTCCTCGGTCTCGATGACAATGAGCGCCCCGGCCTCGCCGAACACGAAGCCGGTGCGGTCGCGGTCGAACGGGCGGCACGCGCCTACCGGGTCGTCGTTCTTGGTCGACATCACGATGCGCATCTGGGCGAACGCGGCGATCGGCACCGCCTCGATCTTGGTCTCCACACCACCGCAGATGGCGATGTCGGCCTCGCCGAAGACGATGTTGCGCCACGCGTGGGCGACACCCTCGGAGCCGGACGCGCACGCCGACACGGGCGTGATCACGCCCGCCTTGGCGTGCCGCTCCAGACCCACCGCCGCCGCCGCGCCGTTGGGCATGTACTTCTGCACCCCGAGCGGGGAGACGGCCTTCATACCACGAGCGCGCATGTCGTCGTAGCTGAAGACCATTTCTTCCGACGACCCCAAGCCGGTCCCGATGGACACCATCAGCCGATCACTGTCCACCTCGGGCGAGCCGGCGTTCTCCCAGACCCGCCGGCTCAAAATCGTCGACATCCGCTGCAGATAGCCCGTACGGCGCAGCTCGACGCGCGTCAGCTGGCTGTCGAATTCCTCCAGCAGATGCCCGCCGATGCGGACCGGCAGGTCGAACTCCTCCACGAAGGGATCTTCGAGCTTGCGGATACCACTTTGGCTGTCCAGCAACAACTTCCAAGTGGTCTCGGCGTCAGTTGCCAGCGCGGTGGTCATGGCAACGCCGGTGACGACTACGTTCGGGAGTGTCTTCCCGGTTACCAGCTCTGTCATGGGTGTGGGGAACGTTCCTTCCGTGTTGTCCGACTGCTCCTCGGGCCGTTTGCGGCCCGCATCGTCGCCGGATGCCGTGCTCAGCAACGCCCGAAGGCGAGTGCCACGTTGTGGCCACCGAAACCGAACGAGTTGTTGATCGCGTAACGGAAATCGCCGTAGCGAGGTTCGCCCGCGACAACATCGAGGTCGATCTCGGGATCAGGTGTTTCGTAGTTCAAAGTTGGCGGTATGACGCCATCCCGAAGGGCCAATACCGTAAGGATCGATTCCAGTGCACCGACTGCACCGATGGAGTGCCCGAGCGCCGACTTTGGCGCGTACACCGCGGCCCGCTCGCAACCGGCGACGCGGATCGCGTTGGCCTCCGCGCTGTCGCCGATCGGCGTCGCGGTCCCGTGCGCATTGACGTGGTCAATGTCTTTGGGGGACAACCCCGCCATTTCCAGCGCCCGCGTCATTGCCCGCCCCGCACGGACGCCGTCCGCTGCCGGGGCGACCATGTGGAACGCGTCCGAGGTGATGCCGGCACCCATCAACCGCGCCAGCGGCTTGGCGCCGCGGGCCTTGGCGTGCTCCTCGGTCTCGATGAGCAGCATTGCTCCGGCCTCGCCGAACACGAAGCCGTCGCGGTCCAAATCGAATGGCCGCGACGCGCGCTCGGGTTCGTCGTTGCGGGTCGACATGGCCCGCATCATCGAAAACGCCGCGATCGGCAGCGCTTCGATGGGGCCCTCGACGCCGCCGCACACGGCGACGTCAGCGTCACCCATGACTATTTGACGCCACGCATGCGCGATTGCTTCCGAACCCGACGAGCAGGCCGAAACCGGAGTGATCACCCCGGCGCGGGCACCGAGCTGCAGGCCCACCACGGCGGCGGCACCGTTCGGCATGATCATCTGAACGGCGAGCGGCGACACTTTGCGTGGGCCGCCCTCGTTCATCAGGTCATAGCTCTCCACGATCCGTTCGGCGCCACCCAAACCCGTGCCGACCACAACCGTGAACCGGTCGGGGTCGACCTCGGGACTGCCGGCGGACTCCCACAACTGACCGCTCAGCAACTTCGCCATCCGCTGGACGTACGACATGCGGCGCATGTCGAGCCTGCCCATGTGCTTGTCGATGGGCTCCTTGAGGTGGCCACCGATCTTGACAGGCAGGTCCCATTTGGTGACGAACTCGTCTTCGAGGACGTGGATGCCGCTGTCTCCGGCCAACAAACCCTTCCACGTGCTCTCGATGTCCGACGCGACCGACGTCGTCGCCGTGACGGCGGTTACCACAACGCTGGGGTAACCGCCATTAGCAGTGGAAGGCTTGGTCACTTGCTGTCCGCTTCCATCCTTGCCTTCACGTTGGCAACGGTCTCGGGGTTGTCCGTCTCCAGCTTGGCGCGCAGCGCCTCGGCGGCCTCGGGGTTCTCTTCCTCGAGCTTCTGGATGTAGACGACAACGTCACCGACGGTACGCAGGCCGGCGAGGTCCTCGTCAGGGATCTTCACGCCATACTTGTCCTCGGTCTGCACCGCGATCTCAACCATCGACAGCGAGTCGATGTCCAGGTCGTCGACGAACGACTTTTCCGGGGTGACCTCGGACGGCTCGATACCGGTGACCTCTTCGATGATCTCGGCGATACCGGCAATGATTTCTTCCTGAGTGACGGCCACAGCCTATTTCCCTTCGTAATGTGTTGTGTGTTAATCGAACCGACGTGTTATGTGGTTGTACTGGGCGTGGCTGGTCAGAGTTCAGCCAATGCGTCCAGGTCTGCGGGCGACTTGACGGCATGAGCCGTAACCCCCCGAAGTTCGCGTTTGGCGATACCGGTGAGAGTGCCCGCCGGGGGAAACTCCACCGCCGCCGTGATCTCCCGTTCACGGAGCGTCGCCATGCACAGGTCCCAGCGCACCGGCTGAGTCAGTTGAGCAACCAGCGCGTCCATCGCCGCGGCGGCCGAGGTGACCGGCTTCCCATCGCGGTTGGACAGCAGCGTGGCGGTGGGCTCGGCGGTCGCGACGGCCGCCGCGGCGGCCGCGTAGCGGTCCAGAGCCGGAGCCATGTACTTGGTGTGGAACGCTCCGGCTACCCCGAGCGCGCGCACCCGGGCCTTGGCCGGCGGGTCTTCGGCGAGCTTGTCCAATGCCGTCAGCGAGCCGGCGGCGACGATCTGCCCGGCAGCGTTGCGGTTCGCGGGGAACAGATCGAGCTGCTCGAGACGGTTCAGTACCTCCGCCTCGTCGCCGCCCAGCACCGCGGACATGCCGGTCGGCTCGATCGCGCACGCCTTCGCCATCTCGGCACCACGGGTGGCGGCCAGCGCGACGGCGTCGTCGGCGGCCAGCACACCGGCAATCGCGTAGGCCGCGATTTCGCCGACGGAGTGACCGGCCACGATCAGATCTGTGTCGCTGAGCAGCGAGCGCTTCGTCATCTCCTGATGGGCGAGCAGCGTGGCCGCCACCACCAACGGCTGAGTGACCGCAGTGTCGGTGATCTCTTCGCTCGATGCGGTGGTGCCCAGGCGCACCAGGTCGAGGCCGCTGGCCTTCGACCAGATATCGAGCTGGTCCGCGGCACCCGGGAAGTCAAGCCACGGCGAGAGCATCCCCTCGGTCTGCGAACCCTGTCCGGGCGCAAGCAATGCAATCACGTGTCTAAGAGAACACTGTGGAAACGGTTTTGGCGGGTGTAACAGATTATGAACCTCGTCTTAGGTTTTTGTGCACCTTCTACAAAACAGCCCCGTAAGCTACATGTTTGATATCGTCCTGCAACCTGTTGCCTGGATCACTTTGTGGCGAATTGGCCCGTAACACCCGCTTTGACCGGCAACGGAACCGAAGTCATGCCGTTGTTGGTGACGCTGGAGGCATGCCTGGCGTAGTTGAGCTGGCCGACCGTCGCCGCCACGCGCAGCACATATGCGTCGCGTGGCTGGGTGGGATCGCGGCCGGTGAAGTCGGTGATCCGCTTGAGTCGGTAGCGCACGGTGTTTGGATGAACGAACAACTTTCTGGCACAAGCCTCAATCGCGCCGCCAGAATCTAAGAAAGCGTCAAGGGTTTCGACGAGCGTGGGTCCGGCCTCGGCCAACGGCCCCATCACGTCGGTGTGTAACGCCACGATCGCCGATGCATCCCCCATCAGGGCGCGTTCGGGCAGCAGTTCTCGGGCCAGCACGGGGCGTGGCGCTCCCCGCCAGCCGGCGACCGCGTTCATCCCCGATATCGCCTCGCTGGCGCTGTGGTAGGCCGCGGTCAGCATGGGCGCGGTCGGTCCGATGACGACGGGCCCGTCGGAGAACGCGCCCAGCAGATCTCCGAGAAATTTGTCGGTTGGTGATAGGTGGCCCGACACGATGGCAACCAGCCAGGTGCCGTGCACATCGGTCAGCGCCGCCCGGCCGTGGTTGGCGGCGGCGTCGCGGACGTGCTGACTGGCCCGTTGACTGTCGCCGGGGCCGGTTGACCCGTCGCGCCCCGGCGCCGGGGCACCGACCACAACGGTCGCCGGTGCGGTGGTGTCCCAGTTCAGCGCCGCCGCGCGGGAGAGCAGCTCCGGGCCGGTGTCGCCGCGGACCACCGCGTCGACGACGCTCGCCTCCATCCGGCTGTCCCAGGTGCCGCGTGCTTCGGCCGCATTCGCATACGCCGTGGCGGCGGCAAACGCCAGGTCGCGGCTGTACTTCAAGATGCCCACCGTCAGGGCCGTCAACTGCTCTTCGGAGCGCGCCAGCAGCGGCACCAC
Source organism: Mycobacterium sp. (assembly GCA_035505695.1). Classification (GTDB taxonomy): domain Bacteria; phylum Actinomycetota; class Actinomycetes; order Mycobacteriales; family Mycobacteriaceae; genus Mycobacterium. Next base: position 38,951 of record DATJQO010000167.1, read on the forward strand.
TTCCTCGAAGAACTCCATGGTGACCCGCACCATCTCCACACTGTGGCGCAACGCGATCCGGCGGGTGAGGTCCTGCGGAAAGATTTCGAAGGCCTGCGCGGTGTAGCTGACGTTGCTGTGCGGATCGTGCATCCATTCGACGAAGTTCACGACCGCGGTCTGCACCACCAACGCCACGCTGGCCCGCTGGGACGCTTCCAGCTCCGCGAAGAACGGCAACCGCTCCTGCATCGCCGAGACCGCTTCCGTGGCCAGCCGACCCGAATACTGCTTCAACCGGCGCAGCAGCGATTCCGGGACGGTGTGCAGGGATTCCAGCGGCGAGCGGGGGTGCTTGGCAAATGGACCAGCGAAGGGGTTGTCACTCATCCCTAAAAGCTACGCCAGCTTTCTAGAAGTAACCGCCAAAGATCGGGGCGGTTTTCGTGGTCGCCTGCACGCCCCTCGGGCGAACGTGAAGCTGGCTTCACGCTCGGCGCCCGACGTGAGGCTGGCTTCACGCTCGGCGGGGTGGGTTGGGCGGCCTCAGGCCACGCCCGGATCAGAGGTCTGCTCCGGGGCGGCCTGCACGTCGTCGATCTTGTACTGGCGGGCCGCCGCGACCGGGACCGAGGGGTCGATCTCGCCGTCGCGAGCCAACGCCTCCAGCACCGCGACCACCTGCGATTCGGCGTCGGTGTTGAAGAAGCGCCGGGCGGCGGGCCGGGTGTCGGAAAATCCGAAACCGTCGGTGCCCAGCGTGACGAAGGTGCCCGGCACCCATGGCCGGATCTGTTCCGGGACGGCGCGCATCCAGTCCGACACCGCGATCACCGGGCCGGTGATGTTCGAGAGGGCCTGGGTCACGTACGGGACGCCGGCCGGCTGGTCGGGATGGCGCAGCTTGGCCTTCTCCACGGACACGCCGTCGCGGTTCAATTCGCCCCAACTGGTCACCGACCATACGTCGGCGGCGACGTCCCACTCGGCGGCCAGCATCTCCGCCGCCTTCAGCGCTGACGGCATAGCCACCCCGGAGGCCAGGATGTGCGCCGTATTGGCGCGCTGCTCGGTGGCGGATCGGTAGCGGTAGATGCCCCGCAGCAGGCCTTCGGGATCGAAGTGCTCCGGCTCGGGGGGCTGTATGTAGGGCTCGTTGTAGACGGTGAGGTAGAAATACACGTCTTCGGGGTTGTCCCCGAACATCCGCGCCAGACCGCTTTCCACGATGTAGGCGATTTCGTAGGCGAAGGCCGGGTCATAGGCGACCACCGCGGGGTTGGTGCTGGCCAGCAGCAGGGAGTGGCCGTCGGCATGTTGCAGGCCCTCGCCGGTCAGCGTGGTGCGCCCCGCGGTAGCTCCGAGCAGGAAGCCACGCGTCATCTGGTCGGCGGCGGCCCATAGACCGTCTCCGGTGCGTTGGAAGCCGAACATCGAATAGAAGATGTAGATCGGGATCATCGGCTCGTTGTGGGTGGCATACGACGTGCCGGCCGCGATGAACGAGCCGACCGAGCCGGCTTCGTTGATGCCCTCGTGCAGGATTTGCCCGACTTCGCTTTCCTTGTACGCCAACATCAAATCGGCGTCGACGGCGGTGTAGAGCTGACCGAGCCGGTTGTAGATCTTCAACGACGGGAACCACGAGTCCATGCCGAAGGTGCGGGCTTCGTCGGGAATGATCGGCACGATTCGCGGCCCAACTTCCTTGTCCCGCAACACTTCTTTGAAGGTGCGCACGATCGCCATCGTGGTGGCGACCTCCTGGTGTCCCGATCCCTTCTTCAGTGCGGCGTAGATATCGCGGCCGGGCAGCCGCAAGGCCTTGCTCTTGGTCCGGCGCTCGGGCACAAAACCCCCGAGCGTGCGGCGGCGGTCGATCAGGTACCGGATCTCCGGGGCGTCGGAGCCGGGGTGGTAGTAGGGCGGCAGGTAGGGGTCCTCTTCCAGCTGGGCGTCGCTGATCGGAATCCGCATGGAGTCGCGGAAGGCTTTAAGGTCTTCCAGCGCAAGCTTTTTCATCTGATGGGTGGCATTGCGGCCCTGGAAGTGCGCGCCCAGCGAGTAGCCCTTGATGGTCTTGGCCAAGATCACCGTCGGCTGGCCCTTGTGGTCGACGGCGGCCCGGTAGGCCGCATACACCTTGCGGTAGTCGTGGCCGCCGCGCTTGAGGTTCCATATCTCGGAGTCGGTCATGTTCTCGACCAGCGCCTTGGTGCGCGGGTCGCGCCCGAAGAAGTGGTCGCGCACATAAGCACCGTCGTTGGCCTTGTAGGTCTGGTAGTCGCCGTCGGGAGTGGTGTTCATCAGGTTCACCAGCGCACCGTCCCGGTCGGCATGCAGCAGGGCATCCCATTCGCGGCCCCACACCACCTTGATGACGTTCCAGCCGGCTCCGCGGAAGAACGACTCCAGCTCCTGAATGATCTTGCCGTTGCCGCGCACCGGGCCGTCGAGGCGCTGCAGGTTGCAGTTGATCACGAAGGTCAGGTTGTCCAGGCCCTCGAGGGCCCCGACATGCGCCAGCCCGCGGCTTTCCGGCTCGTCCATCTCGCCGTCGCCCAAAAAGCACCACACGTGCTGGTCGGAGGTGTCCTTGATGCCCCGGTCATGCAGGTAGTGGTTGAACCGGGCCTGGTAGATGGCGTTGAGCGGCCCCAGGCCCATCGACACGGTGGGGAATTCCCAGAAGTCGGGCATCAGCCGCGGGTGCGGGTAGGACGGCAGCCCGCCGGCGGCGTGGCTGTGCTCTTGCCGGAAGCCGTCGAGCCGATCCGCGCTCAACCGGCCTTCCAAGAAGGCCCGCGCGTAAATCCCCGGGGACGCGTGGCCCTGGATGAACACCTGATCGCCGCCGCCGGGATGCGATTTGCCCCGGAAGAAGTGGTTGAAGCCGACCTCATAGAGCGCCGCGGAGGACGCATAGGTCGAAATGTGGCCGCCCACTCCCACTCCCGGGCGCTGCGCCCGGTGCACCATGATGGCGGCGTTCCATCGGATCCACGCCCGGAACCGGCGTTCGACGTCCTCGTCGCCGGGGAACCACGGTTCCAGTTCGGTCGGGATGGTGTTGACATAGTCGGTTGAGGTCAGCGCCGGAATGGCGACCCGCTGCTCGCTGGCGCGTTCCAGCAACCGCAACATCAGATACCGGGCCCGCGCCGGGCCCGAGCGCTGCAGCAGTTCGTCGAAGGACTCGAGCCACTCCGACGTCTCTTCGGGGTCGATATCGGGAAGGTAGGACGCCACGCCTTCGCGGATCACCCGAACGCGGTCGGGTTCGCTTGCGCTGCTTGGGGTTTTGGCCAGATCGTGGCGCACGAACTCGGTGGTCAACGAGGTACTCCTGTACGTGGCGGGGCGGGTGCCTCTGGGGTGCTTTGCAGCTTGTCTCCCTATCGTGCCGCACGGATGTGCTGGGCGGGTAGCCGATGTCTGGTAGCTGATGCAGGTTCACGCGTCGGACACGACCTGGGCGCGTATCGGGGCAACTCGAAAAGCCAACCGGTAACGTCAGGAGCCGTGCTCATCGGATGGCGTGCCGTCCTTGCGGGGGAGTCCCGAAGACGAGGCGCTCTGGCCCTCGGATGTGTCGCGGCCGCGGCGATGGGAATCGTGGGGTGTACCACCGTCACCAACGGCACGGCCACGCCCGATACCGGTGTGGCCCCGGCTTACCGGCAGTCGGTGTCGGCGTCGGTGTCCGCTTCGTCAGCGACCTCGAGAATCCGGGAGTCGCAGCGGCAACAATCGCTGACCACCAAGGCGGTGCGCACGTCCTGCGACTCGTTGGCCACCAGCAGCAAGGACGCGATCGACAAGGTGAACGTGTTCGTCGGGGCGTTCAATGCAGGCCGCAACCCCGGCCCCACCGAAGGCCCGGCCATCGCAGCGCTCAACGACAGCGCCACCACGGTGTCCAGCAGCTTCAGCGATGCTTTGTCGCAGCAGTTGAAGGACGCCTTCAATGCGTATATCGATGCGGCCCGGGGAGTGGCGAACGCCATTGGCACCCATGCGCCGAGCGGGGAGTTCAACAGACGTGTCGATCAACTCAACGACGCCAAGACCAAGGCGCTGAAACTTTGCCTGGCGTCCTTCTGAAGACGCCTCACGAGGTATGGGTGTAGACCCTGTTCTGGCTATGCGACGATAATCCCCATTGCACGGGCGCAGGGATGGATTAAGGAGGCTCCACGGTGGTCGCGGCGGATCACGCTCGCAAACTGGGCATCCAACGAGACCAAGTTGTCCAGGAGTGGGGCTGGGACGAAGACACCGACGACGAGATCCGCGGCGCAGTCGAGGAAGCGTGCGGCAGCGAGTTGCTCGATGAAGACACCGACGAGGTAATCGACGTCGTGCTGCTGTGGTGGCGGGACGGGGACGGCGACTTGGTGGACACCCTGATGGACGCGATCAGCGCCCTGGCCGAAGACGGCGTGATCTGGGTGCTGACGCCCAAGACGGGCAAACCCGGTCACGTACTGCCGGCGGAAATCGCCGAGGCTGCTCCCACCGCCGGCCTGATGCCGACCTCGTCGGTGAACCTCGGCGACTGGAGCGCCAGCCGGTTGGTCCAGCCCAAATCCCGGGCCGGGAAGCGTTGATGCTGCCCGTCGGCGCCACCGCCCCCGACTTCACCCTGCGCGACCAGAATCAACAGCGTGTGACGTTGAGCTCCTACCGCGATACCAAGAACGTTTTGTTGGTGTTCTTCCCGCTGGCGTTCACCGGAATCTGCCAGGGTGAGCTGGATCAATTACGGGACCACTTACCCGATTACGAGAACGACGACAGCGTGGCGCTGGCCATCTCGGTGGGCCCACCGCCCACGCACCGGATCTGGGCCCTGGAAAGCGGCTTCACCTTCCCGGTGTTGTCGGACTTCTGGCCGCACGGCGAGGTCAGCCAGGCCTACGGTGTGTTCAACGACCAGGCCGGCTACTCCAACCGCGGCACCTTCGTCATCGATCGGTCCGGAATCATCCGGTTCGCGGAGATGAAGCAGCCAGGTGAATCCCGCGACCAGCGGGTGTGGGCACAAGCCCTGGCGGCGCTAAAAGCGTGAGCAGGCCTCACAGTTTTGGGTACTTGGCCTTCGTGCGTGTAGCCTGCCCGGGGCACGGGCGCGTAGCTCAGTGGTAGAGCTCTGGTTTTACACACCAGCGGTCGGCGGTTCGATACCGTCCGCGCCCACCAG
>DATJQO010000168.1:0-79438 GCA_035505695.1 Mycobacterium sp.
GGGTGCAATGATGCGATTCCAATTCGCGGGGGTGAGAACATAGTGCGTGCCAGATTGTGCAACGGTGCTGTTCCAGGTGTGCGAGACGGATTCTCCCATCGGCAAGTCGAATTCAAGCCTCCAATCGGTTAGCGGCACCGCGCTCAAGTTGGTGATGGCGAACTGGGCGATGAAACCGGTCTGCCACGTCGATGTCACCGACAACGTCGCCGTGGCCGCGGCCGAATGAGCTACGGGAGTGATGGCGAGTCCGGGAATGGCAGCTATCAATGCCGACACGGTTACGCGAAGCGCCGTGCGCCAGCTCACGTAACTGTCCAGTCCGGCCATAGCAGCCGACACTAAAGCCATACAGGCGATATCGGCCCTAGCGTCGCGGGTAAGCTGCAGTATCTTTGCTCAACTGAAACCGTCACGAAATTCTAGCCTCGATCCACCCCGAACCATGTGTCGGCCCGGCCGAACGCGAACTTGCGGACGGGGCAAGCCGGAACGCCAGCCTCATTGCGGACGTGGAGTCGTTCAGCCGCCAGCAAACGAGCGGCCTCGCACTCCACCCGTGTGCGCCTCGGCTGCAAAGGTTGCTGTCCGCACGTCAGGTACCCACACCTGCAGTGGTCGGAGGCTACGCTCTCGCATCCTTCGTCGGTATCGCCGACCCTGTCCCGTACTGCCATACCGCAGTGTTACATGTAACACTGAGCGTTGGGCCTGTGTCGGATTGCAAGTGATTGCTACTCATATACTACCCAGGTAGCATTAAGGTATGAAACTGAGCGTGAGCTTGTCTGACGATGACGTCGCAGCATTGGACGCATATGTCAAGAGAGCGGGGTTGCCGTCGCGGTCGGCAGGTTTGCACCACGCGGTACAGATGCTGCGCCACCCTGACCTTGAGGATGACTATGCCGAAGCCTGGGCACAGTGGTCGGCCGATGAGGGTTCCGCTGCGTGGGAGGGTACCGTCGGGGACGGTGTGACTGATGCTGCGCGGTGAGATCTGGCAGGTCGACCTGGATCCGGCCCGCGGCAGCGAGGCGAATAAGCAGCGGCCGGCGGTGATCGTCAGCAACGACAGGGCCAATGCCGCCGCGACGCGTCTCGGCCGTGGTGTCATCACCGTGGTCCCGGTCACCAGCAACACCGACAGGGTGTATCCATTTCAGGTGTTGTTGTCGGCGGTGAGCAGTGGCCTCGCCGTCGATTCGAAGGGGCAGGCCGAGCAGGTCAGATCCGTCGCAACGCAACGGCTGTTGCGCCGAATCGGCCGAGTCTCCCCTGCCGAGCTGAGCGATCTGGATGACGCGCTCAGACTCCATTTGGCGCTATAACCCGTAGGAATTCGCAGCAGCGTGCTATTGCCGCCGCGCAGTAATGACGAGATCCGGCACTCATCACCAGCGACCGCCCGATAGGAGTCTCAGGCCCGCGCGGAAGACTTCGCGCCTACAAAATCCCCATGCGGCCGGGGTTTGAGCTCAATGTGTTTCAACGAGACGTGGTAGCAGGTGCTCGAGTTGGCCGACCTCTTCAATGTTGTGACGGACCCATGCCCGAGCCATCGGATCCGGGAAACGGTGCTTGGCGAATCGGTTGAGCGATGCCAGAATCGCCGCTCGGGCGCCGATGTCCATCACACTGACATAGTGGACGCCGTACGGGCATGCCGACCAGGTGTGCTCGAGTTGAAAGACGACGATGCCGGCGATGCGCTGGACGAGCCGGATGCCGGTTTCGTCGAGCTTTTCCACTCGGTCGGTGATGTCGATCAGGTGGTCCGGATTCCCGCCGAACTGTTCGACGATGTGAAACCGGGCCCCCTCGCCTGCGCGCCCGTTGGGCGCGGGGCGTGCGAGCTCCCATTTGATGTGGTCGATGGGATGCCAAGCCAGGTACCGATTGATCACCGCTCCCCCGTATTCGATGGTTCCATCCAGATGAGTGAACCAATCCAGCAGCATCGCCGGCGTAACGCCCGCAAGCGGACGGTGGTCAATCGTGATTCGCCGGCGATGGTGCGGCGCGGTCGTGTACCGCACGGTCGCGGTGTCGACCCTTCGCAGCGGGAATAGCGCGGGTCGTGTCATCGGACAAGCCCTCAAGATACGGTAGCGTTTCTACCCGGGTAACGGTAATTGGCCCGTCCAAGAAACGCAATCGTTTCTTGGCAATGCGCCCGGCGTGATAGGTGGAGGTGCCGATGGGTGAGCGGCGATACGGTGCCGAGCTGGAGGCGGCGATCGAATCGGCTGTGCTCAAGTTGCTCGTTGACCAGGGACCGCGCGCGGTCACGATGGAGGCCGTCGCTGCGAAAGCCAAAACCAGCAAGCCGGTGTTGTACCGGCGATGGCCCGACCGCAAGGCATTGATGCGCGACATCCTGCTTCGCACGGCTATCGCCGGCATCCAACACGAGGACACCGGTAGCTACCGCAGCGACATGCTGGCCGTGTTGCGTGGCTGGGCCGACATCTGCAATGGGCATGGTGCCGCCGTGTTACGCGCGGTGGTCGCCGCCATGGCATTCGATGCCGACCTGGCCGAAGCGTTTCGCACCGGCGTCATTGCGTGGCGCAAACAACAGATGGCCGCCCTGATTGCCCGCGGCATTCAACGCGGCGACGTACGCCCCGATGTATCCGTCGAGATTGCCCGCGAATTGGCACAAAGCGTGCTGTGGCATCGGCTGTTGATCACAGACGACCCCATCACCGACGACCTCGTCGTCCACCTTGTCGATGACGTACTCGTGCCCTACGCTAGTCCGCGCCGGAAGTGATCCGGCTACGCCGCTAGGTGGTATCCAATCGGCTGACGGACCCCCAAAGGTAGAACGCCGGCACGCCCCGCTGCAGCCCCGACCGGTAAACGCCGAGGCCTGCCACTGGCATCGCCTCACCAAGGTGCTTGGCTTGGAGAGCATGCGCCTTGCGGAATAGTTCTGCCGCCGCGAAAAAGGCACCGTTGTCCGCGACGACTCACGTACTCGTCTTGGTGCCTTCCCCCGGGTCCGAATGGGAACAGTTAGATCGGGGATGCGTGCAGTTCTGATGAATCCCCGACGAGCGCCCCAACGTGGTCCGATGACCAGCTGATCGCCGAATCTCGAACCGGCGCGAACGGGAGATCGGGCCGGTGAACAGCAAGCTCGTTGTCGGACAGGGGATCCGAGCGCAGGTACGTCGCTTTCGCCACCAGTGTGGACATCTTCGTCACGTAGTAGACGATGCGCTTCCGCTTTATCGCTTCGAGGTCCGCCAATCCCCATGCAGGCTGGTGGGCCACCAGACGTCATACATGACGACATCGTCGTCACGGAGAATGACTCGGTTGGGTCGGTCATCGTGCGGGAACCGAAACACCGCCCCTAGCCGGATCTCGGACGCATCCATGAGCCGCAGCATAACGACTTCTACGTGTTCAGGTTTGGTGAGAACCAGCCGCCCCGCCTGGCGCGGACAGTCCGTTGGGCATGTGAAAAGCTTTGCGAGGCACCGTTATAGGGATGCCGCCGAAATGCTGTCAGGTGCAAAGAGTGGGCGCGTCGCACACGTTGCCGGGGCAATATGTGTTGTGTGCGGCGTTGACGAGGGCCCCGACGTCCAACAACGTCACGCCCCTCGCGTTCAAGTGAGCGTGAATGTCGTCGGCAATCTGTTGCGGAGTCCAACCCCACGTGAGGTCGTAGCAGATGAGGTGCGCCTCCCCGATGAGTGCCTCTTCCGTCTGCGGCGGCCAAGTGAGACCTACGGCCCGCAGTTGTGCGAGGTAGGCGTCGTCCTGAGGAGTCGCGGTCGCTATCCCAGCGCTACCAACGAGGGCAGCACAAGCCATCACGGGGACGGTGAGTCGGGCAAGCCAGCGAGGTGAGGGCATTTGATCCGCTTCCTTTCTTGGCGTTGGCGAGGCCGCCAATAGTGTGCGTGTCCAAAGCAGCGCGAATATGAACAATAGCGAAAGCCAAGAAAGGCCGCTCTTTGTAATTCGAAGGCTGTTGACGATATGTGAAGGCGCGTTGCGTACGAGCTCCATATCGGACTTTGATTGGCGGCCCATGGATCCGCCGCCGGCAGCAATTGTTCTGAAATGTGGCGGCCTTTGCGCGTGGCCAAGCTTGCCGCGGCCGGCGATGTTCAGGGATCGCTCGCCCGACGTTCAGGCGCTCCCCTCTTCCCACACCGCCACGGGCTCGGGCACACTTTGGGCATGAAGCGATGTGAGCTCGCCGCCGTCGCGCTGACTCCAGCGCCCCTCTCCCGGCCACGATCACCCCGCCGGACCCACGCGTCGACGCCGGTGTGGTCAGCGTGACGGGGCCCGCCGGCAGCCCTGCGCCCGAGCCGCGCCGCCAGCTGAACGGCCTCTCGGACATACGCGCGTTTTTTCACACGAACAAGGTGCCGCTGTACTTCATCTCGCCTACGCCGTTCAACCTGCTGGGCATCGATCGCTGGGTACGGAACTTCTTCTACCTGAACTACTTTGACTCTTACGAGGGCGTACACTCGCGCGTGTTCGTGCCCCGGCGGCGCGACCGCAGAGATTTTGACTCCATGGGCGATGTGTGCAGCCACCTCCTGCGTGATCCCGAGACACTGGAGTTCATCGCCGGCCGAGGGCCCGGTGGCAAGGCCTGCTTCGTGATGATGGACGAGGAGACGCAAGCCCTCGCGCGGCAGGCAGGTCTCGAGGTTATGCACCCCCCGGTAGAGCTGCGCAATCGCCTGGGCTCCAAGACCGTCATGACGCGGCTGGCAGACGAGGCGGGCGTGCGGAGCGTGCCCCACGCGATCGGGCAAGCTGGCTCCTACGACGAACTGCTGAAGCTCGCGCAGAATGCCGGATTAGGAGATGACCTCGTCATCTCGATCCCCTACGGCAACGCCGGCAGCGGGACGTTCTTTATACGCGGTCAGCGCGACTGGGAGGACCACGCCGGTGACCTGGTCGGGCAGGAACTCAAAGTCATGAAGCGCATCCGCAACGTCGAGGTGTGTCTCGAAGGCACCGTGACCCGCCACGGCACCGTGATCGGCCCCCCGATGACGAGCCTCGTCGGCTACCCGGAACTGACTCCGGGCAAGGGCAGCTGGTGCGGTAATGACATCTGGCGGGAGGTGCTGCCGCCGGCACAGACGCACGCCGCGCGCGAGATGGTACGAAAGCTTGGCGACGTCCTGCATCGCGAAGGGTACCGCGGCTACTTCGAGGTGGACCTGTTGCACGACCTGGACTCCGACGAGCTATACCTCGGCGAGGTGAACCCGCGCCTGTCCGGCGCCAGCCCAATGACGAACCTGACGACCGAGGCCTACGCCGACATGCCGCTGTTCCTCTTCCACCTGCTCGAGTACATGGACGTGGAGTACGAACTCGACATCGACGAGATCAACTCGCGCTGGGAGCGCGGCTATGGCGAGGACGAGGTATGGGGTCAGCTGATCATCAGTGAGACCTCACAGGATGTGGAGATCTTCACCGCGACGCCACGCACAGGTGTGTGGCGCATCGACGACGATGGGCGTGTCTCCTTCGCGCGCCCCGCCAACGACTGGGCCACGCTGCTCGACGGGTCTGAGGCGTTCTACATGCGTATCGCGGCGCCCGGCGACTTGCGCGCCGAGGGCGCCCAACTCGGCGTGCTCGTCACCCGCGGACACCTGCAGACCGACGACTACCAGCTAACTGAACGGTGCCGGCGCTGGGTCAGCGGCATCAAGGCGAAGTTCGCCTCAACACCGCTGACGCCGGCTGCGCCGATCGTCCCGCGGCTCGTCGCACGCGCGTGAGCGTCCCGACCGGTATCTCCCTGGACAACTGGCTGTCGCCGCCACATGCGCATTGGTCATTCCAGCACGTCGAAGACTTCGTGCCGACCGCGCTAATCTCCCGTGGGACCGGGCCAACCGCTGAGTTGCCCGCAGCCACGGCTCGACTGGCCGAGATCTCGGTGACTAACAGCGGCGGGGCGCCCGCCACCGTAGAAGAGGTGATGGCCGCCACCGCTACCGACGGATTGGCCGTCGCCTATCGCGGATCGATGGTGGCCGAGGAGTACCTCGACGGCATGCAGGACCAGACCCGGCATCTGCTGTTCTCAGTGAGCAAGTCCCTGGTGGCAGCCGTCGTCGGCGCGCTGCATGGCGCGGGGGTGATCGAGCTTGACGCGCTGCTCACGAAATACGTTCCCGCCCTGGCGGATTCCGGCTACACCGGTGCGACGGTGCGCCACCTGCTGGACATGAGATCGGGTATCGCCTTCTCGGAAAACTACCTCGACCCGGCCGCGGAGATACACGTCCTCGAGCAGGCGATCGGGTGGCAGGCTAAGAGCAGCCCAGACATCCCCGCCACGATGTACGACTACTTGCTCACCTTGCGGCAGAAGTCGGCTCACGGCGGCCCGTTCGAATATCGCTCGTGTGAAACCGACGTACTGGGCTGGATCTGTGAGGCTGCCGCCGGCGAGCGGATGCCCGAACTGATGTCGGAACTGCTGTGGAGCCGCATCGGCGCTCAACGCGACGCCACCATCGGCGTGGACACCGTCGGCACCGGAATATTCGACGGCGGCGTCAACGCCTGTCTCACCGACATGATCCGATTCGGGTCGCTGTTCTTGCGCGACGGTGTCTCGCTGACCGGCCAGCAGGTGGTGCCGCCGGCGTGGATAGCCGACACCCTCGACGGCGGGCCCGACTCGCGCCAGGCGTTCGCAGCCTGCCCCGAAGACACCGAAATGCCTGGCGGGATGTACCGCAACCAGATGTGGTTCCCCTACCCTGGCAGCAACGTCGTCTTGTGCCTGGGCATGTGTGGTCAGATGATCTACGTCAACCGCGGCGCCGAGATGGTCGCCGCCAAATTATCCGCTCAGCCGCACTCTCACGAGCCGCACATGTTGGACACGCTGCGCGCATTCGACGCGATGGCCTACGAATTGGCGGGCATTACCAGTTAATGGCATCAGGCCGCCACGTTTGACGCTGCTGTAGCGTGACGGCCGTGAAGTCTTCCCGGATGTATCCCGCCGTCGCGCTCGGTGCCTGTGTCGGCGCAATCGTTCTGCCGCTCGCCGCATCGAGCACGGCGACCGCGGCTGGCTCCTGCCCCACCGCAGCACCGCAGAACGGGACGCCCGACTGGACGCTGGCCGGAACCACCGGCAGCGTCGCCGTGACCGGCTCTACGGACACGACAGCCCCGCGCGTGAATGTGACGGCGCCGTTCAGCGTGACCCAGACGCAGGTGCACACGCTGCGCGCCGGCGATGGACCGGTGGTCCCCGGCACCGCAAAGGTTTCCGTCTGCTACATGGGAGTCAACGGACGTGACCGGTCCGTGTTCGACAGCAGCTACGAACGGGGCGCCCCGGTTGACTTCCCGCTCGGCGGAGTCGTGCCCGGGTTTCAGAAGGCCATTGCCGGACAGAAGGTAGGGTCCACGGTCGCCGTCGCAATGACGTCCGCGGATGGCTATCCCGACGGTCAGCCCAGCGCTGGCATCCGGCCGGGAGATACGCTCGTCTTTGCCATCAAGATCCTGAGCGCTTCGAGCTGAACTGCCGGTGAGCCGGCCCGGTTTGGCATCGGCGGAGGGCCCGTTGACGGAGCGAAGAAAGGTTCTGTTCTCGCTACTGTTCCTGCTGTGCGTTGCGGGTCCGGCGATGATCGTCTCTGTGCCCGACGGGCTCTCGCGTGGCGACAACGGTGAAATGCCCTACCGTTTCTCATGCAGCTGGACGTCGTTGACGGCGGACTTCGCCAGCCGGGACGAACTGCCCTAAACCAGCCCTAAACCCTCGATCCCCCCGCCGAGTGGTACCGCACCGATGGTGACGGCCACTATGTGAACCGAGGATGGGGACCACGGGCGAACGCCCTGCCCCCGCCGGGGATCCCGCAAGATACGGGTTGCGATTCCACCACCTGGAAGCGGGAACGGATCCTCGCCGTGGCCATGCGCTACATCTACGCACCCGGGAACCCGCTGGGACAGCAGTACCGCCACCATCACGTCCCCGGCTGGGATCCACCATCGTCGAGTTATGCCGGTGTGTCGGAAGAGAATCCCGATACCGACGCTCCAGCCGGCCCGACCGCCTGGGCCCCCGGGCGAGGTCTGGATTGTTGCAACTTCACCGCCTGGGTCTACAACTACGGTCTGGGCATCAAGTTCGGCGGCGACGTCCACCAACAGGCGGACGGCACCGCCGGGCCGATGGGCCGCCGCATCCCAGACGAGGGTCCTTTCCAGCTTGGGGATCTGATTTACCTGCACCCCAACGGAAATGGGAGCGAAGCGTCCCAGGTGGTCGTCTTTATCGACGACGATCACATCATCGACAGCCGCGTCAGCGCCAAGGGCCGGTTCGGGGTCCAGGTCCGTGATCGGCTGGGCTGGTACCCGCAACGCCGTACAGGGTGGCTGGCGGCCGATCGGCTGAGAGAGACCTCGCGCCCGTCTCGACGTCGTCGTCCACGGGAACGCTGGGGCGATCCAGCGTCACCTTCACGGTCTCGGCCATGCTCGGGATTATTTCGCGGCCGTACCGCCACGAAAAGTCACGTCGCAACACAAGCAGGTCGATGCCGTAGCCTCGCGTTTGTGGCAATACGCGACCATGGCGACCCCGGGGACGCACCCTCCGCGCCACCGCCGCTTCGCCGGCCGGCCTTGGACGCGCGCCCGTCTGCCGCCGAGCAGGCCCGCACCATGGCAGCCGCCACGAATGCCGCCACGCTGGCGTCGTTGACCGCCGACGGCAACCCGTGGGCGTCGTTGGTTGCATACGGGCTACTGGCTGGGATGCCGGTGCTGTGCGTGTCGAAGCTGGCCGAGCACGGCCGCAACCTGGCCAGTGACCCCAGGGCGAGCCTGTCGATCGTGGCGGCGACCAGTGACCCCGATCCGCTAGCCGGCAGCAGAATCACGTTGGCCGGGAAGGTCATTCAACCATCGGACGCCGAACGGGACGCGGCCAGGGCGGCCTATCTCAGCGCCGTGCCGGCCGCCCGTTTCTACCTCGACTTCAGCGACTTCACCCTGTGGCTGCTCCAAGTTGAGCGGGTGCGTTGGGTGGGCGGATACGGCCGGATGGACTCGGCCACCGGCGAACAATACGCCGCCGCTGAGCCGGATCCAGTCGCGCCGGCCGCGGCCCGGGCCGTCGCCCACCTCAACGCCGACCACGCCGACGCCCTGGCCGCGATGGCCCGGGAGTTCGGCGGCTACCCCGACACCGACACCGCGGTGTGCACGGGCATCGACCGCTACGGCCTCGACCTGCGGGTGCACACCCAGCGCGGGGTCGCTTACGCGCGGGTCGGCTTTCCGGAACATCTTACGTCCGCTAGCCAGTTGCGTTCCGCCACAGCGGACTTGGCCCGCGCGGCGGAGGCTCGCCACTAGGCGGGCGTTGCCATCGCCCACCGAATGCCGCCCACCAGCGCGCGGCCCGCTGTCCTGACCACGGTGCGCTCGAGGGGCGGAAAATACGGCAACAGCAGCGGCATGCGTGCCCACGCCGGAAGCATCGACACGGACGTCGCCGCCAGCAGCCCGTATGGCGCCCTGGCTGCGATCGGCAACGGCGGTGTCAGCAACAGGAATCGAGCGGCATCACGCGCCGCGGGTGTGCTGTGCAGCTCCGGGCGGAAAGCCTCGATCCGGTCCGACAGTTCGCGCTCGGTGCGCGGCGGGTCGATCACCCCGAGCCGGCTGGCCACTTCCGCCATGTCCGCCACGTATGCGTCGCGACCCACCCGGTCCAGCGGCCGGGCGCCGTAGAGCCGGTGGGCAAGCAGAAAGCTGTGGGCTTCGGCGATGTGCACCCACTCCAGCAGGTGCGGATCCGTGGCGGAGTAAGCCCTGCCGTCGGCGGCCACGCCGTGCACCCGCCGGTGAATTCCGCGGACGCGATCGACCGCGCGCTGCGCGTCGGCGGCGGTGCCGAAGGTCGTCGCGGCCAAGAAGGTGCTGGTCCGCTGGAGCCGGCCCCACGGGTCACCTCGATAGTCGGAATGCTCGGCGACGCCGGCCATGGCCAGCGGATGCAACGACTGCAGCAGCAGTGCGCGCAATCCGCCGACAAACATGGAGGCGTCCGCGTGCACCCTGCGGATCGGACGATCCTCGCCGAACCAACGCGGCCCGGGCGTCTCATGGATGCGTGCCCGCTGCGCCGGGCCGTCGGGGCCCGCCACCATCTGGAACAGGCTGGCGCCCAGAGCTTCCCGCACCGCATCCAACTGCCTCAACACCGTCACCGCTTCAACGGTACAGGCGTGCCCGGGGCGCGGCGTCGAGTCGACCGACCGCCGCAGGAGATGCCGTACGGCATCAGCGTGGGGTTTACCCAGAGCGCCGAGGCGTTCGGAGGTTGATGGTTAGCCTACCCACCTCAGCCATGCCATCGATGAGTTTCGGCGGGCCCACCGGTCATAACTTCAGACCCAACAGATCAACAGAAAGGGGTGGACCCATGTCCGCCGCCCTACCGCCCATCGTCGATCACCAGATCTGGCATGCTGAGCTCGCCGAACTGCGCAAGCGCGAGAAGGCCGCCACCCGCGAGCTGGATGCCATCGCCGCCCAGCGCCGGCGTCTGCCGATGGTCGAGTTACCCGACTACACCCTGGTCGGCGCCGACGGGCCGATCCGCCTGGTCGATGTGTTCGCCGGACGCGCCCAGCTCATCGTGTACCACCACATGTAGACGGACGGCGCGGAATGGCAGTGCGGTGGGTGCACGGGCTTCACGTCGCAGTTCACCCGGCTAGAGTTCCTCGACAACTACGACGCCCGGTTCGTCATCGTTACCAATGGACCGATCGAGGAAGCACTCGCCTACCGGCGCAAGGTCGGCAACCGGATGGAGTGGTACTCGTCGTCGGAGAGCCCGTTCGGCGCCGACATGGACGCACCTCCCAGCGGGGGCTTCGCAGTCAACGTGTTGCTGCGCGACGGCGACACCGTGTACCGCACCTGGCATACCAACGGACGAGGCACCGAGCAGCTCAGTCACTCGTTCGGTTTGATCGACATCCTGCCGTGGGGACGGCAAGCGGAATGGCTCGATTCGCCTGAAGGTTGGCCCTCGCGGCCGACATACTCGGGGTGGCTCGACTCCCCCGATATCGCCCGCGCCTACGGACCTAAGGATCTCCAATGACCGCCACCGCCGAACGCTATGTCGTCACCCGCACCATCGACGCCTCGCCGGCCAAGATCTTCGCCGTCCTCGCCGACCCCTCCCGCCACTGCAACACCGAGCCCACCGACTGGGTCCGTGACTCGGTGGACCCCGAGCCGATCACCGGCGCCGGACAGATCTTCGCGATGAACATGTTCCTCACCCAAGCCGGTGGGCACTACGTCGTACACAACCTGGTCAACGTGTTCGAAAAAGACCGTGCCATCGGATGGGCCCCGGGAGGGCTCGATGAAGCGGGCAATCACTCCCCTGGCGGTTGGTTCTGGCGATACGACCTGGCCCCGAACGGCGAGGGCACCGACGTGACTCTCACGTACGACTGGAGCGGTACGCCGCAGGATTTCCGCGAGCGAGTCGGCAGAATGCCCCTGTTCGAGGAGGATTACCTCGCTGAGTCGCTAGCGACCCTAGAGCAGTGCGTCGTGGGGTAACCGGTTGCTCAACGGCTGACTCGGAAACGCTTGAGCCGCGATGTGGTTCCGGAGACCAATTCAACTCGGCTCCTTGGTAATTCAAGGTAGGCCGCCAGCAGCCTGGTGACTGCGTCGTTGGCCTTGCCGTCAACCGCTCGTTCGCGAACGTAGATCGTCAGCTCACCGTTGGAACCGACCTCGACAAGAGGTCCCTTCCGACTGCCCGGCTTGACATTGACGACGACGGAGTCGCTCATGCCGCGTAAGGCTACCGTCCGGACTGATGTGCTGTGCTTACGCGCGGTTGTCGGTAGCCGCTGCTACACCTGGATGCAACCCCCAGATTGGAGTCGGAATGGATACCGCGGTGCGCGCCCGGCGAGGCGAACAATTTCGTCGTCTGCACGACTACGGCGAACTGCTCGTGCTCCCGAACCCATGGGACATCGGCACCGCACGGATATTCGCAAACCTCGGCTTTCGAGGATTGGCGACTACCAGTGCGGGACTTGCCTTCTCGCTGGGGCGACGTGACGGGGACGGGGCGGTCAGCAGGGACGAAAACTTCAAGCACGTGCGTACCATCGTCGACGCGACGCCGTTGCCGGTGACCGCCGATTTGGAGAACGGCTTCGGGGAGTCGCCCGAAACCGTGGCCGAGACAGTGCAGCTGGCGGCCGAGGTCGGCTTGGCCGGAGCCTCGATCGAGGACGCGACATACCGGCCCGAGCAGCCGATCTTTGCCCGGGGGCTGGCGATCGAACGAATCGAGGCCGCGGTTGCAGCCGCGCGGGCCCTGCCCTACCCCTTCACCCTGACCGCCCGCTCGGAGAACTTCATCCGTGGCCGTCCCGACCTTGACGACACGCTGTCAAGGCTGCAAGCATTCGAAGCCGCGGGCGCCGACGTACTCTACGCGCCGGGCCTACCCGACGAAGCAGCGATTCGCCTGGCATGCAGCAGCCGTGCCAAGCCGCTCAACTACGTCGCCGGCATCGGGCCGGCCCGCTTCACCTTCGCCGAACTCAGTGAATTCGGGGTGCGCAGGGTAACGATCGGGACCTCGTTTTGTCGCGCCGGCCTGACCGCCGTCGTTCGTGCCGCCCGGGAAGTGCTCGATGGAGGGTCGTTCCACTATCTCGAGGGCATTCACACGGTGGCGGACTTCAGTGAGCTCATTGATCCCCTGTGATCGGTCGGCAAACGGCGGTCATCCGTGGAAGTTCGGGTCGTAGTGCGGCGGGACGGGGCACCAAAACAGGCCGCAGTTAACACCCGACGGATTTGGAGGCGGTGGGTTGTCTCCATCCCAAGTGTCGGAACCCTGCAGTGTCGGGGCGCCTCTGACGATTTTGGGAACGTTGCCATATCCGTAACTGACCCGGTACCAGCTATGGCAGACGTTCATATCCCACGAATATTGGGTGTGGAATCCCAATGAGGTAGTGTTTGGCCCGGCCGGCCAGTCCATGGATTGCCCTGGACACCACGTGTATGGACCACCGTACGCGTGGGCGGTAGCTGAGGTCAGTCCGACACCGGCGACCGCGACACCGCCCGACAGCAACGCTCCGGCGATGATGCGCCTCATATTGTGAGTGGTGTTCATCTGGGTTCCTTTTTGCTGTTTCGCACGTCGCCGCCTTGCTGGGCGCCGTCTTCGCCAGTACAGCTGGCTGTGCTCGCTACCGATCCCAACTGATTCGTACTAACCGCACGATTCGCTTTCTACCGCCACTATTATCCTCCGCGGGAGTTTGCTGGAGGAATTAATTTGGCAAAAATATGGCAGGGCTGATGACGAACGCTTCAGGCCGTCCACGATGAGGATGCGGCTAGCCGTCGGCTAGCCGCGCAGGTCCGGCATATACCGCTTCAGGGCTCGACGCCGTCCGATGGCGGCCAGGGTGTCCCGGGCGACGCCTCGCCCGGTCCTTCATGTTCGCCGCGGGCCAGCGGCACCCACCGCTCGCTGGGCGCAGGCTGCTTCGACGACGGGAAGTCGCGCAGCTTCCCTGACGGCTTGGCATCCCACTTGGCGAAGGTCAGCGGAGTTTGCAGCCAGCTGTGCAGTAGGTTGTATGCCGCCTCGAGCGAATCGATGTGGGTGCGCTCCCAGCCGTGGCTGCCGTCCACCCCGAACCCGACCAGCGCGGCGCGGGTGCCTGCGCCCGCCTCGATCGCCGCGGCGGCATCAGAGCGGTAGTAGCGGAACACATCTCGCGCGCATGGAATGCCTTGCCCGTCGGCGAGCCGGCACAGTTTGCGGGTCAGGTGGTAGTCGAACGGGCCGTGTAGGTCGGCCATCGGGATCGTCACCCCGTCTTCTAACGAATGCTGGCCCGGCGCGCACACGGCGTTGTCCACCGAGATCAGTTCGGCGACGTCGGCGGGCAGCCCGTGGCTGGCGCCGTGGCCCACCTCCTCCGTGATGGTCACCATGATCATGGTGCGGTGCGGCAGCACCACCTCGCGCTCGGCGAAACTTTTCGCAAGCGTGAGTGCGATCGCGACGCCGGCCTTCCCGTCAAGGTGGCGCGACACGATGAAACCGTCGGCGGTCAGCTCGGGGCTGGCGATCAGCGCGACGAAGTCACCGATGTTGAGGCCGAGCCGCAGCAGGTCTTCCCGGGAGGAGATTTTGCGGTCCACCCGGACTTCGACGTGCTCCCAGTCGGTGGGTTGGGTATCGATTTCGTTGCCGAACCTGTGACCACTGGCCTTCAGCGGCATGATCGTGCCGGTGATGAACTCCTCGGGGTCGTCGGAGAAGATGCGTACGCGCGCGCCCGCAGCGAACCGGGCGGAGAAGGTGCCGACCGGGATCAGCTCCAAGCGGCCGTTGTCCTTGAGGCTGCGCACCATGCAGCCGATGGTGTCGGCATGAACGACGAGCGCCCGATCGGTGGTAGCCGACTTACCTGCCAGTTCGGCGGTCAGCGCCCCCCGGCGGGTCAAGGAGAACGGCACGCCGAAGTCATCCAAGGTGTCACCGATCAGCTGCATCACTGCGTCCGTGCGCCCAGTCGGGCTTGGGGTCTGCAGCAGCGCAAGCAGCGTGTCGATCATCCACGCGCGGTCGGCCTCGGCCATGGCCGCGGTTTGGCGCACGGTACCTCCCTTCGCGGTCATGCGGAACCGCGTTCAACCTACCCGGTATTCAGTCGTGGCGGACCGCCCGGCCGAGTTCCACCGGGCACCCACGGGTGTGCTGCCCTGCAATGTGTCAGCCCGACATGTAGCAATCTGCTACAATCGTTACAAATCGCTACAGGAGCGTGCGAAATGGCGGATTCCGTCGATCGCGTGACCCGGTTCGCCGCCGACTTGCTGGATAGCGCGGCGGCTGAGGGCGCGCGGCAGAGCCGTTCGGCCAAGCAGCAACTCGATCACTGGGCGCGGGTGGGGCGCGCGGTCTCCGGTCAGCACACCGCGGCGCGTCGGCGGGTGGAAGCCGCACTGGCCGGTGATGTGGAGCTCGCTGAGCTCAGCGTCGAAGAGGGCATCGTCCTCAACGCCGAGATCGCCGCGGCAATCGAAGAAAATCTCGCCAAGTCCAACTACGGTGACCTGCTGGCAAAGCGGGGCATCACAACCGTGGCGCTCAACGATGCCGGCGACATCGTCGAATACCGGCCGGATGGCGGTTCGGTCGTCCTCGCAGGCGTCCGGCGTCGTGCTCGACGTGGAAGTAATGCCACTGCTCTATGAACCGGCTGGACTTGGTCGTAGGACCTAATGGGGCCGGCAAATCCACCTTCATCGAACTCACGCTCGCCCCTCTGCTGGCCGGAAGCGTCGTCGTCAACGCTGACGAGATCGCCCGGCACCGCTGGCCGGCCGACCCGATGACGCACGCGTACGAGGCCGCCCAACTTGCGGCCGAGACCCGGGCCAGGCTCATCGAACTTCGCCGGTCCTTCATCGCCGAAACGGTGTTCTCGCACCCCTCCAAACTCGAGCTGATCGACGGCGCGCACGCTGCGGGTTACACGGTCGTGCTGCACGTATTGCTTGTCCCCGAAGAGCTAGCCGTCCAGCGGGTCAGACACAGGGCCGACGCGGGCGGACACGACGTACCGGAAGGCAAGATCCGCCAACGGTTTCAACGTCTTTGGGCGCTGGTCGGCACGGCCATCGCCCGATGCGACTCCGCCACCGTCTACGACAACACCACGCTCAAAGGCCCGCACATCGTTGCTCAGCTGAATAGCGGCTACCTGATCGGGGCGGCGGTCTGGCCGGCGTGGGCACCGCGCGAATTGTCATTGCGCTGGATGACGTGAACGCCTACGCCGCGCTGGGCGGCCCGAACCACATCGTCAGCGCGTCGTGAAGTTTCACATCGGCGGCGTCCTTCACCCACGCAACGTAGCCCTCCGGCCGGATCAGCACCGCGTTGGGAGCCCTGACGCCCCGACACTCGGAAGTTTGATATTCTCAAGGGTTTTGGCGTCGATAGTTCTTACCCGGCCTGACCATGCCGCGACCTCGAACGGGCCCGGCTCACCGAAGTTGAGCAGCACCGGCCGGGCATCGTGCAACAGGGTGTATACCCGCAGCGGCCCGTTGGCGTTGAACACGTCGAGATCGGGCATCCGGCGTCCCAGCAGCGGATGGCCTTCCCCGAGGTCGTAGCGAATGTCCAAACCAGACATCATCGCGGCGAATCGCTTGCGGGGCTCATCCATGCTGAGCATGTCGGAAACAGTGTCACACAAGGCCTTTGTGCGGTCATCCGGACGAAGAAGCGCCATCTGCGCCATGGCATTGCGCAATACCCGGGCGGCGACCGGGTGTCGTTCGGCGTGATAGGTGTCGAGGAGGGTGTCCGGCGATATCCCGTTGATTACTTGGGCCAATTTCCAGCCCAGATTCACCGCGTCCTGAACACTGGTGTTGAGGCCTTGCCCACCCACGGGGTGGTGCACATGTGCGGCGTCGCCGGCCAGCAGGACCCGTCCGGTGCGCTAGGCCGTGGCCTGTAGTGCCGCATCGGTGAATCTGGAAATCCAAGTGGGGCTGTGGATTCCGTAATCGGGTCCCGTACACTGTGATGAGCGCTTCGCTGAGCTCACGCAGGGTGGGCTGGGTGGTTGGCCCGATGTGCTTCTCGGTCACCATGACCCGGACCGATCCTTTCTCTTCCGACGTGCTGAGCGCGTGCACGCCGAGAGCATCGTGACGAATCCCCCACGGTGGCGCTTCGTCCGCAGCCATCTCGGCCTCCGCGATCAGGTAGCTCGTCGTCGGATCCCACCCCGGAAACCCGATGCCGGCCGCTTTACGGACCACGCTGCGCCCGCCGTCACACCCGACGAGATACTCCGTCCGCAGGGACTGGCCTTCGGACAGTTCGACGTTGACGCCAGCACGGTCTTGGCGAATGCTGGATACCTGTCTTCCGCAGTAGACCAGCACTCCTAACTGGTCCACCCAACCGGAGAGTTTCCGCTCAATGTGGTTCTGCCACAGCGCGAGCCCGTAGGGATGGCGGGTAGGAAAATCACTGATGTCCAGCCGAATTTGGGCGAAACCGGCCACCTGCGCTACCTGACCCGCCGCGAGGAATCGATCGGCGATTCCGCGCTGATCGAGGATCTCGATGGTGCGTGAATGCAGACCGTCGGCGCGCGAGCCGACCAGCCCCGGGTTGGGGCGCCGCTCGACGATGGCAACGTCAATCCCAGCCAGCGCCAGCTCGCCCCCCAACATCAGGCCGGTCGGGCCGCCTCCTACAATTACCACCGAGTGGTCTGAGATCGGTTCTGCCTCACGGCGCGACGTATCCGGCGCCCGTAGCAAATCCACTTGGTACATGCCCCATTTCCACGAGTCATGGCTTCGGCCAGCGATTTTGCGGCATGACCCCGGTCTTGCCGCAAGCCCCCCATGCGCTATAGATTGAAAGTGGGAGACAGTCAGCGCATACGGTCGCGCACCGCGTCGATGGCGCGGTAGATCCGCTGCTCGCTGACCGGACGCGGAGTTCCGAGTTGCTGCGCCCAGAGACTCACCCGCAACTCGTGAATCTGGCGAGCGATATCGCGGACGTCGGCCGACGCCTGCCGTGCCGGACCCAGCGTCTGCAGCAGTTCGTGCTAGGTGTCCTGCACGGCGTGCACCCGTTGCATCCGCTCGCGGGTCGGCCTCGATGGCGTAGGGCAGTTGGTCGAGCCGGCGGCGGATTGCGGTCGGGTAGCGGGTCAGGTCGGTGAGGTATGCGTCTCCGGTGGCGGTGACGAACCCGGGCGGCAGGAGCTGCGGTGTCGCGGATTTCGCGCCCACCCGACAGGAACACCAGGATGTCCCCGGGCGGTTCGGCCTCGAGTTCACCGATCGCGTCGACGATCGCCTCGATCTCGTCGCCGACGTCCCGATCACCTTGAGGTCGGGCCGGCGCGGCAGCAGCTCACGCAAATAGCCCAGCAGGAAGTCGATCTTGAGACTGCGCTCGTGGGCCTCGTCGAGGATCAGCGTGTCGTAACGCCGCAGGCGACGGTCGCACTGGATCTCGGCCAGCAGGATGCCGTCGGTCATCAGCTTCACCAGGGTGCGGTCACTGACTTGATCAGTGAACCGCCCGTGTAGCCGACCGCTGCCCCGAGGGGGCTTTCGAGCTCGTCGGCGATGCTGCGCGACCGTGCGGGCGGCCAGCCGCCGCGGCTGGGTGTGTCCGATGGTTCCGCTGATGCCCCGGCCGATGTCCAGGCAGATCTTGGGCAACTGGGTGGTCTTCCCCGAGCCGGTTTCGCCCGCGACGACGACGACCTGGTGCGCTCGTACCGCCTCAGCGATATCGCGGCGGCGCGCGCTGACCGGCAGCTCGGGATAGGTGATCCGCGGGACCGCGGCCTGCCGGGCGGCAACCAGCGCTTCGGCTGCTGCGATCTGCTCGGCGAGTTGCTGCAGCTTCTCGGGTTTCGCGCCGCGAAGGCTCTTCAGTCGCCTGCCGAGGCGCGCGGCGTCGCGGATGGTGAGACCGTCAAGGCGTTTGCGGAGTTCCGCGACGGACAGTTCGGCCACTTCGGCCAGGATAGGCGCGGCGTGGATGCGGTTTCGCGCCGAGTGTGGGGTCTGTGGGCGAATACGATGCGGTTCTCGTACCTAAGGCCAACCTCGACGCCATTAGGGTGCAGCCATGAGTCTCGTCACCTATGAGCTGGAAGACCACATCGCCACCATCACCCTCAACCGGCCGGAGGCTCGCAACGCCATCAACGGCGCCCTTCGCCAGGACCTGAACGCGGCCTGGGACAGGTTCCGCGACGACCTGGACGCCTGGGTTGGCATCCTGACGGCCAACGGCAGCGTCTTTTGCGCTGGCGGCGACCTCAAAGACGGCGAGGGTTCGGTCGGCACCTTCGGCGGCACCTTCTGGGAGAAGCCGACGATCAACTCGTTCGAAAGTGGCATGGAGTTGTTCAAGCCAACCATCGCCGCGGTGCACGGACCCTGCATTGGCTACGGGCTGACGGGCGTGCTGTTCTGCGATTTCGTCATCGCCAGCACCGAGGCGACATTCTGCTTCCCCGAAGTCGCAATCGGGGTGCCCACCATCGTCGGGGCCATTCGGCTGCCCCGGCGTGTGGGCTGGGCCAATGCGATGGAGTTGCTGCTGACCGGGAAGCCGATGAGCGCGGCGCGGGCCAAGGAGATCGGCCTGGTGTGGAAGCTCGTCGAGCCCGACGACCTGCAGTCCGAAGCTCGAAGCTGGGCCCGCACCCTCACCGAGGCCGCCCCCCTCGCCCAGCGGGCCACCAAGGAGGTGGCGTGGCGAACCGCGGATATGGGCTGGATCGAGTCGGTGCGCTTCGGTGAGACGATGCGGAAGGTGGCCGGGGCGACCGCGGACGTGGCCGAAGGCCTTCGGGCCTGGGCCGAAAAGCGCAAACCCGAGTGGCGCGGGCGGTGACGCGCAAGCAGTGCCACGACCAGTCGGCTTGGTTGTTTCACCTTGCGCCACAAGGTGATACAGGAGACGGAACGTCTTGCTCGCCGCTGAGCGCCCACTGCCAGCGACCCCGGGGCAGGCGATGTGTCAGGATTTCGGCATGAGTGCACGCTTAATTGCCCGCATCATCGGTGTTTTCGCTGTGACGACGTGGGCGTTGCTGAGCGCGCCCGCCGGTACCCCCACCGCCGCGGCCGATCCATGCTCTGACGTCGCGGTGGTGTTCGCTCGCGGCACGCATCAGGAACCCGGTCTCGGCAACATCGGACAGGCGTTCGTCGACTCGCTGACCTCGCAGCTCGGTGGGCGGTCCGTCGATGTCTACGCGGTCAACTACCCGGCCAACGACGACTACCACAACAGCGCCAACGCCGGTTCCAACGACGCGAGCACACACGTCAAGGACACCGTCGCCAACTGCCCCAACTCGAGGATTGTGCTCGGCGGATACTCACAGGGCTCGACAGTGATCGACCTGGCCACCAATGCGATGCCGTCCTCGGTCGCAAATCATGTCGCCGCGGTGGCTCTCTTCGGCGAGCCAACCAGTGGATTCTCCAGCATGCTCTGGGGCGGCCAACCGCTGCCGACCATCAACCCGCTCTACGCCTCCAAGACCATCAGCCTGTGCGCCCCCGACGATCCGATTTGCTCGGGAGGCGGCAACATCATGGCGCACGTGTCCTACATCGACGCCGGAATGACGAACCAGGCCGCCACCTTTGCGGCTAACAAGCTGAACCAGGGACCTCCGCGCGTCTAGAGCTCTTGCCGTTGTCGCTTCTCGGCGGCGGCCAGTTCCTCGACCCGATCCGCGGCGGAGCGCTTGCTCGCGGCCTCGCCAATTTTTTCCTCAGCGTCATCAATTGCCGACGCGGCAGCCTCAGACGCCGCCTTCTCCGCGGCCTTCGTCCGATTCTCGACGTCGCGTTTGGCCGATTCGACCGTTTCCTTCTGCTTGGCCGCCATCCGGCCGGCGCGCTGCTTCGCCGAGGCGCTCTCCTGCTGGGCCGACTCTGCTGCTGTGCGCTTGCGTTCCTCAGCGTTGTTGCGTGCCTCTTTGATCTCCTGCTCGGTGGCCGCCTGCGCTTCCTGCCGCTCCTCGATCGCCTCGTCGCGGACGCTCTTCAGCTTCGCGTCGGCGTCTTCGCGCCTGGCCGCCGCGCGGGCATCCAGCTGTGCCGCACGGCCCAGCGCATCGCTGCGTTCGACAAGGGCGGCGCCGCGCTCGGCGAGCTTATGGTCACCAAGCGCATTCCCGACGGTGGTATCAAGCATGCCCAGCGAGCGCTCATAAAGCAGTCGCGCGGGGGCTCCCGGACGGCGGCATCCTGCTGCGCGGCTTGTTCGGCGGCCCGCTTCTGAGCGGCCTGCTGGGCTTCAATCGAATCCTCAGCAGCCACGGCTTGCGCGTTCGCCGCAAGGCGCTGGTGGGCACCTTCCACCTTGGCTTGCGCCGCTTCTTCTTGAGCCTGTCGGGCCTGCGCCTCCGCGACGGCCTCGACTGCGTTCGCTTCTTTGCGCTCGTGGGCCTTGGTCTGCTCGAGTTGCCCCTCGGCGGTCAGGGATTCGTTACCGGTCACAGCGCCTGACGACCTCTTTGGCTTTGCCTTTGCCTTTGACCGAATCGATCAGGCCCTGACGCGCTTCGTCGGCTTTGTTCTGTTTACTCATCAGAAGTC
This sequence comes from Mycobacterium sp., assembly GCA_035505695.1. Taxonomy (GTDB): domain Bacteria; phylum Actinomycetota; class Actinomycetes; order Mycobacteriales; family Mycobacteriaceae; genus Mycobacterium. Next base: position 21,265 of record DATJQO010000168.1, read on the forward strand.
TCCTTGAGGCGTTTGCGAAGAACCCGGCGTCAGCTCATTGGGGGTCAGGCGCACGGGTTCCACCTAGCGGTCCGATCAAACCTTCGTATGACCTGCGTCACTCGTCGGCGCGGTCCGGAAAGGGTGCATCCACACTTCCGCCGGCAACGGATACTCAAGTCGCGCAATGTATTTAGCGACTCAGGAACTGTGTTGCAGACGGCGAGGGATTTCGGCGTTACTGTGGCGGGTATGGCCATCGAGTCCGCGATGCTTGCCCTGGGCACCCCGGCGCCGCCATTCACCCTGCCCGAGCCGGCGACTGGCCGGACGGTCAGCCTCGAGGAGCTCGCGGGCCCGGCGCTTGTCGTCACCTTTATCTGTAACCATTGCCCCTATGTCAAGCATGTCGCCGCCGGCCTGGCCGCGCTGGGTCGAGACCTCGCCGACCAGGGCGTCGCGATGGTGGGCATTTCCAGCAATGACGTCACCACTTACCCGCAGGACGGCCCGGATCAGATGGTCATCGAGGCCCGCAACCACGGCTGGACCTTTCCGTATCTCTACGACGAGACGCAAGAGGTCGCCCGCGCCTTCTCGGCCGCTTGCACGCCCGACACCTTCGTCTTCGACGGCGCACGCCGACTTGTCTACCGCGGCCAGCTCGACGATTCCCGTCCCGGGAACGGTCTACCCGTGACGGCCGCCGACGTACGTGCGGCTGTCGACGCGGTGCTCTCGGGGCGGCCGGTGGACCCCGACCAGCGGCCGTCGATCGGGTGCGGCATCAAGTGGCGGTGAGGTGTGGTTACAACCGCAGATACGGCCGTGAACTCCCTAATTGCGCCTTCTTGCAGGGCTTTTAGCTCGCCGGTCACTCAATCGACTACCGTCGAAGGCATGTCCCAAGCCTCCGGCAACGACCTCATTGACGATGTCACCCCTGGCGACATCATCGCCGTCGACTGCGGCTCTGGTCAACAGCCCTACAAAGTGGTGTTCAAAGACGCCACCGAGCAGGGATACCTCGTCACGTTCGAGGACGACGGCGGGGAGACCTTTCAGCTCGACCTGGCGGCGGGCACCCGGGTGAAAAGGTCGCTTGAGTCGAAGTGGGAATCCGCGCAGAGCCCCACACCGCACTGGGAGACCTAACGCCGAAAGCTCCTTGTAGACAATGCGATACAAACGCATTCCAATCAATGCCATCGGGGCTGGCGCAGTCAATCGACACGACGCGGTCGCGCGCCCATTCGTCGTGGGATACCCCGTTTGGGCGTGCCCTGGGCGGGTATAGCAACGAGCCAGGGGTCGAACCGCCACATTCGCTTGGCTCGACGACCGAGGAAAGGACGAGTGCCAGCCATGACCGCCCAACCTCCGGATCCTGATCCGGCACAAACGCCTGGGCTCGAGCCAGGCGGAGGTGTCGCACCGGGTAGCACTCCGCCGGGCGCGCCGCAGACCGCGGGGGTGGCGGAGCCTCAACCACCCAATACCCGCACCCAATACCCGCCGGTTCACGCCCAGCGCCGTACTCACGGTGACGGTGGTGTGCATCTTCGCGGTGGTCTTCATCGCGGTGGCGGTGCTGTTGGTGATGAAGATGGTGGGGGCGAGCTGAGATGTTGAGACTTTCGACGGCTTCTCCCGGTTACGTCTGCCCGGTAGCGGGCATAGCTGGTTTCATGACCATCGACGCCGGACGGCAGGGCACGGGATGGGCAGCGACATGACAGTCAGCGCCGACGACGTGCGCCGACTGCTCGCGAGCCGAGACGACGACGCGGTGCTGGTCGCGCTCGAGGGGCGCATGCCCAACCTCGGGGGCTGATGACCCCCGGTGGGGTTCTTATCATCGTCCACTGAAATTTCTCAGTGTTGTTCCAAACGTGCGCCACAGCTGAGTAGTGTCTGCGCCCGGGGGCAGGTAGCCGGAAGGGGCGCGTTATGCGCTTGGTGGTCGATCTCAACAAATGCCAGGGGTATGCCCAATGCGTCCCGCTGGCCCCCGAGGTTCTGGAGCTGATCGGCGAGGAAGCGCTCGCCTACGATCCCAACCCCGATGACTCTGAGCGCCAGCGGGTCATCCGCGCGGCAGCGTCATGCCCGGTGCAGGCGATGATCCTCGAAGTGGAGCCCCCCGCGGACCGGGACACCAAGTGATCACGTCCTCAGTTGTCGCCCGGCTCGTCGACGAATTCAAGGCACGCGGCCGCATAGTCATCGTGGGAGCGTCCCTGACCGGCCTGCGCGCCGCTGAAGCATTGCGCGACAAAGGTTTTCAGGGTCCGCTCACGATCATCGGCGACGAGCCGCACGAACCGTACGATCGGCCGCCGCTGTCCAAGCAGGTGCTGAAGGGCTGGGTGCCCGCCGACCACACCAAGCTCCCCCGCCTGCGCCCTGTCGATGCGCACTGGCGGATCGGCGTGGCGGCGGTGGGCCTGGACCGGTCCAACCGTCAGGTGTTGCTCGCCGATGGCGAGAAGGTGGACTATGACCGGCTGCTGATCGCCACCGGGACCAGGGCGCGCCCGTGGTTCAATCCGGGGGAGGCCGGGCTGCAAGGACTGTTCACCGTGCGCACGTGTGATGACGCCGCGAAGCTGGCCGCCGCGCTGAAGACGGGACCACGCAGGGTATTGATCGTCGGGTCGGGTTTTGTGGGCTCCGAAATTGCCTCCGTGTGTTGCGAACTCGGGATTCCGGTTACCGTCGCCGAGCGGAGTAAGGCGCCGCTGGTCGGCGCGCTGGGTGGGGTGATCGGCGACATCGCCGCGCAGATGCAGCGCGATGCCGGCGTCGACCTGCGCACCGGTGTGGCGGTGGACGGCCTCGACGGCGACGCCGACGGCCACGTCCGCGCGGCGCGCCTCTCCGACGGCAGCGTGCTGGACATCGACGTGGTGGTCGCCTCGCTGGGCTCCATCCGCAACGTGGAATGGCTCGACAACGCGCAGCTGGCCAGCGGGTTCTGGGGAGTGGCATGCGACGCCGGCTGCCGCGCGTTCGACATCAACGGCGTTGTGACCGACAACATCTTCGTCGCCGGCGACGTGGCTCGCGCGCCCCATGTGCTCTACGAGTATCAGTTCATGTCGCAAGAGCATTGGGACAATGCCGTTTTCGGTGCCGAGGTGGCGGCCAATAACATGATCAGCCTGGAGATGGGACGACGGCCGCACCTGCCGCTGCCGTCGTTTTGGTCCGGCCAGTTCGGTGTCAACATCAAAAGCGTCGGGGTCTGCTCGTTCGGCGATCAGATCGTGTTCACTCAGGGCTCGGTAGAGCAACGGCGCTTCGCCGCCGCCTACGGTCACCGGGGCCGCATCGTGGGGGCGGTGACGTTCAACCACGGAAAGTGGCTGCCGTACTACGCCTCTCTGATCGAGCGGTCGGCGCCTTTTCCGCCGCCCCCGCCAGGTTACGACCGCCCGGCCATCTTCGAGCCGATGCCGGCCCGCTTCCCCGACCCTCGCGAACCGACCGCCATGCCGGACGTGGTGCTGACCGGACATGACCCGACGTCGCGCGGCGCCGAGTTCCGGCCGCGCAGCCGCTGACTTCAGGAGACGACGATGGACCCCGAAACCGCCTGGGCCGAGGCGATGAAGTTTGAGAACCGCCCGAACCCGTACCCGTTTTTCGGACAGCTGCGCAAGACGCCGGTGGCCCGGGTATCCGAGAAGACTTACGTCGTCACTGGCTATCCCGAGTTGCTCGCCTTGGCCCACGACCCGCGGATCAGCTCGGATATCAGCCGCAGCCCTGCGAGTTTGGGCGGCGCCAAGCCGGCCACCGAACCCGGTGGCGCGCACATGCAGGCATACGGCCGGGAGGCCAGCATCATCGTGTCGGATCCACCCGATCACGACCGGGCCCGCCGGCAAGTGATGCGCCACTTCGGACCGCCACACTCCCCCGACCTGATCCCGGGCATGGAGCCGTTCGTCGTACGGCTGGCCAACGATCTCCTCGACAAGGTCAAGGCCCGCGGACCCGGCCGGTTCGACGTGGTGGAACACTTCGCCTACCCGATACCGGTTGCCGTGATCTGCAAGATCCTCGGCGTGCCGGTAGAAGACGAGCCGATGTTTCACGCCTGGATCTTCGATTTCATGATGGGCGCCGACCTTGGCCCGGAGGCCAATACCCCCGAAGGACGTGCGCTGGCCGACAAGGGGCGCGCCAGCACAGCCGCATTCCAGGACTATCTGGGTGACTTGGTGCAGAGGTATGCCACGACTCCGGGCGACGGCCTGCTGTCCAAGCTGGTGCACGACGACGGACCCGACGGCCCCATGTCGCTGAAGGAGGCCACCTCCAACGCCATGCTGTTGCTGGTCGCCGGGCATGATTCCACGGTCAACACCATCACCAATTGCGTGATGACGCTGCTACGCAATCCCGGCGGCTGGGACCTGGTGCGGCGGCGCCCGGAGCTGATTCCGCGCACCATCGAAGAGGTGCAGCGGCTGCAGTCGGCGGTGCAGTTTTTCCCCAGCCGCAGCGCGACTGCCGACATCGAGATCGGCGGCACGGTGATCCCGGCCGGGTCGGCGGTGCACCTGATCTATGCGGCCGCCAATCGGGATCCGCGGCGCTTCGACAACCCGGACCGCTTCGACCCGCTCCGTGAGGACAACGAGCACTTCGGTTGGGGCAGCGGCATCCATACCTGCATGGGCGGGCCGTTGGCTCGCCTGGAGGTCAACTTGGCGCTGGAAATCTTCCTGCGCCGCGTCGAATTCCCGAAGCTGGTGGTCGACCCGCCACCGTATCGGCACAACCAGGTGTTCCGCGGGCCGCGACACCTTTGGGTGGACTGCGCCGGGATCACCGATTAAATGTGGCTATGGCGCAAGGGTGACCGGGTCGCCGACCCGGATGATGCCTTCCGCCAGCACCGCGAAGTACGCTCCCGCGCACGGCTGCGGTCCGTGACCGCCTGTGTCCCAACCGTTCTCGGCAGCTGGCGTGCGAAGCGCCTGCGGAGCGCGCGGCAGTGGGCCGTGCTCCAGCGTGGGAACCACGCACCGTGATGTGGCGGTCAGGACGCGCAGCCGCGCATCGCCGGCAACAACGTCCTTGCCGACCCAGTCGTTCTCGGCGTATGGCGGGTAGCCCGGCGGTGTCTCGATCACCAGGTTGGGCCGGTAGCGCAGCGCCTCCACCCCGATGTGCTCGAGGGTGGCCGTGGTGATCGCGTGCAGCGGGGCTTCGTCGGTAAACGAGTCGCCCGGCGTCGCCTGCGCAATCACCAGGATGCGGCCACTGACCTCGGCGTCCAATCCAAGCTCGAGCAATTGTTCCGGATCCGGACGTTCCAGTGTGGCGCCGTCCGGCCGCTGGCTGACCAACCGGACCGGCCGTCCCACCAGTCGCGAGAGCACATCATCGACGCCGGGGTCATCGGCGGCCACATGTGTCCCGTCGGGCAGGGCGATGGTCACCCGCCCGGCGTCTGCGTGGGCGGTGCATTTCAGCAGGCCGCGCCAAAGTCGCGCCTGCTTTGCGCTGGCCACATGGCCGGTCACGGCGTCGAGAAGTGCCAGCCGCCGGTCTCCTTGCGCGCCTTGCTCGTTCACGAATAGGCTGTCCACGGTTTCGCCGAGCATCGACTTCACCGGATAGCGGAGCAAGCTCTTCGCCCGCATGTACACCACAGCGAGACCTTATAAAGATCGTCGGCTCCTCGGCGACTCCATGGCCGTCCCGAGACCGACGGAATCGATTAACCCGGGCAGTAGGTCGATTCCGCGGCGCTCACCAACGCCGTCACGTTCGCGAAGTCGATGCCTTTGGGGCCTGAAGAGTTGTGGATGTCGGAGGCAATCGCGTCCGGTGTTTTACCGGCCGAGCGGTCGGCGCAGATTTGGTGCCCCACTGCGATGATGTCGCCGTCGTCCCCCGGCGGCCAGCTGAAGCCGAGGGCGTGCAATTTTTGTAGGAATGTGTCATCGGTCGAATCGGCCATCGCAATCGCGGTGTTCGCGGTCAACGCGGCGCCGATCATTACCGGAATGGTCAGTTTCGCCAGCAAACGGGATGGAAGCATTTGGTGCACTTCTTTTGTTGTCGGTGCCGATGGTCCGGTCAGTATATGAGCGTCCGGTTGCCCAAAATATTAAATGTACGCAAATTGCCAGTCCGGGTGCCCATAGGTCATCTTCGATTTGATCCCGTGGTGGTCGAGTAATACGACCTCCTCCGCCATTTCGATGCCGCCATTGCCGCTAAGGTGGCTTGGGTCGTCTCGCGGCGCGTAGATCGGGCAGGGTTGGTCTGGGATGGCGTCGCCTCCGCCAGGGTGATCATCTGCTGCTCTGTTGGCGCGTGCGCGGTGATCTCACCCACCACGTCGGCCACCGATACCAGCCGCAGTTGTCTTCCAGCCATTGTTGCTGCCAGTACTGAAGCGAACTTAAGGATGAGCGAGATCCTGTCGTGGATTCGAATACCGCGCAAACGCTTACACCTCACCCCGGCAGTTATCGCCAAGAATGGAGTGAACTTTCGACCTGCGCCCGCCGGATGCGCATGCCGTCCGGCAGATGAAAACAATTGCTTGCGACACCTGATGATATTGGACGCAGTTTTCCAAGCACCGCAGCGAACGCGACGCGATCACCGATGCCGATATGGCCGATGTCAGTGCGGAAGCAGCCGCTGTTTCTGTTCGTTGAATTCCTCTTCGGTCAGGATTCCCGCGTCGCGCAGGGATGCCAGTTCGCGTAGCTCGGCGGCAATGCTCGTGATCGGGCCGCCCTGTGTCTGCGGCGCTGTCGCGGGTTCCTGGGTCGGCTTCTGGGCGGCAACCCTGACGCGCTCAGCGCGGCTCGACCCACCGGTCCCCGCCATCGCGCGCCCGGCCATACTCGCAACGGCCATCTCACCGAACAAGCTGCTTGCACTGTCTGAAGAGGCTGCGGCCGCGGCGGCCGAACTGGTGGCCGGCAACGCCAGAGCGGTTGGGCGTATCGCCGGGGCGGCCGCAGCCCAACCCGGCGGCACCGCCAGCCCACCGACCATGTTCGCCTGGCCCAGACCGGCCGATACCGTCGACGCGCCGGGGTTGCTGATCACCGGGAACGACGTTGGCGGCACCGGCGCCGTCCCTGGCCAGGACTGCACTCCTGCCCAGCCGCTGATTATGTCATCCGTGTGGAAGCCGGTCAGCGCCCCGGCAATGTCATAGGGAAGAGCCAGTGTTCCCAGAGATGTGTCGGTAGTAAGTCCGGCTGCCCCCAGTTCAGGATCGACGAAAACTCCACTTATGTTCGCCGCGAAGCCCAACAAGTCTCCTGGAGCCGGCGCCAAGGGCGCCGCCGGGGCGGCCAAAGCGGTCAGGGCGTTAGGCACCGCGGCGGCCGTTTGATCGGCCGACGAGACGATGCTCCGCGCGTTACCGGCGGCTGTGCCGGTGGCTTGGGCCACCGCTGCCGATTGGCCCGCATCGGAGTTGGTGGTTTGTCGTGGAGGGGTGAACGGTGTCAGCGTCGTCGCCGCTGCGGACGCACCCGCATAGCCGTACATGGCCGCGGCGTCTTGGGCCCATATCTCCGCGTACTGTGCCTCGTTGGTCGCAATCGCGGGGGTGTTCTGCCCGAAGATGTTCGTCGCAATCAACGCCATCAGCTGGCTGCGATTGGCCGCGATCACCGGCGGCGGCACCGTTTCGGCGAAGGCCGTCTCGTAGGCGCCGGCCGCGACTTTGGCCTGGTCCGCGGTCTGCTCGGCCTGCGCGGCGGTGACGCTCATCCACGCCACATACGGGCTGGCCGCCGCCGCCATCGCCGCTGATGCGGGGCCGAGCCAGGGTCCGGCGGTCAGTGCCGCGATCTCCGACTGATACGAGCTGGTCGCCGCACGCAGCACGGCAGCCAGCGCATCCCACGCCGCCGCGGCGGCCAGCAGTGGTCCCGACCCCGGGCCGACATACATCCGCGCGGAGTTGATTTCCGGCGGCAGCGCTGCGAAGTCCATATCGTTTCCTCCGATCGAGCTCATGGCCGCGACGCGTTGGCAGCCGCGCTCAGGCCGTACTGGGATTGCCCGGCGAGCAGCAAACAAATCGCAGTCCATCTAGTACTACAGGCCCGCAGTGCAGGCACGTTCGGCGCATGGCAATCCGACGACCAAATGTCGCCCCCAGACACCGCGTGACCCGTGCCAAGAACTGCAGCGAATCGGCGGCGCCGGCTTGCCGGTAAGTTGGCCCGTATCGCCACGGCAAGATCCAACCCACGACTCAGTGCCGAGCCGTCTCGACCTAGCCTGTTCTGCTTGGATCTGTAGCGTCACCGCGAGTTAGGTCTTATTGATGAGAATTGTGCTGGCAGGCTATGGCAGCCGGGGGGACATCGAGCCATGCGCTGCCGTTGGCCGCGAGCTGCTTTGCCGAGGTCACGATGTGCGCATGGCGGTCTCACCCCACAAGCTCGACTTCGTCGAATCGGCGGGTGTTGCTGCGGTTGCCTATGGGCCTGACACGCGGGAACGGATAAACGTGGCCACCAACTTCGTCCGTCACGTCGGTGATCCGATGAGCGCCTTGCCTGAGGTGACGGAGAGGGTTTCGCAAGTTTGGTCGGAGAAGAGCGCGACGCTCGCGCAGTTGGCGGACGGCGCCGATCTGCTGGTAGCCGGCATGAACGAGCAGCAACTCGCGACCAACGTCGCAGCGCGTTACGACATGCCGTTCGCCGCGCTGCACTTCTTTCCGGCCGAGGCGTTGGATTTCGGCCCATTGCAGTCCCACATCACGAACGTGGCCCAAGGCGTGCAACGGGATGCGCTTGGCTTGCCGGAAGCGACCGGCCCGTCGACGCGGCAAGTCTTGGAGGTTCAGGCCTACGACGCACTTTGTGTCCCCAGGCTGGCAGCCGATTGGGCTAAAGAAGGGCGCCGACGTCCCTTCGTCGGCGCACTGACGCTGGCAATGCCCACCGATGCCGACGACGAGGTGTTGGCTTGGATAGCGGAGGGAACGCCGCCCATCTACTTCGGCTTCGGCAGCACGCCGGTCACATATCCCGATGAAACCGTCGCCGTGATCATCGCGGCCTGCACCCGGTTAGGTGAGCGTGCGTTGATATGCAGCGGCCCAAACGATTTCACTGATCTTCCGCATCCCAGCCACGTAAAAATCGTCGACGCGGTCAACCACGGTGCCGTCTTTCCGTCTTGCCGCGCGGTCGTGCACCACGGCGGCGCCGGCACGACCGCCGCGGCCATGCGCGCTGGAGTTCCCATGTTGGTTCTCTGGCTCTGGCTCGATCAGCCGATCTGGGCGTCCGCGGTGAGCGAGCTAGGTGTCGGCATGGGCAGGCCGTTTTCCGAATCGACCCTGGATTCACTGGCCGCCGATCTACGTTGCCTGCTCTCGGGGGACTACGCGGCTCGTGCCGGCGAGGTGGCAGCACACGTGACCAAACCCGCCGAAAGCGCCGCAAAAGCCGCCGATCTCCTGGAAGACGCCGCCCGCTCGGGCTGATCGGCGCATTCGCCCGCGCATTGGTGCAAAGCGGGTCAGGTCGTGTAAAAGATTCTCGTGCAGGATCCGCCTCCCGGCTCTTTCGATCCGTCGATGCTGCGTGAAGCGACGATCAGGCGGTTGTATCGTCGATCGATCGCCGAGGGGCAGGTCAGACTACCGGCCGTTCCCGGCTTGATAGACGAGTACGTCCAGTTGTGTGCCAACATCTGTGCCACCCTCGGTGTTTGGCACACCGCCGAACAGTCCGCGCAGCTCAGGAGGGTTCTGGAGGCCGAGCTGACGAAGGCCTTCAAGGCCTCCCCCCGCTCGGACATCGTCATCTCCTACCAGGCTCCGTTTGGGACGGGCGTGAACTTCCGCGTCCACGCCGACTGGCGGACGATCGAGGCCGATTACGAGCAGTGGGTTGCTTTCCGCCCGCCGCCGTTGTTCGGTACCGAGCCGGACGCGCGGGTGTTGGCGCTGGCCGCGGAAGCCGCCGATCCCACCACCCATCGGGTGCTGGACATCGGCGCAGGAACCGGGCGCAACGCCGTGGCCTTGGCCCGCTGTGGCCACCCGGTGGACGCGGTCGAGATGACGCCGAAGTTCGCCGACGTGATGCGCTCGGAGGCGCAGAGCGAATCGCTAGGTATTCGGGTCATCCAGAGCGACGTTTTCACGGCCATGGACGGCGTGCGCGACGAATACCAGCTGATCGTGCTCTCGGAGGTGGTATCCGACTTTCGGACGACTCAGGAGCTGCGCGGGTTGTTCGAACTCGCCGCCGATTGCCTGGCCCCCGGAGGGCGGCTGGTGTTCAACGCCTTCTTGCCACGGCCAGGCTATGCGCCCGACAACGCCACGGTGGAGTTCGGTCAGCAGTGCAACACCATGATCTTCACCCGGGACGAGGTGAACACTGCCGCGGCCGAACTGCCTCTTGAGCTGATCGCCGACGACTCCGCCTACGAGTACGAGAAAGCCCACTTACGGCAGGGCGCTTGGCCGCCCACTGGCTGGTTCGAGGGCTGGGCCAGCGGCCTGGACGTGTTCGACGTCGAACGCGAAGAGTCCCCGATCGAGTTGCGCTGGCTCGTTTACCAGAAGCCGGGCTGATTACTGCACGGCTGGGTGCGGTCGCCAACGGCGACAACAACTTTCAGTGCGAGGCGGTCAAATCGCGGGTGGCCGGTCCTTCCAGCAGGGGTGCCGTCGGGAGCGAACCGCGACTCATGCAGCGGGCATTCCCACGCTTTGTCCGCGTCGTTCCAGTTCACGACTCCACCAAGGTGCGGGCACACCGGCGAAACGCGGTGCTCGGTGGCGTCGATCCGGCAGCGGGCCTCCAGGTCCCACGGGAGCCCGCTCACCACGCCACCCTCGTCCGGGCCCGGGCTGCGCCGGCCGGTGCGCGTCACCGGGGTGATCCAGCCCTTCGCCAAATCGAAGCCCACCTCGGCATTGAACTGGAGGGCGGTCGGCAGTCCCGACAGCTCGTGCGGACTCCAGCTGGCGAACGCTCTGGCCCAGTCCATCCGGCCGCCTAGAATGCGGCTGGACAGCGCCAACACCGCCGCGGCGCCATTGGTCATACCCCACTTGTTGAAACCCGTTGCGACAAAGATCGTTTCGTTGTTCGGCAGGATGAGGCCCACGTACGGCAACTGGTCGATCGGAGTGTAGTCCTGCGCCGACCAGAAGCGAGTTTGCACCGCACCCGGATAGTGGATGCGCGCCCACGAGGACAGTTCGTCGAGAGCCTTCGCCGGGCTCTTCTTGCGTCCCACGGTGTGGGCAGCTCCACCCACGATCAACCGCTCCCCGTCGGCGACCGGGGCGTAACGCACCGAGCGTGTCGGCGAGTCGGTGGAAATCATCATCGGCCGGGTGATGTTGCCGGGGACCTTGAACGCGAAACAGTACGACCGGCTTGGCTTCACGCGCGCGAAATAACCGCCCCGATCCTGGATCGGAACGCCGGTGGCCAGCACCAGCTGCTCGGCCTCGAGCTCGACGTCCTGCTGCGCGGCATCGTTGACGTGCACGCGCACGCCTTTGCCGCGCCACGACACCCGCCGAACCCGGGTGTGCTCGACCAGTCGTCCGCCGCGCTCGAGTAACTCCGTCGCCAAGGAATCCAGGAAGGGCATGGGATCGAATTGCGCCTGGTTGGGTAGCCGCACTCCGCCGTGGTACGGGAACGGCACGTCGGCGTCGTCGTCTCACTCCGCGGGCAGGCCGACCGCGTGGCACGCCTCGAGCTCCAGGCGCGCCGACGGCACCCCCTTGGCGGACTGGGCATAGGTGTACGCGTCCTCGCGCTGCACCGCTATGCCGTGCGACTGGCAGTGGTTGATCACCCACTCCTGGCCTTCTCGGTTGCCGTCGATGTAAGCGCGCGCGAGGTCCCTGCCGTGCCTGGGCAGGACCTTCGACAGGTGGGAGCCCTGCAGCAGGCTGATCTTGGCGGTGGTGTTCCCGGTGGTGTTGGCGCCGACGGTGCGGGCCTCCAGCACCAATACGTCGCTACCGGCGCGGGCCAGCAGAACGGCCGTCATCAGCCCGGTGATGCCGGCACCCACGACGATGACGTCGGCAGAGCGGGGGCCCTCGTCAAGCCGGCTTGGCGCCCAAGGCAGTTCGGCTCGATCGGCCAACCATAAAGAAGTCACGGCTGTGCTGATACCCAGCTGAGCCAGCCGGAAACGGGGTGGCGGCTCCTGCGCGCCCGCTTACGCCTCGTTGAGGTGCGCTTTCGCCTTCGTAACGGATTCCGCGGCAGTACGGCTGGCGCGTTCAGCCTCGTCGTAGTCGGCCTGGGCCCGGTCCACTGCGCGCTCGGCGGTGGCCAGGGCCGCACGTGCTTCGTCGCGGCGCCGCCGGGCCGCGTCACGGTCCGCTTGCCGCTGGCAGAGCGTGTCGTCGGCTTCTGCCTTGGCCCGCTCGGCCGCGGCGACGGCCGCCTTCAACTTCTCCAGCCGTCGCGGCGCAGCAGCGTCGCGCGCCGGTCGTGTTGCCGGCTGCGATCGCTTGGGCTCATCGTTCCCTGTTGCGCTCCGGGTTGTCGTGAACACCGGTGTGGCATCGCCGAAGCCGCCGAATCCCGACCATTGCTCGGGACGCGTCAATCGGCCCAGTCGCGCCCGGACGTCAGGATCGGCGACGGCGGCTTGCAGCGTGCTGGTCAGATCGTCACGTAGCGTCGACGACGGGTTCTTGACGTCGGCCGTATCCAGCGCGGCGCGAGTGAGTTCGTCGACGAGCTTGTGTTGCTCGGCCGACAACTCACGGACACGGGGGCCGTCCATTGCCGCATGCGCGGCGCGCAGGCGGTCCCCCAGGTCTTCCAGGCGCCGCCTGGTGTCCTTGCGCCCAAGCGCGAGTCGGTTGACGATCCACGCCGCTGTCGTGGGTTTGCGGGATGCGGAAATCAGTTTCGCGGCGGCGGTGTCGCCGCGCCGCTTGGCCGCGGCGCTCAGTCGGGTGCGTTCGGCGGTGAACTCCTCGGGCGGCACGGAATAGAGATTGTCGAGTTCGTCGTCGGCCATGACGCCATGATCCCTCTCCCGCTCGCGCCCGAGGCGCGCCACGTTTCGGACCCTGTCTGCAGGGATATCTCATTGACACAGTGGCCAACCAACAACAGCGAGGATTCGGCAGCTTGATCACTCCCAATGGCGGCGACCAGTTGACCCGGCGACTGGGAGCCAAGCGGCACCGCTGGCCGCCGTTGGCGGCGGCGGTGGTGGCCGCGGTCGGGGGCGTCGTCCTGGTGGTGGCCTTGAACCGGTGCTCGAACGGCTCGTGCTCGCGGTCTGCGGACGCCACTAAAGCTGCTGCCCCAGCTCAAATCGCCATCACACCAGGTCCGGGCGCGCATGACGTGGACCCGGTCGCTCCGGTGATGGTCAAGGCCGATTCGGGGACACTCACCGACGTCCAGATGGTCAACGAGAACGGCAAGTCGATCCAGGGCGTCATGACCCCGGACAACACCGTGTGGAAGCCGACCGTCCCGCTTGGCTACGGACACACCTATACCCTGACCGTCACCAGCCGGGGTCCCAATGGCGTTGCGGGCAAACAAGTCTCGTCGTTTTCGACGCTGCAGCCATCCAACCAGACGAAGGTGTCGTTCACGACGACGTCCGAGGCGGCGCTGCACGATGGCGGCACGTACGGCGTCGGAACAGTGGTCGTGGCGCACTTCGACGAACGGATCACCGACCGGGCGGCGGCCGAGCGACAGCTGACGGTGACCACCAACCCGAAGGTGGAAGGGTTCGTGGTTCTGGATCGACGACCAAAACGCCCACTGGCGACCGGAGCACTACTACGCACCGGGCACGACGGTTAGCGCCGAAGCCAAGATTTATGGAATTGCTTTGGGCGACGGCTTATTCGGGCAAGACGACACCCGCATATCATTCCAGATCGGTGAGGCGCATGTGTCCATCGCCGACGACGCCACCCACCAGGTCAGCGTGTTCAATAACGGCGCTTTGGTCCGGACAATGCCGACCTCCATGGGAATGGGCGGCACCGAAAACGTCGGCGGGAAGTCGATATCGTTGTGGACTCCCCCAGGCGTCTATACCGTGCTCGACAAGGGCAACCCGGTGGTGATGGACTCCTCGACTTTCGGGTTGCCCAAGAACTCCCGCCTCGGGTATCGCGAGACCATCAATTACGCGACCCGGATCAGTACCGATGGCATCTACCTGCATGAGCTGGACGCGACGGTATGGGCTCAGGGTCATCGGGATATGTCGCATGGATGCTTGAACCTCAACGCCGACAATGCGAAGTGGTTCTATGACTTCTCGGTGCCCGGTGACGTGGTGGAGGTCCGCAACAGCGGGGGCCCGCCGTTGACCGTGGCGCAGAACGGCGACTGGACGCTCAGCTGGGATCAATGGCGCAAGGGCAGCGCATTGAAGGCAACGTTCGCCGCAATTGCGCCGGCTCCGCCGTCTTCGAGTGACAGCGCTGATTCGTTACCTGCTTGTGTGTTCTGCTTCACAAGAAAGTCTTGACTCGTTCCAGATAAGTGCGTCATATTGGTGCGGTGTCCTCAACGGCCGAGTACGCAGAACGGTTGCGGATGGCCGACCTACGAGTGACGCGGCCCCGGGTCGCCGTTCTGGAGGCGGTTGCCGGCCATCCACATGCCGATACCGAGACGATTTTTTCGGCGGTGCGCGTCGCGCTGCCCGACGTCTCGCGACAAGCCGTATACGACGTACTCAACGCCCTGACCTCGGCCGGCTTGGTTCGGCGCATTCAACCGTCAGGTTCGGTGGCCCGCTACGAGTCGCGCGTCGGCGACAACCACCACCACATCGTATGCCGGTCGTGCGGGGTCATCGCCGACATCGACTGTGCCGTCGGAGAGGCGCCGTGCCTCACTCCCTCAGACGACGACAACGGTCTTGATGGCTTCATGCTCGACGAGGCCGAAGTCATCTATTGGGGCCTGTGCCCCGACTGTTCGCCTGCTGATTCGTGATTACAGCCCAATCACTCCGAAGAAAGGAATGTTGTGTCATCCGATATCTCTGAAAGCCGTCCGCCGCACGAAGGCAGCAAGACGGCGAGCAACAGCGAGAGCGAAAACCCGGCCATCCCGTCACCCCAGCCGAAATCCCATGCGCCGCTGACCAACCGGGACTGGTGGCCCAATCAGATCGACGTCTCGACGCTGCAACCGCACAACCCCCAGGGCAATCCGCTTGGCGAGGACTTCGACTACGCCGCGGAGTTCGCCAAGCTCGATCCCGAAGAGCTCAAGGCGGACGTGATCTCGGTGATGACCACCTCACAGGACTGGTGGCCCGCCGACTACGGCCACTACGGCGGCCTGTTCATCCGGATGAGTTGGCACGCCGCGGGCACCTACCGTATTTTCGACGGCCGCGGCGGCGGCGGGCAGGGTATGCAGCGCTTCGCCCCGCTCAACAGCTGGCCGGACAATGTCAGCCTGGACAAGGCGCGCCGGCTGCTGTGGCCGGTCAAGAAGAAGTACGGCAACAAGATCTCCTGGGCGGACTTGATCATCTTCGCCGGCAACTGTGCGCTGGAGTCGATGGGATTCAAGACCTTCGGTTTCGGCTTCGGCCGCGAAGACGTCTGGGGGCCGGAAGAGATCCTCTGGGGCGAAGAGGACACCTGGCTGGGCACCGAAAAGCGCTACTCGGGCGAGCGTAGCCTCGCCCAGCCCTACGGTGCGACCACGATGGGTTTGATCTACGTCAACCCGGAGGGCCCGGAAGGCAAGCCGGATCCCGTCGCCGCGGCCATCGACATCCGCGAGACGTTCGGTCGCATGGCGATGAACGACGAGGAGACCGCCGCACTCATCGTTGGCGGGCACAGCTTCGGCAAGACCCACGGCGCCGGCAGCGGCGATCTGGTCGGCCCCGAGCCGGAGGCGGCGCCGATCGAACAACAGGGGTTGGGCTGGAAGAGCTCGTTTGGCACCGGCGTGGGCAAGGACGCCATCACCAGCGGTCTGGAGGTGGTCTGGACGCCCACCCCGACCAAGTGGGACAACACCTTCCTGGAGACCCTGTACGGGTACGAGTGGGAGCTGACCAAGAGCCCCGGCGATGCGTGGCAATTCGTGGCAAAAGACGGCGCGGGTGCCGGCACCATCCCCGACCCCTTCGGCGGGCCCGGTCGCGCCCCGACGATGCTGGTCACCGACATCTCGATGCGCGAATCGCCGATCTACCAAGACATCACGCGGCATTGGCTGGACCACCCCGAAGAGCTGGCCGAGGCGTTCGCGAAGGCCTGGTACAAGCTGCTGCACCGCGACATGGGACCCATCAGCCGCTACCTGGGGCCATGGATTGCCGAGCCGCAACTGTGGCAGGACCCGGTTCCGGAGGTCGACCACGAGCTGGTTGATGACAGGGACGTCGCCGCGCTGAAGAAGAAGGTGCTCGAATCGGGTCTGTCGGTGCCGCAGCTGGTCAAGACGGCCTGGTCTGCGGCGTCGAGCTTCCGCCGCACCGACAAACGGGGCGGCGCCAACGGGGCGCGGCTGCGCCTGGAGCCGCAGCGCAACTGGGAGGTCAACGAGCCCTCCGAGCTGGACAAGGTCCTGCCCATGCTGGAGAAGATCCAACACGACTTCAACGCATCGACGTCGGGTGGCAAGAAGATCTCGCTGGCCGACGTGATCGTGCTGGCAGGTTCCGCGGCGGTGGAGAAAGCGGCCAAAGACGCCGGCTACGAGATCTCCGTGCACTTCGCGCCGGGGCGCACCGATGCCACCCAGGAGAACACCGACGTGGAGTCGTTCGCAGTGCTCGAACCGCGGGCCGACGGGTTCCGCAACTACATTCGCGCCGGTGAGAAGGCGCCGCTCGAGCAGCTGCTGCACGAGCGGGCCTACCTGCTGGGCGTGACCGGTCCGGAGATGACGGTGCTCGTCGGTGGCCTGCGTGCGCTCAATGCCAACCACGGCGGCAGCAAGCACGGCGTGTTTACCGACAGGCCCGGCGTCCTGACGAACGACTTCTTCGTCAATCTGGTGGACATGGACAACGCGTGGCGGGTGTCCGAGTCGGCGGAGAACGTCTACGAGGTGGTCGACCGCAAGTCGGGCCAGCTGAAATGGACGGCCACCGCCAACGACCTGGTATTCGGGTCGAACTCGGTGCTGCGCGCGCTGGCCGAGGTCTACGCCCAGGACGACAACGAGGGGAAGTTCGTCGAGGACTTCGTCGCCACCTGGGTCAAGGTCATGAACGCCGACCGGTTCGACCTGAAGTAACGCCCGTCAACAACGACGACACCCCGCGAGCCATCGGTTCGCGGGGTGTCGTCGTTCAGGTCAGCGTGGGTAGTCCCACTGGCCGAAGTCGGGCGCCAGGACATCGTCGATATCCACGTTGATCCCACCCAACAGCGGACTGGGGTTCGACGGGCTGTTCACGACGGCCTGATACAGCACCGCCATCGGTTCCCGCTCCCCGTGCGACCAGGACTTGGTCTGCCATGCCCACCGGTGCCCCGGCGTGCTGGAGTTTCCGATGACCCCGTCCCGGATCGCCCACCCGCACGCCTGGGCATGCCCGTAGATGCCGGTTCGGTCGACGCCCAGCACCGAATTGATTCCCCGAAACCATTGAATCGCAACGTTATTCCAAGTGTTGGCGTCGATGTCGTCATCGATACTGAAGAAAATGGGCGCCGAAGGGGTGCCCCCCGCCGCGCTGTGCAGCCCCATGGCCGTGTGCGCGTCGGCGACGCCGCCGTCATAGCCGCGGGTGTAATCCGAAGGGTCAGGCCAGCCGGGTTTGCCGTACTGGAAGTTGCTGACGATCTGAAGGCCCGCTGCGCGCAGCGAGTCGGCGTACTCCCTGGTGATGGGCTTGGCCTCAAAGTGCGAGCCCGGTCGCGGCTCCGAGACGTAGTTGACCACTCCGCTATAGCCAGCCGCTTTGATCTCCGCCGGCGCGATCCTGCGCTCGGCGAAATCGATCAGCCTTATGTCGGCGGCCGATGCCTTATTGGCGGGTGCGGCTGCCGTCCCCAGGCCTAGGAGTATCGGTGCGGCGTACCTCAGAACGTCGCGCCGGGAAACCGATCGCCGTCCATGCACCGCGCGATGGTAACAAAACCGGTGGACGCTGCCTTGGCCTATCCGCCAGACGCGGCGGAAGCCCGGGTTCGATGTGCCCGCCTCACAGCGATAATTTCGGCGATGCGGTGCGTACCGGAGCGTTGGCGCTGCGAGGCGGGCAATAATTGTCCCGACTCCCCGGTGCGACTGACTAGACCGCAAGCTCGTTGCGCTCGATTAGGTGATCGAACTATAGTCTGGACACATGTCCAGTTTGCTGTCACGGAGTTCGGGAGTCCGTTGACCGCGAGGATTCGGCGCCGTTGCGCGGTCGGTTGTCAGCAAAGAAGAGTTGAGTATGCGAATTGCCCTGCTGTCCTACCGTAGTAAAACCCATTGCGGCGGACAGGGCGTCTACGTGCGCCACCTCAGCCACGGTCTAGTGGAACTCGGTCATGATGTCGAGGTTTTCTCCGGCCAGCCGTATCCAGACCTGCTCGATCCTCGGGTGCGGCTGACCCAAGTCCCGAGCCTTGATTTGTACCGCGAGCCCGATCCCTTCCGGGTGCCGCGACCGAGCGAAATTCGCGACGCGATCGATCTATTGGAACTTTTCACGGTGTGGACTGCGGGCTTCCCCGAACCGCGGACGTTCACCTTGCGAGTGGCCCGGTTACTGGCCGACCGCACGGGCGATTTCGACGTCGTGCACGACAACCAGAGCCTGGGCACCGGACTGCTCACCATTGCCGACGCCGGCCTGCCGGTGGTGGCCACCGTGCACCACCCCATCACCCGCGATCGCGTGCTCGACCTCGCCGCGGCGCGGTGGTGGCGAAAACCGTTGGTGCACCGCTGGTATGGCTTTTCCGCCATGCAGCAACAGGTGGCACGCCAGATCCCGGACCTGTTGACGGTCTCGTCGTCATCGGCCGCGGACATCATCACCGATTTCGGCGTCTCACCGCAGCAGCTACACGTGGTGCCTTTGGGAGTGAACACCGAGCTGTTCAATCCGGGATCGCGCCCACGGCAACCGGGCCGAGTCATCGCGACCGCCAGCGCCGACACCCCGCTGAAGGGTGTGCGCACCCTGCTTCACGCGGTCGCCAGGCTGCGCACCAGCCGCGATCTGGAATTGCGGCTCGTCGCCAAGGTCGAACCGAACGGTCCTACCCACAAGCTCATCGCCGAACTCGGAATCTCCGACATCGTCCACATCACCAGCGGACTGTCCGACGCCGACCTGGCCGCTTTGCTGGCCTCGGCCGAAGTGGCCTGCATTCCCTCGCTCTACGAAGGGTTTTCGCTGCCCGCGGTGGAAGCGATGGCCAGTGGTACCCCCATCGTCGCGAGTCGAGTGGGCGCACTGCCCGAAGTCCTCGGCACCGACGGCAGCTGTGCCGCACTGGTGCCGCCTGCCGACGTCGATGCGCTCACTCGCGCGATCGGTGAGCTTCTGGACTCGCCGGAAAAGCGGCACAGTCTGGGAACGGCGGGCCGAGCACGAGCAGTCAACGTGTTCAGCTGGGAAGCCGTGGCCACGCAAACGGTGCGGGTCTATGAGCGGGCCATCGCGCGCAACGCGGGCGTCGATGGCGAGCCGCAATGCTGACAGTCGATTTCGACCGGCTTGGCATCGGGCCGTCCAGCAAGGTCATCGACGTAGGTTGTGGAGCCGGCCGGCATGCCTTCGAAGCGTACCGCCGGGGTGCCGACATCGTTGCTTTCGACCGCGACGCTGCAGAACTGCGGTCCCTAGACACCATGCTGCGGGCAATGGCCGAGTCCGGTGAGGCGCCCGCCGCGGCATCCGCCAAGGTGGTTCGTGGTGACGCGCTCAGCTTGCCATATGCCGACCACACATTCGACTGCGTTATCGCCTCCGAAATTCTCGAACACGTAACAGAGGACGACACCGCTATCGCGGAACTGATCAGGGTGCTGAAAGTTGGTGGCACACTCGCGATCAGTGTGCCGCGTTGGTTCCCCGAACGCGTGTGCTGGCTACTTTCCGACGAGTATCACAGCAACGAGGGGGGTCACGTTCGGATCTACCGGGCCACTGAGCTACGCGCGAAGATAGCCCGCGGCGGAATGGAATTGGCTCATGTCCATCACGCTCATGCATTGCACTCCCCCTTTTGGTGGTTGAAATGCGCTGTGGGAGTGTCTAACACCAACCACCGTGCAGTGGCCGCCTACCACAAACTTCTGGTCTGGGATCTGATGCAGCGGCCGAAGCTGACCCAGCTGGCTGAGTCGCTGCTCAATCCGTTGGTGGGTAAGAGCGTTGCGATGTACTTCATCAAGCGGCAGCTGCCCCAAAACACGGTGAGCGACGCAGATCTGGGATATTCAGTTGCATCGGTCTAACCCGCCATCGGTTCCGGGCGTTCTCAGTCCCGAGCAATGCCGGCAAACCGCGCTGTCCATCGCCGCCGTCCAAGAACCATCCGGAGCCATCCCCTGGTTCGAGGGGGGCCATACCGATCCGTGGGACCACGTGGAGTGCGCGATGGCACTCACCACGGCCGGACTGCTCGACGCGGCGCGGGCTGCATTCGACTGGAATCGACGCACCCAACGAGCCGACGGCTCCTGGCCCATCCAGTTGCGCGCGGGCACTGTCGAAGATGCCAACAGCGACAGCAACTTCTGTGCCTACATCGCCACCGGCGTGTGGCATCACGTGTTGGTCACCGGTGACGAATCCTTCGCCGCTGCGATGTGGCCGGTGGTCTACAAGGCAATTGATTTCGTCATCGATTTGCAGGTCGGCTACGGCGAAATCTGTTGGGCGCGAAGCGGAATCGGACCTGTCCCGGAGGCGTTGCTGACCGGCTGCGCCAGCGTGTTCCACAGCATCCGGTGCGCACTGGCACTCGCCGCGCTCGTTGGGGAGCCGCAGCCCGAGTGGGAGCTGGCACTCGGCCGGTTGGGCCACGCGATCGCCGCGCATCCGGAGGCGTTCGCCGAAAAGGACCGCTACTCGATGGACTGGTACTACCCCATCCTCGGTAGTGCGTTGCGGGGCCCGGCAGCGGTCGCGCGAATCAATGAACGCTGGGACGACTTCGTGGTCGACGGTCTGGGCATCCGGTGCGTGGGCGATCGCCCCTGGGTCACCGGCGCCGAAACGTGCGAACTGGTAATGGCGCTGGATGCCATCGGCCGGCGCTTAGCGGCCCACCGACAGTTCGCCGCGATGCAGCATCTCCGCGAAGAAGACGGCTCCTATTGGACGGGTTTGGTGTTCGCGGACGGCAAACGGTGGCCCGAGGAGCGCACCACGTGGACGGGAGCGGCGGCGATCCTGGCGGCAGATGCACTGTCGGATACCACCGCGGGCGCTGGTCTTTTCCGCGGCGATGGATTACCGATGGGTCTGCAGACCGACTTCGATTGCGAATGCCTTGCTATCGGGCCCGGCCGCGAACCGGATCTTGTTTAGATCCGCTCTCCCAGCTGCCCGCTGACCCGCTCGAGCACCCTTAGCGACCCGGTGGCGGCAACCTCCTGGAACATGCCGGAGTCCATCGCGCGGCAGTAAATGTAGTACGGAGGTCGGCCACCGTCCCTCGGGTCTGGGTACACGTCGTGGATGACCAGCGCGCCGCCGACGGCTACCCATTTCGCCCATCCGTCGAAGTCTTGAGTTGCGGCCGTCTCACTGTGGCCGCCGTCGATGAACAAAAACTGCAGCGGTGATCGCCATGCCTTGGCCGCAAGGGGCGACTTGCCCACGATCGCGACGACGTGCTCGTCAAGTCCCGCCGCGTCGAGCGTGCGACGAAATGTCGGCAGCGTGTCGAACAAACCGGTGACTTGGTCGACCAGCGAGGCATCGTGGTATTCCCAGCCGGGCTGGTGTTCTTCCGATCCGTGGTGGTGGTCGATCGTGAAGACCACGCTGCCGGTTTGCTGCGCCGCCGCACCGAGCAACAGGGTGGATTTGCCGCAATACGTGCCGATCTCCACACCGATGCCGCCGTGCAGGTATCGCAGCGCGGCCGCGTAGAGCGCGCGTCCCTCGTCGGTGGGCATAAATCCCTGCACTTGCTCGGCCAGCGCGAATAGGCGCTCGGTGAATCCGGTGTCGGTGCTGCTCATGAGCTAAAAACCTATCCGCCGGTCCGGTGGCGGTGACGGGGTGGTCGGGGCTTGCCCGGCACTCCCTTGGGCGGTTGTGTGGGCGGCCGATCCCGGCAGATCAGTTTGGCCAGCGGCTAAGTCGCGATCGCTTTACCATCGTGCTGTGCGTGCCCGCAAATTTGTTGATGTCGGCCTCGCCGTGATCGTCACCGCGGCCGCGTTCGCGTTACCAACCGCGGTGACGTTTTCCCAGCTGCCCAGCGCGGCCGCTGCCAACTGCCCGCAGGTGCAGGTCGTCTTCGCCCGCGGCCGACTCGAGCCACCCGGTACCGGCGCACTCGGCGCTGCGTTCGTCAACGCGCTGCAGTCCAAGGCCGGCAATAAGAACATCGGCGTCTACGCCGTGAGGTACCCCGCCGACACGCAGATCGATGTCGGCGCCAATGACATGAGCCACCACATTCAGGACATGGTCAACAATTGCCCCGACACCCGACTGGTGCTGGGCGGCTACTCGCTCGGAGCGGCCGTCACCGACGTGGTGCTCGCGGCGCCCATCAGCGCGTTCGGTTTCGACAGCCCACTTCCTCCCGGCATCGATCAGCACATCGCAGCGGTCGCACTGTTCGGTAACGGAAGCCAGTGGGTGGGTCCGATCACCAACTTCAACCCGACTTACAACGACAGAACCATCGAGTTGTGTCACGGCGCCGACCCCATCTGCAACCCAGCCGACCCCAACACGTGGAAAGAGAACTGGCCCCAACATCTCGCCAGCGCCTACATCGACGCAGGCATGGCCAATCGGGCCGCTGACTTCGTGGCCGGCAAGCTCTGATCGATCGTCGGGGCGCCGCGGCTCACGCCTCGTAGGTGACGTGGTACCAGTGGCGCACGGGCTTGTGGCTCGTGTCGGCCTGACCCGTGTCCGTCACGCTCACCACGTTGACGTCGGTCAGGTCCGGATTGTGCGCCTCGATATAGCGCTCCAGCTCGTGAACGAGCGCGCTATGTGGCTGAGCTGGGTTGGCGAGCGCCTTGGCTCGGTGTATTTGCGGCACAAAAGAATTATGCCGACGGCTCGGCGTTGCGACTAAGCGTTGCCGCCGAGGATGGGGGCCGCGTCCTTGACGACCGGGCAGCGCCGCCGCGCTCGCAAACCAACGAGTAGCCCGGCCCCGATCTCTCCGACGGCGGTCAGCCACGAGAACCAGCTCACGTTGATCCTCGGCCCGGTGGTGAAACTGTCTTGAAAGCGTGGCAGAAAGGTGGGCAGCACATGTGCGTAGCGAACAGCGCGGCGCTTCCGAAGCCAACAGCGGTCGCGGCCTCGGAAGCCCGGGAGTGGTGGCGTAGTACCAGGACGACGGCGACCGCTACCAGGATCGCCTGGATCGTCCCGCCGATCATGATCGCGGCGGTGATGCCGTCATGCCGCGGCGAAAATGATCGAAGCCATGCAAACTCAACGCCGCGGCGCGAACGCGATCACGGCCACGGTGAGTGAACGTTGCGCACTGACTGAAGGCGAGTTGCCGGACATCTGCTTCTCCCACCAAAGTCCTACTACTTAACGTGGTAGAAGGCGCCGGCTCAAGTAAAGCGCCGCAGCCCAATTGGAATGAATTAATGCCGAAGGCTGCGGAAAGCTCATCAGCTCAGCGGTTCGCCGCTGGGATATCTCTCGACGGAGCAGCCGAGTTCACCCGTTTACCGCAATTCCCTCAGGAATATCCAGGCGGGAGTGTCAGTGCTCGAGTAGACCTTCAAGTCGCGGATAAGGGGTATGCTCTCGCCACCCGAAGCCGCACCACGCTGGCGGGCAAGAAAGGACGGGTGGCGGCGCATCGCTTCGCTGCGTTCGCGGGCTTGACGCTGAGCCGCGGCCCATGCCGGATGGGACTGAAGGAAAATAACCGTCGCTTCTGATGTATTCGCCACGATCGTCAACTCCTCTCAGTGCAACCTGCAAAAGCCGCGACAGTGGGTTATAGGTTCGTGGTCTCAGAATGCCCAGCCATTCCTGAGACCAAACCATCCTTGTGGTTGAGAATTAGCCGTGAATTTCTGGGCGTAATCCTTCAGCCACTGCCGCGCGGTCGTCCGTGCCGGCTTGCCGGCGACCCGAACCTTAACGGCGGGCACTGACAGAATTGCCGTTTCGGCTCCGGCCGCCGCGGGCTGCTATCGTCCCTTACTTATGCCGGAGATGGACCGCCGCCGCATGATGCTGACCACCGGGATCGGCGTGCTGGCAGCTGCACTGCCGATTCCCCAGGCCCGGGCTTACCCGTCGCGACCGGGTCGAATGCCTCCGCCGGCCGCGCCAAGCGGCCAGACCGGGACCTACATCTTCCAGGACGGATTCGACGGACCGGCCGGCTCGGCCCCCGATCCGGCGAAATGGGCCGTGGCGAAGGCCCGCGAGACGATCAAGGATCCGACGTACTGGGAGCGGCCGGAGAACATCGGGCAGTACCGCGACGATCGCCACAACGTGTTCCTCGATGGCAATTCCAACCTTGTGCTGCGTGCCGCCAAGGATGGCCCCACCTACTTCAGCGGCAAGGTGCAAAGCCTCTGGCGGGGGGGCGTCGGCCATACCTGGGAGGCACGGATCAAGCTCAACTGCCTGACCGCCGGTGCCTGGCCCGCCTACTGGCTGGGCAACGACGATCAGGGCGAAATCGACGTCATGGAGTGGTACGGCAACGGCAACTGGCCCTCGGCCACCACCGTTCACGCGAAAGCGAACGGCGGCGAATGGAAGACACATAACATCGCCGTGGACAGCGCCTGGCACACGTGGCGTACCCAGTGGGACGAGGCCGGCATCCGCTTCTGGAAAGACTATGTCGACGGCGCGCAACCGTATTTTGACGTGCCGGCCAGCTCGCTTCCGGACTGGCCGTTCAATGGCCCCGGCTATACCGTGTTTCCGGTGTTCAACCTCGCGGTCGCCGGTTCGGGCGGCGGCGATCCCGGGCCGGGAAGCTATCCGGCGGACATGCTCGTCGACTGGATCCGCGTCTGGTAGGCGAGCCTCGTTCAGTGGCTCATCAGCGCGGCGGCGCTGAAACGGCTGTTGCTGGGGTGACGGAGGTCGGGCTACGGTAGCCAGGTCAGCGGGCGCATTAACATCGGCAACAGGTGGAGCCGGTGGGCAGCCTCGAACAGCGATTCCGCTTCAACCGTTCGCCACCCGAGGTCCTCGAAGTAGGCCAAGCCGTTCTCAGGGGCGAACTTGAACGGCGCGTTCTGCCACAGGTCGGTCATTTTCTTGTTAAGCATCGTCGTCAGGCCCGGCAAGGCGAAGTCGAACAACCACGAGGTGACCTCTGGTCGCTTGATCGCCGCGGAGAGCGCGGCGACGTCGCTGTCCTCGAGGTACATCAACAAGCCCTCGGTCAGCACCAGCGCCCGGCTCGCACCGTTCAGGGCATCGTCGAGGAAGGGCGTCTCGGGCCTGCGGGTCGGCCAGGTCGACGGCGGCGCGGGTCAGCCGGCAGTGCGGCACCTGGTCGGCCAGCGACCGCGTCTTTTCCTCGAGCAACTTCGGCAGGTCCGCCTCCACCCACGTCAGTTCGGGGCGGAAGCTCCAGCCGGTAGGGCCGAGTGTCCAGACCGGCGGCCAGGTTCAGGACCCGGTCGCAGCCGTCGGCGATCGCCTCGGCGAAGGCGTCGTCGATGATCTTGGTGCGGGCGACAAGCCACCAACCGTTGCGCGTCGACCGGGGGACGCTGGCGACGATGGCGCGGCCGTGGTCACCGGCGAGGCGCCCGGCGAGCGGGTCGCGGAACAGCGCGTCGGGGCGGGCCATTTCGGTGGCCCGGTGCAGTGCGGTCCAGCGGCCGGTGTCGGAAACGTTGGTGATCTCGTGTCCGGGAGCTGACATAGGTGGGTGATAGCAGAACCGAGTTACTCGCCGGCCCTGCCTCCGGCGAGCCAGGCGCTGGTCACCGCGCGGGTCTGGGGTGGCGGAAACGCGGCATCCGGTGCGCCGAGTTGACCGACCTTGACCGTCCACACCGCCGACGAGCGGTCGATACAGCTTCCGGCGCCCTGGCTGGGCAGCCACAGCACCGAGAGGTTGGCGTGCGGATCGCCGCAGCCGTAGACGCCGACGTATCCGTCGGCGCGCCCGCCCCAGGCGCCGCCGTTGCGGAGCAGGCAGCGGGTGCCGTCGTCGAGAACCAGCGCGAACGGGTCTGGCGTCGGGATCGGCTGCACCGCGGGCAGCACCCCGTCATAGCTCACCCGATGCAGGCGCTTGTCCCAAGGATCGTCCACGCACAACAGCGATCCGGGCGTCGACGGCCAACAGGTGCCGGCTCCGGCCGCGCTGGGCGAACAGTAGTAGACGTTGTTCGCCACCGCCGAGGGTGACGGCGTCGTGCACTCGTTGACGGCGACGACGTTGCCCTGCGGGGCTGACTCTTGGTAACCGTTGATCGGTTGACCACTGGGCCCGACCGCCACCGTCGTGATCACTTGAGTGGGTGGCGGGTCGGCGCCGGCGAGTCCGGCCTGGGAGGACACCGTCCACGTCAGCACGGCGATGGGCACCAGGACCACTCGTGCCACTATATTCATCCCGCTCACCTCCCGTTCAGCGGCGCCCGTTCGTGAAGGGTAGATCGCCCGAGATGTCCAGTGCCGAGGAAACGGCGGCTGTCTTCGAACGATCACCGCCGGCCCGCCGTCAGCGCCGAAACAGGTATTGGATCACCGAGAGCACTAACGTCGCCACGGCCGAGATCAGCAGCATCGAGACCACCGGGATATAGATGCGCACATTCCCGCGCTCGATCCGGATATCGCCGGGTAGCCGACCGAACCAAGACAGTCCACCTGCCCACACCAGGAGGCCCAACAGCACGACAACAATTCCGGCCACCACCAGGTACGGGCCGACATTCCGTCCCATCGCAGTCCCCTTGTGAGCGCCAGTTGGCTGGTTTATCGGGCAGCGCAGCATTCACGGCAAGGTTACAAACCCGGCTGCCGCTTTCGCAGCAGCGCCGCCGTCTTGGCGGCACTGCGATCGTCGTTGGGCGTCAGACGGGGCGACTGCGGCGATCACCTGAGCGCGAGGCAGCGTTCGAGTAGTTCCATCGTCGGTGGCTCTCGAAACGCCAGCACCATGTGCTCGCAGCCGAGTTCCTGGAATCCGGGTAACAACGCAAGCTGCTCATCGACTTGGCCGGGTTCGGCCGGGTGCAGCGACACCTGCGCCGAACGTTGGATCTCGGCGGGTTCGCGCCCCGCTTCAGCACACGCCTTATCGAGCCGGGCATTGACAGCGCCCCATCTTTCGGGCCCCTCGTGTCCTGGCATGTTCCATATGTCGGCGTGGCGTGCGACGACACCCAGCATCCGGGGCTCCGTGCCGCCGATCACGATCGGCGGGTGTGGCCTCTGAAGGGGTTTGGGCTCGCACAGCGCGTCCTCGCAGGCAAAGAATCGTCCCTGAAAGGTGACCGACGCTTCGGTCCAAAGCCTGCGGATCACCGTCAGCGCCTCGTCAACCATCGCGACCCGCATTGCGGGGCTGGGAAATTCGATCCCATATCCCTTGTGTTCGTGCTCGTGCCAGCCGGCACCGATTCCGAAGTTGAGCCCGCCGCGAGAAATGTGGTCCACGCTGACCGTCATATTGGCCAGAATCGCCGGATTCCGGTACGTCACGTCCGGAGACCAGGCAGCCGATCCGCGCTCGTCGGGTCACTACCGCCATGGCGGCGAGCGTGGTCCAACCCTCATAGGTGGGATCGATGTGTTCCATTGGCCCATAGAAATGGTCGTAATCCAGATCGCTTCGAAACCGAGACGATCGGCGGTGCGCCACAGCTCCTCAATGAGGAAATTCAAAGCTCATGTCGAATTTGACCGAGATGACGCACCATGTGGCGATATTAAAGTCGGCGCCGCAATTGGGCGGGGAACCAGATTACGTTCCGACCATGTTGCCCCAGTCGTAAGGTGTCTGACTTACTGCATTAAGCGGGACGAGCAGCCGCGATCACATCGGACCGAATTGCGAAATCACCTCGGCCAGCCCGCATGGCTGAAGCTTTCACAGCGTGAAAACCGCTGGCCCGCAGTAGGTTCGGTGCACACATCGGCAAGCATGGCGCGCTCGGTGACGCCCATATTGGGTCGACGCGGGCGGACGTGATTGGGATCGGTAGCCGATTGCGCCGTCTGTACTTAGCGCATCGACGACGCCATCGGGGCGGCGCCTCATGAAAGGAAGTAAGAAATGAAGATCGTACCGGCCAGCATCGAAGAGCAGATCAATCGCGTCGATCGGCAACGCAGCCTGTACATCGGGATCGGCGCGGCGGCACTTGCGGTCTGGAGCGTTTTCCGTCTGATCTGGGCTCTCTACATCGGGATGACGTTTGGCTGGTTCTTGGGGTCGATGGTCTTCCAGTTGGTGCTGTGGGGGGTCATCGGTGCGGTCTTAGGAGTTGCCGCGATCGGATTCTTGACCCGCTACACCCGAGGCGCTTGACGTCGTAACGCAGCGGATAGTTCCGAACCGTTCAAGGTTCGGAACTTTTCCGTTTGCTCGGGTCCGCTACCAAAGCTCGGCGATGTTGAACCGCCCAACGGACCCGGTGCTCAGCCGCAGGCGTAGTGTCCCCAAGCCACGGCCCATGAGATTTTCGTCGAAGCGAACGGGCTGAGATTCGCCTATCTGGAAGAGGGCTCGGGACCGCTCGTGCTGATGTTGCACGGGTTTCCTGACACCGCGCACACCTGGGACGACCTTCGTCCACGCAGCGCCGCTGCAGGCTTCCGCGCGGTCAGCCCTTTTATGCGTGGCTACCACCCCAGCGCAATCCCGCCCCGCGACGCTGACCAAGAGACCTTGGCGCGCGGCCCGCTGGCGCTGGTCGAAACGCTTGGCGCCCGTGACGCCGTCCTCATCGGGCATGACTGGGGCGCCGCAGCCGCATACGGCGCAGCCGCGATCGGCCCAGATCGCGTGAAGAAGCTGTTCGTGATCGGCATTCCGCACCCGGCGGCGCTCAAGCCGTCGCTGAAGAAGCTCTGGGGTGTGCGCCACTTCGCGGCATACAAATTGCCGGGAGCACCAAAGCGTTTCGCGCGCAACGATTTCGCGGCGCTACCCGCAATCTATCGGCGATGGTCCCCCGACCTGGCAACCCGATCCACAGGAGTTCGACGCCGTCCGGGCCAGCTTCTCCAACCCGGCCAGCTTGAACGCGGCGTTCGGCTACTACCGAAAACTCTCCCCCATCCCCAGCGCATCACTGAAGACGCGAATCACCGCACCGGTGGTTGCCTTTGCCGGCCTTGACGATCCAGTCGCCGAGCCATCGGATTATCGGGGAGCCGCACGGATATTCACCAACGAGTACATCGTCGAGGACGTCCCTGGCGGGCATTTCATGCACCGAGAGCATCCCCGAGGTGTTCGCAGAGCGGGTCTTGGCGCATCTGTGATCAGCCCGATGGCGCGACCAGCTCCGGATGGAACTTGGCCGCCATCCTGCGCAACCCGTCACGCCAGTCGACCCGCGTGCCGCCGATCAGCTCATGCATCCGATCAACTTCGGTGGGATTACCGCGCAGCGCTCGCCCACTCACCTCGAAAACCGGCTCCTTGCCGACAAGCTCGCCCAGGTAGCCACACCAGTCCTGCAGGCTTACGGTCTGGTCGCCGCACCAGTTGACCGTGGTTGCCGGCACCGACGCCACCTCCAGCAGCTTCGGGATGGTCGCGATGATGTCGTCTTCGTGGATGGGGTTGTAACGGGCGGGTTCACCGAGCGGGACCGGGACGGGGATCCCGGCCAGCATCATCTCCATGTGGTGAAACGGCCAGCCGCCGTTGTCGCCGTAGGGGACGTTGAGCCGGGCGATCACGGTGGGCAGTCCGACAACTCGCGCCACGGTCCGGGCGACGACCTCCCCGGCGATCTTGGAGATCGAGTAGGTGGGGAACAGAAATTTGTGGTTGTCGCCCAAGGCGGCATCCTCAGCGCGAGGGTTGTCGTCGGGCGGGTCGTAGACCGCGGCAGACGAACAGTGCAGGAAGGCTTTCGCGCCGCGGCAGTGCGCCATGAGCAGGCCGACCGACTCCGCATTAGTCGCCAGGTCTTTGTCCCAGTGCCCGCTTTTGGCGACCGCCAAGTTCAGGATGTACTCGAAATCGCTTGGCAGACCTTCGAAGTCACCAGCCGCCAGGTTGACCGTCTGACAACGAACCCCTGCCTTCTCCAAGCTCTCTCGCGCGGCGGGATCGGTGAAGCGGGCGATACCCCACACTTCGTTTTCGGCCGCCAGCGCCCGGGCGACGGGCATGGCGAGTTGACCGGTCGGACCTGTGATCAGGATTTTCGAGCCGCGCATGGGCTGATGGTAGGCGACTTCCCGACGAACTGAGCAGGGAGTCGGTGATCCGCCGGTCCCCCGCGCTTTTAGGGCCGATGGTCCCTACCTCCACCGGATGGTGTGCGACATCATGCCAGACATGACGGAACCAGCCCAACCGGCGAGCGTGACGCAAGAAGGCCTGTATGACAACGACAATGAGCGGACCAGTCGACTCGGCCAAGCGGCGGCGATCGTAGCCATCGTCGCCGGTGTGGTCTTTGTCGTTGCGGTGATCTTCTTTGCCGGGTTCTTCGTGGCTGGCGGGTGGGCCGGCGACGGCGACCGTGACGGCCGGATGTCGGGCCGGATGGGTCCCGATGGGATGCCGGCCACCTGCCCCATGATGAACAGAGCCCAGTGACGCGTTGAGTCCGCGCCGTTGACGGCAAAGCGCGACAAACGTTCCGGACTTTTTCGCATTGTGCTCACCGGCGCGGTAGGGTCTTTTTATGGCCGCCAAGGGTCGCATCGACTTGCGACTCGCCACCCAGGTATTGGTGTTGCAGCTCGTCATCGTGACGATGACGTTGGTCACCGCGTTAGTGCTGTTCGCTATGTTCAATCGGCAGCGCCTGGACAGCCAATACCACATTCACGCGTTGGATATCGCGCGCGTGGTGGCCTCCTCCCCGACGGTGATCAACAACATCTCGCGCTACGACGATGCTGCGCTGAGCGCAAACCCCGCACTGGTCGACGAACTCGCGTCCGGTCCGATCCAGGGCGTCGCGTCACGAGTTGAGCAGCGCACGCACGTGCGGTTCGTCGTCGTCACCAGCACGCAAGGCATCAGGCTTGCGGATCCCGACCGCAATAGGTTAGGTCTCCATGTCGATGCCGACATCACGCAGGCCGTCGCCGGACAGGAGTGGGTGTCGCACGATTCCACCATTTTCGGCCGGGCGATGGTCGCCAAAGTGCCGGTGCTGGAGCCCGGCTCCAGTCGTGTTTTGGGGGTGGTCATCGTCGGCATCTCCACGAAGTCGTTTGACGACCAGTTTTCAAAGAACCTGCGTGTGCTTGCCGCGATGGGCGGCGTTCTTCTGCTCATCGGTGTCGCCGGCTCGATGGTTCTAGCCCGGCGGTGGCGGGGGCTGACATTGGGTCTGCGGCCAGCCGAGATCACCGAGTTGGTGCGCACACAGGCGGCGGTGCTGCAGGGCATCGGCGAGGGAGTGCTCGCGGCCGACACGTCGGGAAACACCACGTTCGTCAATGACGAGGCATGCCGGCTGCTCGGTATCGGCAGCGAAACAGGCCGGCCCGTTGACCAGATCGGCTTGACTCCCCGTGTGCTCGACGTGTTCAAGAAGGCCGATTCGGCACCCACGCTGGCCACTGTCGGGGACCGTATCGTGGTGGTCTCGGCGCGATCGGTGTTGCGTGAAGGGCGTGAGCTGGGAACCGTTTTGGTGATACGGGACAGAACCGATGTGGAATCCCTGACCCGGCAACTCGACGCGGTGCAGGTGATGAGCACGGTCTTACGCGCGCAACGCCATGAGTTCGCCAACCGGCTGCATCTGCTGAACGGGCTGTTGCACGGCGGTCATGTCGACGAGGGGTTGCAATATCTGGAAGAACTCCTCGGGTCAGGCCCACTCGGTTCGGCAATACCCGGTATCGATTCCATCCGTGACCCCTACCTGCAAGCATTCCTGGCGGCCAAGTCCGCGGCTGCCCGCGAAGCCGGGGTGACGCTGAAGATCGGCGAGAACACCTGGGTGTCCGGGCGGCTGGGGTCGCCCGTCGACGTCACCACCGTGGTGGGCAATCTGCTCGACAACGCCATCGACGCGGCCCGATCGAGCAGCAACGAGACCAAAGAGGTGGAAGTTGAACTGCTGCAAGATGGTTCGACGCTGCACGTCACGGTCGCGGACAGCGGCGACGGTGTCGCACCGGAGTTTGTCGAGCACTTGTTCACCGAGGGCACGACGACGAAGCTGGACTCCGGGATTCCCGGTGGCCGCGGGATCGGACTTGCCCTGTCGCGCCAGATAACTCGTTCGCTCGGTGGTGATCTCGTGCTGGCCAGCCCCGGCTCTGCGGGCACGGGGCCGGGGCTATCCGGCGCCGAGTTCATCGCACGGCTGCCGGGCGTGATGGTGGAGGAGGCGCAATGGGTGAGCCAGACCTGACGGTGCTGGTGGTCGACGACGACTTCCGCGTCGCAAATTTGCATGCTGAGGTCGTCAACGCACTTCCCGGATTCACGGTGAGCAGCACCGCCAACACGCTCGAGGCTGCGCGGAAAGCGAAGCCCGTCGATCTCGCCCTCGTCGATGTTTACCTGCCCGACGGGTCCGGAATCGACTTCGTCCGCGAACTCCGTGGCGACAGCATGGTGTTGACCGCGGCAACCGAGGCGGCCACGATCCGGGCTGCAATGTCGGCCGGGGCGGTGGGCTACCTCGTCAAGCCGTTCGCCACCACCGAGCTCGCCGCGCGGCTGGCCGGCTATGCGCGCTACCGCAAAATACTGGCCAGCCCCAACCTGACGGCCAGCGATGTGGATGCGGCCATGGATGCGCTTCGCCCTAAGATCGCCCCGCCGCCGGCTGCCACCATCGCCGCTTCGTCCACCAAACAGCTTGTGCTGCAGGCTTTGCGGACCGCGCAAAAGGCGATGTCGGCGGCGGAGGTTTCCGCAGCGA
Organism: Mycobacterium sp.; assembly: GCA_035505695.1. Lineage (GTDB taxonomy): Bacteria > Actinomycetota > Actinomycetes > Mycobacteriales > Mycobacteriaceae > Mycobacterium. The sequence goes on from DATJQO010000168.1 coordinate 54,465, forward strand.
TCGGAATATCTCGGGCAACCGCGCAGCGGTATCTGGCGGCGCTGGCCACTGCCCGTGATGTCACCGTGGGGTTGCGTTACGGCACCACGGGACGACCCGAGCAGGAGTTCGCGGCGGCCACCAAGCGCCCCGCCGGTCCGCTGCGGTGAGCGAATGCCTTGATGGCCGCTTCAGTCAGCGTCTCGTGCCCGCGACCGCCATCGGGCGAACTTTCTTACTGTGCTCAGTAGGTGTCCGTCGCCGGCGTGCCGCGGAGCGAGAAATGTTGGTGACCAGCCGATCAGACCGGTGAGCCGAGTCGCCGCGAGCTTCGTTGGTCAGCGCCGGCACCGACATTTCAGGCGCCGCCATTGTGCTGCCGGCTCCGCCGGTCGCGTCGAGGGCAGCGCGGACGCGTGCCTTGGAGGGCCACCAGTTTGCCTTGCCCACCAGCGCCGCCATGGCCGGCACCGTGATGGTGCGCACCACGAACGTGTCGATCAAAAGCCCCATGCCGATGATGAACCCGATTTGCGTCATGGTCGAGAGGCTGCCGAACAACAGGCCGAACATCGACGCGGCGAAAATGACGCCGGCCGAGGTGATGACACCACCCGTCGAGCGGACCGCGCGGATGATGCCCGAACGGATGCCAGAGCGCGACTCTTCCCGCATTCGAGTGATCAGCAGCAGGTTGTAATCGGCACCGACGGCGACTAGCACTATGAACGCCATCGCCTGCACGCTCCAATTGATCGGTTGATGGAGCACGAACTGGAAGACAATGACGCCCACGCCAACCGCCGACAGATACGAGATCACCACGGAGGCAATGAGATACAGCGGAGCCACGATCGCCCGGAGCAGTAGGATGAGGATAGCCAGCACAACCAGCAGCGTCATGATGATGATCAGTCGAAGATCGTAGTTGTAGTAGCTGCGCATCGCGGCGTACATCGGCGTGGTGCCGACCAACGAGATCGACGCGTCCGACAGGGAGGTGTTCGGTTGCGCACCGCGCGCCGTGTCGAGAATCGACGTCACCTGATCCATCGCGGCGGCGCTGAACGGGTCGAATTTGGTTTCGACCAGGTAGCGCACCGAATGCCCGTCGGGCGAGATGAACATCTTCGCCGCGTTCTTGAAGTCATCCGAGGTGAGCACCTGAGGGGGGATATACATGCCCGCCATGGATTGTGGTGAAGCGTCACGTTTCATCGACAGCAGCAGGTCGGCCGCCTTGTTCATGCCCAAACCCATCTTCTTGGTCTGGTCGACAAGTGTGCGCACGCCGTCGGCGAGCCGGCGGCTACCGTCGGCCAGCTGGTCGGCGACGGTCTGCATGCGCGCCATCTGCTGCTGTATGCCGGCGGTGTTGGGAGCTGCTTCCCGCAAGCCGTTGGCTGCGGTTGTCAACATCCCCGTCAGATTCTGCACCGCCGCCTGCAGGCCTTGGACCCTCGGGCCGGAGGCCAACGCGCTGTTGTCCTGCCCCAGGATTGGCACTAGGGCGCCGGCGACAGTGTTGGCGATTGTCGAAGCAGATCCATTCGCGAGCCCACGGAGGTTGTCCAGGAGGTTCGCTCCCGCGGCGAGTTGTTGCTGCACCTGGTTCAACGTGGCGGTGAGTTGGGTCATCGGCCCACTGGCATTACGGATTTGGTCGCGAACCTGAGCGAGGCTGGTCGCCAGTTGGTCGGCGCCGCTGACCAGCGCGTCAAGGTCGCTTGTTCGGTCGCCGATCTGGGTCGATGCGTCTTGCAGTTTGCTGCCGACCGCTCCAGCTTGGAAGCTGAGCTTGGCCTCATCCACGGGCTGGCCGGTAGGTCGGGTGATACCGCGCACCGCGGCGATATTGGGCAGCTGAGACACGCGTTGCGCCATTTGGTCCAGGTCGGCGAGGCTCCGCGATGTCCGAAGATCGTGGGGTGAGCGGACGTAGATGTATTCCGGCAGCAAGGTACTCGTCGAAAAGTGTTGTGTCATGGTGGAAAAGCCCACGTTGCTTGCCGCCGACTGCGACAACTGCAGGCGGTCGTTGAAGGTGGGCTGGAGGAAGACGGCGCAGCCGGCCAGTGCGAGCAACACCGACAGACTGACCAGCAGATGCGCTTTGGGCCGGCGAACGAGGTGAACGGCAGACCGCTGCCACAGGCGGCCGGTCAGCGCCGACCGCGGTGTCACCCATCCGCGTCGACCAGCGAGCACGAGTATGGCGGGCAATAGCGTGACGGCGGCAAGAAATGCGATTCCGATCGAAACAGCAAGTGCTGGACCGATACCGGTGAACGCGGGTAGGCGGGTGAAAACCATGCCGAGAAAGGTGACGGCAACGGTGGCCGCCGACGCCGCGATGACCTCGCCGATGGAGCTCAGTGCTTTTTGCACCGCCAGGTCGGAGCCGGCGCCGGACCGGATGTACTCGTGGTAGCGGCTGATCAAGAAGACGGCATAGTCCGTGCCGGCGCCCACGACCATGGCGGTCATCAACGCGATCGTCATCGGCGTCATCCCGAGTCCGAGCTGAGCCAGCCCGGACACGACTCCCTGAGCCGATGACACCGAGATTCCGATAGTGATCAACGGCAGTAACACGGTCACGGGTCGTCGGTAGATCACCACCAAGATGATCAGCACCAGCAACGCGGTGCCTATCTCGACGTTGTGCATATCGCGGGCGGTGACGATTGACATGTCGCCGACCATGGCGGCCTGTCCCGTCACGTGCGCTGTCAGAGTGGAACCGGCGGTCGAGCGTTTGACGATTTCGATGATCCGCTGGTAAGCCTGCGAGGACTCAGGAGATCCGGCGGCCGCCTTGAGGTTCACCACCATGAAAAACGCCTTGTGGTCCGCGCTGACTACCAACGGACGTAATGCAGGTGTGGTAACGACGTCCTGCACGCCGGTCACATCGTTGGTCTCGCCGCGTAACGTGGCGGCCAGCTTGCGGTACGTGTCCTCGTCGCCCGGCTGCAGGCTCGGGTCATCGGTCAATACGACGACCAAGACGTTCTGTCCGGATTCACCGAAGTCCTTAGCCATTTGCTCGGCCGCGGCCGTGGCTTGGGGCGGCAACATCTGTGCTTTCTGGCTTTCGACCGCCTTGGTCAGCGGAGGGAAGGCCACGGTCAGCGCGGCGACCGCAACGATCCAGGCGGCAATGACCAACCAGGGTGCGCGCACGATAAAGCGGCCCAGCACCGCGAAGGCGTCGATGCGTATCGAGATCTTGGGTGCGGCGGATTTTGTGGACATGGTGAAACCCTTCATTGGTGCCTGGGCGCTGGTAAGCGAACCTCGCGACTCAGGGACGTCTAATGCGTGAAACGGTCGCTTTCACATGACATCTCACGTCGTGGATCGCTCGAGTATTTCGGTGGATTGTTGAGACCGAACCTACGGCGCTGGTCGGGTCCGTGTCGCGCTTGTCATCGATAGTTGTAATTAGCGGCGATGTCCTAGTTATGCGCATTGCGTTCACCGGGTGCCGCCCACCAGCTCACGGCATGGCCAACCAGTGGCGGTGAGCGAGAATTCGCTCAGCACGCTCGAAAGGTTCTGCCACAATTCGTCATTCGAGTTGCGGCTGCCCAGTTGGTAGGAAAGGACCGAGACGAAGACCTGCCCCTGCGCTCGTCCGGAAAGCAAGCCCAGCAGACCGCCGATGCGGTGCATCGTCGCCTTCGTCACCCCGGGGAACAGGTTCCGCATGGCAAAGTAGTCGGCGTCGGAACCGTCTGGCCGTCCGGCGGCCGGGTTGACCCCACCGAGATTGGATGCCCGTGTCGTCGTCGCGTCACCAAGGGCGACGCCGGCCATTCGCCTGACCAGCCACTGCGGCACCAGAGGAGCCAGGGGCAGCACCGCGAACCGCTCGTCGGGGACCTCGTGAAGGCGGATCAGCACCCGCTTGATCGCTGCCCGGATCCCGCGCAAGTCCCTCGTCGCGGGTGCAGGGTCGACCAGGAAGTCGACAGCTGTGATGGCATTGGAGCGGGTATCGCCGTCGGCGCGCAGGTTGACGGGTATTGCCAAGGGTACGAAGCCGTCCGCGGTGACCCGTCCCACTCGCTGGGCGAGCCGAGCCGCCAACCCGGCGAGTAGCGCGTTGCTGGTCCCGCCGAGTGACTCTGCGCGGGCATCCCACCCGTCGGCATCTACGAAGATTGTCGCCATCGGAGCGGCGACGCGTTGGTCAGGTCCGACGAACCGCGAACGCGCTGCGCTGGGCGGCTGGGTGCCGGCTGAATCACCGCGGTTAGACCGTGCGAATCGTGCTGCGGCAGCCACGGCTCGGCCCATCTCGGGGATGTCGCGCGCGATCTGGCGGGTGTCCTCACGCACGGCTTGCCACCACCGGCGTGACCGGGCTGCGGGCCAGTTGATCGGGTCGTGGCGCCCGGTGGCCGCGTCCGCCAGCGCGTCGCACAGCCCGATGCCGTCGGCGAGGCAATGTGAGGTGACCAGGCTCACCCCAGCGCCGCCGTCGGTGAACGGCAGCACCGCCAGGTGCCACCCGGGTCCGTACTCGGCGTCCACGCGGATGTGGGCCTGCTCGCCCAGCCAGGCGTCGAATTCCTCACGCGGGCGCCGCGTCTCGACGATTTCGAGGTTGGACTGATCGCTGGGGCTGACCCAGCGATGGCGGCCGAACGGTACCGGCGAGCGCTCGATGCGCCTCGATAACCGCCCCTGCCGCAGCTGGCGATGGAACCGGCGCAGACCGTCGAGGTCGATTGCGCGGTTGTATATCCAGACGCATTGCAGCAGGTTGGTGGCCCCGTTAGCCCGCTCGTTGACCAATGCGCTCTGGTCGATCAGATCGAGTAAGTTGCTCATTTTCCAAGGTGCCTTTCTCGTCACTTGCCTACGCCGTCAGGTCAGACAGTCCGGAGGGAATCGGTTGCTCGACCACCGCATCCGCGGGTATTTGGTGCCTCCAGGCCGCAGCGGCGGTGAGTGAGAAGTCGCTCAGTGTGCTCGAAATCTCTTGGCTTAGTTGATCATTCGAATTGTCGCGGCCCGGCTGATACGCAAGGACCGAGACGAAGACCCGGCCATGCGTTCTTCCCGAGAGCAACACCAGCAACCCGCCCAGCCGGTGCATGGTCGCTGTCGTCACACCCGGGCCAAGGGGCTTCATGACGAAGTGGTCGGCGCTGGTTCCGTCTGGCCGGTGGGTGGTCGGGTCCACCGCGCCGAGGTTGGAGGAGACGACTCCGTTCGCGCCGTTGGCGGAAATGCCGACGCATCGCCTGACCAGCCACTGCGGCAACAGCGGAGCAAGGTGCAGCAACTGGAACCGTTCGTTGGTTTCCTCCTGCGAGCGGATCAGCGCTTGCTTGGTCGCACTCCGGATCGCGCTCAGGTCGGTCGTCACGGCCGCCGGGTCGACACTGAAGTCGACATTCGTGATGGCGTTGGCGCGGGTGTCGCCGGCAGTGCGCTCGTTGACGGGCAACGTCAGTGCGACCGAGCCGTCTTCGGCGATGCGCCCCACGCGCTGGGCAAGGTGGGTCGCCAATCCGGCGAGCAGCGTGTTGCTCGTCCCCCGCAGCGATTCCGCTCGGGCGTCCCACTCGTCGGCATCGACGAAGATCGTCGCGGTCGGGAGATCGATGCGTTCGTCCGCATGGCCGGGCAGTGTGACCGGCTTGCCAAGCGGCGCCGCGGCGGCTCCGGTCTCCCCGCGCTGACGGCCGGCGAATCGCGCCGCGGCCACGACGGCTCGGCCCATCTCGGGGATGTCGCGCGCGATCTGGCGGGTGTCCTCACGCACGGCTTGCCACCACCGGCGTGACCCGGCTGCGGGCCAGTCGATCGGGTCGTGGCGCCCGGTGGCCGCGTCCGCCAGCGCGTCGCACAACCCGACGCCGTCGGTGAGGCAATGCGAGATAACGAGGCTCACGCCCGCGCCGCCATCAGTGAACGGCACTGTCGCCAGGTGCCAGCCGGGCCCGTGCTCGGCGTCTAGGCGGATGTTGGCCTGCTCCGCCAGCCAGCCGTCGAATTCTTCACGCGGGCGCGGTGTCTCGACGATCTCAAGGTCGGACTGGCCGTCGGGCGAGACCCAGCGATGGCGGCCGAACGGCAAGGGCGAGCGTTCGACGCGACGAGCTAACCGACCCTGCCGCAGCTGGTGATGGAACTGGCGCAGGCCGTCGATATCGATTGCGCGGTCGTATACCCACACGCACTGCAGCAGGTTGGTGGCTCCCGTCGCTCGCTCGCCGAGAAACACGGTCTGGTCGAAAAGATCGAGTACGTTGCTCATTTGTCAAGCGTCCTGTCTTGTCAGATGGCTACGCTGTCACGCTTGACAGCTCGGAGGGATTAGCTTGCCCGGCAAGCACATCCGCTGGAATTGGGCATGGCCAGCCCGTCGTGGCGGTGAGCGAGAAGTCGCCCAGACAACTTGCGAGGTTGCGCCACAGGTCGTCGTTGGAGTTGGATCGACCCGGCTGGTACGCGAGGGCCGAGACGAAGACCTGTCGGTCCACCCTTCCGGACAGCAATGCCAGAACGCCGCCGGTGCGGTGCATTATCGCCCTGGTCACGCCCGGGTAGAGCGACTTCATGGCGAAGTAGTCGGCGTCTGTGCCGTCTGCTCGGTTGACACCTGCGGGTGCCGCGCCAAGGTTGGACGAGACGACATTGGTGGTGCCGCCCGTGGCGACCCGCACCAAATTCCGGACCCACCGCTGAGGCAGCAGAGGAACGAGGGGCAGCAGTGCCCACCGATCGTCGGGCACCTGCTGGTGGCGGATCAGCGCTTGCTTGGTTGCGGCCCGGATCTCGCGCAGGTCGGTCGCCGCGAGTGCCGGGTCGACGGTGATGTCGACGTTCGTGATGGCGTTGGCGCGGGTGTCGCCGGGCGTGCGTTCGTTCACTGGTATCGACGGGGTGGCCAGGCCGTCGGCGGTGAGCCGTCCGGCTCGCAGGGCGAGGCGGGCCGCCAATCCGGCGAGCAGTGTGTTGCTGGTCCCTCCGAGTGAATCCGCGCGGCTGTCCCACTCCTTGGCATCGACGAAAATCGTTGCAGTCGAGAGCGTGACACGCTCGTCGGCTCCGGCGGTCGGCGCCGGTGGCACGGCGGGCTGCTGCGAAACAGGCACCGTGGCGGAGCCGGCACGGCCGCGGTGACGTCCGGCGAATTGTGCCGCGGCGAGCACCGCTTTGCCTATGGCGGCGGTGTCGCGTGCGCTTTGGCGAGTGTCCTCGGCGAGGGCTTGCCAGCGCCGGCGTGACCCGGCTGCGGGCCAGTCGACCGAGTTGTGGTGCCCGGTGGCCGCGTCGGCCAAGGCCTCGCACAGACCGACGCCGTCGGTGAGGCAATGTGAGACAACGAGGCTCACGCCGGCGCCGCCGTCGGTGAACGGCAGCACCGCCAGGTGCCATCCGGGCCCGCGCTCGGTGTCCAACCGCGTATTTGCCTGCGCCACTACCCAAGCGTCGAATCCTTCACGGGCGCAGGGCGTCTGAACGATCTCGAGCTTGGAGTGATCATTCGGTGAGACCCAGCGATGGCGACCGAACGGCACGGGTGAGCGTTCGATGCGGCGAGATAGCCGCCCCTGCTGCAGAAGGTTATGGAACTGGCGCAGACCGTCGATGTCTATCGTGCGGTTGTATACCCATACGCACTGCAGCACGCAGGTCACTCCGGCCGCCCGCTCGAAGCTGAAGTAAGCCTGGTCATACAGGTCGAGTACGTTGCTCATTCCAAAAGTCCCTTTCCGGTCAGACGCCCACGGAGTAATCCGGTTGACCCACGCGCACAGTGCGGCCCCAGCCGGTGGCGGCAGTGAGCGAGAATTCGCTCAAAACGCTCGAAAAATCCTGCAGCAGAACCTCGTCGGAGTTTGGGCGGCCGGGCTGATAGGCAACGACCGACACGAAGACTTGTTGATGCACGCGTGCCGAGTGCAACACCAGCAGCCCGCCGGTGCGGTGCAGCATCGCCTTGGTAGCGCCCGGGTAGATAGTCCGAAGGGCGACGTAATCTGCGGACCTGCCGTCTGGCCGGTTGACGACGGGTGGGGCCGCGCCGAGGTTGGATGCCGCGCTTGTCGTTGCGTCGCCGAGGGCCACACCCACCATTCGCCTCATGAACCACTGCGGCAGCAGCGGAGTCAGAGGCAGCAGCGCCAACCGCTCGTCACTGACCTCCTGACGGCGGGTCAGCGCTTCCTTGGTGGCGGCCCGGATCCCGCGCAGGTCAGTCGACGCGAGTGCGGGGTCGACCACAATGTTGACAGCGGTGATCGCATTGGCGCGGGTGTCCTCGGCGGTGCGCTCGTTGACCGGTATCGCCAAGGCGACTGCACCGTCTGCGGCGACCCGCCCCATTCGCTGCGCGAGGCGGGCCGTCAGCCCCGCGAGCAGCGTGTTGCTGGTTCCTCCGAGCGCTTGTGCCCGCGCATCCCAGTCGTCAACATCGAGAAAGACGGTTATCGATGGGAGTTCGACGAGTTCGTCGGCCCCGTTAATCGGGGCGCTAGACTTAGTGGCACGGGCCTGGGAAGGGGCCGGTGCAGCCGACGCGTCGCTGCGGCGATTAGCTCGCGCTACCCGGGCCGCGGCCACTGCCGATTTCAGGGCACGGCGGATTTCGGGGAGGTCGCGCATGGTTTGGCGGGCGTCCTCGCGCACTGCGCGCCACCCTGTGCGCGACCCGGCGGCAGGCCAGTTCATTTCGGGGTCATAGCCGCAAGCCGCTTCCACCAGGGCCAAACACCCTCCGATGCCGTCGGTGAGGCAATGTGTGACGACGAAGCTCACTCCGGCGCCGCCGTCGGTGAACGGAAGCATCGCAAGGTGCCATCCGGGTCCGCGCTCGGCGTCCAATGGGATGCTGGCTTGCTCGCGCAGCCAGGTATCAAATTCTTCGCGCGGCCGGGGTGCGGCGATCTCGAGCTCCGGCTGATCGCTGGGCAGGACCCAGCGATGGCGACCGAATGGCAACGGTGAGCGCTCGATGCGGCGGGCCAACCGTCCCCGCTGGAGATGCTGATGGAACCGGCGTAGTCCGTCGATGTCGACTGGGCGGTTGTACAGCCAGACGCATTGCCCGCCTCCCCCCGCCTGCTCGAGGCTGAAGAAGGTCTGGTCGACCAGATCGAGTAAGTTGTTCACTTGCTGAGTCCTTCGGGTTTTGGCTAATACCGTTGGTATGAGTGGTATTTCGTTGTGCTGGTATTCCAGTCATTTGCTTCACGTCGAACGTACGGTGCCGCGCGCTCTGCCGTCTCGCTTGTGAGCGATAGTTGGATTTAGCGACGATTCCGAAGTTTTGCGCTTTGTGCTCGCGGCCTCGATGCGGCGCCTAGCCGGGTACGGCGCCCGTCGACTCATGGCATCGCCAGCCCATAATCGGCGTGAGCGCGAGTTCGTGTAGGCTACTCGAAATATCTTGCTGCAAAATCTCATTCGAGTTGCGTGCGTCGAGCTGATAGGCGACTATCGAGACGAATACTCGTCCGTTCACCCTTCCGGACAGCAGGGACAACAGCCCGCCGAGTTGGTGCATGACGCCGTTGGTAATGCCGGGGCTGAGAGACCTCATGGCGAACTGGTCGGCGTCCGTGCCGTCTGGTCGGTTGACGGCTGGGTCGATCGCGCCGACGTTGGACGAACCCACGCTGGCCGCATTGTTGGCGGCCGCGCCGAGCCATCGCCGGCCGAGCCGTTCAGGCACCAGCAGAGCCAGGGGAAGCAGCGTCCACCGCTCGTCTGGCTCCGTCCGGGAACGGATCAGCGCTTGCTTGGTTGTGGCGCGGATGGGGCGCAGGTCGGTGGTCGCCGGTGCCGGGTCAACAGTGAAGTCGACGTTTGTGATGGCGTTGGCGCGGGTGTCCCCGGCGGTACGCTCGTTGATGGCCATCGTCAAGCTCACCGAGCCATCGGCGGTGACGCGTCCCACTCGCTGGGCGAGGCGGGCCGCCAATGCCAGGAACAGTGTGTTGCTGGTTCCGCCGAGCGCTTGTGCCCGGGCGTCCCACTCGTCGGCGTCGACGAAAATGGTTGCCGTTGGCGGCGTGACGTTTTCGGCAGCGTCTGCGAGAGGCGCAGGCCGTGCCGCAGGGGTGGTGACGGCGGAGCCAACGGTCTCACGGTGACGCTGGACGAACCGCGCTGCGGCGGCGGCGGCGCGCGCGATGTCGGGAATGTCGCGGGCGCTTTGGCGCGCGTCTTCGTACAGGGCGCGCCAGCGTGGGCGCGAGGCCGCCGCCGGCCAATTGATCGCGTTGTCGTCGCCACGAATCGCGTCGGCCACCGCCTCGGACAACCCGACGGCATCGGTCAGGCAATGCGAGGCAACTAGGCTCACCGCGGAACCGCCGTCGGTGAACGGCAGCACCGCCAGGTGCCATCCGGGCCCGCGCTCGGCGTCCAGGCGGGTGTTGGCCTGCTCGTCGAGCCAGGCGTCGAATTCGTCACGCTGCCGGGGTGATTCGACGATACCGAGATCACGCGGACCGTTGGGCTGGACCCAGCGGTGGCGGCCGAACGGCAGGGGTGAGCGTTCGATGCGCCTCGACAACCGCCCCCGCCGAAGATGGCGATGGAACCGGCTCAGACCTTCGAGGTCAACCATGCGGTCATACACCCAGACGCATTGAATCACGCTGGTCAGGCCGGTCGCTCGCTCGACACGAAAGAAGGCGTAGTCGACCAGATCGAGTACGTTGCTCATTTTCCAAGCTCCTCGGTTGCTACAGGTTGATGACGGGTGTGCCATGGTCGGTGTTGGCGTGGTCTTCCACCGCATCCACCCAGTCCGAGGTCGTCTTGACGGCGCCTGCGAACGCCTCGGTCAGCGCCGTGATATAGCGCCGCACGGACTTACGGGCTTTCGGGGTCTCCGGAAAGGAGATCGTCAGCGTGGTCTTGTCGGCCTGCCGGTTGATCCACATGTTGACCCCGCCGTGCGACAGGTCGTCGCCGTACGTGCCGAAATTGGCCTGCTCGAACAACGCGGCGACAGGGATCTTGGTGAAATCCAGAAAAGACACCATCATCGCCGGACGGGTCAGTGGCCTGATCCCCAGCTGACTTGGCGTCGCCAACTCCATCACCCGGTCCATCGGCACGCTGGCCAGGTGCTTGCTGTCGTCGAACGATTTCTGCGCTGCCCGGGCCGCCGCGCCGAACGAGCCGTCGCCGGTGGGCACGGTGACCGGAAACAGGCTGGCGAACCAACCCACACTCATGGAGTCGACGCCCGGCCGACGGGTGTCGTACGGGGTGAAGACGTGGTAGGTCTCGGTGCCCGTCAACTGGCGCTCGGCTAGCGCGGCGCAGGCCAGAACACCGCCGCTGAATCGAGCCCCGGCGGCGCGGCAGGCCGTGTCGAACGACTCCGTCTGGGCGGCGTCCAACAGCTCGACGGTCACAAACTCGCCCTTGCCGGTGGCCCCTTTGCTCCCGAGTGGCAGTGGGAAGCGCGGCCACACGCCCTCGATGTCGCGCGCGAACTCGATCCAGCCCTTGATGCCCGGGGACGACAGGGTCAGACTCCCCACCTGCTCGTGCTGGCGCACGGTGTAGTCGTGGTAGCTGCCCGCCGGCGGAAGCGTGCTGGGCTGCTGTCGAGCCGCGGCCTGCCGCAACTCCTGATAGATCAGGTTGATGTCGAAGAAGATCACCGCGGCGGACATGCCGTCGATGTGGAGGTGGTCGACACTGGCGTAGAAGGTGAAGTAGCCGACGTGCTGCACGACGCCAAATGTGAAGCAATCCCATTCGAGGGTGGGCGGCGTCATCGTCAAAGCGTGCCGTCGGATTTGGTCGGTGCGCATATTGCCGAATTCCGTAGGTACGAATTCAATGAGTTTCGGGTCCTCAATCGTGCGCCGGACAATAACGTCATTTTCGAATTCGAACCAATTTTGGTACGTGTCATGACGACGGACATGCGTAGTGATCGCCGCTGTCATTGCCGCCAGGTCGCAAACACCGGCAATCTCCCAGGCCACGACCATCAGGCGGGGCTGCCGCAAGCCCATCGCGCTGCCCTCGTAGGCGGTCCAGAGGTGTTGAATCTGCTGGTAGCTCGCCGGCACATCGCCTCGCCGCGCGCTCTGAGCCGCTGCACGTCCCGCGGGTGAAGCCATCCAGGTGGTAACGGCACCGTTCGGCGGCTGCCATTGGTTGATGTCGCCAAATCCGACCATTTCTCATTCCTTGTCTGCGGGTTCCCGGCATTTGTTTCAGGCACGGGAGTAGCGGCGCGGCCAATCGAAATTGATTGCCAAGCTCGCTGTGATTCGTTATCTAGCGATGCGATCTTTCGGTATTTTGGTTATTTCTTGATTTACAACTTACGGTGCGCTTACGGCGATGTCGCTGTTGTGGGCGATAGTCCACATAAGCGACGATTTAGGGGTTTTACGCATTGTGCTCACACGGGCCCACGGGCACCGAAGTGCACCTCGGGCTGGCGTGTGTGCAGTATCAGTCATGCTTGTGCGGACGAGCGATGTACGCGATGGTTCAACCGGTCATGTCTAAAGTGGCGGTGAACACGGCTCTGGTGTGGAACTGGAAATTAACCGCAGGTGGCTAACTTGCTAGAAGGTACGCCAGCATCGAACCCGGCTCCGGCGACACCCGTGATGGCCCCCCGACAACGATGCCCGCTGCACCTACACCCGTGCCCGCCCCCCACACCGGTGCCTGGTGCCGGCACGCGGATACCGGCCGCGGTGAACCCCGCATCGACGCTGTTGGCGCCGGGGCCGCCCCTCGCTTAGTTCGATGGGCTAGGGCGCGTCAGCGGCCAGCGCCGCCGGGCCGGCGCTGGCCTCCTCGCTGACCGAGAAGCAGGACGAAGACAAGCCCAGACGAATCGGGCAACCAACGGCCGGGTGAGCGCGTGCTGTAGCCGGCACAAGCGTCGCAGCGTCAGACATTCACAGCCCGGGCTGGTCTTCGATGATGCCGAGCCATATTTGCGCGACGTCGATCGCCACTTTCTCGCTGATGAAGGCATGCTGAGTCCCGGTGTAGATGTCGCGGAAGGCCCGCTCCAAACGGGTGCCCTCGCGGATTGAGCTGGTCCCCGCCACCAGATGAGCCCATTCGGCACAGCCTCGCGCCGTGTCGGTGGCGTACACCGCGGCCACCCGCATGTCTGCGCGCAATGCCGGGGTCAGCTCTTCCCCCGAGGCGACCGCGGCTTCGGCGGTGCCGAATGCATCGAGGACCAGCAGACGAGCGGCGCGCCAGGCTGCGCGGTGGTGTGCCAACCCCTTTTGGAATGTCGGGCGGCTGGCCAGCGACGCCATGTCACTCATCCGGAATTTCGTGGCCGCAAGTTCTTGGACGTCGTCGAGCATGCTCTTGGCGACGCCCAGTGCCCACGATGCGTGACCGGCGGCGGTGACGGGCATCAGGCCCATGCGGGTGGCCGGCGACGTGCCACGGTAGGGCTCCCGCACGAACAGTTCAAACGTACGGCTTGCCGGCACGAATACATCCTGGACGCTGTAGTCGTAGGAGCCGGTTCCCTTGAGCCCCTGCACGTACCAGCCGTCATCGAAGCTGACCTGATCGCGCGGAACGACGGCGACGCGCATCTCCGGGAAACCCTCGCTGATCCAACGCATTTCGCCGTTATCCATCGGTAAGAACCCAGCCGCGATGTATTGGGAGTGGCCGATGCCCGAGCCGAAGTTCCATGACCCGTTCAGCAGATAGCCGCCGTCGACAGCGGTGCCCTGTCCATTGGGAAAGAATTGCCCCCCAAGGCGACCCGGTTGTCGTGCGCCGTGAACACCTCGGCGAAACCAGCGTCGGGCAGATAAGCGGCGGCGGCGAAGGAAGACGGCAGATTGGCGATGCCGATCCACCCGAACGACCCGTCCTGCCAGGCCATTTCGATCCACGTCTCGATCATCTCCGCGAACGACGGCTCGACGCCGCCGGCCACCACCGGATTGAATGCGGACATCAGTCCGGTCGCCCACATCTCGTCGACGATCGGCGCGGTGAGGGTGCGCAGCTGTTCAGATTCGGCAGCTTCGGCCGCAACGAGGTCTCGCATACCGCGAGCCAGCGAGACCAGCCGGTCATCGGTGTCGGCTAACGACGTCATCGGCGTTTTCCCATCGTCGGTTGCGGTGCCCGGCATCAGCGATGCGTCAGCGGAGGAAACTGATTCCGGCGACCGTAGTTAATACCATCGCGACCGTCGTCGTCGTAGTACTTGGCCTGCACATCATCACAAAGTTCGGCTTCTTCGCGCTGCCATATCGAAGAAGGCGGCAGTTGCTGGACAAACAGTATGGCGGCAAGGCCTCGGCTACCACCACGTCCGATGTCGTGCTGATGGTTTTCACCGTGGCGATCGCCGCGCTGTTGTTGTGGCGCGGTGTGGAGCCGGTGAGCTTTCTCGGCGGTCTCTGGATCGGCGCGACGCTCATCCAGTTGTACTTCCACCAGCTCCACCGCCCGGTGGCCGCGGAGCGTGCCGCGCCGCCGCCAACATCGCCGATCAAAGAAATGTCGTATGCGATTCAAGACGCGCCGTGGCGGCCCTGGCCCCAATTGCTGACGCTGACCGTCCTGGTCGTCTTCGGCCTTGCCCAATTATTGTGGAAGTGACCGGCGCGCAACCGCTTTCGCCGCTGCACCCCTAAGTCGAGAAGCTGGCCGTCCACGAGGTATGCCATTGGGCGACTTCGATGAGGTGGCCGTCGGGGTCGCGGATGAAGGCACGGATTTCATTGGCGCGGTCGACGGGATCGGTCAGGAATTCGGCGCCGCGCGCCCGCCACTCGCGGTGCGCGCTCTCGATGTCGGCAACGCGTATGTTCAGAAACGCGCTGACGGTATTGGGGTCGGCGGGTGGGGCCAGCGTGACGGCGGGTTTGTCGTCCGTCGGGCCGCCGCCGGCATTGAGGATCAGCCACGTGTTGGCCAGCCGCAGGATTACGGGGTCTCCGTCGCGTACCACCCGGGCGCCGAAAATCTTGCCGTAGAAGTCGCGCGACCGCACCTGGTCGGAAACGACAAGAAAGTGCGTGACAACAAAACCGTCGTGGGGCGGAAGCTGAAATTGGGGTGGGATTTCCATGCGGGCTCTCTTCCGAGGTGTTGGCGGATCACGCGTCGGCGATCTCGGCGATCACTTCGGCGTGGCACCGCTGCGGGACACACCAGCACCCGAGCCGGCGGCCCCGCAGACCGGGCAGCAGTGCGAGCAGGTCGGGCCGACTGAGCAGGTAGGTCCGATATTTGGCTACGACCTCCTCCCGTGTTCCGTCCCGACCAGGGACGAACGGGCTGGCCAGCGGCGATCCCTGGAGACGCCACCCGCCTCTCGTCATCGCTCGGCCCACGTACACGACGTCAGCGTAATCCGGGTCGTCCCGATGCCCTTTGAGGTTGACGACGGTCGTACGGGGCATGATCTGACGTCTTTCCGTCGTTCAGCCGGCCTTCACGCCGAGCAAATCGATCGGGGTGAAGACGGGAGCCGAAGCGAGCATGGTGTCGGTGGCGCTCGCGAGGGCAGCCGCGATCTGGCCTTCCAGATGGGCCTGCCGGTTGTGCTCGTCGTCAAACGTGTCGAACACCCCGAAGGTGGTGGCGTCCTGACGGAATGAGTACCAGGTCACCGCGTACCGTTCTTTCGCGGCCAACTCCGCGGCGTCGCGGAGCATCGCCGCGATCTGATCCGCGTACTCGGGCTTGGCCTCGATGCGCGCCAAAATTCCGAACTTCATTGTGGTCACTCCTCTTGGTGGGAACCGCCGAATATCCGGCGCACCGCCGAATTTATGGGATCGGAGAGCGGCAACATCAGTGGCAGGAACGACACCATTGATAGCGTTTACGCCATGAACGTAGCGGTTATCGTGTACAACGGTGTCTTCGACTCCGGGCTCGCGGCCATCCTCGACGTGCTGGACGGCGCCAACGGGATGGGCCAGGAGATCAGCGAGCCACCGACGTGGAACGTGACGACCGTCGGCTGTGAGCCTCAAATCCGGACGGGGGCAGGACATCTCGTTGCCACCGAGCCCCTCGCGCGGGCAGAGACGGCGGATCTGCTGATCGTCCCCGCCATGGCGGAACGCCGGCCGGCCGAACTGCTCGACTACGTTGGCGGGCCGCAGTCCCTTCCTGTACGCGAGCAGATCATCAGGGCCCGAGAACGCGGCATGGCCATCGCCTCCGCGTGCACCGGCACCTTCCTGCTGGCGGAGACGGGTGTCCTCGACGGCCTGCGCGCGACGACGACCTGGTGGCTGGCGCCGGTCTTCCGCGCCAGGTACCCCGCGGTTCAGGTCGATCAGAATCAGATGGTCGTCGCCAGCGGCGGAGTGACCACCGCGGGCGCGGCGTTCGGACACGTGGACCTCGCCCTGGCCATCGTTCGGGCAAGCAGTCCCGCGCTGGCCGAGTTGGTCGCCCGGTATCTGGTCGTCGATGAGCGTCCGTCGCAGGCCGCCTATACGATTCCCAGCGCGCTGGCCCACAGCGATCCCACCGTCGCGGCCTTCGAGCGTTGGGCGCGCGAACGCCTCACCGAACCGATGACCATCGCCGACGCGGCCGACTCCATCGGAGTCAGCAGCCGGACGCTGCAGCGCTGCGTCCAGCGGACTATGGGGACCTCACCTATTCGGTTCATCCAGGACCTCAGGATCGAACGAGCGTCTCACCTGTTGCGGACGACGGATCTGTCGCTCGAGGCCATCGCCCGCAAGGTGGGTTACGAGCATCCCAACACCCTGCGCGTGCTGCTTCGCGAGCGCACCGGGAAGACCACTTCGGCACTGCGGCCATCACGGTCTCGGTAGCTCCAGCGCGCAACCGGCGTGCCCTACCGTGTGTTTGTGCGATGGATCGTCGACGGTATGAACGTGATTGGGAGTCGGCCCGACGGTTGGTGGAAGGACCGCCGCCGCGCCATGGTCGCGCTGGTGGAAAGGCTCGACCGATGGGCATCGGTGCAAGGAGACGACGTGACCGTGGTGTTTGAGCGACCGCCGGCGACCGCCATCACCTCATCGGTGATCGAGGTCGCGCACGCCCCGAAGGCGGCCGCCAACTCGGCCGACGACCAGATCGTCCGGCTGGTGCAAGCCGATCCCCACCCGCAGGAGATCCGGGTGGTGACATCCGACAAAGGGCTGACCGATCGGGTCGCGGCCCTGGGAGCCGCCGTCTACCCCGCGGTAGGCTTTCGTGACCTGATCGACCCGCGCGGCTGATGGCCACCCACGGCGGTGGCCCCGCACCCAACCGGGTCTGCGAACTCGCGAAGATCGACATCCCGATCATCCAGGCGCCGATGACGTACATCACCGGTGCCCAGCTGGCCGCCGCGGTGTCCAACGCCGGAGCGCTGGGGATCATCGAGACCAGCTCCGACCGGGGCCGAGCCGACGTGCAACGCGTGCGCGAGCTCACCGAGCGTTCAGTGGGTGCCAACATCGCGCTGCTGTTCAACCGCGATCCGGCCGTCGTGGATCTCCTTGTCGCAAACGACGTGCGGTTCGTCACTACGTCGGGGGGCAACCCGTCGCTGTTTCACCGGTCGCCTCGACGATGCGGGCATCACCGTGTTCCACGTGGGTAGGCACCCTGGCCGCCGCCAAGAAGGCCGTTGACGCCGGCGTGGACGGGCTGGTGGTCGAGGGCGTCGAGGGTGGCGGGTTGAAGAATCGATTCGGCGCCTCGACCATGGTGCTACTGCCTTTGGTCGCGGCCCACGTCGACGTGCCCATCGTCGCCGCGGGCGGGATCTGCGACGCGCGCTCGATGGCCGCCGCGCTGGTCCTCGGCGCCGAAGGCGTGCAGATTGGCACCGGCTGATGGCCTCGGCGGAGTCACCGGTGCACGTCAACCTCAAACAGGCGGTCGTCCGTGCCGACGACACGGCGACGGTGCTGCTCGCCCTCGACGGCAAACGGATGATGCGGGTGATCCGCACCCCGGCGCCGAAAAAATCGACGCCTCAACATCTTTGGCGGAAAGCGGGCAGCGCTGCAACGCGTGCAGCGGCTCTACTTCGACGGCGACATGGACGCCAGCGTCGCCAACACCGGCCAAGTCGCCGGCCGCATCGAGGACATCCCGCCGGCCGCCGACATCATCAAGCAGATGTGGACCGGATGCCGCGAGGCGCTGGCCGCTGCGGCCGGTCGACTGGGGCCGCCTACGACGGACGGCTTCTGACGTCGAACTCGACCCGTTCGCCGTCGACCTTGGTGATGCGCATGTGCGCGGTATAGGGCTTGCCCTCCGGGCCGGTGAAATGACAGTCGAACTGCGGCCGACGCCTACAGGAAAAACGAGGGGCTAGGCCGCCGCCAGCGCCGCGTCGTAGTTGGGTTCCTGTGCGATCTCCGGGACCAACTCGGTGTATGCGACCTTGCCGTCGGCGTCGATGACCACGATGGCCCGGGCGAGCAACCCCGCCATTGGTCCGTCGCTGATGGTGACCCCGTAGTCCTCGCCGAAGCTGCTACGAAACGCCGAAGCGGTCTTGACGTTCTCAATGCCCTCTGCGCCGCAGAATCGGGAAAACGCGAACGGCAGGTCTTTTGACACGCACACCACGGTGGCGCCACTGGCCGCAGCGCGCTCGTTGAAGGTTCGTACGCTCGTCGCGCAAACCGGGGTGTCCACGGACGGAAAGATGTTCAGCACCAAGGCCTTACCGCGAAGCTGCTCGCTACTGACCGGCGCTAGGTCGCCACCGGTCAGGTCGAAGGCGGGAGCTTCGGATCCGACGGCAGGCAGTTCGCCGACAGTGTTGATCGGATTTCCACGCAACGTTATCTGTGCCATGCGCACAGTCTGCCAAGCTCGTCGCGGCGGCTATTTGTCAGGTCCCATGTCCTGATTGGTGGGGTACAAGGCGTAGACGACATACCTGGGCGTGTCCAACACTGAATTCATGGCTCGCAAGGTGGTAATCGTCGGTTTTCCCGGGGTGCAGGCACTCGACGTGGTGGGACCTCACGACGTATTTACCGGCGCAGCGCTTCTGACGGAGGGCGGGTACGACGTCGTCATGGCGTCGGTCGACGGCCAGTCCGTGACCACCGCGACCGGACTCGCCTTCGCGGCGGCGCCGCTGCCGGATCCGCACGAACCCCTCGACACCATCGTGTTGCCCGGTGGCGGCGGCGTCGACTCAGCGCGGCGCGACGCCGAGCTTGTCGGCTGGGTCAAGGCCGTCGCGGGACATGCCCGCCGCATCGTCACCGTCTGCACCGGTGCCTTCCTTGCCGCCGAGGCGGGGCTGCTGGACGGCCACCGGGTAACCACGCACTGGGCCTTCGCCGGGCGTTTGGCACGCGAATTCCCCGCCATCGAAGTCGATGCCGATCCGATTTTTGTCCGTAGCTCGGACACCATATGGACGGCCGCGGGTGTCACCGCCGGAATCGACCTCGCGCTCTCACTGATCGAGGACGACTTCGGCACCGAGATCGCGCAAACGGTCGCCCGTTGGCTGGTGCTGTATTTGCGGCGCCCCGGCGGTCAGTCACAGTTCGCCGCGCCGGTGTGGATGCCGCGTGCCAAACGTACCTCCATCCGGGAGGTGCAGGAGGCTATCGAGTCAGAACCGGGTGACGCGCATAGCATCGGTGATTTGGCCCGCCGGGCGGCAATGAGCCCGCGTCACTTCACTCGGGTATTCACCGCCGAGGTCGGTGAGGCGCCCGGTCACTACGTCGAACGCATTCGCACGGAAGCCGCGCGTCGGCAGTTGGAGGAGACCGACGACACTGTCGTCGCCATCGCTGCCCGCTGCGGCTTCGGTACGGCGGAAACCATGCGGCGCAATTTCCTTCGCCGCGTTGGTATTTCGCCCGACCAATATCGCAAGGCGTTCGCGTAAGGAAGGACAACATCATGACCCAAGTCGCTTTCGTGGCCTATCCGGGATTCACTGCCCTGGACATGATCGGTCCGTACGAGGTGTTGCGTAACTTGCCGGGGGCCGAGGTGCGGTTCGTGTGGCATGAGTCCGGGCCGATCACCGCGGATTCCGGTGTGCTGGTCATTGGAGCCACCCACTCGTTGGCGGAAACCCCTTCGCCCGATGTGATTCTGGTGCCGGGTGGCCCGTCGACGCCGGTACATGCACGCGACGACGCGCTGCTGGACTGGCTGCGTCAAGCCCATCAGAGCGCCCAGTGGACGACATCGGTGTGCTCGGGTTCGGTGCTCCTGGCGGCCGCCGGATTGCTCAAAGGCCGGCGTGCGACGTCGCACTGGCTGACCATTCCCGCGCTGAAGCCATTCGGCGCCATCCCGGTCGCCGACGAGCGGATCGTGCATCAGGACAATGTGGTAACTAGTGCGGGCGTCTCCGCGGGTTTGGATCTTGCCCTGTGGTTGGCTGGACAGATCGGCGGCGAAAACCGCGCGAAGGCGATCCAGCTAGCGATCGAATACGATCCGCAGCCACCGTTCGACTCCGGTCACATGTCCAAGGCGTCGGCGACCACGAAGGCCGCTGCGACGGCGCTCCTTTCGAGGGACAGCATCAAACCGGCCAACCTCAAGGCCACGACGATGCTCGCCTGGGAGCAGGCGTTGAGTGCCGTGCGGTCGAGGCGCCGGCGACAGCCAGATCGCTCGTCTGCCTAAGCGTTTAACCGCTGGATTTCCTCCGTGGCGAGTTGGCCGCTGGCCTGCAGCCAGCTGGCAATAGCCGGGTTGGAGTTGTAGATGTCTTCTTCGCTGGAAAACAGGCCATTGCCGGCATAGACGAGGCGAGTCCAGTTGGGGTAGCAAATTGGCTCGGCGTCCGGATCGGTGGGGGGCGAGCAAATTCCTGAACATGACGACAATTGCGTCGTTGTCTTCGTCGTAGGCGACCCAGTCATAGGGAAAGCGCATGTGCGGGGTCGGCTCCATGACTTCCACTATCCAGTGGCGCACCGCCTCGCGTCCGTGAAAGACGCCGTAGTGATGCTCGGTGTAGACAACGTCCTCGGTGAACAGATCCGCAAAAGGACGCCAGTCCCCCGAGGCGCTGCACTCATCGAAGACGAGGCTTCGTCGGTTTCGGCTCTGCTGAATTTGCCCATGGGTTCACACTAGAACGTGTTTGGCTTCAATGTAACTCGTATCGATGGGGAGGCCGGATGGCACCGACCCCGGTCGCGCGCTACCTTCAGCGCCGAGCGTGCATTTCACGACGCGACATGGGAGTTGAAGCGTCGTGAATGCACGCTCGGCGGTCAGAGGCCCACGGTTAGGCGCTATGCGTTGGGTTGCAGGATCTGACCGGACGCGAGCTGACCACCGGCCTGCATCCACTCCGCGATCACCCGAGGCGCGTCCCGGTCGGGGTTGTAAATGTCCTCTTCGCTGGAGAACAGGCCCTCACCGGCGTACACCAGGCGAGTCCAGTTCGGGAACCAGAAGGGCTTGCCGTTCGGGTCGGTCGGGTGGTCGAGCAGGTTCTTGATCATCATCACGACGGCGTCGTTTTCCTCGTCGTAGGCGGTCCAGTCGGAGGGAAAGCGCATGTGTGGAAACGGCGCCATCACCGCGACGATCCACTGCCGCACCTCCTCCCGTCCGCGAAACACCCCGTAGTGATGTTCGGTGTAGACAACCTCCTCGGTGAAGAGATCGGCGAACGGTCGCCAGTCACCCGAGGCGCTGCACTCCTCGACGACGGTCGTGTAATTCGCGACGGCTTGCTCGATTTCGGCCCTGCTGAATTTGCCCATAGCGGACACCCTAACGGCAGGTCAAGGAGCGAGCGAGATCCGTTGGCCCCGCTAGAATTGCGGCCAGTCCACGATGAATCGGCGTGCTGGGTCGGCCGGATCCACAACGCAGTCCAGCTTGAGCCCGATGGCGAGGTTGGGCACCTGCGACACGGGCACCGGCTGGACGGATCGACCCGTAATTGGCGCCAGATTCGGGAAGTGCAGCTCGACCTCCAGCGTGTAGTGCGGAGCGTCGAGCATTTCCGGTCTGCTGGGGATCCTGCCGAGGCTGCGCGGCGTGGTGCCCATGGCGGCGAACGATCTGAGCACGCCCGGCACGCGCTGACCCGACGCGAGGAGATCGGCCGCCGAGACGACCGGGCTGATCGGAG
Organism: Mycobacterium sp.; assembly: GCA_035505695.1. Taxonomy (GTDB): domain Bacteria; phylum Actinomycetota; class Actinomycetes; order Mycobacteriales; family Mycobacteriaceae; genus Mycobacterium. The sequence goes on from DATJQO010000168.1 coordinate 76,537, forward strand.
TAGGCGGCGCGACGGAGGATTCCGCGGGCGTCGTCGTCGTGTGATTGAAAACCACGGTCGGGGGCATTTCAAATCGCGCAGTGAAGGTGTGCGGGGAACCGGCCGTCCCCGGGTGTCGCCGCCCGCGTCCGATCCGAACCCTTTTCGGTTTGGCAGCGTCGACCTCTACCGAGACGGTGTTGCCGGGTCCGACGGCGGCCAGCTCCCACGGAGCGACATTCTGCCAATGGGTGACCTCGTACGGTTCGCGCCCGGGAACCTCTACCCGGAGCCGGAACCGGCATACCTGACGTCCCGCACCCCCGCCGACGGAGCCGAATTGCCGCAGCGACAACACCTGCGCCGTGCCGGTTTCCACCGGACCGCGAATCGTCCGCATGCGGCGCACGATAATTGGGCCGACGACAAGAAAAATGATCAACAAGACCACGAGGAGGACGGTGGACCACGACCAACCCCAGGGCGCGTGCGTCGAAGAAAATGCCAGGTTCCCGACCATTGAGGCACGCTAACACCGACCGCACGGGCAAACCAGGTCTTCTGGCCCGCTGACAAATGGAAGGTATCGATGACGATGAGTGTTTGGGACCTATTTGACTTGGACGGTAAGCGGGCCCTGGTCACCGGCGGGTCCAGCGGCATCGGTAAGCGGGTGGCACTGGCGTATGCCCAGGCCGGGGCTCATGTCGCCGTTGCGGCAAGGCATTTCGATGCATTGGAGAAAGTCGCCGAGGAGATCGCCGCGGCCGGCAAGGGCCAAGTCGTCCCCATCGGTTGCGACGTGACCCAACCGGATCAGGTCGACGGGATGCTCGACCGGATGACCGCGGAGTTCGGCGGCGTCGACATAGCGGTCTGCAACGCCGGCATCGTGGCGGTCACCCCGATGCTGGACATGCCGCTGGAAGAATTTCAGCGCATCCAGGACACCAACGTGACCGGCGTATTCCTCACCGCCCAGGCGGCGGCCAGGGCAATGGTCCGGCAGGGTCGAGGCGGGGTCATCATCACCACCGCGTCGATGTCGGGCCACATCATCAACATTCCGCAACAGGTCGGCCACTACTGCACCTCGAAGGCGGCGATCATTCACCTGACCAAGGCCATGGCAGTGGAGTTCGCACCGCACAACATCCGGGTGAACAGCGTCAGCCCAGGCTATATCCGCACCGAGCTGGTCGAGCCCTTAGCGGAGTACCACCGGCTGTGGGAGCCCAAGATCCCGCTCGGCCGCATCGGCCAGCCGGAAGAGCTCACCGGCCTCTACCTTTATTTGGCCAGTGAGGCCTCGAGTTACATGACGGGCTCCGACATCGTGATCGACGGCGGGTACACCTGCCCCTGACTATTCGATCAGTGCACGGGGCGGCGGCGGCCGAAGCGCGCCCGCACCCCGGTGGGTACATCCGCGCGACACTTTCAGGCCGCACCGGCCAGTCAATGAACGTCAGATCAAGCCAACACTGGTCGAAGGTGACCGGGCCGCGAAGTGGCGGTGGGGTGACCGGGTATCCCGCTAGGCCGTGGCTCCCGCCCGCGTCGGCGGCCAACTGGCCGGGTGTCGCGGTCATCCGACGATCGCCCTACCCCTCGATCTCCCCGGAGATGCCACGCTCGATGGCTGCCCGCGCGGCGGATGGCAATACGACAATGCCGTCAAGTTCTCGACGGGCCAACTCGTAGGCGTTCTGGCGCTCCTTCGGCGCTGCGGCGGAGTCCGATGCCACCCGCAACAGGCTCTGGGCGCGCGCAATTCGTTGCTGATGGTCTAAGGAGAAGTCGTTGCGGCGCCGACGAATCGCTTCGGCCTCGGCGGTGTCGAATGTGGTCACGTAATTCTCGACGGCGGCCATGTATTGCGCGGCAGCTTCCCGATCGTCGAGAAGGTCTTCTGCTTTGAGGGGACGCAGAAAGTCCGCGCGCAGCTTGGCTTTGTGGAAGGCGATGGTGAGCGGATCGCTCATGTCGGTCATAAGCGGAAAGTCGAGCAGTTTGGCGGTGTCAAGTTCGTACTTGAGCCATCGTGCGTCGGTGCGGTCGTGTTCATCGAGGACGCGTCGCAGCGCCCGCCACCGGGCGGCTGAATTGTTGCCGGTATCGGGTGGTGTTTCTGATCGATCGGCACCCGGCGACGTCTCGGCCGGGCGCCGGTTGTTGCTGAAGGTGCGGATCACGGCGACGGTCGCACCCACTAGCGGCAGGATGACGATCAATACCTCCGCCAACCGGATTAGCAAACCCACACGGCCAGGATGCCACCTTCACAGGCCCTGGTGTCGAGCGTGGGGCCGATGGACGAATTCGGCGGGTGGTGCAGCTGTGGGGCCCACACTCGGCGCCGGGGGTGGGCGACGTCGGCCAGTGACGGTTCGGCTTCAGCGCGCACCGTCCAGCCTGGTGTCCCAGGAGTTGCCGCACCGTCACATCACCCTTGCCCGCCTGCGCGAATTCCGGCCAATAATCGGCGACCCTGGCGTCATAAGAGATGAGTCCGCGGGACACCGCGACTGCCACGACCAGGGCGGCGACCCCCTTGGTCGTGGAGAACACGTTGACCATCGAGTCCGGTCGCCACGGATCCTTGGTCAATCCGTTTCGGTAGCCACCCCAGAGGTCGACGACCCTGATGCCGTCACGGTAGACGGCGACGGCCGCGCCGACTTCTGCGCCGTCGCGAAAATTGGCGCGAAAGGCGTCGGCAACCTTTCCATAGCCGGGCTCCACGTCGCCATGGACCAGATCCGGCGACACTACAGTTTTGAGTTTTGAGTTGCCTAGTCCCCGCTTCGGGGACGCCCGCGCATGCGGGAAAATCGGGTGCGGTCGCTCGCCGAGGTCGGTGTTTCTTGGCGCAGTGAGCCCGTTTTTGAGTTTGATCCGGGGAGCCGATGGTGGGGCTGCG
>DATJQO010000169.1:0-3886 GCA_035505695.1 Mycobacterium sp.
TCGAGTCGTTGCAGCATTCCCGGTTGGGCCGCGGTGTCCTCGCTGAACATCACCTGCCGCAGCAGCTGAGCGGCGCCGGTAAGGGTCTTTTCGATATGGGATCCTTTGCGGCGCTTGCCGATACATCCACACGGGCACAACGCCGCCTCACGGTTAAGCAGCCAGTCGGGTGCGACCGCGGCGGGAGGTGTGGGCGGCGTAGTCGCCGTCATGCGTCCGATGGTGCGTCAGGGGTCGCCGGGGATGCATGGTGGGCTTGGGCCTGGCGGCCGGCGTGGTGGGAGGCGAGCGCGTTGAGGCCCCACACGATGAGAAAGACCGCGGTGCCCACCACGAGGATGCCCAGCAGCGCTGAGACCAGGTAAGCGATCACCGGGTGCGCGCCGTTGGCGAACCCGTAACCGCCCAGCAGTGTGTGGTTCCAGAATTGGGTGTATTTGGCCAGCCCAGTCGGCACTGCGTTCAGGCCCAGCTTGCCCAGCTGGAGTTGGGCGGGCTTGTCTTCGCCGAACGCGCCGCCGTGGGCGAGCAGACCCAACGGGGTCAGCAAAACCAGCACCGCCATCACCACCATCGCCACCACGGCCGGGCGCAGCCGCGGTTTGGGAGCTGCACGCTCGTCGGCATCCACTGGCACCCCGGGATGGTTGACCTGAAGCAAGGGCACATTCGCCCGCTGCAGATAGGCCACCACACCACCGGTCAACGCGGCCTCGACGAACCCGGCCACCACCAGATGCGCCAACAGCATCGCCGGAACAGCCTGCGACAGGTGATAGGGCGAATACAGCGGGGCACCCGAGGCGTCGTGAAACAGGGCCGGCTGAATCCCCAACTCGATGCCGCAACATAGCGCCGCCGCATTCAGACCGGCATAGCCACTGACCGCGGCGGCCGCCGTCCGCCGCCACGACGTCAACGTGGCGCCGCGGGCGAGCAGCCGATACACTCCATAGGCCACAAACGGCAGCACGATCGCCATGTTGACCACGTTGACCCCGTAGCTGAGCACCCCGCCGTCACCGAAACAACAACGCCTGAAACGCCAACGCCACCGCGACGGCGATCACCGCAGCCCACGGCCCCAACAGCACCGCAACCAACGCGCCACCGACCGCATGGGCAGTGGTGCCGTCGGGAATCGGGACATTGAACATCATGATCAAAAAACACACCGCCGCCAGCATCGCCAGCATCGGCACCTGCCGCGTCTTGACCACCCGTTTCACCCGCCGCGAGGCCACCATCAAGACCGGGATCGCCACCGCATACCCCACCGCGCACGTGGCCGGAGACAGATAACCATCCGGAATATGCATTACCGATTTCCTCGACTCAACAGCGGCCTAGTTGCCAATGATTTGCAACACCATACGCCCACGGATTGGGGGCAGCACGGTCGCGGCGAAAACTCCGATCACCATCTATGCGGATGGGCCGGGGGAGCTTCCCGGCGGTGCGGTCTGGTGCCACCACACCATCCCCAACCCGACGATCGTTGCTATGCCGCTGATGTAGGCGGCCGCGCAACATCATCGGAACCACAGGAGATAGACCGCAAGCGATGACACCGGACCGGCGACGGCGAAAAGGGGCGCGACACATGAAATCCAACTTGCGGTGGTCGGGGCGTTCGCCTTTGCCGTCAGGTTCAGCCAGCCAAATTATGGCGATGCCGACGAGTGTGGCCACCACGGTGACCGTGAATGCCCGTGCTCGCCTTATCCAGACATCCTTGAGCACACCCTGGCTGATTTTCTTCAGCACCGCCTTTGGGTGTCGCTACTGGTGGACACGTTCGGTGATCGCGTCAAGGTGCAGGAATGTTCCCTGACCCCTCGGTAACGCTCAGCCCACCTGGTCGTCGCGGTTCGCCGCGGTGAGCAGGTCGTCGCGGGCACGCGCGACACGAGAGCGGATGGTGCCAACCGGACATCCGCAGACCTCGGCTGCCTCTGCGTAGGACAGTCCTAGCACCTGGGTCAAGAGCAAAGCGTCACGGCGGTCCGTGTCCAAGCCGTCGAGCAGCATCCTGATTTCGGTGATGTCTTCGAATCGGGCTGTGCTGCGGCGGGTGTCGAGCACACGCTCCAGATCGACGGTATAGCTGGTGCGTGGCCGGCTCTGGTTGCGGCGGATCTGGTCGACGACGACGCGACGGGCGATGGACAGCAGCCAGGTTCGTGCCGACGATCGGCCGGTGAACCTCGGCAGGGACCCCAGCGCGCGCAGGAAGGTCTCCTGCGTGAGGTCGTCCGCAATGCCGGGGTCGGCCAGGAATGCGATGGTCCGCCAGACATCCCTTTCGGTTGCCTTGATGAACTGTTCAAGTGCGGCGGGGTCGCCGCGTCCGGCCGCCAGCGCGAGGCAGGTGACTGTGTCGTCGTCGCCGCGCTCGCTCACGAGAAGTCACCTTAGGCGATCGGGTGTGCCTACTCCCACCCGGCAAACCCCGAAGGCATGTCGCCGCGAGATCGGCGAGTTCAGGCGGGTAACTTGGTCGAGTGAGAGCGGTGATTACTGCCCGCCGGGAACCGCTCAACGCGGTGATCCGACTACTGACGTAGCCCACAACACGAGGAGGACGATGACGGCAACCGTCGCGTCTAGCTCCGACGCATCGCAGCTTCGCCGGGTCGAGCTGGACGTGTCGGGGATGTCGTGTGCCACGTGCGCCGCTCGGGTGGAGACCAAGCTCAACAAGGTTGACGGAGTGCACGCGTCGGTGAACTTCGCGACCCGGGTCGCCACCATCGACGCCCCCGACGCGGTCGGTACCCAGGATCTGTGCGGGGTGGTGCGCCGGGCTGGATACGAGGCGGCACCCCGGGCGCACCTGCCGGTTGATCAGGCCGATCCGGACGACGTGAAGGCCCGCAGCCTGTTGCGGCGACTACTGGTCGCGGCGGTCCTGTTCGTGCCACTGGCCGATTTGTCGGTGATGTTCGCCGTCGTGCCCAGCACGCGGTTCACCGGATGGGAATGGGTGCTGACCGCGCTGGCTGGCCCGATCGTGACGTGGGCGGCCTGGCCCTTCCACAAGGTTGCACTGCGCAACGCCCGGCACGGCACCACATCGATGGAGACCCTCATCTCCGTGGGCATCACCGCCGCCACACTCTGGTCGTTCTTCACCATTTTCGCGGGGAGCCGGCCCCATCAGATCCATGGGGTCTGGCAAGCGCTGATGGCCAGCGACGCGATCTATCTGGAAGTGGCCGCAGGGGTCACGGTGTTCGTCCTGGCCGGACGGTATTTCGAAGCACGCGCGAAATCGAGGGCGAGCAGTGCATTGCGGGCGCTGGCGGCGTTGAGCGCCAAGAACGTCACCATCCTGCTGCCCGGCGGCGGCGAGATGGTGATCCCCTCCGACGAACTCAAAGAGCAACAGCGCTTCGTGGTCCGGCCGGGGGAGACTATCGCCGCTGACGGTCTGGTGGCGGATGGCACTGCGTCGATCGACATGAGTGCGATGACCGGCGAGGCCAAACCGGTACGCGTACACCCGGGTGCGAGCGTGATCGGCGGCACGGTCGTGTGCGACGGCCGGCTCATCATCGAGGCCGCTGCGGTCGGCGCCGACACTCAGTTCGCGCGAATGGTCCGCTTAGTAGAGGAGGCGCAGGCGCAGAAAGCCGACGCGCAACGGCTGGCCGATCGCATCGCCGGGGTGTTCGTCCCCGTGGTTTTCGTCATCGCGCTGCTGACAGCGGCGGGTTGGGTGCTGAGCGGCGCCGGGGCTGACCATTCGTTCTCGGCTGCGCTGGCAGTGCTGGTAATCGCCTGCCCTTGCGCCTTGGGACTGGCCACGCCGACCGCCATGATGGTGGCCTCGGGTCGCGGTGCGCAGTTGGGCGTATTCCTGAAGGGCTACCGGTCGCTGGAG
>DATJQO010000170.1:0-5803 GCA_035505695.1 Mycobacterium sp.
GGCGGGTCTCACGATCCTCGAGCAACCGCAGAGCAGAACGCACGACGTCGCTGGCCGAGCGGTAACGACCCGACGCCACCTCATCGTCGATGAACGCGCTGTAATGTTCGTCGAGGCTGAATGACGTATTCTTACCCACACATCCGATGATACCAAGAATTGGTATCTTAGCCGCGGCGTCAAATGCGGAAACTCCCCCGAAAACAGGCCAGGTGTCCCGAGACATTGTTTACGCTGTCGTGTCTCGGGACGTCGTTGACAGCCCGCCAGAATTTGAAACCCTGCGACCACTTGACCTCCAGTAAATAGCAGTAACGCATTCTCGCAGGTCGGCGGTGGCGAAGTTATGCCTTGCCCGCTGCGTATCGTTCACAGACGCGCAGGTCGTTCAGCATCGCGCATAACGTGGTGGTCCCAAAATGGTCCCCAGGGACCATTGACCTCGAAGGCGCGCGGAGCCGCCCGCGCTGCGTAGCTGGAACAACATGGCACACATAGGCGACTATTGGTACGTGGACTGTGACGTCGCCCGCGAGGCCTTGTCGGCCCGGATCGATGGGGAGCGAGAACCCGTTCCCACCCTCCGGGTCGACGAGCATCTCGGTTCGTGCGCCGGCTGCCGTGAATGGTATTCGCGAGCAGTCGAGCAGACACAGCACTTGCGCCGGCTCGTCGGCCGCTCACAGGTCTCGGCCGTTCCGAAGTCGCGGGACCGATCCCCAGCCCGGCCGCCCCTTCCGGCGTGGGCAACTGCGACGTGGCAGCGGTGGGCACTTAGCGTGGTTGGCGTGATTCAAATTGGCTTGGCTGCTGCGCAGGGATTCGGCGTTGACGTGGGAATGCCGTCCCGCGGGCACGACGCGATTATGGGTGGGCATCTGCTCAACGAGTCGACTGCATGGTTGGCTGCGCTGGGCGTGGTGATGGTCGTCGCGGCGTTGCGTCCAGCAGCCGCGTCCGGATTGGCCGCGGTGTTGGTGGTGTTCAGCATCGTTCTCGCGGGTTTCGTCATGAATGACGCGGCTTCGGGAGCCGTGACCGTCGTGCGGCTTCTGAGCCACCTGCCGGTGCTGGCCGGCACCTTATTGGCACTGCTTGTGTGGCGCGCGGCACGTCCCACCGAGCCCGAGCCGCGATCGGACGACGCCGCCTCGCCGTCCGACGACGTCGTGGTGCCGGAGAAGGCAACCAGAGGGCGCCGCCGCGGGCATCTGTACCCGACCGATGGCTCGGCAGCCTGATCGCCGACCCCTACAGCATCACGCCGAACATGATCGCCATTCCGGCGGCCATCGTCGCGTGGGCGACGACGCCCACGCGATTGTCCGCGCATTCCACCAAATCACATTGCCGCACTGTGAAAAATCGGTAGATCCAGAACACCGTCGCGAGTGCGAACCCGATCGTGATAACCCAATTGAGCGCGGTAATCCATGCGGGGTAATCATGGTCGACCATGGACCCGTGCTTGTCGGACGTCCCCACGCCGGACATGTCCATGCCGGGCATCTCCATTCCCGGCATGTTCATTCCCGGCATCGGGTTGTCGTGATGTTCGGAGGACTGTCCTGGGAGCAGCTGACCGTTCATCACCGCATACATCCACGCCATCGCCAGCATCTTGAGGCTGTCGTAGCTGTTGATCACCCGGTGGCCGGCTCCCGCATGAGTCAGGGCGATGGCGGCAAACCAGGCGCTCGCGAAGAGGAAGAACACCATCGCTCCAGTGGTGGGCAACTCCGCGCCCTTGGGCCAGGCCATCACTGCCATCGCCACCGCCATCATGACGTGCAGCACGTGCCCGACCACGCTGGCCCAGCGGCGGGGACCGCTGGCTATCAGAAACACGAAGCCTGCGGCGCTGAGCCCGAACAGGAGGGTGACGAACCAGCGCAGGGCGAGGTCCTGGATCACCGCTGCACCCTGTCGAACAGACACCATCGTCGAGGAGAACGATCGACGGGTTCTTCCAAGGCCGGCTTACTCATAGGCGACGACTTTCAATTCGAGGGCTCCGACCCGGGTCGGGTTTGTGTGCATAGGTCGATCGAGACTGACGGAAAGTTCCCGCCGACGCCGGGTACGACGAGCAGTCGTAGACTGGCCTCTGAACTCGCCGGGGGGTGGAAGGCGACGACGATGGGCAGGAGCCAGCTACGCGCGAGGTTCGCGGGCGGACTCGTTTTAGTGGCCGGCTATGTCGCTATGGTGGGCGCGACCGCCGGCTACGCAGTGGTTTCAGGAGACCGCCGCTTCGTCGCGATGGGGGACTCGTTCCCGGGAACGCTGACCAGCGTCGCGGAGGTGGTTGGCTATTTCACCGCTACCTTGTCCGCGGCGCTGGTGCTCGGCGCACTCGTCTACATCGTGGCGACGGCAAGCCCAGATCACAGCGGTGTCTTGGACGCCAACTCATTCCGGCTCCACTGCTTTGCCGAACGGGTGTCATGGGTGTGGCTGGCCTCCGCAGCAGCGATGATCCCAATCCAGGCGGCCAACAACTCTGGCCTCGCAGTTTCCCGACTGATCAGCTCCGGAGCGCTGGGCGACGCCCTCGCTACATCGGAGATGGCCCGGGGATGGGTCGCCGTCACCATCTTTTCCGGTGTTGTCGCGCTGGCACTGCGGCTCACCGTCCGTTGGGTTTGGCATTGCGTGCTGCTGATTCCGTCGCTGATAGGCGTGATCGCCGTCCCCGTCACCGGCAATGCCGGGCAAGGGCCGAACCACGACTATGCGACCAGTTCGGTGATCGTCTTCGCGCTTGCCGTCGCTGTGCTCACCGGGGTGAAGGTATGCGCGACGCTGGTGCCGCCGAGCCAGCAACTGCGGCGGAGGGTTCTGGTGATCGAGCTGACCAGTGCTGCCGTGGCACTGCTGTACGGCGCGCAACTGCTCTGGCTGAGGCTGCCCCCAACTTCGCTCACCGACTCCGACTACGGGCGGCTGGCAGTGCTGGGCGCGGCCGTGCTGACCCTCGTCTGGCTTAGCGACCTCGTCGTTCTCATCAGGTCGCGAACCGCGCCCGTCCAGTGGGGCAATCGAACCGCGGCGGCAACTGGGCTGGCGAGCATCATTGCCGTGGCAGCGATTTCCGCCATGGCGATCCAGACCGCGCCGGGGCTTCTGGCGCGCAAATACAGCGTGTGGGATGTCTTTCTCGGCTATGAGCTTTCCCACCGGCCGAGTGTGTTGCGGTTATTGACGTTCTGGCGATTCGACACTCTCATCGGCATGGGAGCACTCGCACTGGCCTCGCTCTACGTCGCCGGGGTGGTGCGCTTGCGACGGCGCGGTGATGCCTGGCCACCGGGACGCACCGCATCCTGGCTGATCGGCTGTTTGGCGCTGGTGTTCGTCACGGGGTCGGGTGTCAGGGCGTACGGCTCAGCGATGTTCAGCGTTCACATGGTCGAGCACATGTCGCTCAACATGTTCATTCCGGTGTTTCTCGTGCTGGGGGCACCGATCACCCTCGCGATGCGGGCCCTCCCGCCCGCAGGCCCCGATCACCCGCCGGGGCCGCGAGAATGGCTGGTGAGACTGGTGCACTCACCGGTGACGAGATTCATCTCACATCCGGTCACGGCATTCGTGCTGTTCGTCGGATCGCTGTATGCCGTTTACTTCACACCGCTATTCGGCACACTGGTGCGGTATCACTGGGGCCATGAGTTCATGAGTGCGCACTTCCTGATCACCGGATACCTCTTCTACTGGGGCATCATTGGTGTTGATCCGGGTCCACGCCGGCTGCCGTTCATCGGCCGACTGGGCCTGCTATTCGCGGTGATGCCATTCCACGCGTTCTTCGGCATCGCCACCATGACGATGACGTCGGCCATCGGCAGCACCTTCTACCGCAGTGTTGACCTGCCGTGGCTATTGAGCATTGTCAGTGACCAACACCTGGGCGGGGCAATCGCTTGGGGGTCAAGCGAATTGCCCGTCCTCATAGTTATCATCGCGCTGGTGACGCAGTGGGCGCAGCAAGATCGCCGCATCGCGGCGCGCAGCGATCGCCATTCTGACGCCGCTTACGACGACGAACTTGACGCCTACAACGCAATGCTCAAAGAGCTGTCGCGATCCCGCCGCTGATCGCCCCTCGGATTGCCTTAGGCGTTCACTTTCGCCATGGCCTTGCCGCAGCAGACTTCGGCATGGTCATCGGCTGACTTGCAACACGGGCACGGCTTCTCGTAGACGAGCACGGCCCCGCACGCATCACACTCGTAGCGGTCTCCAGCTGCTCGAGACATAATTTCTCTCCTTCGAGTTAGGTGGTCCTACCGGCGGACCCCGGACCCTCGCCGAGCCAGCCTATGCAGTCACTTTTCTCATGTCCGCTGTTTCGTACTGATCCGAAAGCAAACATGAGGACAACCGGACTCGGCGATCTCGCACGCCCAGGTGATCCCACAGCCGACAGGCCTGAGAGAACTAGCGCACCACAGAGAAGTCACCCTCTTCGTCGAGGGCGGCCTGAATCTGCTCGGCGCTGAGTTCGGTGTCGGCGTCGACACGAACGGTCGACGGGCCATCGGAAGCCAGATCGATGTTGACGGCGCTGACGGCCGGCAACGCGGTCAGTGCCTCGCTGACGGTTCTGACGCAACTCTGGCAGTGCAGCCCGTTGACGGCGAAGGTCTGGCGTGACATGGTGGTCGGCCTTTCACGTGGCTGACATGGCAGTTGATGGGACGTCGAGTGCGTTGAGGTCGCCTCCGCCGCCGACGCTGCGCAGCCGCAGGCTGTTGGACACCACGAAGAACGACGAGAACGCCATCGCCGCACCGGCGATGAGCGGATTGAGCAAGCCTGCCGCGGCGATCGGGATCGCCGCAAGGTTGTAACCGAACGCCCAAACCATGTTGACCCTGATAGTGCGAAGCGTGGCCCGGGCGAGATCGAGCGCCTGCGGCACGATATCGAGGGTATCGCGCACGAGGATGATGTCAGCGGCTCCGATCGCCACGTCGGTACCGCGCCCGATGGCCAGCCCCAGATCCGCGGACGACAGAGCTGGCCCGTCGTTGATTCCGTCACCGACCATCGCGACGACCCGGCCGCGGGCACGCAGCTGCTCGATGACGTCCACCTTGCCCTCGGGCAGCACCTCGGCGATTACCTCGTCGATGCCGACCTGTGCCGCTACCGCTCCCGCGGCGGCGGCGTTGTCGCCCGTGAGCAGCACCGTGCGCAGCCCGCGCCGGTGCAGCGCTGACACCGCGTCTGCCGCGGAATCCTTGACAGCGTCAGCAACCGCGATCGCGCCACAGACAACGTCGTCGATAGAGACGAAAACCACAGTCTCGCCACGGCTTTCGCCATCCCGGCGCGCTCTTTCGATAGCGATGGGAACCGGTGACCGGCGCGATACCCAGGACGGGCGGCCAACGGCTACGCGGTGTTCACCCACCGTTCCGCTGACTCCCCTTCCCGCGATCGCACAGAAGTCGGCTACCGGTCGGCGATCGTCGGTGGCCGTCACGATCGCCGACGCCACCGCGTGCTCGGAGGCGGCCTCGACGGCGGCCCCCAGCCTGAGCACTTCGCCGGGCTCCCACCCCTCTGCGGCGACGACCGCGGTCACCGCGAGGTGTCCGGTGGTCAGGGTTCCGGTCTTATCGAATACCACGGTGTCGACGGCGCGGATCGTCTCCAGCGACCGGTAGCCCTTCAGGAATACGCCCAACTGCGCACCGCGACCCGAGGCCACCATCATGGCGGTCGGCGTGGCCAGTCCCAAGGCGCAAGGGCAGGCGATTACCAGCACTGCCAGCGCAGCCGAGAACGAATG
>DATJQO010000171.1:0-60393 GCA_035505695.1 Mycobacterium sp.
TCACCAAACATCGCGATTTCCGGGAGGGTGATTTGGTCGGCAGGTCGCCGAAAGTGGCTCAGCGTCCGTTCTGGCGGTGGTCGGTTTTGCCCGATTTCGCCGTGGCGGATGAAACTACCCGTTCGACACCAGCCACCTAGACCACGTTTCTCGCCCCACACGGGCGTCAGTTGTTCGCGTTGTTGCGTTGGAGTGGCGACCGAAAGTGATTTGAGTGGATACCGTGGTCGAAAACGAAACTTGCGCGATTCGCAGTCAGGGCATCTTAGGCTGGCAGCTCAACCTGCTAGCCAATCTACGCATTACCGGCGGCCGCGCGCCACAGCACCGCTCTAATCGCCCGGACCGATCACGAAGCAACGGCCAGCGCTCGTGGTCAGCAAAACCTCCTCAACCGAGGACTGTGCGGTGCTCGCAAACTCGAAGCGATGCACCTGCTGGTCGGCCGCGATGTCGGCGTCCCGCGTCTCGCTGGTGCCATCTTTCTTGCGCACCACCGCGGTGACCTTGTCCGCTTTCGACCCGTTCTGCGGGTCGCGGAAGTACCACACTTCTATCCCGGCCCCGTCCCCAGTGGCACGCCAGCCATCGGCGTAGTAACACGCCGGGTTGCCCTGGGCGTCGGGTGGTGGCGGCGGGCATATCGACAGCCCGATGCACGGCGTGCTGGTGGAAATGGGTGCAGTTGGCGTGCTGGCGCGGGTGCTCTGCGTGACGGTCGTGCTGGCGGTCGACGGTCTCGTCGAGCTCTGACCGGATGCATTCGGTGACGCTGGCCGTTGCGACCCGCACGCACTAAGTCCGGCACAAGCCAGCGCTAGCATGCTGATCAATCGGACCGCATGAGACATCGATGTCCTTCCTCAGGGCCGGTTGGTGAACGACAGACTACTCAGCTAACGCCGATATAGACGGCGTTTGCCGCTACCGAGGGCGACCTGCCGTTGCACACGTCGAGAATGCTTCGCGTTGCAGCCATTTCAATCTGGCGGCGCACTTCACGGACAGCGGAACCGAGGTGGGGGGTGCACTGAGCCGATCCGCGCGGATCATGGCCTTGGCCAACAAGCCCACTCGGTCGAGAGCCTCCAGTGCTCGGTATGTCTCATGGCGATTCGTTCGCCAAAACGCATGCAGCACAATGGTCGACGCCACCGAGCCCAGCAACGCGTTGCGCAACGCAGTCTGACGACCGATCAACTGATGTTGCTGAAAGATCATCCCGGTACGCCGCCGGTGCGCGCGAATCCTCGAGCTGCTGTTGAGCGGCCCGATTCCGGCCACCTCGATGACTCCGGTGGTCGGTGTCACCAAGTGATTCATGCATCGAGCAGAGTCGATTTGCCCGCTCCCGACGGGCCCAGCAAGACGGTAAAGCTGCCGGCTTCGAACCCAAGGGTCAGCGGATGCAAGGCGATCGCGACGTCGTAGCGCACCGTCACGTCGTATAGCTGGATCACAGTCCCCAATAGCCCCGATCACAGCATGGTGATCCCTACCTCGAATCCGGCGACCCGCCCCACGCTACTAGAAGCATGCGGCTCGAAAAATCTGCCTCACGAATACCTTTCGCTCGCGGTGATCGCCCGCGTCTGTTCATTCATCGAGCGCTTGCGCGCCGATTGGAAGACATACGCGGGTGCTAATTTCTCGCGTCTCTCGGGGGATCACGTGAACGCGACGTACGCTCCCACCATGCACGTCGACGCGATGACGATTCCCCAGCCGCTAGGTCAGATCGGTGAGCTCGCCCGGCGAACGCAATCCGCCGGGTTCTCCGGTCTGTTGTTCACCGAGACCGGCCGCACGGCCTACCTCAACGCCGCCGTAGCGTCGCAGGCGTCGCCCGGCCTCGAATTGAGCACGGGCGTCGCGGTGGCATTCCCGCGTAGCCCTTTCGTCACGGCGGCCACGGCGTGGGAGCTTCAAGAAGCAACCGGTGGAAAGTTCCGGCTCGGTCTGGGTACGCAGGTCCGCACTCACGTCGTGCGGCGCTATGGCATGGCCTTCGATCGACCGGGTCCACGATTGCGTGACTACCTGCACGCCGTGAAGGCGTGCTTCTCGGCGTTCCGTTCGGGCACACTGGATCATCACGGTGACTTTTACAGTCTCGACTTCATCACTCCGCAATGGAGTCCCGGTCCCATCGACGCCCCTGATCCCAAAGTGGATATCGCGGCGGTGAATCCGTGGATGCTGCGAATGGCCGGAGAGGTGGCAGACGGGGTACACGTCCACCCGATCGGCGAACCGGGCTACCTGGCTCGGCATGTCCAGCCAAACGTCGCCGAAGGAGCGGCGAAGACGGGACGTTCGCCGTCGGACATCGCGGTAATCGTGCCGGTGATGACGATCGTCGGCGACAGCGACGAAGAGCGCGACACGCAACGCGACGGCGTGCGGGCCAGTATGGCATTCTACGGAAGCACCCCGAATTACGCGTTCATCTGGGACGAGGCCGGGTTCGAGGGAACCACCGCCCGGATTCGGGAAAGACAGAAGGCCGGCGACTTCGCGGGTATGGCGGCCCAGATCAGCGACGAACATGTCGCCGCCTTCGCCACCGAATCGACCTGGGATGGCTTAGCTGACGCACTGACCGAGAAATACGGCGGAATCGCCACCCGCCTCGTGTTCTACAACTCCGTAGCAGACCCGGAGCGCTTCGAGCGCTATGGCGAGGTGGCGCATCGACTGCGCAGTGAAATCAGTGGCTGAGCTGGATGGCTTTTACCACGAGCAGCAGCGCGCCGATGATCAGATAGCTGCGCAGGGCGATCATGCCGAGTCGGGTGCCCGGTGACCAGACGACCGGCTCGAGCAAGGTCAGCGGTGGCATCCGCCAGGTGTTGCGGTCGACGTCGCGCACCGGAAGTCGGGGGGTTGGTGGCGCGGGCTGCCGGCGGCCCATCCAGCGCAGTACCGGTCCCGCGGCGATGCCCAGTATGACCAAGGCCAGCGCCAGGTACTCGGCGACCGCAACCACATTGATGTCGGGAAACAACGTGGTGGCCATCAAGATCCCCGAGAGCAGCAGCAGCGTACCGACGATCAGGCCGGCGACCCAGTTGAGCCAAGGCCGATTGACCCAGGGTCCCAGCACTTGCGGGTCGTTGCACAACAGCAGCAGGAAGACACTGGCGCTCGGCAGAAGCAAACCGGCAAGCGCCTGCACGGCGGTGGTGATCAATCCGAGCGGGGCGCCCGGGATCAGCACAATGGCCGCAGCCACCACCACCATGGCGGTGTAGGAAAGGTAGAACTGTTTGGCATCGGCGAAGCCGCGGTGCAGCGAATGCTTGAGACCAAAGACGTCGCCGAAGGCGTAACTGGTGGCCAGGGTTACCGCGGCGGCACCGATGATCGAGGCGTCCATTAGGACGATCGCGAAAAACGATCCCAGCGTCGCGCTGTGTTGGCCGAGCAGGTGCGCGATGGCGCCGGCGTCGGTGAACTTACCCATGGTGTCGGTGGAGCGGGCCGCCCAGTCGCCGGTCATCACCAGCGCCGCGGCACCGACGATGACGACGAAGGCCCCGATGACGGTGTCGGCGCGTTCATAGGCCATGAACCGCGGGGTGATGCGTTTGTCGACGACGTTGGACTGCTGAAAAAAGAGTTGCCAGGGCGCCACGGTGGTGCCGACGATGGCGATGATCAGCAGCACTGCATCCGAGCTCACCCCACCTGAAATACTGGGCAGTACAAATGATTTCGCCGCCTCTGCCCACCGTGGGTGTGACATCAGCAGCATCGGGATCTGCAACAGGGTGACGGCGATGAAGATGAACATGGCCCGCTCCCAACGACGGAAGCTACCACTTGCCATGATGGCGACGAGTGCGGCCGCCGAGACTGGTACCACCACGTATTTGGAGACGCCGATGTAGTCGGCGGCCAAGGTGATGCCGATGAACTCGGTGACGATCGTCAAGAAATTGAGCAGGAACAGATCGCCCACGGAGAACCAGCCCCAGCCGCGGCCGAACCGTTCGTTGATCAACCGCGCGTGTCCGACCCCGGTCACCGCGCCGAGCCGGACAACCATTTCCTGGTTGACGATGAGCACCGGCACCAGTAACAGCAAGACCCACAACAAGGAGTAGCCGTAATTCTGGCCGGCCTGGGCGTAGGTGGCCACTCCGCCGGCATCGTTATCGCCGACCATGACGATGATGCCGGGACCGACGATGGCCAGCAGGGTCATCAGGCGCGTTTTCCACGTGCGAGCAGCGTCGGTCTCGCTGACGCTGATGCGTCCGAACGCGCCCTCGATATCACCGAGGTGCGCGGTGTCGAGCACCGCAGTGCGCTGCGGCGCGGCCGGCTCGGCGGCTGCCGGTGCACCCGGGCCGAAGGTGTTTTCGTCGCCTGAGGTCACAGTGCGTCACCTCCTGGGACCGGAGAATCCTGCTCGTCTGACGGGGCGATCTCGCGAATCGGGCGCGGGGCGGGTTCGCGGCGGCGCCAGTCCTCGGGGATGGTGGCCTCCAGCACGTCGTCGACGGTGACGACTCCCAGCAGGCGGTCCTGGTCGTCGACGACCGGCAACGAGTAGAGATTGAAATCGGCCATCAGCAGTGCGATATCGGTCAGATCGGCGTCGGCATTCACCCGTACCGGGTCGGAATCCATAAGGCGCCCAAGCATTTCGCCGGACTGGGCCTGCAACAGGTTGATGACCGACGCCACGCCGTCGAGTCGTCTGTCCTCATCGAGGACGTGCACCTTGATCAGCGCCTCCGGCTGTATGGTGCGGGCGGCGGCGATCAACTCCAACGCCTCGGCCACGGTTGTGGTGGCGGCGCAGGAGACGAAGTCGACGTTCATCAGCCCACCGGCGCTTTCCGGGTTGAAGCCCATCAAAGTGATCACCTTGGTGCGCTGCGGGGCGGGCATGAGGTCGAGCACCCGCCGGCGCCGCGACTGGCGCAGATCGGCGATCGCGTCGGCGGCGTCGTCAGCGTGCATCCGGCCGAGCAGTGCTGCGACCTCGTTATCGGGCATGCCATTGAGGAGACGGCTGGCCTTATCGGGGTCCAGTTCTTCGAACACATCAGCTTCTAATTCCGGATCGCCGTGTACCCGCTCGAGGATTTCACCGCCCTCGGCCTTGTCCGCTTCCTCGAGCAGGTCCGCGATTTCGGCGGCTTTGAACTCGCCGAACCGATCTGACAAACGCCGCACGTCGTCGGAGCTTGCATGACCGATAAGGGGTTCGAACGACTTCCAATCGCGGGCCGCGTGCCCGCCGGGGTGTCTGATTAACCCGAACAATCGCGGTGGCCGGCGGGTGTCCAGTCGCGCGAGCACCCAGCCGTCGCCGGTGTCTTCCAGCTCGACGTCATAGGCACGCACCAGTTCCACGGCGGCTACATCGATCAACCGGTGGCCCAGCACATCGGTGCGCAACAGCACCTCACCGTCGCGCCGCTCAAAACCACGAAGATCAATCTTGTTCTTGCTCAAGATAACTCGGTCCGCGCTGAATTGCTCGATTGATTTGGTGCCGACGAACACCCGCCGGCCGCCGACTCCAGCCACGATGCCGGTGACCGGTGGATAGTAATCGGTATCCTGCAGCCTCACGATCACGTCTTCGACCCGTCCCACAACCTCGCCGGAGCGGGCCAGCACCGGTGCGCGCAACAGCTGGGAGAGATGGATGACCGGCAGCTCTGCGCCGTGTTCGGCCGCCGTCTCGGATGTGCTCAACTTGTCCCTCCTCGAACACTGTGCGACCGAACCCCAATCGGCTGCACGAAACCATGTCGCGACATCATGTCCAGGTACGGCTTACAGCCAGGGGCGGTGGTGGCGCAAGTGTCGTCGCTTGACCGGCTCGGCCGCCAGAGCTTACGCCGCTGCCGCGCCGGCTGGCTACTGGCAACTGGTAAACGGCGGCCGGCCATTGGGAAACGCGCACCGGTGCGCTGACGCCAAAGAGGATAGCGGTGATTCAAACCGCTTCAGTTTGCTGCCGAATCGCGGGTTGCGCGACGGCAAAGCCTACTGTTTGTCGACTTTGCCGCCGATTTGATTGGCAATGCTGACGGCTACGTTCCCTGGATCCTTGCGACATACCTCTACATCAATCACGACGTTGTTGCGTGCGGTCAGCGCCCGCTGACAGCTCTGGGACATGGTGGTGCCATTTTTGCTCGCGGTCACGGTCGTGGTGGTGCTCAGAACTCCGTCGGCGGTGGAAACCGGACCCACCTTCCATTGAATCTCGGGGTTGTCCGCCTCACCGGGAACGGTGTCCTGGCGGTTGGCGCAGGCGGGCCAGCGCTGGGTGGACGTGGTGAAGAAGGCGGTTGCCTGGGCGGCGGAAGGGAACAACACCACAACTTGAGTCATGTCTGGGTCTGGTTCATTGGATCCGGGGGGAAGGGACGCGACGTCGTGCTCGCCGTGTACTGCGGTGTAGCCGCTGCCGGCATATACCGGTGCCTCGGCCGCGCCCGTGACGTACATACATTCGTCGGGGAATTTGTATGCCTTGGGAAACACGTTGGCAGGGCTGTCGTTCTGCGGCGCATCGATCGGCCTGTCACTCTTCGATCCGGTGACGCCGAGCGCACTGTCGATGTCAGCCGGTGCCAGCAAGAGATTCGCCAGCGCGGCCTGCGCGAGCGGGGGCTTCGACGGAGTCGTGGTCGTGGTGGTGGTCGACGACGAAGCGGTGCTGCCCCCGTTGCCACCGCCACACGCCGTGACCAATATCCCGGCGGCGGCAACGGCGAGTGCGGCTGTCAGCTGGCGCATGGGGGCTCTTTCTGCTTGATTCAGCTCCTCAAGCTTTTGCGCCCCCACCGTCGCAAATTCAGAGGTTGATTGCGGAAGGAGCATACGACAGCATCGCGGCCCGCGTTGGACTTCGACCGACGCCGCCGTGCCTTGCGTCCGCTCGCGGCGAAGCCCATCAGTCCGTTTCAGGGGGTTTGGTTGTGGCACTGAGCTTCTCGCTGCTCGAAGGCGCACTGGCGGCCTGACTGTAGGCCAGCGCGACCGTCGCCGCGGCCATCACGACGACCGATACACCCAAGGCCACCAATCCGGCATCGTTCGTCTGCAGCGTCTCGCCCAGCACGGTGATGCCCAGCACCGACCCGACGAAGGGCTCGGCGACGGTCACCGCCGGTAGCGACGCGGTGAGCGGGCCGGCGCGAAACGCCGACTGCTCCCACGCCGTCGCGGCGATGCCCACCACCACCCAGACATACAATTCGGGCGTGCGTAGCAGTGCGGGGATGCCGCGATCGAGTTGATCGACCACCCCCTTGGTCAACACCGAAAACAGTCCCCACAGCGAACCGGACATCAACCCCAGCAACAGAGCCGCGACCCGGCCGGGGAACATGCGGGCGCCGATCACGCACAGCACCAGCGCCGGGCCCATGATTGCCGCGACGATGGTCCATGTCCGCAGAGACCCCCGCGCGCTGCCCTCCTGGGGGTTGCCGACCGTCACCACCACCGCAACAGCAGCGACTAGCAACACAGCCCAGATCGCTTGCCAGCGAGTGATTTTGCGGTGGTCGACTTTTGCGCTGATCAGCAACGCGAACAGTAATGAAGTCACGAGCAGCGACTGCACCAGCACCACGGAACCCAGTCCGAGCGCCGCGGCCTGCAAGCCGAAACCAGCGGCGGCCACCAGGCTGCCTGCCCACCATTGTCGATCGTGCAGCAGTCGCCGAAACAGAGCGAAGGTGCCGACTGGTTTATCGGTGACTTGTTGGGCGGATCGCTGCTGGATGACATCGCCGATGCCGATCATCAGCGCGGCCCCTAGCGCGAGCAATGCCGCAATGCCCGTCTTGCTCACGCCCATCTCCTGTCCAGATCAGCGGAAAATACTGCGTGCCAATTGTCGATTGATATCCACGACAAGCTCGCCCTAACTTGTCACAAAGGAGGTACACGTGATGAACGACCCGTCGGCACGCATCGGCCTGCTGGCCCGCGAGGCGATCGGCTTGCTCGTCGACGCCGTCGACCAGACTCCACCGGAAAGCTGGGATCAGCCGTCCAACCTCGAGGGCTGGAGCCTGCGCGACCTGGTGGGTCACGCAACCGGCAGCGCGACGAAAGTCGTGACGCTCGTCGAGAACGGGGAAATCTGGGACGGTCCCTCCCAGCCGGCCGACTGGGTCTGCGACAACCCGGCGGCACGGCTTCGCGAGCTGGCCGCGCGGCTGAATGACGCCCTGCCCGGCGCCGATCTGGACGCAATGCGGACATCGCCAGAAGGTCAGGTTCCGTTGCGCCGGGCGCTGACCTTTCCGATTGCTGACGTGGCCATGCACAGCTGGGACGTGCATCGCTCACAAGGACGGCTGATCGAGCTGCCCGAGGGTCTGCTGGCGCTGAGCCGCGAGCTGGTGGAGTCGGTGCCGCAGGAGATGTTGCGGCGACCGGGCGCCTTCGGGCCGGCCCAACCCGCTCCGGACGGTGCGACGCCGACCGCTCGGCTCATGGCCTATCTCGGGCGCTCGGTCGACAGCGTCGGCTGAGTAGCGTCGGCGGCCCCTCTTGGCGCCGGTTCGCAGGCGCCGATCAGCTGCCTTTAGAAGGGCACAACGAGTGCGCCTAGTCCGGGGGCCGGGAGTCATGTGGCGGATGTGGCAACTAGGGTGCTAGGGCGACCGGCGCAGCCGTCAGCTATTGCGCCTGATTTTGAGCGCGGTGGTGACCATTGGAATCTGCAGCGGGAGACGGGCCAGGGCGGCAATGCGCATCGGCCATGGTTTGTGCCACCACAAGCGGACCATGTTGAGGTTCGCCGGGAAAACGCTGACGAACAGCACCGCAGCTGCCATGGCAGCCAACGGTCGTGTGGCTCGCGGTAGCAGCAGCGCTCCGACGGCGAGCTCGGCGATTCCGGAGCCGTAGGTATAGAGGCGCGCGCTTCCGGGCAGTTCGGCAGGGACGATGGCGCCGAACGATTTTGGCGCCACGAAGTGCAGGGTGCCCACGCCGATGAGCATCGTTGCGAGTCGATAAGCAGCTAGTTGTGTGGCATCACGCTCAGCGGTTGGTCTGGTATTCATGGTCCATTGTGTCGTGCCGGCCGAAGCGAATTGGCACGCGGGTGAACTAAGCGGGTCGCCGCCATCAGGTTTAGCGGCGATCGCGAGGGCGGCAAAACCCATTAGTTGCAGAACGTGTAGCCGATGAATTGGGTGTCGCGGGTGTTGGTGCCCGAATTGGTGTAGTGCACCGCCGGCATTCCGTTGTATTGAGTGTTCATTTTCTGCGCGGTGGGCGGAGGAGCGCCCTTCGGGAAGGCCAGTATCATGTCGGAGAAGATCTTGAGGCCGGCCTGACAGATCGCGTCAGGCCGCGGCGACTGCGGATTCCACGCGTGTACGACAACTGGTCGGGTGAGTTGATATCCGGCTGCACAATTCGGATCGCAGATTTTGAAAGCGGCGTCACCGGTACCGTCGGCGCCCTGCGGTCCCCATGACGTCCACGACATGTCTTGCAGCGCAACGGCGACACTCGCGCATCCCCAAACATTCAGCTTTTTCGGGCGCTCGACTGGCGGAACCGACAGGTTGTAGCAGCCCGGGATAGCGTAGCTCTGCGGCGGCGGGGGCGGTTGAATAGTCGGCGCAGCGCTTTGATGACCCCCGGTCAATTTCACCACCACCACGGTGATTACGCCGATCAGCCCGACTGCCAAGGCAATGCCCATCACGATCAGGCGCCCCAGTGGATTGCGCCGCAACCGGCTCGATGAAGAGACGTTGCCGCTCACGCTCACCAGGTTACGACCGAAATTTGCCGTCTGGGGTCACGCCGGTCAGGGAGGCAGGGCGCGGTAAAGTTGGCCAACACTACCAAATTATTGAGGATTGTGATGGTTTGTGGAGTTAACCGATGAATGACCACGAGCTGGCCGCGCGATTGGCCACCGACGCTGGGCAACTGTTGCTCCAAGTGCGCGACGAGTTCGCCGACGCGGACGCAAGCGAACGAAAGGCCGCGGGGGACAAGCGATCCCACGACTTCCTGATGGAGGCGCTTGCCGGCGAGCGCCCTGAGGACGCGGTGCTTTCCGAGGAGGGCGCCGATGATCCGGTCCGATTGCGTTCGGAGCGGGTGTGGATCGTCGATCCGCTGGACGGGACGCGGGAGTTCTCCGAACTGGGGCGCGACGACTGGGCGGTGCACGTCGCACTCTGGCAGACCGGGCAGCTGGTGGCAGGCGCCGTCGCACTCCCGGCCCAAGGCATGACGTTGGCGACTCCGAAGGTTGACCCCCCTCCGGCCGCCCCGGGCCGGCCGCGCATCGTGGTCTCCCGAACCCGCCCGCCCGCTCTCGCCTTGAGCGTCCGCGACGCGCTGGACGGGGTGCTGGTCGAAATGGGTTCCGCCGGAGCCAAGGTCGCCTCGATCGTGCAAGGATTGTCCGACGTCTACGTGCATGCCGGCGGCCAGTTCGAATGGGATTCGGCCGCGCCGGTCGCGGTGGCCCGCGCCGCGGGTTTGCACACCTCACGCATCGACGGGTCCGCATTGGCCTACAACCAACCCGACCCAAAGTTGCCGGATCTGGTGGTGTGCCGCCCCGAGTTGGCAGCAGCGGTCCTCTCCGCCATTCGCTGACGCCCGGCCGTGAGAGTGTCAACGGTTGCCCCGTCGGCGGCCCTTCGCCTCTTCGGTCCACTCTTTTTCAATGCGCCCGACCTCGAGTGAGAGCAGCATGAGGGTCGGATTGTCACAGTGCACCTCGTGGGCGATGCGGTACTTCGCCGCATCGCCGGTCGTGGGCAAATGTGGCCGCAACGCCTCGAACCACTGGTCGCCGACGACGTTGGGCGCATCCACATCGCGTGGCCCGCACGCCCACTGCTGGTAGGCATCTCGCGCATCCGCCAAGCCGCTCCGCCACTGTTGCACGGCGTCGCAGCGCTGTGCGTGCAGTTGCATGGTCATCTGATGCTTGTGGTCGGCGTTGCCCATCATCCTGGGCAGGACCGTGTCGGAGACCGACCTGGCAACGCCTGCCGCGCCCGCGGCCGACGCGCCCACGATCATCCCCATCAGGCCCATCAATGCACCGTCCATGCCCCGATCGTTCCATTTGAACGCGCACGGCACCTGACCAACCACGTATTCGGCGCGAACAGGGGGAGGCATGCAGGTCGGCGCCGCGTCTCTGCTATACAGACCGCTGATTGCCGACGCCCCTCGAAGGAGAAGCGCGACGATGTTGCGAATCGACACGCACCACCACGCCATCCCATCGTTTTACCGAGATCTCTTGGCAAAAGCCGGGGTGGACGAGGCCGGTGGTCGTCGGCTCCCAGAGTGGAGTCCGGAGGCGTCCTTGCAAACCATGGGGGAACTGGACGTCGCCACGGCGATACTGTCGGTGTCTACACCTGGCACCACATTCTTGTCGAGCGCAGCCGACGCCGCCTCGCTCGCGGGTGATCTCAACGACTACCTGGCCGAACTTGTTGCGGACCGACCGGGCCGGTTCGGATTCTTCGCGACCATCCCCATGCCGCACCTGTGCGAGTCGATCGAGGAGGCCGCCAGGTCACTCGACGAGTTACGCGCAGACGGGGTTTTACTGCTCGCCAACAGCGCGGGCGTCTACCTCGGCCAGGACCGGCAGGACGACCTTTTCGCCGAGCTCGACGCGCGCTCCGCGGTGGTGTTCGTTCATCCCGCCGAACTACCAGGGCCGACGGTCGACGGCATCGCACCGTTTGCCGTCGACTTCCTGCTCGACACTACCCGCGCGGCGTATCTCCTTGTGCGCAATGGCATTTGCCGCAAGTATCACAACATCAAATTCATCCTCAGCCATGCGGGCGGATTTGTGCCGTACGCCTCGCACCGGATGGCGGTCAGCATCATGGGCGACACCGGACGCAGCCCTGGCGACAGCCTGGATGACTTCGCCGGCTTCTACTTCGACACCGCGCTGTCCTCCAGCGCCGCCGCGCTGCCGAGCCTGCTCGCGTTCGCCAAGCCCGGACACGTCACGTTCGGCTCAGATTGGCCCTTCGTGCCGATCGCGGCCGGACAGCTGTTCGCCGCCGGGCTGGAAACCTACCCAGGCCTGGACACAGACAGCCGCGCGGCGATCGATCACACCAATGCGGTGGCGTTGTTTCCGCGACTTGGTGAAGTGCCACCCCCGGGCCGAGGTTCGGCGCTCGATCAGGTACGTCACACCGTCACCAGGGCCGTCATGCGTGGCGTTGTGCGGCTGGTCAATACCCGCTGAGCTGCTGTCAGAGCAAGGCCTGCTGCCAGGAGACAATGCGTTCGGCAAGTTCGGGCCCGCGGTCTTCCTGAATGAAGTGACTGGCGTTGATGCGGGCGTGCGGCTGGCCCGCGGCGCCGGGGATGTGCTTGATCAACGGACGGTCCGCCCGCCCCAGGATGGGATCGCGGGCGCCGAAGATGGCGAGGAAGGGTTTGTCCCAGCGGCCTAGGGTGTCCCACGCTTTCCTGTTGGCCGGAATAGCCGGGTCGTCGGGCGAGGTCGGCACCAACTGAGGGAAGGCGCGAGCCCCGGCTTGATACGTCTTGTCGGGAAAGGGCGCGTCGTATCCGGCCCGCACCTTGGCCGGAACGCGGCGGACGGTCCCAACGGCGACTATGCGACCCGCCGGCAGGACGGGGGAGTAGCGCGCGAACGCCCGCCCGGCGTATAAGGCGGGCGGGGCGGGGCGCTGTGCTGTGGGAAGGAAGCCGTTCGCCACCACCAGCCGAGCAATGCGATCGCCCTGCTCAGCGGCGATGCGCAGCCCGATCAGTGATCCCAAGTCCTGCATGAACAGCGTGACATCCTTGAGGTTGAGGCGGTCAAACCACGAGGTCACCCATTCGACGTGGCGCTGATAGGTGTAATCCTCAATCCGGCTGGGCTTGTCGGAGCGGCCGAAGCCGATCAGGTCCGGCGCGAGCACCCGGTTTCCGGCGTCAGTCAATGGCGGAATCATCGTTCGGTACAGGTAGCTCCACGTGGGCTCGCCGTGCAGCAGCACAATCGGCGGCCCGTCGGCCGGACCCTCGTCGAGGAAGTGCATGCGCAGCGGCCCGGTGTCGCTTGCTGCTACGTCGAGGTAATTCGCTACGAACGGATAGCCCTCCAGGTTTTCGAATCGGGACTCCGGGGTTCGCAGCACGTCCATATTCAGCTCCTCCGGTGGGCGGACACCTCTGTTAGCCTCTCTCGGTAACCCGAGTTCGTCTAGTAGGAAATTTCATTGAGCCCGACATCGGGTGGCCGGTAAAGTGGTGTGTTCATGGTGATTCGGCGCGCGGTTCTGCTCATTGCCGATATCGGCGGATACACGCATTACATGCAGTGGAACCGGACGCACTTGGCCCACGCGCAACTGACGGTGGCAGGGTTGCTGGAGTCTGTCATCGATGCCGGCAAAGGTCTGAAGCTGGCCAAGCTGGAGGGCGACGCCGCGTTCTTCTGGGCGCCCGACGGCAACGCCAAAGCGGTGGTGTGCGACCGGCTGTCACGGATGCGCGAGTCGTTCCTCGCGCGGCGTGAGCGCTTCAAAAAAGACATTGCCTGCGAGTGCGCGAGTTGTTCCCAATTGGACAACCTGTCACTGAAGTTCGTCGTCCACCAGGGCGAAGTGGCAGAGCAACGGGTGAAACGCCACCTCGAACTCGCCGGTTTCGACGTCATCCTGGTGCACCGGATGCTGAAAAACCTGGTGCCGGTTGTCGAATACGTGCTGATGACCGACCCGATCGCGGCGTGCCTCGACGAGTCGATGCGCGAGCATTGCAAGCCGCTGATACACACCTTTGAGGGCATCGGGGAAACCTCGACGCACTACATCGATCTTGCCGGGTTGCAACTTCCAACACCCGCGCCCGAATACAGCTTCTTGCGACGGCTCGGGGCGACGGTTAAGTTGGAGTTCAGTTCGCTGCCGTTCCTGCTCGGTATGAAGGAACCGGCCATGGGCTTTCGTAATTTGGATCGCGGGGCCGAGGAAATCCCGGCCTGACTAGCGCGTTTCGGCGAGCGCTCGGCCCATTCGCGAGACGGCCTCAGTGAGAATGGCCCGCGAGGTGGCAAAGTTCAATCGCACGTGCCCCGCTCCACCGGCTCCGAAGACGTGGCCGGAACTGAGCGCCACCCGCGCTTGATCGAGGAACCAGCGGGCCGGCCCGGACAGGTCGGCAACCACCGCGAGGCCATCGCCGGCTTGTTCGACAAACCCAAGCGCTCGGCAATCGAGCCACGCAAGGTAAGTGCCTTGCGGCCATTGATATTTCACCTCGGGAAGGTGTTCGGCGACCAGATCGCCGAGCAGCGTTCGGTTTTCGTTCAGCCCTTGCAGCAGTTGGTCGAGCCAGTCGGCGCCGGATCGGAACGCTTCGGCGTGGGCGATGACACCCAGGTGGCTCGGCCCGTGACTGACCTCTTCCGGCATCCGGTGCAGGTCGGCGACGGCCTCTGGGCCGGCGATGGCCAAGGCCGCCTTGAGCCCGGAGAGGCTCCAGGCTTTGGAGGCAGAAGTCACGGCGAAGGCGTCCTCTGCGCCCGGGACGGTCAGGTAGGGGGTGAACCGCGACCCCGACAAGACGACCGGCGCGTGAATCTCGTCGGATACCACTCGCACACCGAACCGGCGGGCAAGGTCGGCGACGCCGCGTAATTCGTCGTCGGTATGCACCGAGCCCGTCGGATTGTGCGGATTGCACAGCAGATACGCGACTCTCCCGTCGGCTCCGGCCGACGCGCGGGCACGTGCGAACGCTTCCTCCAAGGCGCCCAGATCAATTCGGCCTTGCGCATCAAGCGGCGCCTCGATCACCCGGCGGCCGTCATGCGACACGAACGCGTAAAACGGTGCATACACCGGCGGATTGACGATGACCGCATCCCCGCGGTCGGTGACCAGACGTAACACCTCAACGATACCGAGCATGACGTCTGGGACGATCGCGGTGCGGCTCACCTCCAAGTCATGCCATTCCCAACGCTGCGAGGCGAATTGACTGACCGCTTCGGCTAATGCGGTGCCGCACGGATATCCGGTATCGCCGTTGTCGATGGCCCGGCGCAGCGCGTCGGCCACCGTTGGCGGCAGCTGGACGTCCATCTCGGCCACCCACAACGGCAGCACATCGGCCGGATGCGCACGCCATTTCATGCTGGTGCGACGCCGCAGCTGCTGCAGCGAAAGCTCCTCGAGTGGATTAAAAGTCACACCCGCAGACTAAGCGGTTCGCTTCGGCAGATGTCCGACCGATCATTGACGCGCTTCACGGCCGGACGTAGCGTACGGGAGACAAATCTTAGGTGAGCTAGGGAGTTGGTGCGTAGTATACACGCTGCGCTTCGACATGCGGGCCCCTGCCTGGGGAGCGCCCACCGCCGCGCTGTATGCCGCGGCGCCCGAGATGTGCGCGTGGGCCGAAGAGCACGGCGGCATGGCCGCCGTGTTATGCGAGCACCATGGGTCCGAGGACGGATACCTGCCGTCTCCGATGATCCTGGCCCCCGCGATTGCCGCGCGCACGCAGCGGCTGGCCATGAACCTGATCCTGATCCTGCCCTTCTACGAGCCGGTCCGGCTGGCCGAGGACATGGCGGTCCTCGACATCATCAGCGGTGGACGGGCGTCATACATCCTGGCCCTCGGCTACCGGCCCGAGGAGTTCGAGCATTTCGGCCTCGCGGTCGGGGACCGCGGTCGGCTCGCCGATGAGAAGCTGCCACTGTTGCGCCGGCTACTGGCCGAAGGGACGGTCGTCGAGCACGGGCGCCGGATTATGGTGACACCACGGCCGCAGACCGACGGTGGGCCGTCGATGCTATGGGGCCGGCGGCACGGTGGCGGCGGCGCTGCGAGCCGGCCGCTACGGCCTGGGCATGTTAGGCAATGCCAACGCTCCCGGCATGCAGGAGGCCTATGAAGCCGCGTGCCGCAAGCACGGCCATAGCCCCGGGCCGACGATGTTTCCCAACCGCGACACCGCCTCCGTCGTTTTCGTCGCCGACGACGTCGACCAGGCCTGGAAAGAGATCGGCGAGCATCTGCTGCACGACGTGCAGACCTATGCCGCCTGGAATCCCGGAGACGAGACCACGGCGGGGTTCAGCCACGTGAACAGCGTCGATGAATTGCGGGACGCGTCTGCCTCGCACGTCATCATCTCGGTGCCAGAAGCGATTTCGCGGGTTCGTTCCGGCCAGCTGCTCAACCTGTCGCCGCTGTGCGGCGGGTTGCCGCCTGACATCGCATGGCCGTATCTCAAGCGTGTGGGTGAAGTCGTGCTGCCCGAGGCTCTTTCGAACACCGAGTCGTAACCCTCAGTCGCAACGCCCTACGGGGGTTGGTTCGAGACGCCGGGAAACAGCTGACCCGTCGGCCCCGCGGTCACCCACCCACCCAACTTGGTAACCAGATGCGGCGCGAAAACTGCCCCATATAAGGCATTTCCGATGAAGACGACGGCGATCACCGACAGGACCGCTCGCACCTTTTCGACTCGATCACTTAGAATAGTGCACACTATCTTGAAGCACGTCAACGGCTGTTCGAGGAGTAACGGGTGCCCCAACGGGCTTCCAAGAGGCAGGCCGCGGCGGCAGCCCCGGCCACCCGCCGTCTCCGCGGTGCGCCGCGCGGACTGCTGCTCGACGCCGCCTGGACCCTGTTCGCCCGCCAGGACTACCGCAGCACCACGACGCGGGAGATCACCCAGGTAGCCGGCGTCACCGAGCACTTGCTGTTTCGCCATTTCGGTTCTAAGGCAGCGCTTTTCCGCGAGGCCCTGGTCCTGCCCTTCACCAGCTTCGTCGATGAATTCGGGCAGACGTGGCGGTCGGTCATTCCCGAGGAGACCAACGAGTAGGAGCTGGCCACGCATTTCGTCGGGCAGCTCTACGACGTCTTCGTCGAACACCAGGGCCTGCTGCTGACCCTGATGGCATCGGAGGCTCTCAGCGAGGAGGAGAAGGCGGACGCCGGCATTCCCGAAGTCAGGCGGGCGTTAACCGTGCTCGGTCAGATCAGCGCCGAGGGCATGAACCTGCGAGGCATGCGGGCGGAACATCCGGACCTGCCGGCCCATTCGACGGTGGCCATGATCGCCGGCATGGCCGCATTCCGTTCGACGTACTTCGGCACCGAGCAACCGCCGAGGGAAGTGATCGTTGGAGAGCTCGTCCAGGCGATCCTGCATGGCTTCCTGCACCGGCAGGACTCGGCAGAAACACCAGGGGACTGATCATGACAGGTACCAGCGCGGTCGAGTTGTACTACGACCCCTTCGACATTGAAATCGACTACGACCCATACCCGGTGTGGAAGCGCATGTGGGAAGAAGCGCCGCTGTACTACAACGAGAAGTACAACTTCTACGCGCTGAGCCGCTACGAGGACGTGGCACGCGAACTGCCGAACTGGCAAACCTACCGATCCGGCCGCGGCACCACTGCCGACATCCTGTTGACCAATATCGCAGTGCCACTGGGTATTCTGCTGTTCGAGGATCCGTCGCTGCACGATCTGCACCGCCGATTGTTATCGCGCGTGTTCACGCGCCGGGCATGCTGGCGGTGGAGTCCCTGGTGCGTGGGTTCTGTGTGCGCGAGCTGGATCCGCTGATCGGTGCCGGTGGCTTCGATTTCATCGCTGACCTTGGAGCGATGATGCCGATGCGGGCCATCGGTTACCTGTTGGGCATTCCCGAACAGGATCAAGCCAACATACGCGATCGCGGTGGAGCCTTCCTCGAGCTGTCCAAGGGGCGCAATCCCGGTGAGGTCAATCCAAATCTGTTCCAGGACAGCATCGTCGTGTTCGCCGAGTAGTCGAATGGTGGGCTGATCATCCGTCCGATACTTGATGACCGATTTACTGCGGGCCGACGTGGAAGAAGCTGACGGGACGCACCGCCCCCTGTCTCGCACCGAGGTGCTGGCCTACACCGCCATGATCGCGGGCGCCGGCAACGAAACCACCGCCCGGCTGATCGGTTTCATGGGCCAGCTGCTGTCGGATCACCCGGATCAACGCCGTGAACTCGTCACCGACTCGTCACTGATCCCGGGTGCGGTCGAGGAGACGCTGCGCTACGAACCCCCGTCGCCGGTCCAGGCCCGCTACGTCGCGCGCGACGCCGAGCACTACGGTCGCGTCGTCCGGAGGGGCCATTCATGTTGCTGCTGAACGGTTCTGCCAACCGCGACCAGCGCCGGTTCCCCGACCCGGACCTCACGATATCCACCGCCATGGCGGTCATCTGAGTTTCGGGCAGGGCCTGCACTTCTGCCTTGGCTCGGCGCTGGCCCGGATGGAAGCGCGGGTGGCGATCGAAGAGGTCCTCAAACGCTGGCGCGACTGGGAAGTCGACTACGCCCACGCCGAACGGGCGCACACCGCAAGCGTGCGCGGTTGGGCACGCTTGCCGTCGTCACCGGATGAAAATGCCGGGAAGCGTCATCGAGCGTTGCTTTGGTCGACCAACACCGCGCCGCCGGGTTCGTTGCCGAGCGTCTGCAGCGGGACGTCCTCACCCCGGGCCGTGAGTCGAACGATCTCGGCAAGTTGTGCCGGGGCTTCGCGCTGCAAATAGTGGTCGGCGCCCGGCACCACCCAGTAGCGGCTGCGGCCCGGTTTGTCCCTCAGATATGTCTGCCCGACATAGTTGGCGACACGCAGCGGCGAGACGTTGTCGTGCAAGCCCCCACACCAGCGTGGTATTGAAGGAAAGCTTGGAAAGCGCTTCCAGCCAACCCGTTTCGCCTTCGGCGCGCTCATTGAGGTATTGAATCGTATCTGGCAGCACGTGGATTCCGTCGTGCGCGAAACACTTCGCCAACGCCGCGATCTCCGGGTCATCGGGCGTTCGTCGTGGCATGAAGGTGCTGACTCCCAGACCGGCGGCCAGCAACTCCGGTGTGGTCGCAGCGGCAGTGGCCCGACCCGTTGCCGGGTCCAGCAGCGCCGTCTGGAATGTGGTGAGGTTGGACAGCGGCAGGAAGATGTTGGCGTTGGTCATGATGACATCGACGGGTACGGCCGGTGGGTCTAGGGCCGCCAGCATGCCCAGAGCGATCATGCCGACGCTGCTACCACGGTCATGAGTGAGCATGCGGTATTCGGTCAGCTTCCACACTTGCGTGATCGCATAGACGAGCAGACGGGCGTCTTCGTACAGCGAATACACGTAGTGCTCGGGTGGTTTGTCCGAGAGTAGAGGCGGCCGCGGTAGACAACCACTTCGCGCTCAGACGGCGAGGGTCTGTTTCTCCAGCCGAAAAGCCTTTTGCATGGTCTCGATGTCGTCGTCGTTGCCCTCGAAGCGCAGCCGGCGCAGGGCGGCAAGCCGCTGCGTGGCCGTGGAGCCCAACCGGGCGGTCACCAAATCGGCGGCCGACGCGGTTAACGTCACCTCGGGTGCGTGGCGTGCCGCTGCGAGTCGTCCACCGGTAACGGCGAACTCGAAGCGGCGGCCGTCGATGTGCACGCGATAGGTCGCCTCGAGTCCGGCGGCGCCCACGGGGTCGAAACCCAAAAGCACGCCCACAAGGAAGCCGTTGAGCGGTGTACGCGCCGCCTCGGCGCTGGGTGGCACGGTTTGCAGCCCGAATTGTGCGACGGCGCCGAGAATGGGCAGCACCAGGCGCCACCCGTCATCACTGAGGCTGTAGACGGTGCGTGCGATCGGTGGAGGCAACTCGGTGCGCTCCACCACCCCCGCCCCTTGAAGCTCCTCGAGGCGTTGCGCCAGAAGATTTGTCGCGATGCCGGGCAACTGCGCCCGCAGATCGCTGTAGCGGCGCGGACCTCCCACCAGCTCACGCAAGATCAACAGTGTCCAGCGCTCGCCAAGCACGTCCAGGCCATTGGCGATCGGACAGTCCTGCCCATAGCTGCGGCGCCCAGTCATGCAATCACTATACCATCCAGACATAATGTTGCATCTTAAACTGGATTTGTTTGTTCAAACAGTTTACGGTCATAGGTATCGGTCGATGAAAGGACCCTCGTCATGTCCATCGCACCCGTTCTGGTCACCGGCGCCGCGGGCGGCTTTCAGGGCTCCACCGGTTTCCAAGTCACGCGCCTCCTGTTGGAGAAGAACCGACCTGTGCGCGCCTTTGTGCACCGGCTCGACGAACGCTCCGATCGGCTGCGCGCGCTCGGCGCCGAAGTCGTTGAAGGCGACCTGCGGGACTTCCGGTCCGTGACCGCCGCCATGGGCGATATCCGCCGCGCCTATTTCGCCTATCCGGTCCAGGGGGGCCTGCTCGATGCCGCTACCGCCTTCGCGGCCGCAGCGCGGTTGGCCGGCGTCGAGCAAGTCGTGAATCTGTCTCAGTGGCTGCAGCCCGGCAGCGAGCAGCCGACACCGCACCAAACGCGACATTGGTTGGTAGAGCAGGTGTTTGACTGGGCCGATGTCGGTGCCGTTCATCTAGACGCGACGGTATTCTACGAAAACCTGTGCACATGGGCGTCAGCCAGCCTGGCTCGAGATGGAGTGATCGCGCTGCCGTGGGGACCAGAGGACACGGCGGTGCCACTGGTGGGGGCCCTGGACGTGGCCCGCGTCGCTGCGGCGGTGCTGACGGGTCCGGTGTTGCCGGGTGGCGCGGTGGTTCGATTGATGGCCGGCGGATACACGAATAAGGAAATCGCCGACTTGTTCAGTCAGGTAATGGGCCGGCCGGCGCGCTATGTCGAAATCAGCGACGAGCAATGGGCCGGCGCAGCTACGGCCCTCGGTGTCAATGCCGTTGCGGTGGAACACCTCACCCATTTGTGGCGGTTTCTGCGCGGTGTGCCGCCGGAGTATCACGCCTTCTATCAGACCAGTGACGCGTTCGACAGCCTCAGCGGCCAGCCCCCGCAGTCGCTGTCGCAGTTCCTGCGCGAGCATGGGGAACTGTTTGTACCGGCCGCGGCGCGATGAGCCGGGATCGCACGAGAGTCAGGGGCAGGTTACGTGAACGCCGAACATGACCTGACGTACACCGCTGTGGCCCGGTGTGGTCGCTTGCCCCGTCCCGGTCACCGTGTAACTCTTGCCCTGCTTGGTTGCTTGCACCTGGGTTGGTGACTTGGTCGCCTGATAAGGCATCTGGTACTGGCCGTTCCCAACGGTGAGGGAAATCGCAAAGCCGTCCACCGTGGGCGGTTTCTCATCTGACAGCGCCAGCGTCACCGAGGCGGAATCGTCGTGAACGCTGATGCGGGTGGTGAGGTCGCCGGATTCCGGGGGTGACGCATTCGGTTGCGCGGCCGAGTTGGTGCACTCAACCGCGGTGATCATCGTGTGCTTGTTGCCGTCGATCATGACGGTCGTGGTGGGCGCAGCGGGAGTCGAACTCGGCGCAGAAGCCGGTTGGCCGCCCTTGCTGGAACAGCCCGACAGGCTCGTCGCCAACACGACAACGCCGAACCCGGCAGCGGCGAGAACGATTCGCCGCCGTCGGTGGCGGCTGCCCGGATTCGTCATCGCACCCCTTTGCCAGCGCGTCACAAGGCCTAGTCACAAGGACTATAGGACCCGTTCGTTTCCGGAAGGTCTCATTTCTCTGGCGACCAGCCGAATTGCAGACCCGCCGGTTCACGGCCAGGCTTCCCAACGGATCATGCTGCGTAACGGCCCGGCGAATACCGGCCGTACGGCAGCCGATCGCCACCGCTGTTCGATGCTGGGAGCCAGGGCATCGGGTGCTCAGCGGGTCGTCGTCGAGGTATATGACGCTGATGTACTGGTGCTCGGTTCGCCATCCGTGCGGTAGGTGATCCCATCCGGCGCCCGAGCCGAACGTCCACGCGCCCGCGGGTGCCCGGTGTGGCCAGCAAAGCCGGATAGTGCTCGGCGTGCAGCCACTGCAGCCACTCGTTCGGGGCGTCCGCGGTCGGCCTCTTCAACGATCAGGACCACACCACGGTGCGGCCGAAACGGCACCACCTCCGCCGAGATGAGCGCATGCGGTGCAGCGTGCCATTGCAGTAGGCGTAGGCCAGCGACTTGCAGCGACGGTCTGGTGACGGGAAAGCGGCCGTTTTCGCACAGCGCGCGGCCTTCGTCACTGGCCAAAAACACCGCCAGGTTAGCGACGTCGTCAGGAGAGGAGATATCTTGCAAGGCAACACCTTTAAGGGATTTTGCGCGCTGAGTCGCGAAGTCGACTCCTTGCTCGTCGGGGGTGCGTTGCACCCAGTTGCGCCACAGCTGGGTGTCGATGGCTCCGGGCACGATGGAGTTGCACCGGATACCGTGTGCACCGGCTTCCAGCGCAACGGTTTTGGTGAATGCCCGCAGGGCTGCCTTGGCGGTGACGTAGTGAGCCTTGCGGACCATGCCGGAGTAGCTTGCCGTCGAGGAGAAGTTCAAGATGACGCCGCTGCGGCGCTGCAACATCGACCGGTTGAGCACTTCGCGGGTGCACAGCATCGCCGCGGTGACGTCGATGGCGATCGTGGCGTTCCAGTTGCACAGTGTTTGCTCCCAGATCCAGCGGTCTTCCCCGGGCGCGGCGGCGTTGTTGCACAAGATATCGACGTGGCCGAACTCATCTACCGCACGCGCCACCATGGCCGCGACGTCGTGCTCGTCGGTCACATCCGCGCGCATCGCGACAGCGCCCGGGTCGGCGGCATTGGCGGCTTCGCGGACCAGCTTTTCGCGTCTGGCGGCGAGCAACACCCGGGCGCCCTCCCGGACGAACCGCGAACCCAGCACCGGGCCCAGACCGGTACTGGCGCCGGTGATAATCGCGACCTTGCCGTCAAGCCGGCCGGTCATCGCGGACTCCGGCTTGTCTTGCGGGGCCGCATGTTTCGAGCCAGGCGTGGATCCGCTTGGCGACAGCATGCCACCCGGGGCCGAGCATCATGTCATGGGACATCGCGGGAAATATTTCCGCCTTGGTGCCGTATACAGCAGCCGTCGCGTGGACTTCCTGTTGTGTGAAACAAATGTCATCTTCGGCTCCCAGCACCAATATTGGCGCGCTGATGGCATGCGGTCGCGGTAGGGAGAGCCACAACATGTCGAAGGCGATCCTTGCGGCATATTCTTCGTCGAGCTGCGCGGTGTAGCGCAGCACATCATCTTCGGAAGCGGACGTTGAGAAGAAGGTTTCGCGGGCCAAATCCGGTGTGCCACCGACACCGCGTAGCGACTTGGTCATGGCCAGACCGCCCGCGGTGATCCAGGGATGTCTTTTGAGCCTGCGCCACAGGAATCCCGCGATCCCGCGCGGCGGTGCGGAGGCGAGCAGCACGGCGGCAGGAGCGTGGTGCGACTCCAAGTACTTCTGCACCACGAAGCCGCCCATCGAGTGGCCGATAACCACCGGTGGTCGGGGCAGGCCGTGGGCGACTGACGCGACATCGTCGACGAAGTCGGCGATCGAACAGAACCGCATCGACTCGGGTGCCGGACTTTTCCCGTGACCGCGAAGGCTGACCGCCAGCGACCGATGGCCTTCTCTGCGAAGAAGTCCAGGAAATGCTCGTCCCAGCACCAGGCGCCATGCCAGGCCCCGTGGACGAAAAGCAACGGCACTTTATCCGAAACAGCGGGGCCTTTATCGATGACATCGAGCATGAGCCAGACTCCTCTGTCGGCGGCTGCCGTCGCGGCTTTCGTCGAATTAACTTTTGCGGCCTGTCGGCCACCAAATGTTAAGCTTTGGCGAGCTATCTATTCGAGGAAATCGGCAAGCAGTTCGACTGCTTCGACTGTTGGTTTGGGCTCTCATGTCGATTCGATTTGGTGTGCAGCTATGAGATGGGCGGGGCCGTTCGGCGCGCTGCTGGTTCTGTTGGCGCCCGTATCCGTGGCGCATGCCGACAGCCGGGACACGGATTTTGCAAACGACCTCGCGGCGCGCGGCATTAACCTGGGTACGGCGGCGCAAGCCGGAGACATGGCGCGGGTCATGTGCCAAGACCTCGATTTAGGCCTGAGCCCGGCCGACGAAGTGAGACAAATGACAGATCACGGGGTGGCCCAGCCGCAAGCCGAGTTCTTCGTCGCGGCTGCCACCGCCAAATACTGCGCATGGCAACGGTCCGGCTAGGGTTCTGGACCGCGATCGACGGGGCGGGTCGGATCCGAACTCCACTCAGACCATGACCCTGGATACAACGCGGCTTGGCGGCCCATCGCCGCGAGCGCCGCGATGGTGACGGTCGCGGTGACCCCCGAGCCGCAGTAGACCCCCATGCCGGCGTCGCCATCGATGGCGTGGTCGGACAACAGTTGGGACAGCGCGTAATCGCCGAGGAAGGTGCCGTCGGCGGCCAAGACGGCGCCGCTTGGCAGGTTCTTGGCACCGGGGATGTGACCGGCGACCGGGTCGAGAGGTTCGACGTCACCGCGGAAGCGTTCGGGTGCGCGGGCGTCGAGCAGCGTCACGCTACCTGCGCCGGCTTGCTCCGCCGTCAAGGTCGGCCGACTTCCGGCATACAAATCATCGTGGGGCACAGTCACATTCCCGGGGGCAGCAACGATTGGGCCGGTTTCCAGGTGGTGTCCGGCTGACCGCCAGGCAGCTAAGCCACCGTCCAGAATGCGTACGTTCTCTATCCCGGCCGCGGTCAGCACCCACCATGCTCGTGCGGAGCCGGCTCGATTCCAGTCGTCGTAGGCCACGACCGGCGCATCCTGGCGGATTCCCCAGCTGCGCGCGGCGGCCGCCAAGTTGTGTCCGGACGGCAGCGGGTGACGGCCCCGGCCAGGAATCGAATGATCGCTGAGTTCGTCCTCAAGTGACACATACACCGCGCCCGGAATGTGGCCCTCCAGGTAGGCCAAGCGCCCATCGGGATTGTCGACGCGCCAACGCACGTCGAGGATGGTCACCGGACCGCCAGCATCGATCAGCGCGGCGAGCTCAGTGGCAGTGATCAATACCCGATCGCGTGTTTCCACGGTTCTCCTCATCGTTGGTCCAGTCAGCCTAACGACCGGCGGTAAGTGGAACGACGCGCGTAGGGTCCACAGCAGGTGTCGGGTAACGCCCGCTCGTCGAGCTTCGAACGGGAGCAACTCGTGGCGCGATGGCTTGTCACACAGCACACTGTGACCGCTTGGCTGGCGGTCTATCCCGCCCTGTCGGTTGCGACGGCAATCCCGGCCGCGGCGGTGCCGGACACCCACTGCACGCTGGCGACGCCGGTTCAGGAAGTGCACAGCGTGACTCAGTTACCGCCCGAGCTGCGCGAGCTTCTTCCGCCCATTGCCGATATCGGCGCACCCTTCAACGCCACCGACTCGGTCAGTGACCCAACACTGCCGTTCCGTCGCCTGATTCGTGCCGGCAATCGCGGTTCCGACTGGTTTGTGTGGTACGAGCACGGCGGTGTCGGTTACTCCTGGCAGGCGGTGGTCGCGCGCGTGGTACCGGGCAGCGAGACGAAGGTCTTAGCGAACGCGGGCACCATTTCGGACACGCTGTGCAGGCTCACCGATGGGGTCTTTGCCGGACAGGTTCCGCCGTACCCGCCTGGGTCGTGGGCTGCTTCCGACTTTTAGCGGCGCTACAGACTGGCGGTCTGGTATACCGACCACCGGTCGGTTACTCTCGGTCACGACGAGGGAGGTGGTGCAATGAGTGTTTCGGGGCAGTCGGAGATCCGGACCCGCATGTTCGCCCGCGTGCTGGGTCCGTTCCTCACCATCGTGCCCACCACGGTGGCAATACGCAGCTCATACATGCAGACGCTGTTCACGGAGTTCAAGGCAAATCCGATGTGGCCGTGGCTCTACGGCGCCATTCTCTTGATGGGAGGACTTTTGATCATCGCGTTTCACCAGTACTGGCGCAGCCCTGCGGCGGTGATTGTGTCGCTGGTAGGCTGGTTTTTCGCGATCCGTGGATTGCTGCTGTTGACCGTGCCGCAGGCCTACGATGCGGCCGGTAACGCCGTCTACAGCTCAGGTATGTCCGCGGCGATATGGGTGCTGTTCGTCTGCCTTGCGTCGGCCGGGCTGTACCTGACGTACGTGGGCTGGAAGCCTGAGCCAAGCCCGCCGAAATCCGCGCTCGATACAACTCAGGATCGCTCGGGTGCCGCGGGTACTTAAGCATCCCGACATTCGGCGAGCGGAGCTGCTCGACCGGGCGGCCGAGCTCTTTGTGCGGCGGGGATATGACAACGTGAGCTTGAATGATCTGATCGCCGACGCCGGGGTCTCGAAAGGAGCGTTCTATCACTGGTTTCCATCCAAGGATGCGCTAATCGCGGCTTTGGCGGAACGCAGTGCACGCCAAGCCTTCACCGCTGTTGAAGAGGTGGTCGCTGAATGTGGTGGTGATCCGCTGACTCGGCTTAATGCGGTGTTAAAGGCCGGCTTCGACATAAACATGAACATGGGTGGGCCGGAGCAGCTGGCCGCGATGGTGTCGTTGCTGCGCCCAGACAACGCCCATCTCTACGGACGAATACTGGCCGTCGAAGAAGCGTTGTTTCTTCCTTTGCTGACGCGGCTGATATCGGACGGGGTCAAAGCAGGCGCATTCCAGACGTTCGACCCCGAAGGCGTTGCCGACATGGTTTATGGCCTTGCCGCACGCACGAACTCCAAGATCATCGACGTCTTGCGGGCGGATGACGAGTCGGCCCGGGAGCGGGCGATCCACGCTCTCACAACAAGATTCAGATTGCACGGCCTGGCCATTGACCGCATCTTGGAACTGCCCGACGGCAGCATCGCCACACTCACGCGGGCACAAGTCGAAGCGATGGTCGCGGCGCTGCCGCGAAATTACTAATGCCGGTTGGCGTCTGGCCAGCGGCGCTAGGCGGTGTTCTCCGAATCGCCGGGCTTCTCGCCCAATGCCGGCGCGCCCAAGGACGCCAGCATGCCGGCTGCCGCGCGGTTCCAGGTGAAGTCCTCGGCACGGCGCCTGGCAGAGCTGCGGCGATGGTGTTCCGGGCGACTGACGACGGCGCTGACCGCTCTGGCGATCGCGGCCGGGTCGTTGTCGGCCGATGCGCCACTGTCCGGGGTGATGATTTCGGTCAGCGCCGAGGTGCGCGAGACCACAGCCGGAGTTCCGCACGCCAGGGATTCCAGTGCGGCCAGCCCGAAGGTCTCATGCGGCCCGGGCGCCAGCGTCACGTCGGCCGAGGCCAGCAGCCGAGCCACGGTGTGCCGATCGGAGATGAAACCGGTGAAGTCGATCGGTAACCGGGCGGCCTGGCGCTGCAGCCTGGCCCGCAGTGGTCCCTCGCCCACGACGACGAGCCGGGCATCGATGCCGGCATGGCATAGCTCGCCGAGTGCGTCGATGCTGCGGTCGACGCGCTTTTCCACCGAAAGCCTCCCGCAATGCACCAGCAGCATCTGCGTCGGCCTAGCCCAGCGCCGCCGCTCCAGGTACGAGTGGCGGCGCGGGTGGAACGTCTGCAGATCCACACCGAGCGGGACGGTCACGGTGTTCTCGGCGCCGATCCGGTCGAATTCCTCGCGTGCGAAGCCGGTGGTGCACACCACCGTGTCGTAATCAGCGGCGGTGCGCGCGTTGGCCAAGTCGGCGAACTTACGGGCAGCCCGACGCGGAAGTATTTGTCCGACAAGGCGATCCAGGCGCTCGTGGGAGATCATCACAGTCGTGGCGCCGTGGTCGCGACCCCACCGGCCCAGCGATCTCAGTGTGAGCCGGTCCGACACTTCCAGCGCGTCGGGCTCCAGCGCTTCCAGTAACGCCTTGACCGGACCGGGCATCACCGCCCGGTAGCCGCCGGTGAACGGAATCAGCCGGGCGGGCAAGGTGATTCGCACCACACCGGTGTGCAGCCTGCTGCGCTGGGCGCGCTGACCGGGAACGACCAGGAATACTTCGTGCCCGCTGGCACAATACTCGGCACCGAGCCGGTCAACTGCGGTGCGAAGGCCGCCGGAGCGAGGGCCGTAGAAATTGGCGACCTGTACAACACGCATACCCGTGAGGACACGCGGCGCGCATGTGCAGTCAACGATGTCGAATTGACGCGTGCCTGAACAGTCCATGAATTTCGCTTGCCGCGCATGGCGGGCAAGTTATCAAAAGCGTCAGTCCGGTGCGGTCATCGTTGAGGAAATGAATGTGATATCCGGCCGTCAGCGCTTACCCCAGTCCCACGGCGGGGTGGTCAGCAGATTTTGGCCGGTGATGCGGGTTTCACTGCAATCCTTGACAGCTCGATTTCAACCGTGTCGTCGCTGGTGGCTTCCACGAGCGCGCGCGAGTGGGTCACCACGATGACCTGAGTCTGAGCCGCCGCGGCGCGGATCAGCGATGCGAGTAGGCGCACCAAGTTCGGGTGCAGCGAGGTTTCCGGTTGGTTGAGAACCATCAGCGAGGGCGCCTGCGGGCTGAGCAGCGCGGCGACCCACAGCAGGAATCGCGGTGTGCCATCGGATAATTCGGCTGCGCGCAGCGGGCGCAGCGTGCCGCGCTGCCGCAGCTGAACTTCGAACAATCCGTCATGGACGGCCACCGATACTGTGGCGCCGTCAAAAGCGTCGGCGACGGCGCGGCTCAAATCGTCGAAGCCCGCTTCGATGATCGTCTGAATCGCGGCGGCCAGATCACTGCCGTCATTGGAAAGCACCGGGGTTCGCGTTCCCAGCTGTGGGTGCCGAGCCGGCGCTCCCGCGTCAGCGCGGAAGCCGTCGTAAAATCGCCACCTGCGCAGCCGCTCACGAACAGCCGCCAGTTCGGGAAGGGCATGCGGGTGCGCGTACTCGGCCAGCACGCTGCGGTATGACGGCAACGACCGGGTCAGCTCGTCGAAACCACGGCCCGACTCCGCGCTGACTTCGGCGTAGTCGCGCGTCCGGCGCACCAGCGTCGTGCCGGTCCGCAGCACCGGTCCGGCGAACACCGCTTCCTGCTTGATCTCCGGATCGCGGGCGAAGGCCGAGCTGGGCCCGGCCGACTGCGGAATGCCGAGATCGACAAGATAGGCGAAATCACCTGCGGCGAAGCCTAATTCGAGCGAAACAGGCCGGGTGCGTAAGGTACCTTGAACCTTCCCGGTGCGGCGAGCGCACCCAACTGCTCGGGCCCGGCCCACAGCGCGGATTGCAGCCCGCCCTCACGGGCCAGGGAAGCGATCACCTCACCGCGGCCGCAATCGGCCAGCGCAATGCCCGGTACAGCGACGACTTCCCGGCCCCGTTAGCGCCGGTGACCACAGACAGCCGCCCCAGCGGCACGATCATCTCGCGCAGCGATATCCGCGGATCGCGACCGTTTGCAACATGGCGCACTAGTCGCTGTCGGCGGCGTTGAGAAGCTGCACTTCCTCGAGGTCCATCTCTTCTTGCAGCTCACGCAGCACGATGTCGTCAATGAGGTTTTGGTTTCGCAGCGCGGTGATCTCGCGGCGCTTACGGTCCAGCATGCCCAGCCGCACCCGCCGGACTTTCTCCTTGCGCTTGACGAGGTGGCTGTCCGTCGAGCCGTCTTCGGTAGCCAGGGCGAGCGCGGCCTTTTCTTCATATTCCTTTCGCAACCGCTGGCGCAGGTCGTCGCTGATGCCGACCTCGTCGGCAACCGTCGGCAAGGCTTCGAGCGCCGCTTGGGCGCCCCGAGTGCGAGCCAGTTGCAATTCCTCGGTATGGGCGACGTCGTCGGGCATGTGCGCCCAGCGCACCACGGCAGGCAGTGTGCTCCCTTGGACTAGCACGGTCACCAAAATCACGACGACGACGATGAAGATCAGCAGGCTGCGGTCCGGGAAGGGTGCGCCGCTGAGCGTCATGGTCGGAACGGCCAGCGCCGCGGCCAGCGACACGGCCCCGCGAAACCCCGCCCAGGCGGTCACGAAACGCTGACGCCAGGTCACGCGACGTTCGCGCTGGGCTTGACGGCGGTCGATCAGGCGGATCAGCAGGGTGGTGCCTTCTCCCCAGAAGACCCGCGAAAGGATCACCACGCCGGTGACGGCAAGGGCGAGGTAAGTGGCGTGGCGAAGTCCGCCGTCGATGCCTGCGATACCGCGAAGCGCGCTGGGGATCTGAACCCCGACGAACACCCACAGCGAGCCGTTGAGTAGGAACGTCGCGATGTCCCAAAATCCGTATGCCTTGAGCCGGGAGGGTGCCCGGATCACCACAGGCCCGGCGTAGGCGAGCGCCAGGGCCGACACCATGACCGCGACCACGCCGCTGCAGTCGAATGCCTGTGCCAATAGGAAGGCCGCGAATGGTGTCAGCAGGCTCAAGGCTCCTTCCTCTTGTGGCGCGTCGATTCGCTTGCGCACGAGGATTGCCATACCGCCGACCAACAATCCGGCTGCGATGCCGCCTAGATACGAGCCGATGAATCGGCCGGTCAAGTCCAGCGGGGTGATGGCCGAGCCGCCGATTGCGACGTGGACACTGACGGCAAACAGGACTAGGGCTGTGCCGTCGTTGATGAGGCTCTCGGCCTTCAGCACGGTGAGCGACCGGCGCGGCAACTTCTTCGCGAGGCCGGCCACGGCCGCGGCGTCAGTGGGGGAGAGCACTGCGCCGAGGACAGCCGCGGCGTGAGACTCCATGCCCAGCGCCCGCGCCGTCCACGACACCGCTACTGCGGTGGCAATTACCAGGCCGACACTGAGAAAGACGATGATGCGCGCGTTGGCCCGAATCTCACGGAAGCTGGTGTTGAGTCCCTCCCAGTACAGGATCGCGGGTAGGAACAGCAGCAGCACGATTTCACCGTCGATCCGAACATGACCGAATTGGGGGATCAGACCCAGCAGCGTGCCGAGCAGGATAAGCAGCACCGGGGGACCCACACGATAGCGTCGGCCGATGACCGTCCCCACGATGACGGTGGAAACGAGCGCGACAATGAGGACAAGGCCAAACA
Organism: Mycobacterium sp.; assembly: GCA_035505695.1. Lineage (GTDB taxonomy): Bacteria > Actinomycetota > Actinomycetes > Mycobacteriales > Mycobacteriaceae > Mycobacterium. Next base: position 30,845 of record DATJQO010000171.1, read on the forward strand.
CCAGCCCATCCTGCCGGACCGGCTCGGCTTGCGCGGCGCGGGGTTTGGCGGTCGTCCGCTTGCGGCGAAAACACAGAAGTCACATCAGCACCATCCCGAGGGCATGAGGCAAACTTCAAATGCGCTAGCCCCTGCGCTATCAATTCGGGAGTCGAGTGGTAAAGCGCCCCGCACTATTAGCAGGAACAAGATCGTCATCCGCCATCTCTGGTCGGATAGTAGGCTCCGGCCTCGTCGTCGGCGGCCGAGTCGGCGCGGTGGGCGAAGCGGCAATTAGGATTGGGGGGCTTGGTGGACAGGGGGCGAGGCGGCCGGAGCCGTCCAGATGAGTCGACCGAGTGTTGACGGGATCTGCCCTGCCGAGGACCCAGCTAGCGGGCCTTACAGGGCGCGACGCAGCACGATTTTGCGTGATAACGGTTGGTTTTGCGGTGCTCATCTGGAGACGTGAAGGGATGTTGTGGTGAAAGTCAGGCTGCTGGTAACAGTTGCCGTGCTCGTTACATTGACGGCGTCGGGCTGTCACTTCGCGTCCCGGAACCCGCCGTCGACCAAAACTCTCGAAGTCCCCATGGACGACGTACTGAAGCAAAACGTCATCACCCAAAACATCGCCCTGGCCGTCGGCAACACACTGATCGTGAAGCTGGGCTCGAATTACACCACCCCCTACCGGTGGGCTCCGGAGACGAAGATCGGCGACCCGACGGTCATCAAGCAAGTCGGTCATCAGTTCGTCCAACCGACCTCTGATGCGCTGGGCGCGCCCGGCACCGAAGTCTGGACGTTCAACGCCTTGAAATCGGGGACCACGACAATCACCACGTCGTACAGCAGCTTTGTGGGCAAGGACACCAAGCCGGCGTGCACCTACACCGCGAACGTGACAGTGCAGTAAACCTCTCTGGCAAAAGACTGCGCACCGATGCGTCGCGAGGCTACGTTCTGGGAGTGTTTGGCTTCCTTCGTAACTGGTCGCAAATCTGCCTACCTGCGCCGCTTCGTGAACAACTCGAAGCCGAGGGCATGATCTTCAGCGCCGGCAAGGTCGGAGTGAGCCAGCACTTCAGCGGCCATGTGCCGGGCGTCTATTCAGCCGTTGGCGTCGCCCGCTATACCGGCGGCTTCGCCTTCACCGCCGCCCGGATCATCGCCACGTTCCCCACCCGCGGAGACAGCAGCCTGCGGTCCATCGACTGCCCGTGGAATACCGACAACGGGCCGGCGACGGCCACAATCACCGAGAAAGGCCTCAAGCTGGAAATCGGCCTACACGGAGTCGACCCCGCCTTCAGCGGCTCGATGAAGCTCAACTACCGCAATCAAATCCCCGCCGACGTGCTGGAAAAGCTGCCTACGACCACTTTGCGTTTTCCGGCGCAGCCAGTCGTCGTGTACCGGGCCGCCGGCGTGCGTCCGAAGGCACTGTGATCAGCTGTGTTCGGCGGGCCGCAGCATCCGCCCGCTGACTAGTGCCGACAGCCAACCGGGTAGCAGCCGACCGCCCGTGGCCATCACCCGATAGCGCCAATCCGGAACGACGACGGCACGGCCACGATCCAAAGCTCGCAGCCCAGCGGCCACCACAGGTTCGGGTGCGGCGAGGCGCCGATAGATCGCGGTGCGTGAGACATCCGACCCCAGCGCATCGACGAATCCGGTGCGCGTCGGTCCGGGACACAGCGCCGTTACGGTGACGCCCGTGCCGCGGGTCTCTGCCCACAAGGCTTGACTGAGCGACAGCACGAATGCCTTGGAGGCGCCATAAGTGGCCTGACACGGAGCGGACTGAAATGCGATGGTGGAGGCGACATTCAGGACGCCGCCCTGACCGCGGGCGTGCATACCCGGCAGCACGGCGTGGGTCAATCGCATCAGTGCGTCCACGTTGACGGCGACCAGCTCATGCTCGCGTGCGGCGTCGAGTTCGGCGAATTTGCCGTAGGTGCCGAATCCGGCGTTGTTGACCAGCACGCCGATGTCCCGGCCGTCCAGATGGGCGATCAGGGAGTCGACGCCGTCCTCGGTGCCGAGGTCGCCGAGCACCAGTTCGGCGTGCTGCCCGACCCGTTCGGCCACCGCTTTCAGGCGAACCTCGTCACGGCCGGCCAGCACCAACGGATGACTTCGCTTGGCCAGCTGCTCGGCGAAGATTGCGCCCAGTCCGGAGCTGGCACCGGTGATCACTGCCCACTGCTTCGACATCTCTACTGCTTTAAGAGGTGTTATTGGACAACGGCTTTCACGCACGGCCGGATGGCCATGGTGTGGCTGACCAGGCCGATCGCGGCACCGCTGATGGGCCATAGCGGCCAGAAGTAGGAGGCACCGGTGGTGGCGGCGACCGCTGCCCACACGGTGAGCACGATGGCGGTCATCGCGAAGTAAGCGCCGAGGTGGATGCGTAATCCGCGGCGGGCGGCAGCGATGCGGGCAGCGCGGCGGTGAGGGTCCGCGCGCCGAATGCGATGCAGTGGCAGATCGGTGAGGAGTTGCTTGAGCTCGTCGGTGTCTTGGCTTTGGAAGGCTTGCTGCACGCGCTGGTCGTACTCATCCAACTCCAAGTAGCCCTGCGCAAGCGCTTGGCCCAGCTGTGCGGCCGTCTTCTCCCGGTCACGGTCGCCGACGCGGTGGGTGGTGAGTTGCTGGTCCATTGCTGCTCCTTCCACAGATGTGAATGGCTTTAACATAGTCCCCAATGTTAATCTCGTCAACATGGCACGTGAGCGAAAAACGTCGGCTGTCGCCGCGCGTCGGGACAGCTACCACCACGGCGACCTCAAACGCGCGCTGACCAGCGCGGCGCTATCGCTGGTGGCCGAGAAAGGACCGAAAGGTTTCACCCTGACCGAGGCCGCCCGCCGCGCGGGCGTGAGCGCCGCCGCCCCCTACCGGCATTTCGCCGACAGGGCCTCGCTGCTGGCCACCGTCGCTGAGCAGGGGTTCGGAGACCTGCATGCCGAGTTGGCCGCGGCGGCCGCCGCCGCGTCGGGTCCCAGGGACCGGGTCATCGAGCTCGGCCGGGTGTATGTGCGCTGGGCGATCGCCCATCCCGACCACTACCAGGTCATGTTCGGCGATAACAGCAAGGCCGACCACCCCGGCCTGGCGGTCGCCGCAGAGCAGGCGTTCGGCGACCTGCTCGACGCGATTACGACCTGTCAGGAGGAGGGGATCATCGACGGGCAAGACCCGCGCGAGGTCGCCGGCCCGCTATGGTCGCTGGTGCACGGCGTCGCTTCGTTGGCGATCGGTGGTGAACTGCGCGCCGTCGGCATCCGGGAGGACCCGGAGGCCATGGTGGTGGTTGTTGTGGCCCAACTGCTTTCAGATCGCGGTTAGGCCGCGTTGGCCTGATGTTGTCTCGCGTACACCTCGGCGAGGAATTGCTCGACGGCGACGGCGGTCTGTGCCGCACGCGCGGAACCGAAGATGTCGAAAGCATGCTGGGTGAAAGGCAATTCGGCGTACACGACGGGTTGCGTGCTGACTTGCCGCAGCCGCTTGACGAAGGCACGTGCCTGCTCGACTGGGACCAGCGAGTCGTTGCGGCCGTGCAAGACGAAGAACGGGGGAGCATCGGCCGAAACGTGGTTGATCGGTGATGCGGTAATGAACGGCTCCGGGTCTGTCGAGGGCCGTTGCTTGATAACCGATTTGGCGAGCAGCCCGGGCATCATCGGATGCATCGCGTCGTCGAAACGGGTGAAGTCATAGACGCCGTAGAACGGCACGGCCGCCTGTACCCGGGTGTCGGCGTCCTCGAATCCGGGTTGGAACTGCGGGTCATTGGGTGTCAGCGCGGCCAGCGCCGACAGATGTCCGCCGGCCGAACCACCGGTGATCGCGATGAAGTCGGGATCACCGCCGTACTGGGCGATGTGCGCCTTGACCCAGGCGAGGGCACGCTTGACGTCGACGATGTGATCGGGCCAGGTGTTGCGCGGGCTGTGCCGATAGTTGACGGCCACGCAGATCCAGCCCAGCTCCGCCAGGTGGCTCATCAATGGATGAGCTTGTCCGCGTTTGTTTCCCGTTGTCCAGGCGCCGCCCGGAATCTGAAACAGAACCGGCGCCTTTCCCGTCGGGTCCAGGTCGGGCCGCCGCCAGATGTCCAGGTGGTTGGCGCTGCCGTACGGGCCGTAGCTGATGTTGGAATCGTGGGCGTAGTCAAGGTAGATCCGCATCATCCGGACCACTCCCGGCGTCTTGGCGGTGCCACCTCCGGTGGGCCGCCGCCACAGATCCGCGGAGTCGGTGACCCGGGAAGCTCCCAGTCCTTCGTCCAGCGCTGCTGCCAGCGGTACGTTGGCCCGATGCCCGGCGCGGCTGAAGTTCAGAAGGCCGAGCGCCGAGACGCTAGCCACCAGCCACGCCAGCGTCCGCACCGGCGGCGTCAGCCGCCGTGACGTCAGCGCCAGCCCACCGAGCTGGCTGACCAACGTCTGCAGCGGCAACTCGGTGACCACCAACCCGAAAATCCAGGAGAAGAGCGACAGGTATCCGCTGCGCGCCAGAGGGCGGTATGCGTTGAGCGTGGAGAGCGCGGTCACCGCCGTGACCACGAGCGACCCGATTTGCCTGACGATGTGCATGGTTCGACCGATCTGCATTGGCCTACCTTACGAGGTGGGATCGGCGGCCGGCTCGCGGATTCGCTAGCGAATCCGGCGTAGGCCTCATGGTCCGCAGAGCCCTTCCGTTTTGCTGGGGGATAGGTGAGTCGCGGATTCACTAGCGCATGTGCTACCAACCGGCCGTGAACCACTACACCTATCGCATCGGTTGGTCGCCATACCTCGGCGAATACGTTGGCTCGTGTCTGGAGTTGCCGTTTTTGCGGCGAGAGGCGCCGACAGCGCAGGAGGCGGTCACCGCGATCGAAGCGGCCGTCGACCGGTACATCGAGGCCACGCAAGCGTGCGGCGAAACACTACCGACGCCGATGGCGGATCGCAGTTACAGCGCCACCATCGTGGTCCGGACTTCCCCTGAGCTGCACAGTCGCCTGGCCCTAGCCGCCGCCGAGCAACGAGAGTGGGTGGTTCAGAAGTTGTCGGGGCGGCAATTAAGCGATGGCCTCGGGCTTTCTGGGTGGGGACGACTAGCTGGTCCTAAGGTCCCCGAGTCACAAGCTATCGTTGTGTCCCACGACTTGATTGTGATGTGATCAACCATGCCGCTCGGCTCCCGGATGCCCGACCTAGCCTCGTTTGAAATCTTTTTGGCGATCGCGCAGCACGGCAGCCTCGGACGTGCCGCGCGCGAACTCGGATTGACTCAACAAGCGATCTCACGGCGGCTTGCGTCGATGGAGGCCCAAGTCGGGGTCAGGTTGGCGGTGCGCACCACCCGCGGATCCCACCTCACGCCGGCCGGTTTGATCGTCGCGGATTGGGCAGCGCGGTTGCTGGAAGTCGCCAATGAGATCGATGCGGGTATGGGCGCGCTCCGCAAGGAGGGCCGGGAGCGAATCAGGGTGGTGGCCAGTCAGACCATATCCGAACAGCTGATGCCGCATTGGCTGTTGTCGCTGCAGGCCGAGGCGTCACGGCGCGGGTGCACCGCACCGCAAGTCATTTTGACCGCCACCAACAGCGAACATGCGATCGCGTCGGTCCGGGACGGCACCGCGGATCTTGGGTTCATCGAAAACCCAGGGAAGCCAAGGGGATTGGGCAGCTGCATGGTCGGGCAGGACGAACTGGTGATCGTGGTGCCGACCGGACACAAGTGGACTCGACGGGCCCGGGACGTGACCGCCCGAGAACTTGCGCAGACGCCGCTCGTCACGCGCGAACCCCATTCGGGCATACGTGATTCGCTGACGGTGGCGCTGCGTCAGGTGCTGGGCGACGACATGCAACAAGCGACACCGGTACTGGAATTGACGTCGGCCGCGGCGATGCGCGCGGCCGTCCTGGCCGGCGCGGGACCGGCAGCGATGAGCCGGCTCGCGGTGGCCGACGACCTGGCGGTCGGCCGGCTGCGTGCGATTGCCATCCCCGAGTTGGATTTACGGCGCAAGTTTCGCGCTATCTGGGTCGGCGGGCGCACCCCGCCCGCCGGGGCGGTGCGTCAGTTGTTGAGCCACATAGTTACCTAGGCCGCGGCGTCGGCGGCGAGCGCCTCGTCGTAACGGTCGAGCACCGTCTCGGCAACCAGCGGGTGCGCGCCCAGCGGCGAGGCCATCGGGATTCCGTTGTCGCGCGCGAAGGTTGACACGCCGTCGGTGATGAGTCCAGGCGCCAGGAACCACGGCGCGATGACGAGCCGTCGCGCGCCGCGCCGACGCAAGTGGTTGGCGGCGCGGGCCACTGACGCCTCAGGGCGGGTGGCGAAACCCGTTGTGGCCCCGGCCCATCGGGTGCCTACCGCCAGCCGGGATGCCACCTTCGCGGTGTGGGCGTTGGCGGCGGTGTTCGACGAGCCGATCGCGACCAGCATCACCCCGAGGTCCTCGTCGAGCGGGGAAACACCGACTTCGGTGAGCCGTTCGCCCAGCACCGACACCAGCCGGTCATCTGCACCGAGCACGTCTGCCTGACGGATGCCGTGCGCGCCGGCGCGTGCGATTTGGTTGGGGATGTCGAGGCGCGCGTGGTAGGCGCTGGCCAGCAGCAGCGGGGTCACCACCGCCCGGCGGCTGTCGGGCAGTCCGGTGAGCACGTCGACGAAATGCGGCGCATTGAGCTCCAGGAATGCCAGCCGCACGTCCAGGCCGGGACGCATGCGCGTGAGCCTATCGGCCACGGCCTCGGCGTTGGCTCCGGATCGTGGATCTCGGCTTCCGTGCGCGGTGAGGACGAGAGTGCTCATGAGGCGTGCAACCCGCATTCGGTCTTGTTTCGTCCCCGCCAGCGTCCGCTGCGTGGGTCTTCGCCCTCGGCCGGCTTGACGGTGCACGGGGCGCAGCCAATGGACAGGTAGCCCTCGTCCACGAGCGGGTTGACGAGGACGCCGTGCTTTTCGATGTACGCCTCGACGTCCTCGTCCGCCCAGGCCGCGATCGGGTTCACCTTCACCAGTTTGAACGCCTCGTCGAAGCTGATCACCGGCGCGCCGGCGCGGGTCGGTGCCTCCACCCGGCGAAGCCCGGTAACCCATGCGGCGTATCCACGCAGCGCCTTGCGCAGCGGAACCACCTTACGCAGGCGGCAACATTCGTTGGGGTCACGGGCGAACAGGTCATTGCCCAGCAGCTGGTCTTGCTCGGCCACGCTGTGTTCGGGCCTGACGTTGAGCAGGTGGATGTCGTAGACCGAGTCGACCGCGTCGCGAGTTCCGATGGTTTCGGGGAAGTGATAGCCGGTGTCCAAGAACAGCACCGGCACGCCGGACCGTACGTCGGCAGCCAGCGAAACGACGACCGCGTCTTGCATGTTGCAGGCCACCACGTATTGGCAGGTGGCCCATCCGCGGGGGCCGTCGACGCCGCCGAAGTGCTCGTCAGTCCAACGCAGGATGTCGCTCGCGCTGCCGCCCTCCATCTCCGAGGCGCCGCGCTCAACCAGCTCGCGCAGCTGCTCCTCGGTGAAGTTGGTCACCACATCGCTCATCTGGCCGTCCTCGGCCCTAACGCAAGTCGGCTTCGTCGGCGCGCAGTGCCCAGGATGCGAAACGCTCACCATCCTGCCGCTGCTCGAGGAATTTGCGTGTCACCCGGTCGATGTAGTCGCTCAGCTCGTCGCTGGTGACCTTGTGCTGGCGCAGTTTTCGGCCGAATCCGCTCTGGTCGCCGAGGCCGCCGCCGAGGTGAACCTGGAAGCCCTCGACCGAGTTGCCTTCGCCGTCGTCGATCCACTGGCCTTTGAAGCCGATGTCGGCCACTTGGATTCGGGCGCACGAGTTCGGGCATCCGTTGAGGTGGACGGCGATCGGCACGTCGAGTTTGGAATCGACGTCGGCCAACCGTTGTTCCAGTTCGGGCACCAAAGCCTGCGCCCGCACCCGGGTCTCGGCGAAGGACAGCTTGCAGAACTCAATGCCGGTGCACGCCATCGTGTTCTTGCGCCACGACGATGGGCGCGACGGCAGGCCCAGCGCGTCCAGCTCGGCGACCATCTCGTCGACCTTGTCGTCAGCGACGTCGAGGATGACCAGCTTCTGGAACGCGGTCAGCCGGGCCCGGTCCGAACCGGCCTTCTCCATCAGATCGGCCACCGCCGACAGGGTGCTGCCCGATACCCGGCCGGCGATCGGAGCGACACCGATGGCGTTGAGCCCGTTCTTGATCTTCTGCACGCCGACATGGTCGATGGTGTGCTTGACCGGCTCGGGCGCCGGGCCGTCGATGAGGTGGCGGTTCAGGTATTCGGTTTCCAGGACTTCACGGAATTTTTCAATACCCCAGTCCTTGACCAGGAATTTCAGCCGCGCCTTGGCCCGCAGCCGCCGGTAGCCGTGGTCGCGGAACAGCCGGGTGACGGCCTCCCAGACGTCGGGGACCTCGTTCAACGGCACCCACACGCCAACCCGCTGGGCCAGCATCGGGTTGGTCGACAGGCCGCCGCCCACCCACAGGTCCATGCCGGGGCCGTGCTCGGGATGATTGACGCCAACGAACGCGACGTCGTGGGTCTCGTGCGAGACGTCCTGCAGGCCCGAGATGGCCGTCTTGTATTTGCGTGGCAGGTTGGCGTACTCCGGGTTGTCCAGGGCGCGCCGGATGATCTCGTCGATCGCGGGGGAGGGGTCGAGCACTTCGTCGAGCGCGTCACCGGCCACCGGCGAACCGTGGATGCCACGCGGGCAGTCACCGCAAGCCTCGGTGGTCTGCAGTCTCACCGAGTCGAGCCGGCGCCAGATCTCCGGGACGTCCTCGATGCGGATCCAATGGAGTTGGATGTTCTCCCGGTCGCTGATGTCGGCGGTGTCGCGCGCGAACTCGGTGGAGATTTGGCCCAGTGTGCGCAGTGTGTGCGCGGTCATGGGCTTGCCATCGGAACGCACCCGCATCATGAAGTACTTCGCTTCGATGGTGTCGGTGTTGTCGTCGCCGGTCCAGCTGCCGTCGTAGCCCTGTTCGCGTTGGGTGTACAGCCCCATCCAGCGGAAGCGGCCGCGTAGGTCCGAGTGGTCAATGCTGTCGAAGCCTTGTTCGGCGTAGACGTTGAGGATGCGGTCGCGCACGTTCAGCGGCGCGTCTGCGTTCTTGATCTTCTCGGTGTCGTTCAGCGGTTCGCGGTCGCCTTGCGCCCACTGGCCCTCGCTGCGAGTCTTGGCGGGACGTGCCGTGGTCATGCGCGGATCTCCTTCGCGAACTGATGCCGGCGGCGTTGACCCGCATCGCGTCGCGGGTCATTCCCTCACGGCGGCGCGGCGGCGTTAACGTTGGGCTGCGGGCCCACTGGCCATGGCTTCATAGTGCCCGGTCCTTAGCAACGTTAGTAGAGGTCAGCGCGTTGTGAGGTCACAATGATTGGTTGTGGGCAAAGCTTCGCGCATATTGTGGCCGCTGTGCTACGTCGCGGATCCCGCTGGAGCGGGCCCGGGCCAACAAGGGTTTTAGTACAGTGCGGCCCTCGCTAGACACGCAGGAGCGCCTGGAGCTCTGTGAGCTCTTCTATCAGCTCGGCCCTTCGGCTGACACCCTGATCGAGGGCTGGACTGCTCGGGATCTTGCCGCCCACCTGGTGTTGCGTGAACGCGATCCGGTCACCGGGCCCTGCATGGTGCTTCCCGGTCCGTTCCAACGATTTGCCGAGTGGCGGCGGGCCACGTTGGCTCGGCGCAAGGATTTTGGCTGGCTGGTCGCGCGGATCCGGTCCGGCCCGCCCGTCGGATTCTTCCGCATCGGATGGGTGCGTACGTTGGCCAACCTCAACGAGTTCTTCGTCCATCACGAGGACGTCCGAAGAGCCAATGGGCTTGGTCCGCGTGTTTTGTCGCCTGAGATGGATGCTGCCTTGTGGCGCAACGTTCGCCGCGGCGGTCGCTATCTAAGTCGGCGGCTCGACGGTTGCGGGCTGGAAGTGGAGTGGGCTGCTAAGCGCGTGACGGTTCGGAAGGGTTCTCCGACGGCTCGACTCAGCGGTCAGCCCGGTGAGCTGCTCCTGTATCTCTTTGGGCGGCAAGCCGCAGCGCAGGTGGAGCTAGGTGGACCCGCGGAAGCCGTTGCGGCGGTAGGGCGTACCCACTTCGGGATATGAGGCCGTCGCGGGTACGCCACATTGGCCACGCCCGTCTCTGGCGACGGCGGCACCCTTTGTGCCCACCTCAGCGCGACAACGTTCGGGCAAAACCTAGGCCGCCGCCGGACCGGCGGCGTACCATCAGCCCACGCTCAACGCCGAGCGAGGGAAACATGAGCGAGACCCACAACGACTCGACCGATGTCGACAAATGGGACCGCGGGCTGACCGAGCACGTCATCGCCCTGACCCGGCCGATCGTCAAGCGGTATTTCCGTTCCGAGGTGCGGGGCCTGGACAACATCCCACCCGGACCGGCGCTGGTGGTGGGCAATCATTCCGGCGGCCTGCTCAGCTTTGACCTATCGGTGTTCGCCGTCGGCTACTACGACAAGTACGGCTACGATCGCCCGCTTTATGCGCTGGCGTTCGACACCGTCTTCGCCGGACCGGCCGGCGACTTCTTGCGGCGGACCGGGGTGATCCGAGCGACGCGCGACAACGCCGCCAAGGCGTTGGCCGCCGGTGCCGTCGTGTTGGTTTTCCCTGGCGGCGATTTCGATGTCTATCGGCCGACGTTCAAGGAGAACGTCATCAACTTCGGCGGCCGAACCGGTTACGTCACCACCGCCCTGGAGGCGAACGTGCCGATCGTTCCGGCGGTGTCCGTCGGTGGCCAGGAAGAACAACTGTTCTTGACCCGCGGCACCTGGCTATCGCGCATGCTGCGGCTCACCAAGCTGGAGCGCAAGGTGTTCCGAACCAACATCCTGCCGGTGACATTCGGTTTCCCATTCGGGTTCAGTGTCGTGTTGCCGGTCAACGTTCCGCTGCCCACCAAGATCGTCACCGAGGTGTTGCCGCCGATCGACCTGGTCGCCGAATTCGGGGCTGTCGCCGACGTCAAGAAGCTCGATGCGCACGTGCGCGGTGTGATGCAAAGGGGCATCAACGCTCTTGCCGCCCAGCGTCACTTCCCCGTCATTGGCTGACGGCGCCCTGTGCCGTGGCGAACAGGACATCGGGATTGAGAATGCCCGCCGGGTCGAAACTCCGCTTGATGCGGCGCATCAGGTCGATCTTGACCGGGTCCTCGAGCTCGAGGAAGTACGGGGTTTTGGCGCGGCCCAACCCGTGCTCGCCGGAGATGGCACCACCCAATTCCATTGCCAGCGCGAAGATATCGGTCATCAGCTGCTCTCTGGCCGCCGGGTCCTTGCAGAAGATCGCCAGGTGCACGTTGCCGTCGCCGGCGTGTCCACAGCCGGCCGCCGCGGCGCCCGCAGCCGCCGCCAGACCCCGCGCAGCGGCAAGGAACTTGGGCATCGCGCTGCGCGGCACCACGGTGTCGATGATGTCGTCGGCGCCGATCGCCTTCGCCGTCCAAAACGCCTTCTCACGGGCCTCGATCAGCTTGCGTGCCGAGCCGCCTTCGAGCACGTAGGCGTCCACCGCACCTAGCTCGGCGAGCAGCTCGCCGGCCCGCTCGACATCTTCATCCAGGCGGCTGGCGTCGCGATTCTCAAGCGCCGCAACCAGATACGCCTGACAGCTGTCGCGGATCGCATCCGGGATGCCCAGCTCCAGGTTCTGGGTGTGGACCAGGGCGGCCATTGTCATGTTGTCGATGTATTCCAGGATGTAGGGGCCCAGGCCGCTGGCGATGACCTTCGGTACGGCCGCCATCACTTGGTCGAAGTCGGCGAACGGGGCGAGGACGGTGGCGCTGTGATCGAGCCGCGGATGCAGCTTGACGATCACTTCGGTGGCCAACGCCAGGGTGCCTTCGGAGCCGACGATGAGCTGCGTCAGGTCATAGCCGGTGGAGACTTTGGCGATTTTGCCGCCGGTGCGGATGATTTCGCCGGTGGGCAGCACGGCCTGCAACCCGAGCACGTTGTGACGGGCTATCCCGTACTTCACCGCACGCATCCCACCGGCGTTGGTTCCGACGTTTCCGCCCACACTGGAGGACAGCTCGCCCGGGTAAACCATGTATCGCAACCCGTAATCGATTGTTGCGGAGTCTAATTCGGTCAGCGTCAACCCGGGTTGGACAACGGCGACCTGGTTGGTGGTATCGACCTCCAGCACGGCGTTCATCCGCTCAAAGGAAATCAGCAACCCGTCCGGTCGGGGAATTGCGGCACCGGACAAGCCGGTCCCCGATCCGCGGGCCGTGACCGGCACGCGGTGTTGCGAGGCCACTTTCAGCAGCTGGGCGACCTCGTCCGCGGTGGCCGGTTTGGCGAGGTAGGCCGGGCGCTGCGGCGGCTTGGTCAATTCCTCGTCGTGCGAATAGTCCTCGGGGATCGTGTCGCCGCTCAGCAAGTTGTGCTCACCGACGATTGCGGCGAATCGTGCCGTTATGTCGCTCATCGAAGGCCTCACCTTCTCCCGCTGCTCTGCGAGTCACTCTAGAGCTACCACGACGGTTTGTGATCGGTAGCCCAGCGGCCGATGTGTGCTTGCAATAACGCCGAGGTCGGCGTTGCATTAGGAAACGCGACAGAAGGAAACAACATGGGCACCAGTGAGAAGCTGACGCGGGGGATTGCCGGGGTGTTGATTTCGGGCGGCATCGCTGCGGCCGGGCTGGAGTTGGCCGCGGGTGCCGCCTATGCCGATCCGTATGGCCATGTGGGCGGTAACTGCCCGGCCGGACATACGTGCGGCAAATGGTGCCCCGGCGAGCTGCTGCCGGGCAAGTTCGTCACCTGGAACATGAACTTTTGCCACATGTACTACTACGACTACCGCGGTGTCGTCGACCCGGACACCGGCACCGTCTACGCGTGGCCGCTGCAGAACGAATGAGCCTAACGGTTCTGTCTGTGGCACAATAACTTTTCTGACGTCGCGACCGGGAACCGTTGAATGCATGTGATTGCGGCAAGCGACAGCGCACGAACATGACAGTGGGCCGACGGCGGGAGTTCGTGTCGATGTAACGGGTGGTTATTCCTTGGTGCTGGATGCTGGCTGTGTACCTATAGGGGAGGACAGCGGTGAGTGTCGCGATGGTCGCGCCCGACATCATTACCGGGCAACGCGAGAACGAGGCGATCCATATAGCGTTTTCCGGACGCTTTGGCTTTGGCATCGACCAGTGGGCATACCTGCCCTTCGAGGTGCCGCCGGGCGTGCAGCGGATCCGAGTGACCACAGCGCACGACCAGTTTGCGGCGGGCGGCCCGATCCGAAATGTGCTAGACCTCGGGATGTTTGGGCCTGCCGGCTATGACTTGGGCAATGCCGCCGGATTCCGGGGCTGGTCGGGCGGAGCTCGTGCGGGTTTTGTGATCTCGGCCAGCCATGCCACCCCGGGTTATCTTGCCGGCCCCATCGAGCCGGGGATTTGGGCGGTGGCTCTGGGGCCGGTGGTCCTCAACCCATGGGGCATGACGTGGCAGGCGAACGTCATCCTGGAGCGGGGCGAGTCCGTCGAGGAATGCGGCGCCGCGATCGCATCTGCACCGCCGCCGCCCGGCCGGGCCGGCTGGTACCGGGGTGACCTGCATCTGCACACGGTGCATTCCGACGGCCAGCGCGAACCGATGGAAATGGTGGCGGCCGCGCAGGCCAGCGGGCTGGATTTCATCGTGTCCACCGACCACAACACCAACTCCGCGAACCGGGTGTGGCCGCAATGCAGCGCCTCGCTGCTGGTGATCCCAGGCGAGGAGGTTACCACCAGGCATGGGCACTGGCTCGCTGTTGGCCTGTCGCCGCACGGATGGGTGGACTGGCGATACGCGCCGCGCGACGGGGTGTTCCCGCGCTTTGCCGCCGAGGTCCGTGACGCCGGCGGCCTGGTGGTCGCTGCCCATCCGTCCGCGCCGGTGCCGGGATCGTTGTGGGAGTTCGGTTTTGAGCACGTGGACGCGCTCGAGGTGTGGAATGGCCGGTGGAATCTCGATGACGAAGTGTCGCTTCGTGTTTGGCAGCGGCTGCTGCGCGAAGGCAGGCACGTCGCGGCGGTCTCCGGCAGTGACTCGCACAGCCACCAACAGCCGGTCGGTTCACCGCAGACGGTGGTGTATGCGCGGGAACTCTCGATGCCCGCGCTGCTCGACGCGCTGCGCCGCGGCCGCTCGTACATCGCCCGATCACGGGCTCTCACAGTGGAACTCACCGCGTCGTGTCCGGACGCCGTTGAGGTGGCCGGACCGGGGCAGACCTTGCGGGTGCCGCCCGAGACGCCGGTGACGGTCACTGCCATGGTCACCGGAGCTGCCGGCACCAACGCCGCCCTGATGACCGCAGCGGGCTGCGTGGGGCGAGCAACGGTGGATGGACCCACGCGGACCATGTTGCGCTGGGAAGTCGACGCGCAATCCGCGCGCTTTGCCCGGCTGGAGATCCGCGACGCACAGCGACGCCCGCTTGGCACCATGGTCGCGCTGACCAATCCGGTGTGGCTGGCCTGAGCGACGCCGTACGTTTCGTTTGCCGGGCATTCGGCTATCCCGGCGGGTATCGCAGCGGCAATCGAAAGAGAAGCTCAGCTTTCGCACCGGTGAGATGGACACGGAGCTTGGCGGGACCCAGTATCTCCGCGGTCGCGGCGCTGGCGCAGCGCCGGGCGGGGTCGTCGTCGGTGGTCGCTACCAGCTGCGAGGCGTGCTGGGTCGCGGCGCGATGGCCGAGGTGCGCGACGGGTGGGATCTGAGGCTGGGCCGCCCGGTGGCGGTCAAGTTGCTCTATCCCGGGGCGGATGACCGGCTCGACAGTCGGCTGCGGTTTGCTACCGAGGCGCGTGCAGCTGCGCAGCTGACGGGACGTCATGTCGTGGTGGTCCACGACGTCGGCGAACACGACGGGCGGCCGTTCATCGTCATGGAGCGATTACCCGGAGTGTCGCTGGCCGACCATATCGAGCGCGGGCCGCTGCCACCGGCATTCGTGCACGCCGTGCTCGACGTTGTGCTGCACGCTCTGGCCGAGGCGCACAGAGTTGGCATTCTGCACCGCGACGTCAAGCGGGCAACATCTTGTTCACCGCGGCCGGCGAACCCAAGCTCGCCGATTTCGGCATCGCCAAGACATCCGGCGCCGCGTACACCCGGGGCCGGCGAAATCGTGGGCAGCATGGCCTATTTGAGCCCCGAGCGGCTTGCGTCCAAGCCCGCCACGGTGGCCGACGACCTGTATGCCGTCGGCGTGGTGGGTTATGAGGCGCTGACCGGGCGGCGGCCCTTCCCTCAGGAGGAGTTGGGTGCGCTTGCCCGCGCCATCCTGCACAACGTCCCACCGCCCGTCGCTGCGCTGCGCCCGGATGTGCCGCCGGTCCTGGCCGCCGCGATCGAGCGTGCGATGGCCCGCGACCCGGCATGGCGGTTCGATCATGCCGGCGCAATCGCGCCTCCGTTCTCGTCGTCGCCGCCGACGCCGGCCAACACCACCACGCCGTTGCTGCCGCCTCCGACGACCACGCTGACGACCACACCCAGCAGCACTGAGCAGCAGCCGCCGCCGCACCCGGGCAAGAAACCAAAATGCGGAAGAGGCGATTGACCTGCTCTAACGCCGAATTTTCCTACCTCTAGCGTCGCACGCCTCAGTTAAGCATGAAATATAAAGCATAGTCTCTTGACGCGACGGATATTCCGGCGTTGCATGCTGTTTATGCATGTAATTTCACGCACAAGGAGTGAAGTGGCCGGTCCCCGGCGGACAAAACCGTGCTTCGACAACGCTATGCCTGATATAGCACGCATAGGGCGGGCGTTCGCGGAACGACGGGTCGCGCTACGCCTCACCCAACAGACGCTGGCCGACCTGGCCGGGGTCTCCCGCTCGAGCGTCCAGGCGCTTGAACGGGGAAGTGGCTCGGTCAAGTTTGGTTCCGTCGTGGAGATCGCGGACGTCTTGGGCATGCACATCGACGTGAAGGCCGTGGCTGAGTGACGCCATCCGGCCGCCTCGACCTGCGCACCGTCATCGAAGCTGATGTGTATATCGACGACGAACTCGCCGGTCACCTGGTTCGGGAACCCTCGGACGCGATCAGCTTCGACTACCTCGCCGAACTGCGCGCGACTGAAACCCGGATCCGCGAACGATCGGTGTCGTTGTCGCTGCTGCGCTCCGGGCGAATATCCCGTCGTCACCACGGGTGGGTCGGTTCCCCCCTTCTTCGCCGGACCACTTCCGGAAGGTGTCCGGCTCGGCGTTGTGACGTCGTCGACGAAAACCTCAGCCGACGATCACCTTACTTTGTTACTTGCGATCGGCTCGGACACCATCGGCAATGTTCGGGTGGTCCCGAGCGGGATGGAGCCGGGGCGTCCGCTGCCCATGTTCGAGCCCGAGTGAGACACTGATTTTCGTACAGTTTTTGCGAAGCTGACTGGGTCCGTGGACGCAGACCCCGTGGGTCTGGCGGGAGTGCAGCCAAAGGTCAGCGCGGCAATGCTTTCCGCGCCCGCCCAGACCCGATCCGGGCCGGCGATCTTGAAGCTCAATCCCGTTCAGTACCCGCTGATCGTCGAGAATGAACATTTCTTCATGACGATGGCCGCCGCATGCGGATTGCGAGTTGCAATGACGTCCCTGCTGCATGACGCCGAAGGGCGCAGCGCGTTGCTGGTGACCCGATTCGACCGCGCCGGGTCACGTCGTATTGCGCAAGAGGACGCGTGCCAGGTTGCCGGCATCTACCCGGCCTCGAAGTACCGCATCAAAGTCGAGAGTGCCATCACAGCGCAGCGGCGGCAGATCACTTAGCCCGGGATAAGGCAGCTCGGCGCCTTCGCCGTCGTCGTCGATCCACCGTCGGCCGTATTGATCCGGGATCGCGCCCAGCCCCAATAAGGAAGCGGGGACCTTGGCACGATGCCCAGTTCGGCCTCGGGATCGATGCGTTCGGGTGCCACCTCGCACAAATGCGTTCAGCCGTCGCCGAAGTCGAACTCATACACAAACTGTTCGCCGAGCGACAACGTCGACAACGTCGTCTGGTCGGCATCGAGGAATTCCACGTCGAAGTCGTCGAACTCCGGCTGGCCGATAATTCGTCCGTCGGCCAGCTCGAACTTGTGCAGATGTGAGCGGTCCCAGCGGGCGAACGCGGTGTCGATCGCCTCGGCGAGCCGGCTGAAGCGATGCGACCTCGAAGCGGCAAAGACCCGTCTCGGCCGCGGCCAGAAGCGCTCACCGCGACCGCTCACAAGATCGACGCGAATGGACAACCAGGTCCGTGCCACGACTAGTCATCCTGCCAGCTGCCATGCGATCCAGCGCAACTCATCGTGGGCACGATGGGATCCGTGCACAACGCTGAAACCCAAACGTGCGGATTCGATTGGCCGTCCTGCCCTGTAGACAAGTGCTGGCTTCAGACGGGTAGATGTCGTCGATGGTTGGCGATGGCGCGAAGGCGACGATTCAGGGCCTACCACGGAGGTGACGTGCCGCGGCTCTCTCCCGCGGTGAAGGTGACCGGCAGCTTGCCGAGGCCGGTCATGCTCGGGTTGCCCAGGTATCGGTGGACGTTTTGGACGTCGACTTGGTAGTCGGGGATGCGGTCGAGCACCGCCTTGACCATCACCTCGGACATCAGGCGCGCCAGATGCGAGCCGATACAGCGGTGGGGGCCAAGCCCAAAGGCCAAGTGGCGGTTGGGTGTTCGATTGAGGATGATCTCGTCGGATCGGTCGAACTCTTTTTCGTCGTGGTTGGCGGAGAGCCAGCTGATGACGACTTTGTCGTTTTTCCTCAGATGTTGGCCGTTCAGCTTGATGTCTTTGGTGACCGTGCGGCTCAGGGTTTGATTGACCGAGAAGTAGCGAAGGAATTCGTCTGTGGCGGTGCGGTATAGCTCCGGGTGGTCGATGAGTTGTTGGCGCAGCCCCGGGTGGGCGCCCAGGTGCAGCAGGGTCAGCGCGGTCTGCGAGGTGGTGGTGTCGACGCCGCCGCCGA
This sequence comes from Mycobacterium sp., assembly GCA_035505695.1. Lineage (GTDB taxonomy): Bacteria > Actinomycetota > Actinomycetes > Mycobacteriales > Mycobacteriaceae > Mycobacterium. The sequence continues at coordinate 48,901 of DATJQO010000171.1, forward strand.
TGAGGTTCCAGAGGATGTTGAGCAGTTGGTCGTCGGTGAGGCGCTTGCCGTCGAATTCGAACTGGAGGAGGAAGCTGGTCAGGTCGTCTTCGGGGTAAGCCCGTCTGTTGGCCGCGTACTCGAGGACTTCTTCCATCATGGCAGGGACTTTGGCGATGGCGCTGAGGTACTCGGGGCTGTCTTGGGGGAGTGCCATGACGGAGTGGAAGAGCTTGGCGTAGAGGTGCCAGTTCTCGTAGGGCAGGCCCATCAGCTTCATGGTGAGGATGGCCGGCACCGGGCTGGCGTAGTCCAGCACCAGGTCCATGTTTCCGTCGCCGATTTTCTGGTCGAGGAACCAGTGCGCGGATTGCTCCATGAACGGGCGCATTTTTTGCACGGCGCCGGGGGAGAGAAACGGTGCCAGCGCGTGCCGTAGGGCGAGGTGGTAGGGACCGTCGACCTCGCCGATGCCAAGCGCCGGCTGGCCTTCCGGACGCGGGACGCCCATCTCGCCTTGGTAGTCGACACCGTCGGCAGCGTTGGGCTCGTATTTGTGGGCGAAGGTGTCATCGTCTCGTGCTGCCTGGCTCACTGCGGCATAGGTGCTGAGGAACCAGAAGCCCCCGTAGTCCTTGTTCCAAGCGACGGGGCACTTGCGTCTCAGGTTCGCGTTGATTGCTAGCTCGTTGAGGTTGAATTCGTCTGAGTGGTGGTCGAAGTCGACGATGGCGTCATCGGTGAGTTCGGGACGGGTTGTCATCTTAAAGTCCTCCAACACAAGGAGAGCTCGGCTTTCTGCACTATCTTTGTATTATTACGCTCTTGGGTTCTGTCGAGAAAGGCCGCGATGAGCAGTCACCGGACGACCTTCAACCATGTCGGATTGTGTGTCTCCGATCGCGAGCGGTCGCGGCGTTTCTACGAGTCTGTGCTCGGGTTTCAGTTCTGGTGGGAGCTTGATCCGCCCGACGGCCCCACCGCAAAGCTCGTGCAGCTTCCCGAGCCGCTCGGGGTGCATGCGACCTATCTGGTGCGCGACGGCTTCGTGCTCGAACTCATGGACTACTCGAAGCGCCAAGTTCACTCCGGGTCGGAACGCGTCATGGATCAGATTGGCCTGACACACGTCTCGTTTTCGGTGTCGGATCTTGACGGCGTGTTGGACAAGGTCGAGGGGTTCGGGGGAGCGGTAGTCGACGCGACGGTGACGGAGGCCATGGCGATGATCCGCGACCCTGACGGACAGCTACTGGAGTTGCTTTCGGAGGAATGGCTTTCGCTGCTGCCGCCGCGGCCTTAGCGTGGACGGGTATCCAGTCGCTGTGAGCGGGTAGCACATTGATACACGGCAAAGCGTGTTGGCCACTTCTGGGTCTTTGGCGTAATTCCATCGTTAACTTTCTGCTTTCTCAATGACGGGCCGCGTCGGCGGATTCACGTCCACGACAATGGGAAGCTGATATCCAGCCGCTCAGTCCGCTTGTAACCGGACCATGTCGGTACGCCCGGAGGCTGCGCGCGGTAGATCCCCAGCGCGGCGGCCACCACCCGGTCGTGCTGTGTCGGCCACTGAATCTCTGATGCGATTTGCTCAAGCACCTCTTGGTCACGATCAAGGACCCGATCGACGATCGCAATAGCCGGCAGCGCACCACTCTTGTCACCGTTACAGCGTGCACACGCGAGCACCAGGTTGGCCAAGCCGTTGATACCCACCAATGACCACGGCAGCACGTGATCAAGGGGATTGTTCGCAGGCAGATGCCCGCCGCAGTAGAAGCAGTGGGGCCCGAATGCTTCCTTGAACGGCTCGCGCACAGCGGCTAGGGCGGTGCGCTCACGGCCGAACAGATGGCCCGCGACGTCGGGAGCCCTGTCGTAGAGGAATTTGTTCATTCGGCGCACATCGTCGACCCACATGATCTCCAGCGCCGGCTTGAGCAGGCCTGCGAGCCGCGCAAGGCCGTGCGCGACGCCGGGCTTCAGTTCGATGGCGTCGCCATGCGCCCGCAGCGTCGATCGCGAGACTTGGTCGTGCAGGAACGAGTCGTCGTAAAGAAACGGGTCGCTCGTCGACGAGCCTGGCAACTTCTGTAGCCGGTGCAGCGGCTGCTGCGCCAGGCACAGCGTGATCTCGTCGATAGCGCTCCGGTAAGCGGCAGGCGCGCGTAGTTTCGCGATCTCCACTGACGCTCCGGTCTGTTTGATCCCGGCCGCGTCACGTAACGCATTGGTGGCTATGAGCATTCGTGCCCGCGGCTGAGTGGATTGGTGCAGCTCCTTTCCGTCGAAGGGGCGCACCTGCTGCCAGTAGATCTCCAGCACCCGATGCGCTAGGCCGGGAATCGGTACCCGCAGCACGTCGTCGGAACGCTCGGGCATGTTCTCGATGCAGTGGTCGATCAACGCCACCAACGTGGCGAGCTTGTAGGTGGCCGTGCGCAGGCCGGTCTCGAGGATCGCGACTACCCGTTGCCCGAGCAGAAGCGGGTCAGCCGCGTCACCGTCCACGGCGCATCCTCGATGTGAGCCCGGCGCGGAAGAACTGCACCACCGCATTATCGCGACAGAAAGGGATCGCCTGGGCCAACTCGTCCGGGGAAAATTTTTGACTGATTTGAGCCTCCGGACCCGGGCCCTCCGTCACGAGGTTGGGTGCGGGCGCATACCGGACAGCACTTCACGAAAAGCTCGCGAAGAGGTCGGAGAACTCATCGCGGCGACGGCCACAAACCCGCTCGTCAAAGACGCCGCCGATCGTGGGAGTTATCACCGCGGTCACCGCAACATAGCGTCTTTTTTTCGTATGTTGTCGACGTCGCACTACGTAAGAGAGCGGAGGAAGGATTCGACATACGGCTTTGGCTGGACGGCGTCAAGCTGTTCCAGTCAGCAGGCCCCCTGCGCTAGCCTTCGCATCGATGAGCGGAATGAGCGAGACCACCATCGAGGTGACCGGTCTCCACCCCGTGGGACGCGGCGTGGATCGCCCGGAACACGTGGTGGTGGTTGGTGATGGTCGGGTGTTCGCGTCCGATAAGGCCTCGGCTGTCGCGGAACTCGTTGATGAGAACCCCGTTCGGCGTATAGGTAGGGCGGGCGGCGAGCCGAACGGCATCGCGCTCGACGGCTGCGGCCACTTCCTGATCGCCAATTGGGGCTTGGGTGTGCTGCAGGATCTCGACCCAGCGACCGGCACGACCACAGCGATATTAAGCCGACAACTCGAAGGACGCCCGTTGCGATGGTTGAACTTCGTTCTGTGGCCGCCAACGTGGTGCGGTTTCCGATCCGCGGGGAAACACTCGGGCCGCCAAGGCGATTCGGTCCGCCGCTGGGCGGCCGGCGCCCCGACGAGTTCGGCCCCGACCACGGCCGGTTCCTAGCCGACCTAGAAGTGGGTCGCCGGTGGGGGATGGCCGACGGTTGCGCGTTCGACGCCGATGGAAACCTCTGGGTGACACTCATTTTGGCGGACAAGATCGTGGCGATCAGCCCGGACGGCCGGGTGACGGTGGTAGTCGAGGACCCCGACGGCGCCTTGATGAGCGGCCCGACCAGCATCGCCTGGGGTGGCCACGACATGCGCGATGTCTACATCGGCTCGATCTCGACCCCGTATGTGCTCAAAGGCAGAAGCTCGGTGCCAGGCCTACCGATGGTGCACCAACGCTAACCGCCCGACGGGCCGGGTTTCATGAAGTCCGGCAGCGCCTCGTCCGGGTTGGGCGGGATCATCGACTCGGGCAGCCCCCACAGCTGGCGAATGGTCGCACCACCGTCGACGACGAGGGTCTGACCGGTGATGCGGGCAGCCAGCTCGGACGACAGGAATAACGCGGCGTTGGCCACGTCATGCGCGCGCGGTGCCGCCAGCGGATTAATTCCGTCGACGGCGTACTCGTTTGGCGGCTGGTCCTCATTGCCTGAGCCCACATTGCCCGGCGCCACTGCGTTAGCGCGAATGCCGTACCGCCCCAGCTCGTCGGCGAAGGTCTTGACCAACGAGATCACGCCGGCCTTGGCAGCGCCGTAGGCGGCATGGTAGGTCGCCGCCGCAATGCCGTCGACCGAGGCGATTGCGACCAACGATCCACCGCTGCGCTGGGCGACCATGTATCTCGACACGGCTTGGAAAAGGTAGAACACCTGGGTCAGGTTGTAATGGATTGCCGCGTCCCACAACTGGGTGGTGAAGTCCTCAACCTTCGACCACGTCGCGCCGCCGATGATGTCGACGCACACGTCGATACCGCCCAGCGCGGCGACGGCATCGTCGATGGCCCGGCCGACCTGCACGGGGTCGGTCATATCCGCGACGATCGGGACGGCATTACCTCCCCGGCCGGCGATCTCGTCGACGATGCGCTCAGCGCGCTGCTCGTCGATGTCGATGCAGGCCACCGAGGCGCCCGCCTCGGCAAGGGTTAGCGACGTGAACCAGCCGTGGCCCGCGCGCTCGGGGATGTACCCCGCCCCGGACACAACAGCACGCTTACCGGACAGTCCCAAATCGATCACGGCCGACCTCCCTTGCGCCCCAACCTGTCAGCCTCGGACCAGTGCTGGCCGACGGCCGTACCGGTGGAGTATCGAGACAGTAACGACCGCTGTCAACGACGACAACTTTGTGGGCGCAGGCGTCGGACTTCAGACTTTCAGCGGCCCGGAGCGGCGGTCGGCAGGCCGGCTGCCTTGGCGGCCGTAAGGAGGCGTTCGTCGTAGGTGACGAACGCGGTCAACTGGGTGCCGAACACCGCGTCCCCGGTCGCGAGATGGATCGCGTCTAGCGACCGCAACGTGGTATCCGGATAGGCCGCTGCGGCGGCCCGGACCACCTCGTCGACTTCGTAGCGCGCCACTCGAGCCACGATCGCGGGAACGTCGGCGAGCAGCGAGGGCTCGACCCGGCGCAGGGCGCGAGGGAGTTCAACCTCGATCAGCGTCGACGACACCCACGGCGCCGGTGTCTGTGCGTCAAGCCAGTCAGCGAGGGTATCGCTTTCAGGTTGACGCCGTATCAGTTTCATCAGGGCCGACGTATCGAGATAAAGCATCAATACCGCTCGATGTCTCGCAGCTCGCGCAGCAGTTGGCCGGCCTCATGGTCGGTCTTCACCGGTCCGGATGGACGTGGCGCTGGTCCGCTGAGGGTGGCGGGATGAAGTCTTCCCGCGCTGATCATGTCGGCCAAGGGATTTTCCTGGGCCGGGACCAGGCGGGCCACGACGGCCCCGCGTTCGGTGATGTCGATTTGCTCGCCGCGTTTGACCCGTGCGAGCACTCCGGCAGTATTTTGATTCAGCTCACGCACGGGCACCTCGGACATGCCGCCATTGTACTACCTATTCGTAGTACGCAGGGTGAAGCGGTAGAACGCTGAGCCACCGGGCGGGGCTTCAGCGCGCAAAGCCCCGCAGAATCCCGGTCACCCCAACTTCCCAGCGCCGGTTCACCGACGACTTCGACTTGCCCAGCCAGCGCCCACCTTCCTGAACCGCCAAACCTTGTGCCAGAGCGAGCAATACGTGCGCGATGTCGACCGGGTCGCCGGTGAGCAGTCCGGCATCGGTGCACCGCTTAATTCTGCCGACGAAGATCTCTCGCACCGATGGCGACGCCGCGAGCTCCTCGGGGCCGGGGTCGAAATCCTGAAACGGTCGCGAGAACATCACCCGGGCCAGCGCCGGGTAGTCGAGACAGAACCGACGAAACACCGGAATGAGCCGCTGCACGTCGGCGACCGCGTCGTCGGTCTCGGGTACGGCGAGCAGCCGGCGGCCCAGCATCCCGAATCCCTCGAAGAACACCGCGCGCAGCAGCCCGCGCTTATCCTGGAACAACTCGTACACCGCGGGCACCGAGGTGCCGGCCTGCGCGGCCACGCGCCGGGTGGTGAACCCCGACAGACCGTCCTCGTTCAATGTCGAGACCGCGACCTTCAGCAGTTGGTCGCGAAGCTCTGGGGTGCGCTGCTTCGGCCTGGGCATCCGGTTCTACTGGACCCCGAATTCGGCTGGCACTCCGTCTATTCCGGCGCGAAGCTCCTTGAGCGCGTCGGCGCGGGCGCGCAACTTGCTGGCCGCATGTGCGACGGGATCGAGCTTGGTGAATTCGAGGGCGGCCTCCTCGGCACGACCGAGCACCCTCTCCGGCAGGTCGATCTCGTCGATGTATCCCGCGGCCAGGGCGGTCTCGCCGAAGAACACCTTCGACAGCCCAACTGACTGCTGGTAGGCCGAGGGCGAAAGACGCAGCTTCATGATCGCCGAGGCCGCATACGGCAGGACTATTCCGATGGCGACCTCATTGGCCTGAATGTTGTATCCCGGTGCGGCGATTCGGTGATCGCCACTGCACAACAGGAATGCCCCCATCGCGATGGCCGGGCCGGTGCACGCCATGACCACCGGCTTCGGGTAGCACAGCAGCCGGTACGACAGTTCGAACCCGCCCCTGAACATGTCGATCGCCGGCTGCAGCTCGCCGGCGGTCAAGATCTTTAGGTCAAACCCGCCGCTGAACACCCGGTGGTTGCCGGCGATTATCACCGCGGCGACGTCGTCGCGGTCGGCATTGTCCAGAGCCTCGTTGAGGGCCTGCAGCATGGTCGGCCCCAGCGCATTGACCTTCCCGTCGTCCATTGTGATCAGTGCGATGGACTCGTCGCGACGATAGGTGACCGGTCCGTTCATGATGCTCCTTCGGCCGTATTGATTTGTATCGACGTTACGAAACAAGGTTACGAAATGCAAGAGGTGATCTCATTCCGGACGGAGGTGACCAAACGCGGCCCGATTTGGGCCTACGGCAGTGACCGATTGTTCAGCAGGATGACGCGGGTTCCTCGAGCCCGACGCTGCCCGCCTGACACTCAGAGCCGTTGCCGTGGTCCACCTCTGGCCCTTCTTCGGCGCCTTTGTCCCGGAACGGCTCCGCCAGCTGTGCGCCTACCCAAATGAGCCCTCGGCCGACGGCCGCCAGCGCATGGCCCGTGATGGTTCCGGCGGCCGCGACGGTGGCGAAGGCCGCATCGAGAACGCTCGGAATGTGAAAGTCCTCCCACGTCTCCACCTGATGCTGGCGGGCCTCGGCGAAACGGTCGAACTCTTCGCGTAGCGCGCCGCGTTGATTGGCCAGCTCGCGCACCGCCCAGAATCGAAAGCCGTCGAAGACCTCCGCTTTGGCAAACCGGTCGAGGATTTCCTTCGCGTTCCGGTAGATGTCGAGATCTTCGCGCAGATGATGGTCGACGAGCTGGCGAGCTTCATCGATCGCCCGCAGCAGCTGCTCTGGCTGGGTGGACTCGATGCGCGCGAGGTTCAGTCGTTGCCATTTGTGCAGCGCCTCTTCCGCGATCACCAGCAGGCTCAGAGTGTCACCAATCCGGTTGTCATTGAGCGCGTTTCGCAGCCTCGCGGCACGCTGCTGCACGGCCAGGGTAGGGTCGAAAGATGCCAGGACGCGCCTGACATGGTTGCGCAGCTGCTCGACCGTGACGTTGAGCGCCGGCCCCAAAACGGCCACCGAATCCCAGTACGCGTCGGGTAGCGACCCGTATTTTTCCAACGAGTCGACCATCCGCGAAATGGTCAGGCTATTGCCCAGAACGTCGCCGGCGCGCTGTGCGCGGGCGACTTCGAGCACCGATTCGACTTTCTCCTCCACGCGACGGACCGCGTCCTCCACCTGAGCAACGGCGGACTTCAACGCCATCTGTATCGCGATCATCTGCACCGACATCATCGCTTCGGGGCCCAGCAATGCCGGTCGCCACTGAAGTTCTGTCAGGAAGCCATCGTCACCCAGCGTCATCCGAAAGAAGCCCTCGCTGAGGGGAATTAGATTGCCGTCCTTGAGCGCGTTCACGCTGTCGTGATGCAGCTGGACGTACCTGCCGGAGTCAGCCAGTAGCGAAGTCACCCCGACGAGCCTGCTCGCCGCGTTCGCGACAGAGGCGCTGTCTATCCCGGCGACACGCATGGCCTGCCCGGCGGCCGCCCGCAGCCGGGTGAGATAAGACTCAACAGCGGCAGGGTCACCGCCCAGCAGCAGGGCCTCGTCCTGGAACGACACCACGACCTCGTCGGTATCGGTCGTTGCCGATACGTCCGACATCTCCGATGTGCTCACGGCACCCCTAATAATCCGTCGGCATGCAAGCAAGCAGGCCGAGAGTGAGCAGGTATTTGTCGGCTAGCGAGTGCGGACGTTACACCCAAGTTTCCGGCCGAACCCTCAGATTTGCGGTCTGTTGGGCAGGAATTCACGCAGGACCCGTGGCGGTCGCCGCCATGCCCGGCAGCACGCCGACGCCAACGTGTTGGGCGCGGAAAAAGTCGGCTGACCGTTCATCGAAGGCGAGCACACTTCGGCAAAGTCAGCACTACCCCGCGAACTGGCGATGTGGAACCATGTGGCAAATGAAGGACGACGATCCCGAAAAGCGGATCCGCGAGCTGGAACGCGGGCTTGCCGATGTCTCACATACCCCGCAAAGTACGCCTCCCTATACCAGTGACACGACGTACACGAGCCGTGCGCCGTACACCAGTGGCGCCCCGTACGCGGGGGGTTTCCCATACGGATTCGGCGTCCCGCGACGCCGCCGCCGCGCGCCCTACACCTGGTTGATCCTCGTCATGGCGGGGGTCTTCTTGCCGACGATCATCAGCCTGGTGGCGCTGTTCGTCAGGACAACCACGCACAGTTCAACCCCGAGATTCAACTTTCCCCACATCCCGACGTCCAGCGCCGGTCCCACGGCGGTGCCGCCGGGCGGCCAGCTTCGCGTGGGCAGCGATTCGAGCATCCGGACGATTGGACGATTGCGTGCAACGACGGCAAGCTGACGCTGTATGGCACCAATACCGTATATTCCGTCACCGGCCACTGCTCCAGCCTCGCCGTGGGCGGCGGCAAGAACAATGTGACGGTCGATTCCGCCGACACCCTCGAGTCCACCGGTGACAACAACAACGTCTCCGTCCACCAGTGCAACAACGGCAAACTGACGCTGTCCGCCAACGGCATGCTGTTTGCCGTCCGCGGCCACTGCGCCAGCCTCACCATCTCCAGTTATGACAATCACGTCGACATGGACAGCGTCGACGCCATCAACGTCTCGGGCTACAACAACGTGGTCAGCTACCACACGGGGACACCCAAAATCGCTGATTCGGGCTATTCCAACGCCATTCAGCAGGGCTGACGCGGCTCGAAGCAGCATCGCGTCGAGGGCGACAACGCCCGGCTGCATAATCGAGCGATTGCTCTGTTATGTTACGGCAATGGCGCGCCCCCGCGTTTACGACCAGGACCAGATCCTGGACGCCGTCGAACAGCTGGCGGTTCAGTCCGGACCCGCCGCGGTCACCATCCGCGCCATCAGCGCCGCGATCGGCGTCTCCAACGGCGCGGTCTATCACACTTTCGGTTCCCGCGCGGGGCTGGTGGGTCGCGCCTGGTTGCGCGCCGATCACCGATTCCTCAGCATGCAAAGCGAATTGATCCACGCCGCACCCCACGGTGGCATTCAAGCGGTGGTGGCCGCGGCCGACGCGCCGGCGGCGTTCGCCGAGCAGTATCCGCACTCCTCGAAGCTGATCCTGACCGTGCGCCGTGCAGAGCTCTTAGGCCCCGAGACGCCGACCGAGATTGCCGAACAACTCCATGACCTCGACGCGCACCTGGTGGAATCGATGGTCGGACTGGCCAGCGCCCTCTGGGACCGCAAGGACGCCGCCGCCGTCGACGTCATCACCACCTGCATTGTCGACTTACCGGCCGCCATCCTGTTGCAACGCAACCGACTCCATGACCACGAAGCCCGGCAACGTTTACGCGCCGCGGTCCGCGCCGTGCTGGCCCTCGGCCCGCCCCCGCCAAGACACCGAAGGAAAGAAGGGAACGACGCATGACACCGACACTGAGCTGGGACGACAAGATCGCCGTACTCGACCTGGGCGAGGAGGAAAACCGTTTCACCCCAGAGTTCCTCGACGCGATCAACACCCAACTCGACGAAATCGAAAAGGCGGAAGCGCACGGCCTGGTGACCACCGCGCGCGGCAAGTTCTATACGAACGGGCTGGACCTGGATTGGCTCGCCGCCCATGCCGAGCAGACCCAGTCCTACGTGGCCCGGGTGCAGGCCCTGCTGGCCCGGGTGCTGACCTTCCCGATGCCGACCGCGGCCGCGGTGACCGGGCACGCCTTCGGTGCCGGCGCCATGCTCGCCATGGCCCACGACCTGCGGGTGATGCGCGCCGACCGCGGCTTCTTCTGCTTCCCCGAGGTGGACATCCGGATTCCGTTCACCGACGGCATGGCGGCACTGATCCAGGCCAAACTCAACCCGCGGTCCGCGGTGGCCTCGATGACCACCGGGCGTCGTTTCGGTGGGGTAGAAGCGGCCGAGCTCGGCATCGTCGATGCCACCGCGGGCGAGGGCGCGGTGACGGCCGCGGCCACCGAGCTGTTGCGCCCGTTGGGCGGCAAGGACCCGGGCACGCTCGGCGCGATCAAACAGACCATGTTCCGCACCGCGGCCCAGGCGCTGAGCAACGCCTGACCTCGGCCGCTGATCGCCAGATTGTTACCATCGCGCGATGAGCGATCGGCTGAGATCCGTCTCGCGGCGCGACGTCCTGAAATACGCCGGTGTCGCGCCGACGATGCTCAGCGCCGCTGCGTTGCTGCCCGGCCCGCGTGCCGCCGCCGGTATCCCCGGAACGGGCGTCTTCCTCGACCCCGGCCACAACGGCGTGGCCGATGCCTCGATCACCCAACAAGTCGAAAATGGCCGGGGCGGTACCAAGCCGTGCAACACCTCCGGCACTGCCAGCAACGACGGCTATCCCGAGCACGCGTTCACCTGGGCCGTCGTCGGATTGATCGCCGGATCGCTGAACCAGATGGGGGTGCGCACCCAACTCTCGCGGGACAGTGACAACGGTGTCGGCCCCTGCGTGGACCAGCGCGCGAAACTGGCCAACGCGATGCAACCGGACGCGATCGTGAGCATCCACGCCGACGGCGGCCCGCCCAATGGCAGCGGCTTCCACGTAAACTACTCGAGCCCGCCACTCAACGCGGCCCAGTCCGGTCCGGCTATTCAGCTGGCGCATACCGTGCGAGACGCCTTGGCGCAGGCCGGTTTTCAGCCAGCCAACTATATCGGGGCGGACGGGCTGTACGGCCGAGAAGACCTGGCCGGGCTCAACCTCGCCCAATACCCGGCGGTACTCGTCGAGCTCGGCAACATGAAAAACGCCGACGACGCCGCGCGGATGCAAAGCGCCGACGGCCGGGCAAAGTATGCCGCAGCCGTCACCCAGGGCATTGTCGCCTACCTGAACGCCAAAGCAAGCTAGGGACCCTTGGTCCCTAGTACTCATGGACTTGTCTTGAGTTTTCAGGCTACTTTGAGTGGCAGTCTGGCGGCATCGATGTACTGTATTACGTGAGTATCGATGGTGCGCAAGGCTTTTCGGAGTGCTGGTGGTGCAG
>DATJQO010000172.1:0-9033 GCA_035505695.1 Mycobacterium sp.
CAACGAGCACTGATCGCCTACAGTACGAAACACGATGGCCTCAATCCCTTCCGCAACAAGGGCATTGAGGCCATCCTCCCAGCTCAGCCCCATCCGACCGTGCATCAACGCGCCGACTTTTTCAGGTCGAAGTAACTAGTAAGTTAAGCTAATGTGGCCAAATCCGTGTCCGGCATGAAAATGACCCCAGAGGTCGCACCTCTGGGGTCATTTCCGCTGGTAGCGGGGACAGGATTCGAACCTGCGACCTCTGGGTTATGAGCTAACCGGTCGCGGTCTTCCGCCATACGCTCGGTCTCATAGCGGCAGGCCAGCGACATTCAGCCGTCCAATCTGTCTCGTCACGTCGCGCCTGTTCGCATCGGTTCCACCGTGTTCTGTGGCCAAATCCGTGACCACCACACCGAGCAGCAGGTGCATCCGCCTCGGCGTATCAGGAGCGTTTTTAATGAACAATCGTTGTGATCCATAAAATACCCGGGGTCCGCGGATGCGACTAGACGCTCCCTCGTGTTAGCACCCATCGGTGCTGGAACGTCAGCACCGTTGCGGCCGTTTCGAAGTCAGCGTCGTAGTGGACAACGGTAAGTTGGTGTGCGGCGGCGAGGGTGGCGGTCAGCAGGTCCGCCATGCCAACGGCGCGATGCTGGCCGGTTCGTGCCAAGGCTCGCTGTGCGCCGTGTGCGGTCTGCCAATGCTCGTCGTTGCTCGGCAGATACTCGTAAGCCGTGCGGCGGTCCACCCAGAGCTGTTCGTATTCGGCCGGCCCGCGGGCACTGTAGAGCGCCTCGGCATCCAGCGACGCTGTTGTGGCGACCACACCGCCTTCGATCAGTGGCAGCAGACGGCGGGACACCTCTGGATGGCGCATCCTCGCCGCCGCGCTGGTGTCGATCACATAACGCGCGATCAGCGCCACACTTCCCCGCGCTCATCCGGGTCGGCCATGTTCTCCAGACCACCCTGCTCAAGCCATTCGATCTGGCGCGCCCGCGCGGACTTGGCTGCCGCTTGCTGCAGCGCGATTCGTACGTGTCCGAGACACCGGTGGTCCTTAGTTCACGCTGCGCCGCTGCAAGGAGGTCGTCATCTAGGTCGATCAATCTCTTTGGCGTAGACACCTGTAAGGATCTCGATCCTGTGGTGTCCGGATTTGACCTGACCGGATTGCGGTGTATCCGAATCCATTGAGCCGCAACAGCGCGTGGCAGCCGTCCTCGTCATGATCGCTTCTGCTTCCCGACTGACGCCCGCGCCATGGCCGAAACGATCGCGACCAAGAATAAGACCCACGAGCGGGTTCGCTGCCAGGAGCAGGCAGTGTGCGTGACCAGACACAATGATGACGTTTCGGCGTTGTAGCGATGGTGGTTGAGGGAGCAACTGTCGTCACGGTTGTCGTCAAAATTGTCGTCAGTCAAAATCCGTCACGGTCGGTTCCCGGCATCCGCATCACGCAGCTCAGCCTTCCTCGTAGCTCCAGCTGCACAGGTGTTCTGCAATCTCGTCAAGATCGGGCATTGCACCGGTGGCCACCCCGATCACAAAGTCGAAGCGCTCGTCCTCCGGCGCGCTAATCCACTGAGCGTTCATGGCCAGGAACGTCCGGCAGGCTGTCCACGCAAGTCGCTTGTTGCCGTCCACCAGCGCGTGATTCCGTGCCAGGGAATGCAGCAGCGCGGCGGCCTTAAGGTGGAGATCTGGGTAGGCATCCTGGCCAAACACCGAGGCGCGGGGCCGCGCCAGCGCCGATTCGAGCAAGCCGCAGTCCCTGACCTCGACATCCCTTCCAACGGCCTCTCGGGCAATTTCCAGCAGGTCTTCGAGATCCAGGTACTCAGTCATGCGTCCTTAAGGCGCTCCAAAACCCTGGCCTCCTCGCGGACCACGCGTTGCAGCGCCGCGCCGACCTTGGCCTTATGCGCCCGCCGGGCGATGTACTCGTCGATGGCCGATAGCGCAACAGCCTGCATCGACCGGCCCTCGGCGGCGGCCTGCCGGCGCAGCGCTTCTGCCTGCTGCTCACTGGGGCGCAGAGTCATTCCCATGAACCGGATGATACCTGATTGATACCACAGTGCGCTGCGTAGAGGCATTCACTACCAACCTGACTGTCGGATCCTGACGTGAAGCGCCGCCGACGAATACCACACGTTTGGAATACGACCGCTCCACCGGCAAGGGGAGGTTGAGATGTGGGGCGACCAACGGATCCACGATTCAGGGTTGGGTTCTCGTTAACCACTGGGACAGACCCGGTAAATGCTTGTGCGACAAGGAACTTGGTTCTGCGACTGGACCGGCCAGACCTCATCGATTCCGGTCGATTCTCGATCATTATCGATGAATAAGCGATGACCTAGACAGACGGTCACAGCAGAGCATAGTCGGCAAGCGATAGAGCAGCTGACGGTCAGTTCGGCGGATAAACCGGTGGGGTAGACGCCCCGCAGGATCCACGGGACCAGTCGATGGCGTACTCGAGCTCGTCGCTAGCGTCGTAGTCGGGGCTGGGATCGATCGGAACATTCTCAGCTGGCACAGGTGTGGGAGGCGGAATGGCTGGCAATGGTACCTACCTGACGCAGCAGTGGACCGGTCTACCCTGATGCCGATAGGACTCGCCCGCGACGACGAGTTCATAGGCCGCTGATTGCAGCCGGATAATGGCGGATTCTTTGAACTTGGCTTCGTGTCTTGTTGAGGATGCTGGTCGGTGTGGGTGGTGGGCTTGAAGGTGCTGGTCGTCGGTGCAGGAGTCATCGGCAGCTTTAACGCCGCTCGATTGTTTTGCGGCGGTGTCGATGTCACGCTGCTGGCTCGCGGTGAGCGGCTGGCTGCGCTGCGTGAGCATGGCGTTGTACTGGAGGATTGGCGAACCAGGCACCGCAGCGTGACACCCGTCCCTGCAGTGGACAGGATCGAACCGGACAGTGGCTATGACATCGCGGTGGTGATCGTGCGCCGCGATCAGGTCGCCTCGGTGCTGCCGTTGTTGGCCGCAGCGCCAAGCATCCGGTCGGTCCTGTTTCTAGGCAACAACTTGGCCGGGTCATCGGACATGGCGGCGGCCTTGGGCAGTGAGCGGGTGTTGACCGGGATGGTCAACGCGGGTGGCCAGCGCGATGGGGTCGTGGTGCGTTACATCTGGAGCCGCCGACTTCGGCTACTGTTCGGCGAGCGAGATCGAGTCATCCGTGTCCGCACCCGCGCTATTGCCGATATGTTCAGCGGCGCAGGCTTGCCAGCGCGGGTAGTTACCGATGCCGAGGCGTATCAGAAGACCCACGCCGCCGGGCTGCCCGCCTTCGCCGGTGCGCTCTACAGCGCTGGCGGGGATATCCGGCTGCTGGGCCGCCGGCGTGATCTGCTGCACCTATTTGTCGCCGGATACCGCGACGGGCTACGCGCCTTGCAAGCCGACGGAACGGTGATTCGGCCGGGGATCACGCGGGCACTGGTATGGGCCCCTGAGCGGCTGCTGCATGCCGGTCTGCGCCGATTCTTGAACACTGAGCTGGCTGTCGTGGGCGGTCAGGCGCATGCGCTGGCTGCTGTTGATGAGATGCGTGAACTGGCTGAGGAGTTGCGTGCGATCCTACGACGCACCGGGGTGCGGTCACTGGCCAACGATCAGGCGTATGCGGCGATCGCGGCCTGGGCTAGCGGCACGGCCCCCCGTGGGGGGTAGAGCGCGGTTTGACCTCCCCGCGCCCCAGGGGTGCTTGCATCCCAGCCGCCGCTACCGCGGATTCACCGTGGTCAGCGGCAGGGTCAATGTGGAGCGGTCGTAGACGGTGTTGGTCGCGGGCAGACCGATCTCGTCGTGGGTGATGGCCTGCATCGCGAAAGCGGGATCGTCGGCACTTTGCAGCTGGAGCTCAAGGCGGTCACCGGGGTGGATCCGCTGCGCGGTGGGCAGTATCTCGATGTCGTAGTCGACGCACTCCTTGGGCGGCACCGATAGCCGCCGCGTGTGTGGGTGGTATGGCCGTAACGCCGTACTGCGACTGGGATCGAGTTCCCGGTGGCTGGCACGAAGCCAGCCCTGGGTCAGGTCCACCGCCGTACCGGCGCGCGGCAGCAGCCGCAACTTGACAAACCAATCGGTGTCGGCCGCGGTCGTTGCAGCGACCAGATGCAGCACACTAGGACCGATGAGGTCTGCGTCAGCGGCGAAAGGCTCGGTTTGCCAGCTTAATCCGCTCGGCATCCGGAGTGGATTCGCGTTTCGGCCTCGCCGGCTCGTCGAAGGTAAGTACAGGTAGCTGAGGCTCTCGCCCACGCTGGAGCCACCCAGCCGGCCCTCGGCGCTCAACACCAACGAGGTCCACGCATCGCCGTTGGGCGGCCAGCGATCGGTCTGCTGCCATGTCTCGGCGCCGTGCAGAAAGTAGCGGATCGGCGGGCCCTCCAACACACCGGTATCACGGCCTTTCAGCCAATGGTCATACCAGGCCAGTGCTTCAATGTGCAGCGATTCCCACGGCCACTGCAGGCAGCCCCGTGGCGGCATTACGATCCTCAACTGCGACCGATTCCCCTGTTCCCACATCGCAAACGATGCCGGCAGGTGAAAGGCCGGGTTAGCCCAATCGCCCCCGGCGTAGACCGGGATATCGATCTCGCCCAGGCGATCGGTGAGGTCCAGATCGGTCCAATAGTCATCGAACAGCTCGTGCCTGACGACCAGGTCGAGGTAGATCTCATCCCAGGGATCAGCGTCATAGTCCAGCCGCAGCACCCGATTAAACGCCCGCAGCTGATCCTTGGGTGGATGGTCGAAATGGCGATGCAATCCTGGTAGTTCCAGAATCCGGTTGAGCTGACGAAAGATCGGGCCGCGAAACATGCCGCCACGCTTGCTAACCATCCCCAGGGCGGCGAAATACATTCCGAAAAACCGCCCGGAAAAGATCCCGCCATGGCGCACGATCTCCCGATACCAATCGACACTGCCCGACCACGGAAAGATCGCCACCAGATGCGGCGGATGCTCCAACGCCGCCCGGTACTGCTCGATCGCGAAATAGCTCACCCCAATCATGCCCACCTTGCCGGTGCACCACGATTGGGCGGCAACCCATTCCACGATCTCGTACAAATCACCCGCAGTGCCCTGCAGCCGGTAGGCGCCTTCGCTTCCACACGTGCCGCGCACATTGACGATGACGTGGCCATACCCGCGCGGCACCCAAAAATCGGTTTGACCGGCCTCAATCATTCCCGCCGGTAAACCGAGGTACTGTGCCTGACGCGGATACGGCGACACCGCGACCAGAGCCGGCACCGGCTCATCGCTGTGAGGAAGGTGCACGTCGGCGAGAAGAACCGTGCCGTCACGCATCGGCAGCGCCACATCCAGCAGTGACTTAATCCGGTGGTCGGTACCCGACAAATTCCGATACACCCGCCCCGATGTCTGCGGGCCCAACAGCTGCCGCTGACCGGCCGAAACACCCGATGCGCGCGCCACCGCCATGCCCGTCATACTCTCGCAGTCGTCCGCCGCTGCGGCAGAGCACCAAGCCCCCTACATGACGGGCAAAGGCCCACGTGTGCCGACCAGTTGTCCATCGCCGAACCGCGATGTCGACCCTCACGCCCACTTCGCGCCGTGCCCTCGTGTGGGTCAATGTGAGAATGCGATACACGCGGCCAACTCGCCACGAACCCACCACGCTGGTGCCAGCGCTGCGGCACCGTCAGCATCAGCGGCCACCCGATCCAGCACCCGCCGGATCGCCCCATCAACCGGTATCGAGATGCCTGCGTTGCCGCGGCACATCACATCCCCGCCCGGCTGGGCTCGGTGCTGGAGCCTCGGCGCTCAGCGGCTCCTCAAACGCCACCACGTCGACCATGCCGGCGTCAACATCGTCGGCATCGCACGCATCGTCGAACTCGAAGACGACGACCCTGCACTGCGCACTGCAGCACAGCGGTGTGGTGATAAGGCCGTATCTCGATGTCCGAGCGAGACAAGACCTCTGATCCATCTCGTTTGTATAGATTCGAGACCGCGACGGTCGCGTGGGTCGGCTAGCGTGGTCCGGAGTAACTGCTCACCTGGCGATCCGAGCTGAGCAGCAAACGGCTTCGTTGTCTCGCCGCCGGCGAGGCAGCAGCCTCTGGGCCCTGCTTTGCGTCCACCTCGTTCAGGCCGTGGAACCAGGCCGACACCGCAGACTTGACAGTTAAAACCATCGGAGGTCTGTAAGAGACACGGCGAATCCCATTATCGCTACATGCAGAATCGTTAGTTACATGTATATGACGGGTGGCGATGGTGACAGCTTCGACAACGCCCAGCAGGAATCATTCTGGGCAACAATGAAAGTCGAGTTCTACGACCGACACCTATGGCCGACCAAGGCAGCCGCCAGGTTCGCCGTCGGCGACTGGATCGAGCGAGTCCACAACCGACTAAGCTAAGACGCCACTCGGCCATCGCTATGATGAGCCCGGTCGACTTCGAAGACCGACTCACTCAGACGGCACAAGCCGCCTGACCCTGCGTCCACCAAACGGGGTCACCAGGCGTTCATCGGGTGTTGTTTTGGGATTCTTTGGCTTAGGAAGTCTGTCTACAGGGCTGGCTTTAATGAGGTCCACTAGTCGCGGTGATTGTTGGGGTCGGTGTTGAGGCCGGCGACGAGTGTGTGGCCGTCTCGGATGGCGGTGCGGGTAGTGGGCATCGGGTGACCCGCCGCGCAGAACTCGAGGATGTGGCCCGCCGCGTCTTCGGCTGGAAGGCGCTGCGCGCCGAGCAGCTCGACGCGATGGAGGCGCTGGTCGCGCGCCGCGACGTGCTCGCGCTGATGCCGACAGGATCCGGCAAATCCGCGATCTATCAGGTGGCGGCGGTCCTGATCGACGGCGCAACGCTGGTGATCTCGCCGTTGATAGCTCTGCAGCGCGACCAGATCGATCACATCGTTGCTGCGCACGGCCCCGCCGCCGTCGCCATCAACTCCCGCCAACGCCCGGCACAAACGTCACGCAGTTGGGAGGCCGTGCGCCGACACGAAGCCGAGTACATCTTTCTCTCCCCGGAACAGCTTTCAAAAGACGACGTCGTCTCGCGTCTTGCCGAATCGAACGTGTCGCTGATCGTGGTGGACGAAGCGCACTGCGTGTCGACGTGGGGGCACGACTTCCGGCCCGACTATCTGCGGCTCGCTGACGCGTTCGACCGGCTCGGCCGCCCACCCGTGGCGGCGTTGACGGCGACCGCGTCCCCGCTGGTGCGCCGCGAGATCATCGAGCGGCTCGGGTTGCGCGATCTCGTGGTGATCGCCAGCGGCTTCGACCGGCCGAACTTGCGCCTCGCGGTCGAGCATCACGTGTCAGACGCCGAAAAGCGCAACGCGGTGGTGTCGACGGTCGCCGAGATGGCGGGGCCGGTCCTGGTATACACCGCGACCCGCAAAGACGCCGAGAGCTATGCCGACGCACTAGCCCGGCGGGGCAGGAGTGCCGCTGCGTACCACGGCGGCATGAGGGCGGCGCAGCGCGACAAGATTCATCGCAGGTTTCGCGACGACGAGTACGAGATGATCACCGCCACATCGGCTTTCGGCATGGGTATCGACAAGCCCAACATTCGGGCCGTCGTGCATGCCTCGGTTCCCGACTCGCTGGACAGCTACTTTCAGCAGGTCGGGCGCGCCGGTCGCGATGGGGAGGCAGCGCTGGCTCTGCTGTTTTATCGACCCGAAGACTTATCGCTGGCAAGGTTTTTCACCGCACATCACCCCGACGAAGAGCTGCTGCATCGGGTCTACTCGGCGCTGTCGGCGAACGGACCCAAGCGGCTCAAAGACCTGCGGACCGAACTCGGTGTCCGGGGCCGCCGGCTCACCACCGCAGTGAACCTCCTCGACCAGGCCGGTGCCGTCACGTCGGGCCGTAGGGGATTCGCCGCCTCCGGCGAGCCAGCGGCGACCGCGGTGGGCCGTGCGGTCGAAGTCGTCGAGACCAGCGAACGCGTCGATCGCACGCGAGTGGAAATGCTGCGCGGCTACGCCGAAACGCGCAATTGCCGTCGACAGATTCTCCTCGCGTATTTCGGCGAGACGCTGCCCCAACCGTGCGGCAACTGCGATCGCTGCCGCGACAACCAGATTGGCCAAGCGTCCGCCCATGCACAACGGCCGGCAATACCCGTCAACACCACCGTCGAGCACCGCGAGTGGGGACCGGGAGTCGTTATCGGCGGCACCGCCGACACCGTCACGGTGCTTTTCGACGAATACGGCTACCGGACACTGTCGATGAAGGTGATCCGACAAACCGCCGTCCTGCGCCAGACGCGCGGTCAGAACGTCAGCAATGCCTAGCAACGAGTGGCCCCGATTCAGATTGGCTCACGGAAGAAAACCCTTATCCCCGCACCTCGCAACGCTATTGTCCAATCGCACCACGTGGCGGCTGTGCCGGTGTGAGCGGGTTTGCTTGCCGGTGGCTCGTTTTGGGTGGAGAGTCGTGCTCAAAAGTTCATCCGAACGCTCTGACCCCCAGTGGCCTGCCGTTTAAGTCACGTGACTGCTGACGCGGTGCTTGACAGAAGGCCGCTCTTGGGCGTCGAAGCAAGAGGGTGCAGCTCGCTAGTGCCCCGGCGCGGACAACCGACGTCGTTGCGGCCCGATCATCGCCTTGCGTCCGCGTGAGCTTCCGCTAGCCCCCAGCACGAAACGGCAGGTCCAGACCCATGGTCCGCCGGTCATCCGCCGCGAGATACCGAAGAGTTGCGGATTTTCGCCTTCTCGGATGCGATCTCGAGCCCACCAAGATCACAGAATGCGTACCGAACTGCACCGTTTCGAAGTGGTCCCGGCTGGGATCGAACCAGCGACCTTCCGCGTGTGAAGCGGCAAAATAGCTATTGACCTGCGGTTTATGTGCATTTATGCGTCGCATACGACGCACTGAACTCGGCTGACGCATTCAGTTGGTCCGACGATCGGACATAAACCGGACACGGTGCTTGCACTCCCGACAAGGGACTTCCCTCGCCGCTGCTGGTCCGCA
>DATJQO010000173.1:0-10376 GCA_035505695.1 Mycobacterium sp.
GGTGTCGCGCACCCATCAGTTCCTCGCCACACTGATGGTGCACACGAACAAGATCAACCCGGCCACCACGCCAGGCACCACATCGCCAACCTCAATGAAGGATGGCTACCCCGTGGTCGTCATCCAAAGAGACGGTCAACAACTGCGGCAGACGCGCGGTGGCAACGTCAGCAATGCCTAGCAACGAATAGCCCCGATTCAGACGAGATTGGCTCACCCGGAAGAAAACCCGTATCCCCCGCGCCTCGCAACGCTGTTGTCCAACCGCACCACGTGGCAGCCATGGATGTCGCTGAACACGTCGAGATTCGGATGTTGTGTGGCATGGAGTCTTACCTTGAAGAACCGGGCGTCTCCGCTGTTTCCCTGCAGGTAGCTCGCCAAAGCCGGTGCGACGAGTTCGGGATCGGTGACTACCATTGCCGTTGCGTGTCGCTGTTCGCCTCGCAGGATCACCTCGACGTCGGCGCCGCCGCGGAGGTTCTTCGACCAAGCAAACGGGGTGAACGAGGCCAGTGTGTTGCCGTCCTGGTGGTAACCCACGGGCACGGTGAAGCGCCGCCCGGACTTGCGACCCTCGTAGGTCAACCGCATGAGCGTCGAGCTACCAGCGACCCGGTGAAGGCGCGAGCGCAGCATCGCGCGTTCTACCGGGTTGATGATCCGACGCACCGCGAACAGCACCAGTGGATGAACGTTGGCCGGATCGGCGGACATGTGTCCCCTTGTCGCTGGTCTCCTTAACCTCGTGCCGGTCAAGGCTGGTCGGCAGAATTTAAACGCCCATGCATGACGGGATTGCTCCGCCGTTCCCGGCTTAACGATTGTCGATGCCAGGGCCGGTGCCGTTAGGTTTGGTTGTTGTGACGACTCTTTCCGATGATGTGGATGTGCGGCGCCGGGCCGGCTGGTTGCCGCAGGATCGCGACGAGTTGGAGTCGTGGCTTGCCGGTCACCGGGAGCGGGTGGAGGCAGGGGCCGAGCAGGTGGTGCTGCATCCCGTGCTCACCGAGTTCCAGGAGCTGATCGAAACCGATCCTGTGGTGCGCATGTACGTTCATCAGATGATCGCGCAGGTGCCGCGCACCAAGCCGTACCGCAAGCGCCACCTGCACAGCGTTGAGCAGATGCTGCGCCTGATCAACGAGGTCTTGACGATGGCGCCGGAGTTCGGCGAGAACGCGGTGCTCATTCCACTGGGCGCGATTTTCGACTCGGCGATGGGCACGCCAGCCGGGTTCGCCGCCTTCCGCGACCCCCGGATCAACGCGATGCTCAAAAAGATCCTGACCGCCTGGTGCGGGTTTCTCGACAGTGCCGACTCGCTGTATGTGCTCAACGATTCCCCGTCCGGTTGGAAGTGTGCCGCGGCCCGGCGCGCGGTCGGCATCGAGCAGTTCGAACACGACGCCCAGGATGAGCACTGGGGCTTTGCCTCCTGGAACGACTTCTTCACCCGACGGTTCAAGGACGGCCAGCGTCCGGTCGCCGCACCAGACGACGACAAGGTGATCATCAGCGCCTGCGAGTCAACGCCGTACCGCATCGCCACCGGTGTCCAGCGCCAGGATCGCTTCTGGATCAAAAGCCAACCGTATTCGCTGCAGGACATGCTGGCCAATGACGAGTCGGTTGATCAGTTCGTCGGCGGAACCGTCTATCAGGCGTATCTGACGGGGATCGATTATCACCGTTGGCACAGTCCGGTGACCGGGACGATTGTCAGGGCGTTCCTCCAGCAGGGCACCTACTACTCAGAGGCCGTTTCGGAGGAGTGGGACGCAGTCGCACCCCCGATTTCGCTGCCCTATCTGGCGCACGTCGCGGTACGGGCGATCATCCTCATCGAAGCCGACGATCCCGTTATCGGCCTAGTGGCTTTCGTGGCGATCGGCATTGGGGAGGTCTCCTCCTGCGTGATCGACACAAACATCACGCCCGGCTACCACATCACAAAAGGCGAGGAACTCGGTTACTTCCAGTTCGGCGGTTCGACTTATTGCCTCGTCTTTCGCCCCGGGGCGATCGCAGGCTTCACCCTCGCGGCCGTTCCCCAGTTGCACGACCCCAACGCGCCTCAGGTTCTTGTCCGCTCCAAGCTCGCCATCGCCAATACGGTGTAAAGCGCGGCAGCCATCGCCGAACTCACCGCTTCACAACCACTCGCCCGCCGTTGTATCGATTTGTGGTATGCCGTCATTGTCATCAGCGCCGTCGGACCGCGACATCGTTGACCCGACGACGACCACATTTCAGGTATCGGCCGTGGCGGGAACCCGATCTCGTTCAGCGGCAACGGCTCCCGTCCGCCGTCTAACTGCAGCCCGTGGCGCCGGGCGGTCGCCAACCCTATCTGGCGTACTTTGTCGCAAACGCAAGCGCCACGCGGGAGCGGTTTCTCCTCGGTCAAGCCGACCTCTACGGGCTGTCGAAGCCGTGCGGCTCGACTCTGCGATGCCGCTGGGAACGGTGATGATGGGCGACGTTGTACGAAACGATCGAGCGACGATGGCAGCTCTCCTCGGGGTGCTCAGCGACGTGCTCGGCCCGGCGCGCGATGTCCTCTCGCGAGTGCCTCAATCTCGCCAAGGTCCCAATCACGCGATACCGGTACCGCGGCACAAAGATTCCCAACCCCTGGATCCTGGCCGACCACGCCTGAAGGACACCGTGGAGAGCCCGTTGCGGGAAACACGCACGGCGGGTTCGAAAGCGGCCTGGGGAAACGGACCGATGGCAACATCGACACCGCGCCCCAGCCGACTCAACCAAAACCGGCCGCAGACGCCACAACCTGAGCGATGATTGCTCGACGCAGCTAACCCGGGGCTTTCACGGAAAGCCCTTGCAGCGGCGGGTCGTTCATAAAGAATGGTGCTCTGACCTGGGATAATTCGGCTTGCGAAGGGCCAACTCATCCTGATGACCGGAGCACCAATCTGGTGGGCAAGTCTACGTCGTGCTACCCGTCGTTGTCCGTCGATGCCACTGGTCGTGGGGTTGTGTCGCATGCCGGCGCGGTCGTGCTGTTGCGTGCCGCGGAGAGGGCCGGGCTGACCGGGAGGTTGTCTGGCGCGCTGGCGCCCTGGCACAAACCGCTGGCCAGCCATGATCCGGGCAAGGTCGTGCTCGATCTAGCGGTCGCGCTGGCGATGGGCGGGGATTGCCTTGCTGATGTCGGCTTGTTGCGTGCAGAGCCGGGGGTTTTCGGTGTAGTGGCATCTGATCCCACCGTGTCGCGGTTGATCTCCGCGTTGGCCACCGACGCACCGAAAGCGTTGGCGGCCATCGCTGCGGCCCGGCTGGCAGCGCGGTCGACGGTGTGGGCCGCGGCCGGCGAGCACGCTCCCGATCACGGCATCGACGCCGATCACCCGTTGATCATCGATCTGGACGCGACCCTGGTCACCGCGCACTCGGAGAAGGAGAAGGCAGCACCGAACTTTACCTGTTGACCGAACTAACGCCCGACTCCGGCGTGGCGTTGACCAGCTGCTCGGTGATGTCGTCCTAGGTTCCGGGCATGGTCGATGCGCCGGGTGAAGAGCGTGACCTCGCGTCGCTGGTCGTGCCGATGGCGGGCAGTGTCGTTGCGGTCGATGACGTGTGGGAGCCGGTTCGACTGCTGGATGCCAGCGGTTGTGCGGTTGCTGCGGTCCGGGCGTTCCTGCAGGACTTGCGGGCGGCGGGGCGGTCGACTGCGACGCAGCGGTCGTATGCGATGGATCTGTTGCGTTGGTTCCGGTTCTGTTGGGCCATCGACATGCCCTGGGATCAGGCCACCCGGGTCGAGGCCCGTGACTTCTGTCGGTGGCTGTTGTTACGGGAAAAGCGTTCCCGAACAACGAGTTCCGGCGCCGAGGTCCGTGGTCAACCGAACGCGGTGACCGGGCGGGCCGGCCCGGGTGATCGGTATGCGGTGACGACCCGGGCGCATTCGGAGACAGTGCTGCGTGGCTTCTACGAGTTCCATAAGGATACGGGGACCGGGCCGATCGTGAATCCGTTCCCGTTGGTGCGGGTGAGCGCAGCGGCGGGAGGGCGCACGCACACCACAATCCGCTGGAGCCGTTCCGAAACGAACGGGTGGGGTTGTATCGGCCTCGATCGCCGCGGCGGGTCCCGCGGTGCATCCCAGACGAGTTGTTCAACCAGCTGTTCGCCGAACTGGGTTCGCATCGGGATCGCGCCCTGGTCGCGTTATGGGTCTCGACCGGGGCGCGGGCGTCGGAGCTGCTCGGCGTCCGGTGCGGTGACGTCGATCCGGGTCAGCAGCTGGTCACGGTGGTCCGCAAAGGAAGTCGTGCGCTGCAGCAGTTGCCGGCCTCCCCGGATGCCTTCGTGTGGCTCCGGCTGTATCAGTCGACGCTGGAGGACGTGGCGCCGGTGGGCCGCGACGATCCTCTGTGGCTGACGCGCTGCGCCGCCCGCGGCGACCGCTGACCTATCCAGCCGCCCGGGCCATGTTTGGCCGTGCGGCTGGCGCGTTGGGCGCCAACTGGACCTTGCACGATCTGCGTCACACCGCCGCGTATCGGATGGCGCGGGATCCGCTGGTGCCGTTGACCGACGTGCAGTGGGTACTGGGCCACGCCCACCTGTCCACCACCCAGATCTACCTCACCCCTGTGCCGGACGACGTGATCGCCGGAATGGTTGCCCATCATCGCCGGAGTGAGCGAGACGTCGAGTGTTCGGCTTCCACTGAACCGGACGACACCGGCGGGTACCGCCGTGCCACGCTCGATGTGCTGTTCGGCCGGTCCCGATGACCACGACGGTCGTCGCGGGTGGCGACACGACGTCTGGCCAGGTCACGTCGGAGACGGCCGCGGCACCGTCTGCGAGTGCGGTGGTGGTCGGCCCGGACATGCAGCGGCTGCGGAACTCCTACCCGCCCCGGCCCCCTGCCGTGACCTGGCCGACGACGGAGCTGCCCACCGAGGCGGTGCTGACACGCTTACTCTCGGCGCCGTTCACCGCCGACATCGCAAGCAGCCGTGACGGCTTGCTGCGGCGCCGGCGCAGCCTGCACAGGGTGTTGGGCTGGCTGGCCGACCAGCCCGGTGACGGCTGGCAGGCACGTTGGCTGGCTAGCGGTGCCGACTCGATGGGCAACGCCGACTGGGTGCGGTCCGCGTCGGTTTCCCGGCCAGGTCGAGGCGGCCACGGCGTTACCGTGACCAGCGGCCTCGCGTCTGCGTGCAGGTCATGATCAGCGCCGACGTGATCCGCCCGAGCATACGGTGGGTGCTTACACCACGTGCACCGCAGAACCTGGTGCCGTTGATGGCCGGGCTGCGTAACCCGGCCGGGTTCGCCGAACTCGAAGCGTTGTGTGAGACATCCGGTGCCGGGCGAACGATGAAGAAGGCCGCGCTGCGCCGAGCGGCGACGATCCTGGCTGTCAAGGGTGGCACCTTGCGCGACATCACCGTGGGCGACTGCCTGGAACTGTCGGCCGCGGTCGACGGCCGGTCGGTGCGCCGCAACGCGGCGATGGGGTTCTACCAGTTGCTGCACACGATGGGGGTGTTCGGCCCGGACGCTCCACCACGGATGCGCGCGTTCGCCACGCAGGGTCACTCAGCCCGGGCCAGCTGATCGATCGGCACGGTATTGCCTGTCGGCCGGTGCGTGATCTGCTCGTGGCCTATCTGCAGGAACGGCAGCCGACGCTCGACCACACCAGCCTGACCGGGCTGGCCGCGGCCCTGGGCGGGCTGTTCTGGCGTCACTTGGAACAACACCAGCCGGGCATCAATTCGCTGCATCTGCCTCCAGACGTCGCGGCCGGGTGGAAGCAACGCGTGATGATGAAAACCCGGCGGGTCGTCGGCCCGGACGGACGAGTCGACCAGGTTCGGGAGCGGCGTGGGGGCGGTCTGCAGAACCTCGCCGCGGTTCGCGCCTTCTACCTGGATATCGCCCAGTGGGCGATGGAGGAACCGGGCCGCTGGGGGCCATGGGCGGCGCCGTGCCCGGTCCGCGCCGAGGACCTGGCGCGCCAGAAGGAATTGCGGTCCCGCAAGTCCCGCATGGATCAGCGCACCCGGGAACGGCTTGCGGTGCTGCCGCGTCTGGCCCGGCACGTCCACACCACCCGTCTCGAGGCCGCCGCGCGGCTGCAGGCCGCCCGCGACACCGACCCCGGGGCCACATTCACCGCCGCCGGCGGCCAACTACGCCGAACCGTCACCGGCGCCGGCTCGGCACACATCTGGGCCGAGCCCGCCTCGGGCGGCAAGCGCCGCGACTTGACTGGCGAGGAAGACCGGACGTTCTGGACCTGGGCTGCGGTGGAAACGCTGCGGCACACCGGTATTCGGATCGAGGAACTCACCGAGCTGTCCCACCACAGCCTCATCCAATGCACCTTGCCCGGTACCGGGAACTCGTGCCGCTGCTGCAGATCGCGCCGTCCAAGAATGACAGCGAACGACTCCTACCTATTGACTGAACAACGACACGCGTTTGCCCTGGTTGACGGGCTGCAGCCGTTCGGTCGTTTATGGTCCCGACCCGTGATGGAAGACGACGAACGGACCCGGGATCTGGCGATGCTGGCGGTCCCGTTGGCGGGTGCGGTTGAGGCCACGGGTGATTCTTGGTTGCCGTTTCGAGTGACCGATCCCTGTGGAGCGGTGGTGGAGTCGGTGTCGGCGTATTTCCGAGACTTGCAGGCCGCGGGGCGATCGGATGCGACGTTGCGGTCCTATGGGATGGATCTGTTGCGGTGGTTCCGGTTTCTGTGGGCGGTCGAGGTTGCGTGGAATCGGGCGACACGTATCGAGGCCCGCGATTTCTGCCGCTGGATGCTGGTGTCGGGCAAGCCTTCTCGCCCGCACTGGCGCAGACCACACGAGGTGCCCGACCGCTCGTCGACCGCGGTGGCCTATTCGGCGTCGGTGCGGGCGCACGCGGAGACGGTGCTGCGCGGTTTCTACGAGTTCCATCTCGCGGCGGGCAGCGGGCCGATCGTCAACCCGTTCCCGCTGCATCGGTCGCGGCGGGGTGGTCGGGCGCACGCGCATCACAATCCGATGGAATCGCACCGCAAGGAGCGGACCGGGTTGTATCGACCGAGGGTGCCGTCCCGGATTCCGCGCAGCATCCCCGACGAGGAGTTCAACGAGATTTTCGCCCGGCTGCCCTCGAACAGGGACCGTGCGTTGGTGGCGTTCTACGTGTCGACCGGCGCCCGCGCGTCGGAGCTGCTGTCGGCCACGCGGGGCGATGTGGATCCCGGTCGGCAGGTGATCGCGTTGGTGCGCAAGGGAAGTCGTGCGGTGCAGGAGCTGCCGGCCTCGACGGACGCGTTCGTGTGGTTGCGCTTGTATCAGGTCGAGACGGAGGGTCTGGTCCCCAAGGGAAAACGCCAACCGTTGTGGTGGACGTCGCGAACGCCGATGCGGCCGTTGACCTATCACGCGGCGCATCGGATGTTCGAGCGCGCGGCGCAGCGTGCGGGTAGTGCGGCGACGCTGCACGCGCTTCGACACACCGCGGCGTACCGGATGGCCGAGGATCCGGCATTGCCGCTCACCGATGTCCAATGCGTCCTCGGGCATGCCCTGTTGACCACGACGCAGATCTACTTGACGCCCCGCAAGGAGGAAGTGATCCGCCGGGTACTGGCCCACCATGCGGAGCAGACTCGGCAGGCCGCCGAGCGGGCGCGGCCGGCTCCGGCTCCCGGTTATCGGCCCGAGACACTGAAGGTACTGTTCGGGAGCCCGACGCCATGACCGGGTCGGACGTCCTGAATGAGGTCATCACGTTTCCGGGTGTGTCCTCTCGTCCCTCCAAGGCCCAGCGGGAAGCCGCGCGCACCCGATTTCCCCCACGGCCGGTGGTCACGGATTGGCCTGCCACCCGGCACGACCGCGGTGCGGTGTGGGAGCGGCTCACCAGCGGGATGTTTGTTCTCGACAACGCCAACAGCCAGGACAGACGCATCCGCGGGCTGGCGTGGCTGCTGGACTGGCTGACCGACCAGCCGGGCGAGACCTGGCAGCAACGCTGGATGGCCAGCGGCGCCGATGCCGCCGGCGGGGCGTGGCGAAACCTGCCGATCGCCTGGCAGCAAGCGCGTGGCCGGGAGTCGCGATGGCTGCGCGCCGAGCTGTCGGGAGCGCTGGTCGTAGCGATCTGCGGCGATCTGGTCCGCCCCTCGCTGAGCTGCCTGGTGGCGGGCGCAGCCGGCAAAGGCTCCCTGACCCGCAACCTGGCCCGCATCCGCGACCCGCACGGGTTCGCGCGTCTTCGAGCGTTGTGCGCCGCCGATCCCCACGTGTCCGGCTTCGCCGCCGCCCTAACGCTGCGGCGCAGCGCCGAAATCCTCGCCGCCAAGGGCGGCACCCTTACCGACGTCACCGTCGGCGACGCGTTGGAATTGATGGACCGCGAAGCCGAATCCTTCACCTGCGCGACACGCGATCACAAGGTCTTCTACCGGATGCTGCGCGAACTCGGTGTCTTCAGCGACGACGCGCCGGAACGACTGCGAGCATTCCGCACCGCCGGTCAGCTCACCCCGGAGGAACTCGTCGACCGCTACGTGCTGCAGTGTCGCCCGGTCCGCAACCTGCTCGTGGACTACCTGCGGGAACGCCAACCCGCGTTGGACTACACCAGTCTGAAGGGCCTGGCTTACTATCTGGCGCAACGGTTCTGGGCCGACCTCGAACAGCATCACCCCGGGATCGACAGCCTGCACCTGCCCAGCGACGTCGCCGACGCGTGGAAGCAGCGTCAGCGGACCAAACCCCAGGTGATCACCTCAGCCCACGGCGAGAAGTCCGTCGTCATGGTGGAGCGCATCGGCTACCGAGACTGCCTGACCCCGGTGCGGGCTCTCTATCTCGATCTGTGCCAGTGGGCGATCGAGGATCCCAGCCGGTGGGCACAATGGGCGGCTCCCTGCCCGGTCGGTCAGGAAGAGATCAGTCAGCGCAAATTCCAGCGCCACCGCAAGGCGCGGATGGACGCACGGACCCGGGAACGACTACCGGTCCTGCCGGTGCTGGTACGGACCGTCGACGCGCGGCGCAGGAACGCCATCACGGTCCTGCACGCCGCCCGCGATACCCTTCCCGGCCAATCGTTCACCGTCGCAGGCGAAACGCTGACTCGCTCGATCACCAGGACCACCGAGAAGGTGTGGGCCCACGACCCCGCGACCGGCAGCCGCCGCGACCTCGGCCATGAAGAAGACCACGCGTTCTGGGCGTGGGCCGCCGTCGAAATCCTCCGTCTCACCGGTTGCCGGGTCGAAGAACTGCTCGAGATCAGCCATCACAGCCTGATCCAGTATCGCCTGCCGACCTCCGGCGAGATCGTGCCGTTGCTGCAGATCGTCCCCTCGAAGACCGACGAGGAGAGACTCCTGGTCGTCTCCCCGGAGTTGGCGGACGTGTTGTCGACCGTGATCCGCCGAATCCGTGACCCCGACGGGACAGTCCCGCTCGTTGCGGTCTACGACCGCTACGAATGCGTCTGGCGGCCACCGGCTCCGGTCTTGTTCCAGCGTCGATTTCCCTCCGAGATCCGGGCGATCAGCGACAGCTCGCTGCGGACCATGCTCAACGCCGCTTTTGTCCACACCGGCCTGAAGGATCCCGCCGATGGACGCCCCCTGCATTACGCGCCGCACGACTTTCGAAGAATCTTTATCACCGATGCCGTCATGAACGGCCTGCCACCGCACATCGCGCAGATCATCGCCGGCCACCGCGACATCAACGTCACCCTCGGCTACAAGGCCGTCTACCCCCACGAGGCGATCCAGTCCCACCTGGCGTTCCTCGCCAGGCGGCGTGCGTTGCGCCCCACCGACGAATACCGCACACCCACCGACGCCGAATGGCAGGAATTCCTCGGCCACTTCGAGCGCCGCAAGGTCTCCATCGGCACCTGCGGTCGCGCGTTCGGATCCGCCTGTATTCATGAACATGCTTGTGTGCGTTGCGCATTGCTGTGGCCCGACCCCACCCAACGGCCCCGTTTGGTCGAGATCCGCGACAACCTCGCCGCACGCATCGCCGAAGCCGAACGCGAAGGATGGCTCGGCGAGGTCGAAGGCCTGCAGGTCAGCCTCGCCGCCGCCGAAGACAAACTCGCCCAAATCGACAAACGATCGAGAACGGCCCCTGTCGCACTCGGCAACCCCACACTTCCCGCCAATTCCTGACCCACCAAAGCGAATCAACAAGCAGCCCCGGCTAGTTCAGAGAATCGTGGTCAACCCCGAACTGGCCGACGTGCTCAGCGCCGTCATCTGTCGCGTCCGTGAGCCCGCCGGTGGCGCCATTCCTCTCGTGCGGGCCCGCGACAGCCACGAACTGGTGTGGCAACCCCCGGCTCCGCTGCTATTC
>DATJQO010000174.1:0-11229 GCA_035505695.1 Mycobacterium sp.
CTACCACGACGGCGGCAAGGGACGCCCCCGCGCCCAACGCATGCTCACCGACATGACCCCCACCCAGCAGCGCCTGGCCGACCTGTTCACCATCCACCAATACGCACCCACCCGCTGAACCACCGCGAGTTGGGTAATACATCAGCCCTGCCGAAAACACCACCCCACCAGGCGAAACCAACCCAGCGGTCAACGAAGGCCGGAAACTCCCGCTAGGGCTTCCAGCACAGCAGGTCGTGAGGGTCAAATCCCTCAGCGCGGATCGCCTGGCGCTCTATGTCGTCTCGCTGTGCGTCCGGTTTGCGGAGATTGCAAGCGCCCCCGCTGAGTCGCACAGCTACGCTTAGCCTGCTGGTGCCACGACATCGACCTACCAACGATGTGATCGATTCGAGCGGAGGGTTCCCAACAGTGAGCGATTCAGCGGAGTCCGTGGTACGCAAGTTCCTTGGCGCCTGGAAGCGGTCCGACCCGGACGAATTGGTGAGCTTCTTCAGCGACGATGCCGTCTGGACCGACAGCTCGAGAGGAGTTTTTCGCGGTATTGATGCCATAAGGGCAGAACTCCAATCGGCGGTGAAGATGGTTCCTAGCGTCGCCTGCGACGTGAAGACTCTCGTCGCGAACGCTGGCACCGTGATAACTGAGCGAGTGGACTCCTTCAGAGTCCAAGGCGAACCCTTCGACCTGGAGGTCGCAGGGGTGTTCGAAGTTGACAGCAACGGCGGCCGAATCAACAGCTGGCGTGAGTACTACGACCGCAAGTCGATAGAAGACCGCCTTGCATCACTTGCCCCGCCAAGCTGACCATTCCAATTAGGCTTTATGTCGTCCATGCCGGGTTGGACGCAGCAGGGGCCCGGTTTGTTCCAACCCGACGCCTCCAAATGTTGCTGTCAGCTGCTTCAGGGCGAAGTGACCCGCTTAAATGTGGACGTGGTGTGGACGCAGCGCCCGTTTGGGCCGTCGCAACTGTTCGGAACCGATCGCTTTGCAGGCCCTCTAACTGCGAGTTCGGGCGGTGGGGCGGGCGGGACTCGAACCCGCGACCAACGGATCATGAGTCCCTGTACGACTGCGCCCCGCGAACGGACAGACCTTCCGAACCTTAAGCACGGTCGCCCAACTGTTTTCTGAAACCGAGCACACATAAGTTAGCTAATCTAAATATTATATATGTATTGCATGTGGTGTCCGTGTGGCGCTTGCGCGATCGACCCGGGGACCGGTTAGGGTCCACGCCGAATACTGCGAATCGATTCGGCGCCAGAAAACTCGCGATCACCAGGCGGCGTGGCGACGGCGGCCCGCCCCCTGACGTTGTGCATCGGCTGGTCCCCGATACCCCTTCCGTACCCCGAACCCGACCGAACCCGACCGAACCGGGGCCGTACCGGATCCTTGCGCCAGACGCACCAAAACCGCACTTGTAGCTGGGATTCCAGTTAGTCGCTAGGGCTCTGAGCAGGCGGGGCAGAAAGCCTGTTCGAGCCTGGAATCGACTTCCCAAGCTGACTACGCGGGTTCCATTCCCGTCATCAGCTCCGCATGTTGGACCGGTAGTCAATAG
The DNA here is from genome assembly GCA_035505695.1 of Mycobacterium sp. Taxonomy (GTDB): domain Bacteria; phylum Actinomycetota; class Actinomycetes; order Mycobacteriales; family Mycobacteriaceae; genus Mycobacterium. Next base: position 1,571 of record DATJQO010000174.1, read on the forward strand.
TTGACAAGGCCGCCGCTGAGACACCGTAATCTTTGGATCGTGTTGCTGGCCAGCCGCGAGATCCGACGTGCACCCGTGCGCTTCGGTCTGCTTGCCGGGGCCATCGGCCTGCTGATGTTCCTGGTGTTCTTCCAGCAGACGCTGCTATCCTCGCTGCTCAACAGTTTCACGGGCGCCTTGCAGAACCAGTCCGGTACCGTCCTGGTCTATAGCTCCGAAGCTCGCGACAACCTCGAAGCAAGCGTGCTGAGCCCTGACATCGTCGGCAAGGTGGCCTCCGTCCCCGGCGTGGGCCAGGCCGCACCGCTGGGTGCGGCGACAATGACCGTGCTGGCCAAAGGCCAGCAAATCGACGTGGCCATGATCGGAGCAGAACCGGGCAAGCCAGGTCAGCCCACGAAGCTCACCAGTGGCCGACCCGCCACCGCACCCGGCCAGGGCGTGGCCAGCTCCGAGACCAAGAGCTTCGCCATCGGCGACACGGTGACCACCGCCGCCGGAGGATCGCCTGTCACCATCGTGGGACTGACCGCACAGAGCCAATTCAATGTGCAGCCAACCCTGTTTGTCACCTTCGACACATTCACCAGCATGCGCAAAGCGGCCAACCCCAACGCAAAGATGGTGTGGCCTTCGGCGGTGGCGGTGATCCCAGCGACGGGCGTCAGGCCGAAGGCGCTTGCCGACTCCATCGACGCCGCGGTGCCGCAGGTGACCGCGCTGACGCGCACCGAGGCGGTAGCCGGCGCGCCGGGCGTCTCGTCGACACAGGGGTCGTTCGCAGTCCTGCTGACCCTCGCCGTCGTGGTGGTCGCCCTGGTGACCGGATTCTTCTTCCTGATTCTGACCGTGCAGAAGACCGCGGCGTTGACGCTGCTGCGAGCCGTGGGGGCACCGGCGAGCTATCTGGTGCGCGGCCTCCTCCAGCAGGTCGTCCTGGTGCTGGGGGTGGCGCTGCTGGTCGCCGTGGGTTTGCTCGTGACGGCCACCGCGGCGGTGAACACCGGCCTTCCGCTGACCATCGACCCGCGCGCACTCGCCATCAGCACGGTCGTGGTCGTCGGTCTTTCGCTGCTCGGGGTGGCCTTCGCGGTATGGCGCGTACTGCGCATCGATCCGTTTCAGGCCGTTGGCCGCCCTGGGCTCGGAGGCATCGAATGAAGCTGGCGCTGCTGGAATTACGACGCCGGCCCTGGCGCTTCGCGCCCGCGGTCATCGCCCTGGTGCTCCTCACCGGGCTGTTGTTGACCCTGGGCGGCTTGCTGGACGGCCTCTACAACGGATTCACCGGCGCGCTGCGGGCCCAGCCCGGCGCGCTGCTGACCTACGCCAGCGACGCCAACCTATCGGTGATCCGCTCGCGGATCGACGCAGCGACCACGGCCCAGGTCGAGCGCGTGCCGGGTGTCGAGCAGGTCGGCGGCCTCGGCACTGTCCTACTCGGGGCCAAGATACCGGGCCAGGCCACGGAGGCCAGCGTGGCGCTCTTCGGCTATCAGCGTGCGCCTGGCGGTGTCCCCGCGCCGCCGGATAAGGCCGGCCAGGTCTATGCGGACACCAGCCTGAAGGCCTACGGCGTGCAGGAGGGCCAGACCTTGCTGCTCGGGCCCCAGCGGTACCCGGTGTCAATCGTGGGTTGGGTGTCCGACACCAACTTCCTGCTCCAGGGCGGCTTGTGGGGCGGCCTCGACACGTGGCGCCAGGTGCTCGGCTCGGCCCGCCCTGACCAGGTGCTGGCATCCGGCACCTACCAGGTGCTGACGGTTTCGACAACTGCCGGCGCCGACCCCGCCTGGGTGGCGGGCGCCATCGACGCCGCCACCGGCGGCAGGACCCAGACGGTGACGCGCTCTTTCGCCGTCGACTCGCTGCCGGGAATCACCCAGCAGCGCTCGACATTCAACGCCATCATCGACACCACGTTCTTTGTGGCCGCCCTGGTGGTGGCGCTGTTCTTCGTCCTGCTGACCATCGAACGCGTCGGGATCTACGCCGTATTCAAGGCCGTCGGCGCATCCAGCGGCCAACTGTTCGCGCAGGTGGTCCTGCAGGCCGTCATGATCGCAGTCGTGTCGTTCATGGTCGGCGCGCTGCTGGCTTTGACGGTCGGCCGCCTGATACCTCCCCAGGTGCCGCTGCAATTCAGCGCAAGCCGAGCGCTACAAGTCGCCGTGGGGCTGGTCGTCATGTCCACCCTCGGCTCGGCAGTATCCCTGCGCCGCGTCGTCCGTATCGATCCTGCAACCGCGATTAGCTGAGGCGGGTCGTTCATGGGACATCATCGGGAAGCCGCACTCAAACTCGAGAACGTCCGTAAGGTCTACCGGTCCGGCGACGCCGAGACTGTCGCCGTGGACCGTGCCTCCCTCGAGGTTGGCCCCGCGGAGATCGTGGCACTCGTCGGCCCCTCGGGCTCGGGCAAGACGACACTGCTGTCCATTTCAGGGGGCCTGCTCTCGCCGTCGCAGGGCCGGGTGGTAGTCGCCGGAGACGAAATCAGCGGTTATGACCCGAAGCGGCTCACCCGCTTTCGGCGCGAGAGTGTCGGCTTCGTGTTCCAGAGCGTGAACCTGGTGCCCTTCCTCACCGCACGCGAAAACCTGCTGGTGGTTACCGACTTCAGCCGGCGCGACAAGAAGAAGTCAAAAGCTCGCGCCGATCAATTGCTCACGGAGTTGAGACTCGAAGAACGCGCGGACAATCTGCCCCGCCAACTCTCCGGCGGCGAGCGTCAGCGGGTAGCGGTCGGCCGGGCATTCATGAACCAACCCGATCTGGTGCTTATCGACGAGCCGACGTCAGCGCTCGACACCAAGCTTGGCGAACAAGTCATGGAGCTCATCGTGACGGAGGTCCGCGCCCGCGGCACCGCCGCAGTGATCGTCACACACGACATGAGGATGACCCACTTCGCGGATCGGACCCTCGCTATCGTCGACGGAATCCTCGGCGATGCCGCAACTTCGTGACCTACGCGCGCATGAGTAAGTTTGACTCCAATGAACCACGCTGCCAACGACAACGCGACGCCGGCATCCTCACCGGCGTCGCCGAAACGGCGTTGATGACGTTGAACGGCAGGGCCCACCAGGCCCGCCGACCCGACGCGATCATCGACGACCCGATGGCGATACGGCTCGCCGATGCCATCGACTACGACTTCGACAAGTTCGGTCGCAAGGGCCAGGAAATGGCCTTGCGCTCACTGGCCTTCGACCGGTGCGCGATCCAGTACCTGACCGAGCATCAGGACGCGACGGTCGTCGCGCTGGCCGAAGGTCTGCAGACTAGCTTCTGGCGGCTGGACAGCGCACTGCCCGATGCCCGATTCCGTTGGCTCAGTATCGATTTACCGCCCATTATCGAACTGCGTCAGCGGCTGCTGCCGTCGTCGCCCCGTATCGCCAACCTCGCGCAGTCCGTGCTGGACTACACCTGGATGGAGCAGGTGGACGCCGACAGTGGTGTCTTCATCACCGCCGAAGGCCTGCTTATGTACTTGCAGCCCGAAGATGCGATGGGGCTGATCACCAAGTGCGCCAGCCGGTTTCCCGGCGGACAGATGGCCTTCGACCTGCCGCCGGTGCTCGTCAAAAAGCTCGCACCGAAAGGCATGCGCGCAACACGTCGATACCGCGTTCCCCCGATGCCGTTCAGCCTGTCGGCGTCCGAACTGGCCGACCTCGCCACTACCGTGCCCGGCATCTCGGCGGTACACGACCTACCGATGCCCAAAGGCCGGGGTCTGTTCTTCCGCACTATGTTCCCCGCCTTCTGGCGGCTGCGGCTGGTCAAGAATTTCCGCGGCGCCTACACGCTGTTGGAATTCGGCTAACTTCCCACCGGAACCGACGGTCCATCAGGGGTTTTCGAGGCCAGTGGCGTCCGCGCAGTACTGCCAGAGGGATTGCCGGTCACGGTCGCTTTCCCGGGTGAACGGCAGATAGTGCTCGGGACGGGGCCGGCGGTCGTGGAAAAACCGGCCGGTGGGCGGTGCCGGTGTGGTTGCAGCAAGCCACACCGCGGTATCGGCGCCTTCTTCGGCCGAGCGCAGCAGCGGCCCTGTGAGGATGCGAAAGATCGGTAACGAGTCCGCCACCCCCGGTGTGTCGGCCCACCCGGGGTGCATGCAATACACCGAGACGTGCTGCGCCGCCCATCGTTCGGCGAGGATCGGCGTCAGGGCCATCTGCATCCGTTTCGTGCGCGCATAGGCGATGGCGCCGCGGTATCGGCCATTGCGGTATTCGGGGTCGTCGGTGGGCAGTGCCTGGGTATACATCCCACCGGAAGACATGAAGATCACCCGCGGATCGGGTGAGTTGGCAAGCAGGGGCAGCAGCAGCTCGGTCAACAGCACCGGACCCAATACGTGCGTGGCGAAGGTGATTTCGTGCCCCTCGTCGGTCTCCGTTCGGCTGGCTGGTAGAACCCCGGCATTGTGCACGAGCACGTCCAATCGCCGCAGCCGGCTGGACAAGTCAGCCGCAAAGGCACGCACACCGGCGAGATCGGACACGTCGCAGACCTCGACCCGCACATCGGCGTCGGGCCGCGCGGCGCTGATTTCATCCCGTGCCCGCATGCCGCGCTCCTTGTTACGGACAGTCAGCAGAACCGTCGCGCCCAGCCGTGCCAGCCCTGCGGCGATCGCCTGGCCGATGCCGCGGTTCGCGCCAGTGACCAGCGCGGTGCTGCCGCGCATTGCATCAGGTGCCGGGTCGAGGTCCGCCCAACCGGGTTGCCGCAGCCGATAGCCCACGCGGGTATAGCCGGGCACGACCGCGCGATCCAGCACCGTGTCCAGAAGCAGCCTGCCGCCATTGCGCACGCCCATGCCACCACTGTGCCTTATCACATGCCGGCGGTTTCGCCGGTAGCGCCGAACGATGGGTTCGGTGTATTCATGCGTGATCGACCCACCGCGCGATGAGTTGTTCGCCTGGCATGCCCGGCCCGGCGCGTTCCTGCGGCTCCCGCCGCCGTGGCAGCCGATGCGGGTAATCACCGCAGCCGACTCGCTGCAGAACGGCCGGGCGGAGCTTGCGCTGCCCAGGGGGGCTTCGCTGGATGGCCGAGCACCAGGGCGACGGCCACGATCCGCTGCGGCGTTTCGTCGACACCATCGGCGCGACCGGGCTGGCTTCGCTGCCGGCGCGGATTGCGTTCCGGTGGCGGCATATTCACGAATTCGAAGATGTCGGCGACGACCGCACCCGGGTGATCGACCGGGTTGAGACACCGATTCCCCCGCTGGCATTGCGCCCGATGTTCGCCTATCGACACCGCCAGTTGGCCGAAGACCTCGCCGCGCACAAGCAGGCGGCCGACCACGGGCTGCGGGCGGCAACGGTGGCGGTCACGGGATCTTCGGGCCTCGTCGGGTCGGCGTTGAGTGCATTTCTCAGCACCGGCGGACATCGGGTCATCCGGCTGGTCCGTCATGCAGCGAATGACGCGAATGAAAGCGGAACCCGGCCGATCCCGATCAGGATCTGCTCGTCGGCGTCGACGCGGTGGTGCACTTGGCGGGCGCCTCGATCGCGGGCCGGTTCACCGACGAGCACCGACGCGCAGTCCGCGACAGTCGAATCGGTCCCACCCGCCGCTTAGCCGAACTCGTCGCGCGGATGCCCGATGGGCCGAGACTGCTGATCTCCGATTCTGCGATCGGCTACTACGGCTACGACCGCGGGGACGAGATCCTGACCGAGGACAGCGATCGCGGTAAGGGGTTTCTCGCCGACGTGGTGGCCGAATGGGAGGAGGCGACAGCACCGGCGGGCCGCGCGGGGGCGCGTGTCGTGCTGGTGCGCACCGGCATCGTGCAATCTCCTCGCGGCGGGATTCTTCGCCTACTGCGACCGCTGTTCAGCGCCGGCCTCGGGGGCCCGATCGGCGAGGGCAGGCAGTGGCTGTCCTGGATCGGGATCGATGACCTCGTCGACATTTACTATCGCGGGCTGTGGGACACCACCCTGTCCGGGCCGGTCAATGCGGTTGCCCCAGAACCGGTCCGGAACGTCGACTACACCCGCACCCTCGCGCGCGTCCTGCGCCGACCAGCGGTGTTGCCCGTCCCTCCGCTGGGTCCGCGGCTACTGCTCGGCGACCAGGGCGCCCGCGAACTCGCATGCGCCAGTCAACGCGTGATTCCCGCCAAGCTGCAACAGGCCGGTCACCGATTCCGCCATCCCAACCTCGACGAGGCCCTGCGTCACCTACTCGGCCGCACAGACACATAGAGGACATTAGGAGCGCGCGCATGAGGAGTTGCCACTTAGCTCACGGCGGGCCATGAACATCATGAAGAGAATGTATTCCTTTGTTCGGCCGGAGAGGAGCTACCGTCGATGACGCGGCAGCAGCCAGGAAGATCCGCAGCTTTCTCCGCCGCTGGACGCATCTTCAGTCGACGGTCGATGCGGCCGGTGACTCGCGCATTCAGCAATCTGCATGCGGCGATGTATAGGTTGACCCGGGGAAGGGCACAGAGCCGCAAGTATCCCACCATGCTCCTCACAGTCACCGGCCGCAGGAGCAGCGAGCCGCACACCGTCCCGCTGATCTACATCAAGGATGGTGAGCGATTCGTGATCGCTGCCGCCTATGCTGGCAGCGATACCGACCCGGCCTGGTGGCTCAACCTGCCGAGAGAATCCCCATGCTGTCGCGCAGGTGAACAGCGACACGTTCGCCGTCAAGGCGGAACTTGCCCCGGTGGAGCAGCGGCCAGATTTGTGGCGGCGGCTGGTCGACATGTATCCGTACTTCACCGAATACCAGCAGCGGACGAGCCGAGAGATCCCCGTGGTGATCCTCGCGACGGCCGCTACGCCGGGAAGCACCTGAACCGACGCCTCGTCCTCGGAGGACGTCTTAAAGAGGCGACCCGAGGGCCATCGGGCTCTTGTCGCGTTTGTTGTCGGTGTTCACCGGAACCGCCCGAAGCTCATCGATCGTCGATGCCCAAATCACCGCGATGTCGGCGTAGAGGATTGGCCATACCGCCGAAAACTATTCCGGTGGTTGTTAGCGCGGCTTACGCAGCCGCGCATACCACTCGACTGCACTGCTGGTCTGCTCGGCAGGTTGCCCACCGCCGCGGCCGCAGCGACTGACGTGCCAGTGGCGATCAACGTAGAAATCCGCACATCAATCCTGTCGTCACGGCTTGGGCTTGACCGGTACGACAACCTCGTTTCGCCGCAACATCGGAATGGTCCACGGCGGATCGTAGAACCACGCGGCCGGTGGGCCGGTCGGCTCAAAGCCTTTGTCTAAGACGCGCAGGGCGCGCATCAATTCAGCGGTCCGCGATGCGATCGCCCGCCGATTACGGCTGCCCGTGAAGCGACGCACCGCGACGGTCTCGGCCGGGACGGTGACCAGCTTGATCGCGTCATCGTCGGGTTCGGGAAGCGATTCCATGGTCTTGTCGGCGGGCATGAAAAACCGGATCACCCATTGGCCGTCGGCGCCGGCCCGCTGTGACACCGGTGCCGTCATCGCGATCTTCCGGCCATGCACGGTGCCCGGCTGTTGCGCGACCGGAGCCGTCATCGCGATCTTCGCGGCGGCGTGATTGGCCCCGAAAATGTATCGGGCCAGGCGGCGGAAACCTACGTTGCGCGCCGCCTCCTCGCCGGCCGCCACAGTCGTCTCCGCGGCGATTCGGGGGCCGTAGCGTCGGATCTCCACGCCAGGGATCTGCTGTTCGACGCTGTACCGCGGCTCTTCGGTCCCATGGCGTACTCCCACCGCAGAACCGCCCAGTTCGACCAGTCGGACAAGCACCGAGACGACCGATCCCAGCATGGTTACCTCCTCACGAACTGTCGATTGTGCTGTGCTGGTCCAGGCTACGGCTAGGGCACTTCGTCGGTCGTTGTGGCTATAACGCTCACTGCTTCCGAATTCGACCGCATGAGGTACTCCGGCCTGACCACGGCTGTCCCGCAAGTCGACAGGACCTCACACTCCGACATCTCGCCACCACGCCGGTAGCGTCAAGTGGGCGTGGCAGGGCGAGGGGCGAAAGAGGTCGTCGATGTTGGGCGAATTGAATCAGCGCCAAATCGAAACGGTGCTGAGAAGCGAAGTCGTCGGACGTATCGGTTGCATAAGCGAAGGGCGCGTCTACGTGGTGCCCATCACTTACGTCTTCGACGGCTCCTTCATCTACGGCCACGCCGTCGGCGGCGCCAAGCTGCGTGCCATGCGCGCTGACCCTCACGTGTGCTTTGAGGTGGAGCATGTCGACAACTTGGCAAACTGGCAGAGCGTCATCGTGTGGGGAACGTTTGAGGAGTTGGACGGCGAGGATGCGGAGACAGGCATGCACCTGCTCGTCGATCGCCTCATGCCGCTGTTGGCAAGCAGCACCAGCGGAAGTCCGCACAGCGAGGCCGCCGAGGCATCCGGCGCTCGTCGTGCAACGGTCTACCGGATCCGGTTGAGCGAAAGAACCGGGCGGTTCGAAAAGAGCTGAGCCAATTGCGTTCGGCCCGTCATGACTCCTCCTGCCACCAAATGAAAAGGCCCAAGTCGCCGCTAGCTCGCACTGACATGTGAAGAGGCGACGGCGTTTTCGCCCTCGTTGGACGCGCCGACAAAGGCCGCGCGCTACGCCCTGGAACTCGTACCCGCGCTCGGCGCTCGGCGCTCGGAACATTCCGATTTCGGTAGGCGTCCACATCTGTGAGTGGCGAGCCACGGGGCGATGAGTGGAGCGGATGGCTGTTCACACCGGCGCTCGCATCGGCGCACTCGCGGGCGCGGGTGAGGTGCTGGCCAGCCGCACGGTCCGCGACGTCGCCGCAGGATCGGGGCTCACCTTCGAAAGCCTTGGTCCACAACGCCTCAAGGGCCTGCACGAAGAGGTCGATGTCTACCGAGTCACTACACCAACGACCCTAACGCCCTAGCGCTACCACGTTGCCCCCGGCGAGCTTTGGGCCGGCCATTGCGCCAACTGCCGTCATCGCGTCGGAGTAGTCGTCTGCGAACAAGTGCCCGTAAATTCCAAGCGTGTCGTAACCTTGTTGCGCCCCGTGTGCCGGCTGATGTCGAACGACGGGATTCCGCCGCACAAGCTCGCATACGTGTGCCTGTTATGCGGAATTCCGCATAACAGGCATTAGGTGGACGGCGGGGTTATGTGCCCTGCGGGATTGTTTGTGCTGGTGGGGGCCGTGCTGGTGGTGTTCGTGTCCGCATAATCCTGGCGGGTGTTGTCACCGCCCCAGCGAGTCGAGCCAGCCGAGCAGGGAGGTGTCTGAGGTCCAGTCGGGCAGGACGTCTGGGGTGAGTGGTTGGTAGGCGTTTTCGATCGCTTTGCGTTTGGCCTCTGCGTCTGCGCGGGCGTAGATCTCGGTGGTGGACACGTCGGCGTGGCCGAGCAGGTCGCGGATGTAGATCAGGTTGACGCCGGCTTGGATCAGGTGCATCGCTCTGGTGCGCCGGAGCGTGTGGGTTGTGACCTGCAGTCCAGGAGCCCAGTCGGGGTCGCGTGCTCGGACCCCTTGGACGTGGCGTGCGAGGAGTTTGGCGATCCCGGATCTGGTCAGCCTGGAGTGGTTGGGTCCGTGGAACAGCGGGGCTGCGTCGGCGCCGAGGCCGGGGTGCGGGTCGAGGTGTTTCAGGTAGTCGGCGAGCAG
>DATJQO010000175.1:0-5757 GCA_035505695.1 Mycobacterium sp.
TGCGCGAGATCATGGCGCAGCTGGTGGATCGGGCCGCTGCTGTGGTGAAACGCTACGGCGGCACGGTGGACAAGTTCACCGGCGACGGGATCATGGCGATCTTCGGTGCGCCGGCGGCGTTGGAGGACCACGCCGTTCGTGCATGCCTGGCGGCCTTGGGTGTTCAGGAGGAGGTGAAGCGGCTTGCCGTCGATGTCCAAGAGCGCGACGGTATGACACTGCAGCTGCGGGTGGGCCTCAATTCCGGCCAGGTGATTGCCGGTGAAATCGGTTCGGCTGCAGCTGGTTACACCGCGTTAGGTGAGCAAGTCGGGATGGCCCAGCGGATGGAATCGGTGGCCCCACCGGGTGGGGTGGTGCTCAGCGCTTCGACAGCGCGACTCGTTGAGAACACGGCGACTCTCGGCGAATCCGAGCTGGCTCGGATCAAGGGTGCCGACGCGCAGGTGGCCGCCCGTCGCCTACTGGGCATCGGCGAAGGGCATCGCGCTGTCGCACGCGCTGAGTCGAATCTGGTTGGTCGGCGGTGGGAGATGTCCGCCGTCGAGGGTTTGTTGGACCGTGCCATCGGTGGGCACGGCGTGGTGGTGGGCGTGGTGGGCTCACCGGGCATTGGTAAGAGCCGTTTGGTGCGTGAAGTCGCTGCGATGGCAGCCGCGCGGGCTGTGGAGGTATTCACCGCTTTCTGCGAGTCACACACCAGCCAGGTCCCCTTCCACGCCGTGGCACGGCTGCTGCGTGCGATCACCGGCATCAAAGGTCTTGACCCCCATACGGCCCGAGCGCGGGTCCGGGCTCAGTTTGCCGACGCGGAGCCGGAGGACTTATTGCTCTTCAATGACCTGCTGGGCATCGCCGATCCTGAGGTTGAGCTGCCCAAGATCGATCCCGATGCCCGGCGGCGGCGGTTGACCGCACTGGTGAACGCCGCCTCGTTGGCCCGAAAAGCCCCCGCGCTCTACGTCATCGAGGACGCCCATTGGATCGATGAGGTCAGCGAGTCGATGCTGGTTGAGTTCCTCACGGTGATCCCGCAGACGCCCTCGCTGGTGCTGGTCACCTACCGACCGGAGTACGAAGGGGCGTTGGCTCGGGTGCACGATGCTCAAACCATCGCCCTTGGGCCCCTGAGTGGTCCGGGGACGGCGGCGCTGGTTTCGGAACTGCTCGGCCCGGACCCCTCGATTGGCGCTCTGGGCCAGAAGATCGCCGAGAGGGCCGCCGGTAACCCGTTCTTCGCCGAGGAGATCGTGCGCGAATTGGCCGAGGGCGGTGTGCTGGACGGTAAGCCCGGCGGCTACGTGTCGACAGCCGATGTTGCCAAGGTCAACGTGCCCGCCACCGTGCAGGCGACCATTGCCGCCCGCATTGACCGCCTTGACCCGCGTGCGAAGCGCACATTGAGTGCAGCGGCGGTCGTTGGCTCGCGGTTCAGCCGGGGCCTACTTGAAACGCTGGGCATTGATCCTGCCTTGCAGGACCTGGCGGGGGGCGAGCTCATTGATCAGATCACATTCACCGGACAACTTGAGTATGTGTTTCACCATCCGCTAATTCGGACGGTGGCTTACGAATCACAGCTCAGATCGGAGCGTGCCGAGCTGCACCGGCGCATTGCGGCTGCGATCGAATCACGTGCTCCGGCAACGGCCGATGAAAGCGCCGCCTTGATTGCCGAGCATCTGGAGGCCGCCGGTGATGGGCACAGCGCTTACGGCTGGCACACGCGCGCCGCAGCGTGGGCGACCAACCGTGACATCGCCGCGGCATGGCTGAGTTGGGAACGTGCCCGAACGATCGCCGACGCCCTACCCGCCGATGATCCCAACCGATTAGCCATGCGCATCGCCCCGCGCACCATGTTGTGTGGCATCGCCTTTCGAGTCCATGAACATGTGGCCGGTGAACGCTTCGACGAGTTGCGAGAGTTGTGCGCCGCCGCCGGAGATAAGGTCTCACTGGCCATCGCCATGGCGGGCCTGGTGATGGATCATGCGCTTGACGACCGGCGGCGCGAGGCCTCGCAGCTGGCATCGGAGGCCATGGCCCTCATCGAGTCAATCGACGATCCCACCTTGACGGTGGGGTTGTCGGCCGCCCCTATCTTCGCCAAGGGGGAGAACGCCGAATACTCGGATGTGCTGCGGTGGTCACAGCGAGTCATCGACCTGGCCGACGGTAACCCGGCTAAAGGCAACTTCATTATCGGATCCCCGTTAGCGCTCGCCTTGACGAACCGGGCTGTGGCTCGTTATGCCCTCGGCCGTGACGGATGGCGAGAAGGCCTGCAGCAAGGCCTGGCCATGGCGCGCAGCACCGACCCCATGTCCTACGTCACGGTCGCTGCATACGTCTACTTCGCGGGAATAGCGTTTGGCGCACTGAGGTCCGACGATGGTGCGGTGCGCGAGATCGAGAACGCCTTACGGATTGCCGAACGATCCGGTGATGATTTGGCGTTGGCCATCGCCCGGATGACGTTGGGCGTTGCGCTGGTGCACCGCCACACCGCTGTGGAGCGTGACCGAGGACAAAAGCTCCTGGTCGAGCTCAGTAATGTATCCGTACGCCAGAAGTATCTCCTGTCCCAGTTATCGATTGTCGAGGTGTACTTAGCGCGTGAGAGGGTTCGGCGTGGAGATCGCGATGACGCCATACCGCTCATGCTTGCCACCGTCGACCATCTGTTCCGCAAGGGACTGCTGCTGGGATGGGGCATTCCAATGACGGGTGCTCTGGTGGAGACACTGCTCGATCGCGGGTCCGACGACGATGTGACCGAAGCCGAGGCCGCAATCGAGCGGATAGCGATCGAGCCAGCCGAAGAGGCTCTGGCGATACGTGAGGTCTGGTTGCTACGCCTACGGGCGCTGCTGATGCGGGCGCGCGGCGATGTGACGGGCTATCGCGACTATCGAGATCGTTACCACGACATGGCGAAAACACTGGGCTACGAGGGGCATATCGCGTGGGCCGAGGCGATGCCATGACCGCGACTGCTCCATCGGGGGTAGTGACGTTTCTGTTCACCGATGTGGAGGGTTCGACCCGTCGGTGGGAGGCCGACGCCGATGGGATGTGTGCGGCGTTGGCCGCACACGACAGGGTGTTGCGCACGGCGATCGAGTCGCACGGCGGTCTCATGTTCAAGCACACCGGTGACGGGGTGTGCGCCGCGTTCGCCTCGCCGAGGTGTGCGGTTGACGCGGCGGTGGCCGCGCAGTTGCAGCTGGAATTGCCGGTACGGATGGGGATGGCGACCGGGGAGGCCGAACTGCGAGACGGGGATTACTTCGGCGCGGTGCTAAATCGTGCCGCACGAGTGATGGCCGCCGGGCACGGGTGGGCAAATCCTGCTGGCCGAGTGGACAGCGGTACTGCTCAGCGGCGTCGATCTCATCGATCTGGGACCGCGCCGCTTGCGGGATCTGCCGACCCCCGGTTCAGGTGTTCCAGGTCGAAGCGGAGGGCCTACGCACGGACTTTCCGCCGTTGCGGGCGCTGGATGCGAGTCTGGGGAATCTGCGGCTTCAGACCACCAGCTTCATCGGGCGCGAGTCCGAACTCGACGAGGGCAAGCGGCGGTCAAGGCTCATCGGTTGGTGACGTTGACCAGTGTCGGCGGGGTCGGCAAGACGCGGCTGGCGCTGGAGGTCGCGGCGCGCCTCATCGATGAATTTCCCGACGATGTCTGGTTTTTCGAACTCGCCGCAGTCACCGATCCGGCGGCGGTGCCCGATGCGGTCGCGGCAGTTTCGGGTATCAAACAGCAAGCCGGAAAGAGCATGAGTGACTCGATTGCCGCCGCGCTGGAGGGCAGGGTCCGGTTGTTGGTGTTCGACAACTGCGAGCACGTTGTGGACAGTGTCGCGGATCTGGTCGAGGCGATCCTGGCGCACTCGGCGACAGTGCGGATCCTGGCGACTAGCCGCGAAGGATTGGGGGGTCGCCGACGAACAGTTGTGGCTGGTGCCGTCGCTGGATGTGGGAGCGGGAATCGACTCTGCCGCAGTCAATCTGTTTCGTCGAATGCGCCCGCAGTGTGGCTTCGGGCTTCTCGCTGGCCAACGCTGCCGAGGCGGGCGCGGTGGTGGAGATCTGCCGCCGACTCGACGGGATCGCGTTGGCGATCGAGTTGGCGGCCTCGCGGATGGCGTCAATGACGGCCAGCAAGGTCCGCGATCGTCTTGGTCAGCGCTTCTGGCTGTTGGTCGGCTCACGGCGCGGACTGGCCCGCCACCAGACGCTGCGCCACGCCGTGGCGTGGTCCTACGACTTGCTCGACGATGCGGAAAAGGCGCTGCTGGACCGCTGTTCGGTGTTCGCCGGGGGGTTCGACCTCCAAAGCGTCTGCGCCGTCATGGGTTCCGATGATGACTTCGCCACCCTGGATCTGCTCGATGCCCTGGTGCACAAGTCGCTGCTGATCGCCGACCGGTCGTCGGGGCGGACCCGGTATTCGATGCTGGGGACGATCCGTCAGTTCACTGAGGAATAACTGGTCGCGGGCGGTTCGGCTACCGAGGCGCGGGCCGCGCATGCCCGACACTTCGCCGGACGCGAAGCCGACGTCCTGGCTCTGTGGGACAGCCCCAGCCAGCGGGCTGCCTACGACTGGTTCACTATCGAGCTGGCCAATCTACGCACCGCGTTTCGGTGGGCCGCCGACCACGGCGATCTGGACACCGCCACAATCATCGCCACGTATGCGGCGTTCCTCGGCGTACTGGTCGAAAATCGCGAGACAATAGCCTGGGCTGAAGAACTCATCGAACCCGCCCGCGTCGCCGACCACCCCCGGCTCGCGTACCTGTATGTGATGGCAACGCACTGCTGCCAGTTTGGTAGGACCGATGACGCCGTGCGCTGCGCCGACGCCGCCCAGCTGGTCATCCCCAGTGGCCGCTACGAAGAGGTGCCGTTCGGCGGCGAGGCCGGGCTTGCCAATACGTATCTGCACATCGGCCAGCCCGAACGGGCGGTTGAGGTGCCGCGCCCAGCTCGCACGTGGTCGCGACACCCATACAGCCATCACGGTATGGCTGGTCCTCGCACTGAACCTGGCCGGGTCCCATGACGAAGCTATGGCCGCCGCGACCGGCCTGATCGACGCTGCCGAGGCCACCCACAACCCCGCTGTGCTCTCGCTGGCGCTTTACGTTCACGAGAACGCCGTCTACGAGAATGCCTTCCGCGATGCCGATCCCGTCGCCTCGCTGGACGCCCTGCGTCGGGGCCTGGTGATCGCCCAGGACAGTGGTAACCGCTCCACCGAGTCAATCCTGGCGGTCAATCTGTGCAGGCTTGAGGCCGTATACGGCGACCCGCTGGCCGCGCTCGACTACATCACGCTGGCGATCCGCATCTACCACGACTCGGGCAACACCGCAGCGGTGCGCGGCGCACTCTCGATCCTCGCCGCCGTGTTCGACTGGCTCGAACGCTACGAACCGGCGGCCACCATGACCGGGTTTGCCGTCATCCCCTACACCGCAACGCTTGCCGAGTTCAACACCCTGATCGCACACCTCCGCGACCTCCTCGGCGACCAGACCTACGAATCGATTGCCCGCACGGGTGAGACGATGACAACCGCCGAGATGGCGGCCTACGCATACCTCAATAGTTCACGCAATTCGGTGCTGAGGTGTGTCGTGAACGTGAAAGGTGCACTGCCTCAACGATAATCGACGTTTGCTGGCGTTCGAGAATCGATCGAGGAGTGCACCTATCAGATGCAGGCTACTACGGATTGGT
>DATJQO010000176.1:0-163616 GCA_035505695.1 Mycobacterium sp.
AACGATGCTCGGTCAGCGACCGTCCGCACGCCACCTTCCACCGCAGGTCGAACCGCACCGCCTCCGCCGTCTGCGGATCCGACAGGTCATATAACTCCTTCAATACCAGCACCGACCCGATCAGATCCGCCGGCAGCGACGACGGTCCCGTCCCCGAGGTGAACAAGCCTGCGATGAACGACTCCGGAAACAACTCCCGGCGATGCTCAGCCAGAAACGCGACCACGCTGCCCTCCGGAACCAGCTGCCCCACCAGCGATTCCGCGTCCAAGAACTCCCGCTCCACCCGCGACTTACCCCGCATGCCAGTCATCGCAGCGGGATCGCCAGTCAGCCGTCAGACACGACGACGAACTGGCGGCTTATTCAGAGCCTTCCTAGGCGAAAGGTTGCCTAGCAAATTTGCCTCTTCGGTCATTTGCGTCGCGTCCGTGTGCGACGATGCCGGTTGCGAGACGCCGATGGCGCTGCCGCCTTGGCTGGTGCACTCGAGCATTACCAGCTCGACGGCTGGGGTCATGGCGGCTGCGAGCGCCGGGCTCAACACTGCGGTGAACGGCGCGATCTGGCCGATCTCGGCTCCGATCAGGACGAGCTCTGGCATCGTGCTGTCGGCGAACGCTACAGGGAGCGCCGCGAGGAGGCTTTCGACGCCTGATCCGTGCATGCCCGGCTGATCGACGGTAGGAAGGTAGCCGGTGAGGCTGAGGTGATGGAGCTGGCCGATCTTCGCTCCGGTCTTGACGGCGTCGACGAGCACCGCCTTGCTGCAGCCCTCGAAAAGCGGTATCGCGTT
This sequence comes from Mycobacterium sp., assembly GCA_035505695.1. Classification (GTDB taxonomy): domain Bacteria; phylum Actinomycetota; class Actinomycetes; order Mycobacteriales; family Mycobacteriaceae; genus Mycobacterium. Next base: position 797 of record DATJQO010000176.1, read on the forward strand.
GAGTCCGGCGGTGCCGGCGTCGAAGGCGCGCACGTGCGCTGGTAGGCGGCGCTCGTCGCGCAGCCGCTGCAGGACGTGCAGCCCGAACGCGTCGTCGCCGTGCCACAGGTTTCCGAAGCACAAGACGTGCACAAGGGCGTGGTTCATCACACGTGGAACGTCCTGACCTTGTCGGTCTGGAGAAAGTGCACGGTGCAGACCAGGCACGCGTCGTGCGAGCGGACGACATGGTAGAGCTCGACGGGGTTCTCGAGGTCCTTGAGCTCTAGGCCGATGAAGCTCTCTTCCCAGTGCCCGCGTCGACCGGACGCGTCGCGCGGCGAGCCGTTCCAGGTCGTCGGGGTGATCACTTGATAATTCTCGATTGTGTCGTCGCGGATCTTCATCCAGTGGGCCAGGCTGCCGCGCGCGGCGTTGATCAACCCGTAGCCATCTCCGTCACGCTTGGGGTCGCAGGGCTCGAACGTCGGCTCGTCGAGGTGTGTGCTGAGCTGGTACACCGTCTGGCGCATCGACTCGAGGACCCGTACGGGGCGGTGAAACCGCGCGAACTGCCGCAGCCACGTGTTCGGTCCCTGCGCTTGGAAGAGCGAGGTCATCAGCGGATCGCGGCTGACGACCAGGTCGGCCAGCGGTCCGAGTTGGACGACACGATCGTCGTAGCGGGTGGCCTTGGCGTAGCTGTACTGGGGCCCGCTGGCGCCGCGAGCCGGCACGGTGCGGCTGTCCCAGGGATGGCAGGGGCGGCCGGGGTCCACGTACCAGGCGTGGCTGACATCCTCGCGGATCTTCTTCTCGCAGAAGGGCTCAATTCGGTTGTTCTCACCGTCGTAGAACCCTGGCGGCAGCAGACAGCGGCGGTCGCGGAACGGCGGCTGCCAGCCTTCGGGGTCGTAGTAGCAGCCCATGCTCAGCAGGTGCGGGGTGCCGGCGCCGGTTGTGGCCAGCCCGATCGAGCGACCGTAGCGGGCAAACACCCCGACGGCGCTATCGCGGTGTGAGGCGTCCTCCTCGAGCCATTCCTCGAAGTCCTCGACGCTGCGCAGCGCAAGCCAGCGCTCGCTCGTGCAGCCGAGGACCGAGCGCTCATACCAGGCCCGGTAGGACTCGACGGCGCTGAGGCAGTCGTGCAGCCTCGCCGCGTCCAGTGGACAGGTCACGCCCCCGGGCATCATGTAGGTCGAATGCGGCCATTGACCGCCGAAGCAGATCACGACTTGCAGGATCCGCCTGGAATGCTCAACGGTCTCCCGCGCGATCCGCCCGCGGAACGGCGCGGCGAACAACTCACACACCTGCTCGTAGAGGGGATGGTCGGCGTACGCCGGATTGCATAGGTCCGGGGCGAACATCAAAAACGTGTGGCGGGCGTCGCTCATCACCGACTCCGCCATCAGGCATAGATTGCGGATGCGAGTGCCGTTGGGAGCGATCGGCGTCGCGTAGGCCATCTCGAGCGCCGACGTGGCGGCGTAGAGGTGGGAAGTGCTGCAAATGCCGCAGATCCGCGGCGTGATCACCAGAGCGTCGGCTGGATCGCGCCCGGTGAGGATCTGCTCGTAGCCGCGGTACATCGTCCCGCTGACCCAAGCATCGGTCACCACGCCGCCGTTGACCTCGACCTGGATCTCCATGTCGCCCTCGACACGGTTCACCTCCATCCCCATGCGGATTGTGCGCACGCCGGCGCTCACAGCGCCGCACCCTGCAGATCGGGTTCGCACCGCACGGGCATCTCGGCCCCCACCGGGTGGTGTTTGAATAGTGCGCGGTTGACCGGGAACCTGGCGCTGATGCATCCGTAGCACACGTAGCCCACCTTCTCGGCGGTTGCGCACTTATGTTCGAGAGCGGTAGCCAGGCAGGGCCGCACCGTTGACGGTTGCTGGTAGCGATTGAGGTCCAGCAGCTGCCCGTTAAGCAGCGAACCCATCGTTTCGATCATCGTCGCGGAGTTGACCGGACAGCCGCTCAGATTCACCACCGGCAGTCCGGACTTCGATCGCCAGCTCGCGTCGAGAAGGCCCCCCGGTCGGGCATTGGTGAACTGCAAGCCCACAGACTCCGAAGGGTTGGGAGGTGCGGCGGGAATGCCGCCGAACGCCGCGCAGCTGCCCATCGCGAGCACATACTCCGCCCGATGACACAGCGCTGCGACGACGTCTCGCTTCGGCCGGCCCTCAAACGTGTCAAACAGCCCCGTGCCATCCGGCCCGTTGATGATGCTCCCCTCAACGCAAAACAGCGTGAGGTGTTGCTCACCCGCAACGATACGTTCGATCAGGCCCGCCACCTCACTCGGCGGCTCGGGCGAGAGCGAGGGGTGCCACAGCAACTGGACATCGTGCCGGCCAAGAAAGTCCGGCAGCGTGTCCGGCCCCCCCGCTCCTAGGATCGCCATCGACTCCCCACTACATGCTCCACACTCCATCCATAAGAGAGTGGAACGCTCGCTGTCTATTGATGAAGTGCCCACGCTAGCCTCCAGGGTTGCCCTACGTGCGATGGCGGAGGACGAGACGACATGGCCGCGTTGGACGTCTGCCGATGATCGCGAATCGCCAAGGATCCCCGCGTCGGGCGAGACATGGAAGGTGCGGCGATTCCCTCCGACCAAAGGCGAAGTGCGCCGCGAGACCTCGTTGGGGTCCGGATTATTGAATCCCCGGCGCAACTACCGTGTTTGTCCCGGCGGCGAGGTTGGGGCCGTCTGCGGCAGGGCGTGGCGTTGCCAGGTGCGGCGTCTGCATCGTCCCCGGTGCCGGACGCATCTGGCTGGTTCACCGGTACGACGCCACGGTTCATCCAGCCAGGTTTGGTGGGCCGCTCGCGTGATTTGTGCATGGGCCAGGCCACCAGGTCACCGCCTATCTGCGTCCCAGCATCGAGGCCTGCGATCGGGATGTCACGAGTAGTGCCCTACCTGTTCTCGCGTCGGCGTTACGCGATCGAAACCGGGTTCGATGCCGGGGCGGTAGGTGCTGAACGGGTCGCGCCCGCACCGGCCACGGCTGATCCGTCTGATTTAGTCGGTGGCCGAGTGTGATTGAAGGAGGGCCGGGGTCGGGTTGCCTGATCCACTTACGGCGTCGCCCACTCGAGTTGTGATAGCAACGCCGGAACTGAGGACAGCTCTCACGCCTGATAGACGCTGTTGCTGATAATGACAACCCGAGAGCGCCGCGACCCCTGAACGAGGAGGCAGATTAGTGACTTGCCAGTAACCTGGTGCTGCTATGCCCTTATCATCACCGGCTGCACCATCGGGGCGTCCTCACCATCACCGGACCCGCAGGCGCTCTCACCGTCACCGACAACGCCGGCCGATTACTGAGCCCAGGATCGCTGGCGCGCCCACCAACTCAACCCCCGCCCACGGTGGCGCCCTGCCCGGGACCTACTGGCGAGCGTGCCGACTGGTGGTGGTATGAACCCTTCGAACCCCAACCGCCACCGACAAATAACTAGCCTGGTGACCGGGGCCGGTCACTACCGGCAATATATCGAGGCTCAAATACGTTGGGGCCTAAAGAAATTTGTTCACACTACCCGGCTGCCCACCGCTCGTGGACATCGCGGCGCGACAACCAAACCCGCACCGCCGCCGGCCCCCCGACCCAACCCCTGATCAACACCCGTGCTGATAGTGCGCACTGGAGCCAGGTGGGGTCTATCGCTTGAGCAGGCCCAGTGCGGCATCGACGGCGAGCGCGGGCACGTCGAGGGTCTTCGAGCGCAGATCGTGTCGGGCGCCGCTGATTTCGACGACTTCGGTTGGCGCGGAAATCATGGCCGCCGCGACGCGCAGTTCGTCGGGCGTCCCGAAGGGATCCGAGGTCCCGTGGGTGAACACGGTCGGCACCCTGATGTCGGGCAGGTGCTCGGTGCGGGCCCGCTCGGGTTTTCCCGGCGGATGCACCGGATACGAGAACAGCGTCAGCAGGTCGACGGGCGCCTCGCGGGCGGCCACCACCATCGACGTCTGGCGCCCGCCGTAGGAATGGCCGCCGGCGATCAGCGGACCGTCGGCCAGGCCCCGGCACAGCGTGATCGCCTCGACGATCCCAGCCCGGTCGGCGGCGGCCGAGCCGGACGGTGGCCCGGTGGGCCGGCGCCGCCGGTAGGGCAGGTTGTACCGGACGGCAAGCCAGCCGCGCCGCGCCCATTCTTCGCAAACCTGTTGCAGCAGCGGCGAATCCCGGTTGCCGCCGGCGCCGTGGGTCAGCACCACCACTCCGGCGGCCGGCCCGTCGGGCTGGTGCGCGATACCCGCGATCTGATCGAGGTTCATGACAGCCGGAACAGTGGCGAGACGGGGCCGTGCCCATGACCCAGCGGGTAGGAGGCGCGCAGGCATTTGGTGACCCACCGCTTCCCGAACCCGACCGCCTCGGGCACCCTGAACCCGTGCGCCAGCGCGCAGGCCACCGCGGTGGCCAGCGTGTCACCGCCGCCATGGTCATTACCGGTGGAGAGTCGCGGTGAGTCGAATTCGTAGAAATCGGCTCCGTCATAGAGCAGATCGCAACTGCGGCTCGACGAGCGCAGGTGTCCACCCTTGACCAAGGCCCAACGCGGGCCCAGCGCATGTAGCGCCTTGGCCGCCGCACGCTGTGATGTTGCGTCCACGACGTCGACGTCGACCAGGAGCCGCACCTCGTCGAGGTTGGGTGTCACCAGTGTGGCCAACGGAAACAATTGATCCCGAAGCGAATCCAGTGCCGGCGCAGCCAGTAGCGGGTCGCCGTGCATCGATGCGCACACCGGGTCGACGACGAGCGGAACGGTCAAGCCCAGCCGCCGCCAGGTCTCCGCCACCGTGCCGATGATCGCCGACGACGCCAGCATCCCAGTCTTGGCGGCCTGGACGCCGATGTCGGTGACGACGGCTTCAATCTGGCCGGCGACGACGTCGCCGGGCACCTCGTGAAAGCCCTTGACTCCCATGGTGTTCTGCACGGTAACCGCTGTCACGGCGACGCAGGCGTGCACGCCCAGCAGCGCCATGGTGCGCATGTCGGCCTGGATGCCCGCCCCACCCCCCGAGTCCGATCCGGCGATGGAGAGCACCCGCAACGGGGTGGTTCGCGCAGGCGCCAGCGGGAGGAAACTCACTGGGTGATCGGCAGGTACACCCGATTGCCGTGCTCGGCGAACTCCCGTGACTTCTCGGCCATGCCTTCGGACATGACCGCCTCGATCGCTTCCTCGCTGTCCAGCCCGTGCGCGGCCGCGTAGTCGCGGACGTCCTGGGTGATGCGCATCGAGCAGAACTTCGGTCCGCACATCGAACAGAAGTGCGCGGTCTTGGCCGGTTCGGCCGGCAGCGTTTCGTCATGGAATTCCCGCGCGGTGTCCGGATCCAAGGACAGCGCGAACTGATCGTTCCAGCGGAACTCGAAACGCGCGGTGGACAGCGCGTCGTCGCGCTCCTGGGCGCGCGGATGCCCTTTGGCCAGATCCGCTGAGTGCGCGGCGATCTTGTAGGCGATCACCCCGTCCTTGACGTCCTTGCGGTCGGGCAGCCCGAGGTGCTCCTTCGGGGTCACGTAGCACAGCATCGCGGTGCCGGCCTGCGCGATGATGGCCGCGCCGATCGCCGACGTGATGTGGTCGTAGGCCGGAGCGATGTCGGTGGCCAGGGGGCCCAGCGTGTAGAACGGGGCCTCCTCGCACAGCTCCTCTTCCAGCCGCACGTTCTCGACGATCTTGTGCATCGGGATGTGCCCGGGCCCCTCGATCATGACCTGTGCGCCACGGGCTTTGGCGATCTTGGTCAGCTCGCCCAGGGTGCGCAGCTCGGCAAACTGCGCGGCGTCGTTGGCGTCGGCGATCGAACCCGGCCGCAGGCCGTCGCCCAGCGAGAAGGTCACGTCGTAGCGCGCGAAAATGTCGCAGAGCTCCTCAAAGTTGGTGTAGAGGAACGACTCCTGATGATGGGCCAAACACCAAGCCGCCATGATCGACCCGCCGCGGGACACGATTCCGGTGACGCGCTTGGCGGTCAGCGGCACGTAGCGCAACAGCACACCGGCGTGCACGGTCATGTAGTCCACGCCCTGCTCGCACTGCTCGATCACGGTGTCGCGGTAGATCTCCCACGTCAGCGCGGTCGGGTCACCCTTGACCTTTTCTAGCGCCTGGTAGATCGGCACCGTCCCCACCGGCACCGGCGAATTGCGCAGGATCCATTCGCGGGTCTCGTGAATGTTCTTGCCGGTGGACAGGTCCATGATGGTGTCGGCGCCCCAGCGGGTGGCCCATACCATCTTGTCGACCTCTTCGGCGATCGACGACGTCACCGCCGAGTTGCCGATGTTGGCGTTGACCTTGACCGCGAACGCCTTGCCGATAATCATCGGCTCGCTCTCGGGATGGTTGTGGTTGGCCGGGATCACCGCGCGGCCGCGCGCGACCTCCGCGCGCACCAACTCGGCGGGCATGCCCTCGCGGACGGCGATGAAGGCCATCTCGGCGGTGATCTCACCGGCGCGAGCGCGCTGCAGCTGGGTGCCGCGGTCGCGGACCACCCCGGGCCGCGGCGGCAGCCCCACCGTCAAGTCGATCACCGCATCCGGATCCGTGTAGGGGCCCGAGGTGTCATAGAGGTCGAAGTGATCTCCGGTGGAAAGGTTGACCCGTCTGAATGGAACCTTGAGACCAGCGCCGGTGCCGGGCGCCGCTATTTCGCGATAGGCCTTGCTGCTGCCCGCGATGGGTCCGGTGGTGACGGTCGGTTCGACGGTTGCGGTCATTTCTCATCTCCCTACGCCGGCATTACCCGGTCAGGTTCATACGGTCGACGGCCCCGAGCCGTCCTCTCAGCGCATGCGCCGTGCGCTCCCGCGTCTTGTGGATGGTCCGCTCGCGACGTTACCCCCACCGAGGACCGCACGGCATGCGGGCGGCCCTTTGGCCCGGGGCGGTAGCCGGGGGGATCCCCCGAGTGGGAGGATGCAAACGTGCGACAGAGCAGGCAAGTCGGTGCGGCGACACCCGCGGAGATCCGCGAGCAGCCTGGCCCCGCCGACCAGGTCGTTCAGTATCTGAACGTCGGCACTTTCCGCTTCTGGTTCGTGGGTGAACGATGGGAATGGTCCGACGAGGTGGCCAGGATGCACGGCTACGAACCCGGCGCCGTGGTGCCCACGACGAAACTGCTGTTGTCGCATAAGCATCCCGACGACCGTGCGCATGTGCAGGAGTTACTCGACTACGCCTTGCAGTCCGAGGGGTCGTTTTCCAGCCGGCACCGGTTTATCGACACCGGCGGCGTCGTGCACGACGCGATTGTGGTAGCCGATCGCATGCTCGACGAATCGGGCGTCGTGGTGGGCACCGCCGGCTATTACATCGACTTGACCGACACGTTCGACGAGGCCCGGCAAGAGATGCTCGACGCAGCCTTGCCAGACCTGTTCGAAAACCGCGCGGCGATCGAGCAGGCCAAGGGCGTACTGATGTATGTCTACCGGGTCAGCGCCGAGCAGGCCTTCCGTGTCCTGCAGTGGCGATCGCAAGAGACCAACATCAAGCTGCGCGTGCTGGCAAGGCAACTGCTCGAGGAGGTCTGTACCCTGGAAATTCCGACGCCTTCCGTGCAGAGTCAGTTCGACCACGTATTGCTCACCCTGCACGAACGGATTCCCCCTGAGTCTGGGTAACCCGCCGAATACGCAAACGCGGCAGATCGGGCCCGGGTTAGTCTTCGAAGAAATCTTGGACGGCGCAGGTTGCGCATCGGTTCAGGCGGGGAAAGGCACTTGAGTTGTTGGCGGTCGAACACGGGGCTCATGAGGACGCTGTAGTGGTGCGCGTGGAAGGCGACGTCGACTCCAGCACCGTCGACGAACTCACCGCCGGGCTGGCCGCGGCCCACGCGCTGGCCGCGACGCACCCGGCCCGCCTTCTCATCGTCGACCTGCAAGCCGTGGAATTCTTCGGAAGCGCAGCGCTGAACGCCATGCTCGCGTGCCACGAGGAGGGGAAGGAAGCCGGCACCTCGGTGCGTCTGGTCGCAAACCATGACCAAGTGCTTCGACCCATCCAGGTGACCGAACTCGACCGCGTCTTCGAGATCTATCCGACGCTGTCGGCCGCACTGCAGCGCACGCAACAGCAATGACGGCCGAACTGCCCGCCGATCTGGCGGCTGCGGCCGCGTTGGGTGGTGAGATGGGCCGCCGGTTCGCCGAATTCGATTGGGATGCCCACCCTTTGGGTCCGCCAGCGTACTGGCCCGCCGAGTTCCGCGCGGCCACTGTGACGGCACTGACCTCGCGTTTCCCGATCGTGTTGTGGCTGGGCCCGCAAAATCTTTTCCTGGTTTATAACGACGCCTACGCAGTGATGCTGGCCGACAAGCACCCGGCCGCACTCGGCCGGCCGGGCCGGGAGGTGTGGTGGGACATCTGGGAACAGATCAGTCCGATGTTGAGCAGCGTCCTTGCGACCGGCGCTGCCACTTGGTCGAACGACTTGCTGCTGTCGATGGTGGTGCAACGTGCACGACGCGACCGGAATTTCACCTTCACTTACGGGCCGATGATTGCCGAACAAGGGGAAGTATCCGGGATCTTCTGCGCGGTCGCCGAAACGACCGAGCGAGTGATGGGTGAACGGCGCCTACACGTCCTTAATTCGGTGGCGTCCGCCGTCATGGAAACCCAGACCATCGACGCAGCGGTCAGAGCGGCCGTCGAGGCGTGTACGGCACAGCCGGCAGACCTTCCGTTCATCGCCGTCTACGTCGCCGAAACGGGAGACGACATGATGCTGCGCGGAGCGACGGCGTCGACACTTCCGATCTTGCCGCGCTCGCTCGCGCAGTTGACCCGCGACGACACCAACGCACAGTCTCGAACCCCGGCACGGGTGATTGACCACATCGCAGAGGTAATTCCAGACATCAAGGGTGTTCTGGGCGGCGACTGCCCGGAGCAGGCGCTGGTGTTGCCGGTAGGCAAAGGTGCCATAGCCGCTGCGCTAGTCGTCGGCACGAATCCGCGTTGCGCACTCGACGCACAGTACCGGGGCTTCTGCCAACTGTTGGCCGACCAGCTGTCCTCGGCTTTTGCCTCGATCGTCGCATTCGAACAACAACGGCAGCGAGCCGATGCGCTGGCCGAGTTGGATCGGGTGAAGACGGCGTTTTTGACCAATGTCAGCCACGAATTCCGCACCCCGCTGACCCTGGTGCTGGGGCCGCTGGATGATGCGCTGTCTGAAGCGGAGCCGCAAAGCCTGCTCGCCCAACGGCTCAGCACCGCAGCACGCAATGCGCGCCGTCTGCAGCGCTTGGTCGACTCATTGCTCGATTTCTCCCGCATCGAGGCGGGTCGCGCGAACGCCGAATTGGTATGTACCGATGTCGGTGCGCTCACCGCGCATATCGCGTCGGCCTTCACCGAGCTCTGTCACCGGGCAGGGCTCGACCTCGTGTTGGACTGCGCTCCGGCGCTGGCCGACGTCGACCCGGGCATGTGGGAAACGATCATCCTGAACCTCCTTTCTAACGCCGTCAAATACACTCTGCGGGGCTCGATTTCGGTTCAAGTGCGTGCCGAACACACGCACTGCCGAATTGTCATGCGCGACACAGGCGTTGGGATTGGCGCCGAGGACCTGGACCGGCTGTTCGAGCGCTTCTACCGGGCCGACAACGTTCGTGGCCGCAGCGTGGAGGGCACCGGGATCGGGCTTTCGCTGGTCCGCGGTCTGGTCCAGCTTCACCGGGGAACGGTGGACATAGACAGCGAATTGGACCGCGGGACAACGGTGACCGTCCGGCTGCCACGATCGGTCGTGGGCACGCCGGTCGATCAGTCCCCGGCGGGACTGCTCGACGAGACCAATCCCTATGTGGCCGAGGCAAGTCAATGGGTGAAGCCCATTGCGCAGCTCGACGCGCTGACGCCGAGATCGGAGAGGGCGCGCCAGCTGGTGTTGGTTGCCGACGACAATGCCGACATGCGGACGCATTTGGAGCGAGTGCTGTCGGCGCACTGGGAGACGGTTCTGGTCGCCGACGGCGAGGCCGCGCTGGCCGCGGCCCGAACGCTACGCCCCGACGCGATCGTCACCGACGTAATGATGCCCGGTATTGACGGCTTCGAATTGGTGACGGCCATCCGCGCGGATCCAGCGCTGGCGGCCACGCCGGTCATCATGCTCTCGGCCCGGGCCGGCGCGGAAGCCGTCGACGAGGGTTTCGCCGGTGGGGCCGACGACTATCTGCCCAAGCCGTTCCGCTCTCAGGAGCTGGTTGACAGAGTCCAGTCGAGGCTGTCCGCGGTTGCCCGGGAGCGCGACCGCCAGCGCCGGGAGGCGGCTTCCGACCTAGTTCTTCTGGACTCCGCGCTGCAGGCCACCGACTCGGTCGCCGGAATCATGCATGCGCTACTGAATTCGCCGTTTGGTTCCAGTGATGCCGCGGCCGTCACCATCGGGGTCCTCGACGGAGAGCGTCACGTCCGCTTCGAATACGCCGGCGACTTACCCGCGGAATTGCGCGACCGCTATCACGTGGTCGCGCTCGATTCCCCGCTCGTGGGAGCCGACGTGGTGCGCACCGGTGAGTCGATGGTCATCCCCGACACGTTCGACCTTCCGCCGCGCTATCAGCACGCGGTGCAAGACACCGCTTCCAGTGTCCGCGCCTGCGTCGCCCATCCGTTGCGCGATCATTCGGGACGAGTCGTCGGTGTCCTGGCCTTGCTGTGGCAAACCCCGCGTGATTTCGAGCCCGCCGACCTGATGACGCTCACCCGGATCGCCGAGCTCACATCCGCGGCCCTGGACCGGGTCCGCATCATGGCGCGCGAGCACCGCATCGCCGTCGACTTCCAAGAACATCTGCTCGACCTGGATCGAGGCTCCACCGCTGCGGTGGTGGCGGCCGTCTACCAGCCGGCGGGCGAAGCCATGCGCGTCGGCGGCGACTGGTATTCGGTCACGCCGTTGGATCGCGGGGGCAGGCTCGGGATATCAGTCGGCGACGTAGTCGGACACGGGCTGGCCGCCGCGATCGTGATGAGCAGACTGCGGGCCGCGGTGGCCGCCTCGGCGCTCACCGCTGGTGAACCGGCCGCGGTGCTGGGGGCGCTGGACCGATATGCGGCCAGCGTCGCGGGCGCGCGGTGCGCTACGGTGGCCTACGCCCTCGTGCAGATAGAACAAGAAACCCGTTGTGCGACTGTGACTTACAGTTGCGCCGGACACCCCTATCCGTTGCTGGTTCTTCCCGGCCATCGCGCGGCCTTCCTGACGTCGGGCCGGCGCCTGCCGGTAGCTGTCCGGGAATACGAGTCGGAAAACTATCCGTCGGATGCCACCGCGACGGTCGATCTGCCACCGGGAAGCTTCATCCTGCTCTATACCGATGGACTCATCGAGCGGGTCGGCGAGACGCTCGATGACGGTTTGGAGCGTCTGAAGACCGCGGCCGCCGAGTGCGCGGACCTGCCGCTGGAATCGGTGTGCGCCGAGGTGCTGTCCCGAATGGCCCCGCCCAACGGCTACCGCGACGACGTGGTGGTGCTCGCGCTGCGCCCCAGCCACGAAGCCGCCCGCAGTTTCGCCACCGTGCTGCCGGCCGCCTCGGCTCAGATCCCGGTCGCGCGTGACCGGCTCCGGCACTGGCTGAAGAGCATGGACGTCGCCCGCGGCCGCGAACTGGACATCCTGTTGGCAACCGGCGAAGCGGTGACCAACGCGATTGAACACGGCAGTCAAAGTGAGCCGCGCAAAACGGTCTCCGTCGAGGCCTTTGTGCGCCAGCAGACGATCGCGGTCACGGTCAGCGATACCGGCCGGTGGGTCGGCGACTCCTCGGCCAGCCTGCGCAGCCGGCGCCGCGGACGCGGACTCACTTTGATGGGTGGGCTGGCCGATCAGGTGGAAACGCTACGCACTCCGGCCGGGACTCGGGTCACGCTGCGGTTCGACCACGCAGTCGCGGCAACTGCCGCGACGACCTGACCCGAGTCCGGCTTAGTGGCGATCGCAAGCGCGGCGCAGCCGGGCAAAGCGGGTCGCCACCATCGGACTAGGTCAGGCTAGGCCTCTTCCATCGCCTCGCCGAGCTCTTCCAGAATCTTGTTGTGGTGGCTGCTGGCCATCAGATGCCCGGCGGCGATGACCACGGCCACCGGCCAGTCGATGAGCTCGAGTGCGGCCAGGGCGGCCAGACCCCCGAAGTACGCCAGCTGCTCCGGCCGCGGTATCTCCACCTGTCCCACCACCGGCAGGTTCACCACGAAGGTTTCACCTTCGCGAATCTTCTGCACCGCCTCCCGTTGGGAGGTGCCCCGGCGTGTTTTCTTTTCCGCCATCATTTGCCTTTCAGTAACTAAGGGTTTGCCGACTCGCCGGGTCGTGCCGCCACCGTCGGACTTATGTCGACGATGACTGACTCCGGGGGCGATCCGCTAGTGTCGTCGATTACTTTGGTGCTGCGGGTGCCGTTACTGGAACTCTATGCGCTGCTGTGGCGCGTTGGGGTTGTCGATATTCGCCATCCCGGTCGGAGGGCTCGTCGTTCGGCGAGGGCCCGTCAGGTAGTGGTGGCGGCGTGCGCGACGTGCCCCAACCTTCCGAAACACGATTCAGAACGGCTATCGCAATGGTCGCCGCAGCAGCGGATCCCAGCCCTTGCGCCCAGCCGACGGGCCCCAGCGGTGTGCAACCAAGCAACTGGCTGACCACGGGGATACTGATCAGCGTTCCCATCGTCGCAAGCGAGCCCACCGCGGTGAGCACCACCAGCGGGGCATGCGAATCGAGCAGCGTCTGACCCAGCTCGGCCCCCACCAGGGCGACCAGTGCCACGGTGGATGCGCGTTGCGGCAGCCCGGTCACGCTTCCCATCGCCCAGGCCGCCGTCGTTGCGGCGGCGGTGGTGACGCCACGAATGGCGACGGCCCGCCACAGCGTGGGCTGATCGGGGCCCCGGATCCCGGGGTCGACCGGACCGCTCGGTTTGCTCACCGCAAGGGCGGCCGCCGGCAGCGCGTCGGTCATCATGTTCACCAGTAGCAGCTGTCGCGTGTTGAGCGGCGAGGTGCCGGTGATCGCGCTGCCGATCACGGCGAACAGCACCTCGCCGGCGTTCCCGCCGAGTAGCACCGACACCGCCGATTGCACCCGCTGCCAGAGTTGGCGCCCTTCCTCGATGGCATGTACCAGCCCCTCGATGCGGGCGTCGACCAGCACCACGTCGGCCGCCATGTGCGCCGGGTCGCTGCCGCCCGCGACGACGCCGATGCCGACGGTGGCGGCCCGGATGGCGGCGGCGTCATTGGAGCCGTCGCCGACCATGGCGCACACCAGGCCGGCACCTTCCAGCGTCTGAACCACTTGGACCTTGTTCTCCGGCGTCATCCGGGCGAAGATCACCCGCTCGGTGACCGCGCGTTCTTGGTCTTTGCGCGACAGCGAGTCCCACTCCGAACCGCTGATCACCTGCTCGGTCGTCACCGACAGGCCCAGCTCCGCGGCAATGGCCATCGCGGTGATCGGGTGATCCCCGGTGATCAGCTTGACGCCCACCCCGAGCTGGCGGACCTTTGCGAGCAGATCGACGGCTTCGGCGCGCGGGGTGTCGGACAGGCCGAGAAATCCCATCAGCGTCAACCCCTGGCGGGCGGATTCGGCGAGATCGTCCGGGTCGTCCTGGATCGCTTGAGCCGCAGCGGCGCTGAGCTGCCGACGCGCCACCGCAATGACGCGCAGCCCCCTGGCGGCCATCCCGGTGACCGTCTCCTCCACGGCGGCGCCGGTGTCGCCGCACGCCGCCAGGACCACTTCCGGTGCGCCCTTGACAGTCAGCTCGGTGCCCGTGACCGAAGCCGAGAACGACCTGCCGGACCGGAAGGGCAGGTGAGCCGCGGGCGGTGTGATCGGGTCGGACGCCTCCGGGGCCGAAGCGGCCTCGACGATTGCCACGTCGGTGGCGTGCGCTTGGGCGTCGCCGTTGGAAGCTGGAGCGGCCTGTGCGGCGCAGCGCAGCACCTCCTCGCGGGAGTAACCCGGCGCCGGGTGGACGTCGGCCACCCGCAGCCGGTTTTCGCTCAGCGTTCCGGTTTTGTCGAAGCAGACCACATCGATACGGCCCAGCGCCTCCACCGACCGCGGCACGCGGACCAGTGCGCCGAACTTGGTCAGGCGTCGGGCCGACGCTGCCTGGGCAAGCGTCGCCACCAACGGCATCCCCTCGGGGACGGCGGCGACGGCGATGGCGATGCCGCTGGCCACCGCCTCGCGCAGGCCCGTTCCGCGCAACAGCCCCAGCCCGCCGACCAGGGCACCGCCGGTCATGCTGACCGGAAACGCCCGATTGGTGAGCTGGCTGAGCTGGTGTTGCAGACCGATGTCGGAGGAACGGTCACCGGACACCAGCTCGGCCGCACGACGTTCCTGGGTGTCGGGCCCGACGGCGGTCACCAGGGCCACCGCGGTACCCGCCACCACGGTGGTGCCCGCGTACAGCATGCAGCGGCGCTCGGCGAGATCGGCGCCGGGCGTGGCCTCCACTTGTTTTTCCACTGAGAGTGACTCACCGGTCAGCGTCGACTCGTCGACCTCGACGTCGACCTCCTCGATGATCCGGGCGTCGGCGGGCACCACCTCGTGAGTGCGCACCTCGATGAGGTCGCCGGGCTGCAACTGAGCCGCGATGACATCGGTGTACACCCGCTCCCCGGCCGGACCGGTGACTACCTTGCGGGCCGGCGGGATCTGTTGCGCCAGTAGATGATTCAGCCGGTTTTCGGCGCGCAACCGCTGGCTGGCAGCCAGAATGGAATTTCCGGTCAGTACCGAAAAGACCAACACCGCATCGACCGGCGAACCGAGCACCGCGCTGGCCGCCGAACCCAGTGCCAGCACGGGGGTCAGCGGGTCGGTCAGCTCGGCGCGGACCGCGCCCAGGAACTGCAGGACGGCGTGCGTGCGTGTTTCCGGCCGCTCGGCGCCCAGGGCGGCCGGCGCAAGTTGCCGTGGCTCGCCATCGGGTTGCGAGGCGGGCGGCGGCAACGCCCGCTGGACATGCTCGACCGACATCGCATGCCATTCCCGCACGGGTGCCGGGCGCGGGGCGTCGGCGTGAATGATGCCGCGTGCCAGTAGATATCCGGAGAGCAGACCTGCCGCCGCGCCGGTGGTCACCGGTCCGCGTCCGAGGCCGCGGACACCGGGGATCATCAACAACGACCCCATCGCCGTCGCGCCGGCCGATATGCCCACCCCGCGCTGGGCCGCGGCCTTAGCCGCGGGAAGTGCGTGCAGCACCCGCCAGGCCGCCGTCAGGTCGGGCAGCAGCAGGTCGGCGTACCACGGCGGTGCGCCCGCCCCAGACTGCGGCATCATGCCCAGCGTGACATCAGCTGACCAAACCCCTTGTGCGTCAGGCGAACACAACACGGCCACGGTGCGACCCGCGTCGTGCAGATGCGCCACGGCACGGGCCAGGGCGTCGTCGATGGCGGCGCCGTTAGCGCGCGGGTCCAACGGCCTGATGTCGTCGAAGGCGGGTCGCAATTCACCCAGCGAATCGTCATCGACGGAAACCAGTTCCGACCCGGTCCGATGCGCCTCGGCGACCACGGCCGACGCCAACGGATCGTGGGACAGCGAGAAAAGCGCCTCGACTTTGGGTTTCGTCTCACCGGCCGCTATCCCGGGCACCGAGTGCCAGCCCGGGCGCAGGCCATTCCTTTCCAGGAGCAGCTGAGCGCGCGACCACGCCGCCCCCAACCCGGCTTCCTGGGCACCCCGAATCCGGGACACCCGTAACGTGTGGGTGCACAGCACTCGGGGGTCGATGACGATCGCGTCGACCCGATCCAAGCGGCGCAGCGCCTCCGGCCGCAACGCGAGGACCGCGTGCCGATCCGCCAGTCCCTGTCCCAGCGCCGCGGCGAAGGCCTCCGGCGTGGTGCGGTTGGCCACCGGCGCGGTCACCAGGACCGCCGTCGCGGCCATGTTCAGATTGCGGGTGGTGGCGCCGACCAGCCCGGCGCTGACCGCTTGAATGAGCGCGAAACGACCGGCGTGGTGTTCCCTGGGCCGGCCCGGCGGCGGCTTCTGCCGCGACGACGCGTCCACGTGCGGGCAATCGGCGTGACGGGCCAGCTCCGGCTCATGCTGGCGCCATGCACGCGCCTCGGCGCGGCATTCGGCGGCTTTCAGCGACTGCATCAGCAGACCGACCGACAGTGACGCCGGGGACAGGGTGAGCGTTTCCGCCGCGGTCATGGCCAGTGCCAGCACCGTGTCCGTCGCGGGCCGGCCGATGCGGTCCTCGAGGATCCGGCGCAGCCACGGCTGGTAGTCCACCGCCGCCACGCCGGCCAGCACGGCAACGGGCAGTCGCGGCCAGCGCAGCGCCCGGCCGGTCAGCGCTATGCCGAGACCGGTCGCGCTCGCCGCGGCGGTGACGGCTCTGGTCGCCACGACCACCCCGTCGCCGGGCAGACTTGTCCGGGGCGCCGCGCCTTTCAACTCTTTTTTCGGGACATGCGCTTTCTCGGCGGCGTCGACGATGCGGTACAAGTCGCGCAGCGAGGTGTCCGGGCCGGTGATGCTGACCACGACCCGCGACAAGGGAAAGTTCAGGCTCGCCGACGTGACACCGGGGTGGGCCCGGATGGCGTCGAGCACGCGGCACCCGACTTCGCCGGCGCCGTCTAGGCCGCGCACCTCGATCCAGGCCCGGTCATCCCCGCGCCAGCACCGCCGGCTCATCGGTCGCTGGGGCAAGTCACCCGAGATTGCCCGGGCACCCTCCCGCAGCGGGATAGCGGCGATGCTGAGACCGGTCTCAACGAGGCCGGTGGTTGCCTGGACGCCGGCTGCGACGGCTCGCAACGGCACAGATCGTCGTATTGAGGTTGTAATAGTCAAAGCTTGTTCGAATGGTCCTTATCAGTTGGTGCTGCGCAACTCGGCGGTACCCGCCCGGCGTCCGGTCGCCTTCTTGGCTGCCGACTTACTGGCGGATTTCTGCGGTGTGCGCTTTTCCGTTGGGGCTTCCACCGGGACCGGCTTGAGGTTGGCTTTCCCCTGCGTGGCTGACCTGTTCTTGCGGTTCAGCCGCTGCAACAGCAAGGCGCTGCCGCCAACCGCCAGCAGCACCGGCCACTCCACCAGGCCGGCGACGCCGAGTGCGCCGAACGCCAGCGCGGCCGCCGGCGTCGAGTGGCTGCCGCTGGTCATTCCCCGCTTGACGCCCTCAGCGGCCCCCGTGACACCGCCGATAACTCCGTTCACCGCCGCGCCGCCCACAGCGCCGGCGGCCGCGGTGGTCGCGGTCGCGGCACGATTCACCACCTGCCCCACGCCTCGGACTGCTCCGCCGATGACACTCATGATGACTCCCTGGCTTGGATGTTCTTGCCGCCAACCCGCATCGCCAGACAGGTATACCCGCTGAACGGAAAGTTAACAGCAAAAAAACAGTTTTCCGCTTCTAACAAATGCCAAGCCTGCCACTTTGCAAACCCACAGACAACGAGCGGCCGCATTCAATTTCCCCGAGCTTAACTTGCCGGTGGGTGCGGTGCGGACGCCTGAAGGCGGTTAGTCGCGCCTCACGTCAATGAAAACCGGCGCGTGATCGCTGGCCGCTTTTCCTTTGCGCTCCTCGCGGACAATCTGCGCGGCGGTCACACGGTCGGCCAACGCCGGTGAGGCGAGGATGAAGTCGATGCGCATGCCTTGTCTTTTCGGGAACCGCAGCTGGGTGTAGTCCCAGTAAGTGTAGACCCCGGGTCCGGGCGCGAAAGGCCGTACCACATCGGCGAATTGTGCGTCGACGATGGCGTTGAAGGCACGGCGCTCCGGCTCGGACACGTGTGTGGCGCCGGCGTAGAACTCGGTGCTCCAGACGTCTTCGTCCTTCGGGGCGATATTCCAGTCGCCGGCCAGCGCGATCTGTGCGGTGGGATCGTCGCGCAACCACCCGGTAGCCGTATCACGCAGGGCGGCAAGCCAATCGAGCTTGTAGGTATAGTGCGGATCGTCGAGTGCGCGCCCGTTGGGCACGTAGAGGCTCCAGACGCGGACGCCGGCGCAGGTGGCGGCCAATGCGCGGGCTTCCGCCGTGGCGGCGACGTCCGGCTTACTGCTCCAGGTGGGTTGGCCTTCGAATCCGATCTGTACATCGTCGAGACCAACCCGAGAGGCGATCGCCACGCCGTTCCACTGATTGAAACCGACATGTGCCACCTCGTAACCGAGTTCGAACAACGGCAGGGTCGGGAACTGGCCGTCGGAACACTTGGTCTCCTGCATGGCCAACACGTCGACGTCGGCTCGGGCCAACCAGTCCACCACGCGGTGCAGCCGAGTGCGGATCGAATTCACGTTCCAGGTGGCCAGCCGCAAACGCGGCGGGTCGTCGGGCATGACTAGACGCTATCTGAGGAGCTGAGGCGGGCCGGGAAATAGCGTCGGCGATGGTGCAGCCGGAAACCCAGTGCGTCAGCGAGCGGCGTTGCGCCGCTGCCGGGTACATACAGGTAGGCGCGTGTGGCGCCGTGGTGTGCGCCCCATGCCAACAATGTTTCGCACCCGGTCACCGCAGAGCGATCGTCGAGCCGACCGGGAGCCAGGCGTGTTATCGACAGACCTACCCATCGCGTGCCGTCGGGCGCGTCGCTCACCGCCGCACGCACCGTCCCAGCGCCGGGGTGGATCGCGACCGTGAGCTCCCCATTGATGACGTTCGGGCCAGCCGACACTGTGGCGACGGGGTCGGATTCGGCTGCGGCCATTTGGGACACGTCTTGCACCAGAACTCGTTCGGTGTGTTCGCTCGTCAGCCCTGGCGGTGGCGCCAACAAACGGTCCGGAATGGCCAGTCGTGGCGTCCGCCCGCGGTGCCGGTACCACGCGACGATCGCGGGAATGGTATGCAGACCGGCGGAAACATCAAGGGGCACTGCGGAATTGGCGGCCAGATCGGACCCGTGGCCGACCCGCAGTAGCCAGCCGTCCAGCCAAGCCCGGTCTTCGCCGGGCCAGGCCGAAGCGGCCGCATGTTCAACCGACCGGATGTCGGAGGTGCGTACCGGCGCGTCGGTCAGCACCCGCAGCGCGACCACGTCGCCGGGCGGGAACTCGGCCACCGCGCCCGTTTTCGTCTGCACCCGCACGACGGGGTCCACCGCCAATAGGTGTCCCACCGCATCGGTCAGCGGCGGGACCGAACCGCTTGCTCGCCGGTAACGGACCGTCACCCGCGTGCCCAGTTCCGGCCACGAGAACATCAGTGACCGAACGGGTCCGGCCCTTCGCCGGGCAGCCACGACAGGCCGGGAACACCCCAGCCGTTGGCTTTGACGGCGCGTTTCGCGCTGCGCGCGTACCGGCCGATGAGACGGTCCAGATACAGAAACCCATCCAGGTGCCCGGTCTCGTGCTGCAGCATTCGCGCGAACAGGCCGGTGCCCTCGATCGTGACTGGCTTGCCGTCGGCGTCGAGTCCGGTGACCCGCGCCCACTTGGCCCGGCCGGTGGGGAACGACTCGCCGGGAACCGACAGGCAACCCTCGTCGTCGTTCGCCGGGTCGGGCATGGTCTCAGGTATCTCGGAGGTTTCCAGGACCGGGTTGACGACGACACCGCGCCGGCATTCGGTCATTCCCCGTTCGTCGGCGCAGTCGTAGACGAAGAGCCGCAAGCCCACCCCGATCTGGTTGGCCGCCAGGCCGACTCCGTGTGCGGCGTCCATGGTCTCGTACATGGTGTTGATCAACTCGGGCAAATCCGCCGGCAGGGAGCCGTCGGCGGCGACCGGCACCGGCGTCGTCGGCGTGTGCAGGACGGGATCTCCGACGATGCGAATCGGTACGACTGCCATGGTCGGCTAAGGTACCGCGTGCGCGCCGGCACCGGCGATTCGGTGCGGGCAAATCTGGGCCAATCGGCCGACTCGCGGGTCTGGATGACTGCTTGAGGGTTTGGGCCGTGGTTCAATATTCGCCGAAACACGCCCTTAGCTAAGTCAAGTCATCAGAGCGTCGATAATTCGCCGGAAGGGTCCAGGGGAAGCGATATGGACAGCGCCATGGCGCGGGCAAATCGATCGGGGAACGATTCTGAAATCGCAGATGGACTCACCCGCCGCGAGCACGACATCCTCGCATTCGAACGGCAGTGGTGGAAATACGCCGGTGTGAAAGAAGAGGCCATCAAAGAGCTGTTCTCGATGTCGGCGACGCGGTACTACCAGGTACTCAACGCGCTGGTCGATCGGCCCGAAGCGCTGGCCGCCGACCCGATGCTGGTGAAACGGCTCCGCCGGCTGCGTGCCAGCCGCCAGAAGGCGCGGGCAGCGCGGCGCCTCGGCTTCGAGGTGACCTGACTCGCTACAGTGGGCTCGATGAAAGAGCGAGTTCCCGACTCGACGGGGCTTCCCCTGCGAGCCATGGTGATGGTGCTGATATTCCTGGGCGTCATCTTCCTCTTGCTCGGCTGGCAGGCTTTGGGTTCGTCGCAAAACTCCGACGACGACTCGGCGTCGCCCGTTTCCACGGTGACCACCACCAGTGCGTCGCCCACCTCGACGAGCAACAAGCCTGCGGGCAACCAGGCCGAGGTGCAGGTGTACAACATCTCGTCGAAAGAGGGCGTCGCCGCGCGGACCAAGGACCAGCTCACGGCCGCCGGTTTCAAGGTCACCAAGGTCGACAACCTCGTGGTGCCCGACGTCTCGGCCACCACGGTGTACTACACCGACGCTGACGATGAGCACGCCACCGCGGACGCCGTCGGCCAGAAGCTGGGCGCACCCGTCCAACCGCGAATTCCCGCGCTGAGCAACGAGCCACCGGGGGTCATCGTCCTCGTTGCGGGCTAGAAAGATCCCCGACCGGTTAGGCTTCCGCTATGCCTAAGCTCGCCGGTTACCGCACTGCCGCCGTCATCATCTCCGCGTTGTCCGCGGCCACTTCTGTCGCGCTGTTGAGCGCGTGCTCGTCGCCTCAACACGCATCGACCTCACCGGGTACTACGCCGTCGGTCTGGACCGGATCACCGGCTCCCTCGGGAACCGGAAAGCCCGAGGCGGCGTCCGCCGCGTCACCTAACATCACCACCCAGCTGAAGGCGCCGGACGGCACCCAGGTGGCCACCGCGAAGTTCGAATTCAACAACGGCTACGCCACCGTCACCATCGAGACGACCGCCAACGGCGTGCTCTCGCCCGGATTCCACGGGCTGCACATCCATAAGGTCGGCAAGTGCGAGCCCAACTCGGTGGCCCCGACCGGTGGGGCGCCGGGGGATTTCCTTTCCGCGGGTGGGCATTTGCAGGTGCCCGGGCACGCCAGCGAGCCCGCCAGCGGTGACCTGACCTCGCTTCAGGTGCGCAAGGACGGCTCCGCGATGCTGGTGACCACCACCGACGCATTCACCATGGACGACTTGGTCACCGGCCAGAAGACCGCAATCATCATTCACGCCGGCGCCGACAACTTCGCCAACATCCCGCCGGATCGCTACAACCAGACCAACGGCACACCCGGTCCCGACGCAATGACGATGAGCACCGGTGACGCCGGCAAGCGGGTGGCGTGCGGTGTCATCGGTGCCGGCTAACCGCGCCCGAGCCCACATCGACTTCGCGCCCTCGCCACGTCCGACCATCGGTGTGGAGTGGGAGTTCGCGCTCGTCGACGCGCAGACCCGCGACCTGAGCAACGAAGCCACCGCGGTCATTGCCGAGATCGGCGAAAACCCGTGCGTGCACAAGGAACTGTTGCGCAATACTGTCGAATTCGTCACCGGCATCTGTGCATCCGTCCCGGAGGCGATGGAGGATCTGCGCGGGAACCTCGGCCCCGCTCGCCGCATCGTCCGGAGCCGAGGCATGGAGTTGTTCTCGGCGGGCGCCCACCCGTTCGCGCGGTGGTCGTCGCAGAAACTCACCGACGCCCCGCGCTACGCCGAACTGATCAAACGCACGCAATGGTGGGGCCGGCAGATGCTGATCTGGGGCGTGCACGTTCACGTCGGGATCTCGTCTGCGAACAAGGTGATGCCGATCATGACCTCCTTACTCAACTACTACCCGCATCTACTGGCGCTGTCGGCATCGTCGCCGTGGTGGGGCGGCGAAGACACCGGTTACGCCAGCAATCGCGCGATGATGTTCCAGCAGTTGCCCACCGCCGGGCTGCCGTTCCAATTCCAGACCTGGGCGGAATTCGAGGGCTTCGTCTACGATCAGAAAAAGACCGGCATCATCGACCACATGAACGAAATCCGTTGGGATATCAGGCCTTCACCGCATCTGGGCACCCTCGAGGTGCGGATTTTCGACGGGGTGTCCAACCTGCGGGAGCTGGGAGCGCTGGTCGCGCTGACCCATTGCCTGATCGTCTACTTGGATCGCCGGCTCGACGCGGGTGAGACGCTGCCCACCATGCCGCCCTGGCATGTCCAGGAAAACAAATGGCGCGCCGCCCGGTACGGCCTGGACGCGGTCATCATCTTGGACGCCGACAGCAACGAGCGACTGGTGACCGAAGATCTCGACGACGTCCTGACGCGGTTGGAGCCGGTCGCGAAGTCGTTGGATTGCGTCGATGAGCTGGCCGCAGTGGCCGACATCCCGCGCGCGGGTGCCTCCTACCAACGGCAGCGCCGGGTCGCCGAGGAACACGACGACGACCTGCGGGCGGTGGTCGACGCGCTGGTGGCCGAGCTGGAAATCTGATGCGCGCACCCGAATCCCGTGAGCTGGCGATGTTTCCGCTGGAATCGGCGCTACTGCCGGATCAGGATCTGCCGTTGCGGATCTTCGAGCCCCGCTACAGTGCACTGGTCCGGCACTGCCTCGACACCGGTGATCCGTTCGGCGTGGTGCTGATCTCGGGCGGCCGTGAGGTTGGCGGCGGTGAGTTGCGTTGTAACGTGGGTGTTCTGGCCAGCATCATCGACTGCGCCGATCAGGGCGCTGCCCGCTACCTGCTGCACTGCCGCACCGGGGAGCGAATCCGGGTGTCGCAATGGCTGCCCGACGATCCCTACCCGCGGGCGACCATAAACCTGTGGCCCGACGATCCGGGTGAGACGGTCACCGCGTCGCAGTTGCGTGACGTCGAAGACCGGGCCATGGCGCTGTTCGAGCGGATCGCGGATGCACGCGGCGTTACGCTGCCGGATCGCGAGCTGCTCCTCGGCGAGCACACCGCTGACGATCCCGGTCAACGCCTGTTCGCGTTGGCGTCTCGCTTCCCGATCGGCACCGCCGACCGTTACACGGTGTTGTCGGCGCCGTCGGCGGCCGACCGCCTGGTCGCACTCAGCGATGCGGTGGACGCGGTCGCGGAGATCGTCGAATTTCAGCTTTCCGAGTAACGCGACTTCCTCCCAAGAACGGTGAGTGCATGAAAGTACATCTTCCAGTTGACGGCTCACCCGTGCGGGCGACGCAGAGCGCCGCCGACATCGCCGCGACCGGCGCCGACGGCCTCTGTTCACCTTCGAAGGCCCACACGACGTTTTCTTCCCAGCACTGATCGCCGCCGGCACGACCGGCCTGGACCTGATGACCAACGTGGCGATCGCTCCGCCGCGCAGCCCATTGCATTTGGCACACGCCGCCTACGACCTGCAGTGCTACAGCGGCGGACGGTTCCGGCTCGGCCTGGGTTCGCAGGTCAAGGCTCACATCGAAAAGCGTTATGGCAGTGCATGGGAGAGGCCGGCCGCACGCATGGCCGAGACCATCGCGGCGATCAAGGCCATCTTCGCGGCGTGGGAAGGCCAGCGACGGCTAGACTTTCGCGGCGAGTTCTTCACACAACGATCATGACGCCCAACTTCGATCCCGGCCCCAACCCGTTCGGACCTCCCGCGGTGGTGCTGGGCGCGCTGGGCCCGCTCCTGACACGCACCGCCGCCGAAGTCGCCGACGGGCTATTGGTGATGCCTTTCAACAGCTCCCGTCACTTCGCCGAACGCACCATCCCCGCGGTCAACGAGGGGTTGCGTCGCTCCGGTCGGCCCCCGGAGGACTTCGCGATCATCGCCCAGGCCGTGGTTGCCGTCGGCCGCGACGAAGTCGATCTGGCGGCCGCGATAGACGGGGTGGCGTCTCTGATTGCGTTGTACGGCTCGACTCCGGCCTATCTGCCGGTGCTCGAGGCCAAGGGGTGGGCCGACATTCAGCCCGAACTCAACGCGCTGTCCAAGCAAGGCCGCTTCGCCGAGATGCGCCGGCTGATCCGCGAGGAGATGGTGGCCCGGATCGGGATCGTGGGAACTCCCGATGAGTGCGCCCGGCAGATCGCGACCCGGTTTTCCGGGCACGCCGCCGAAGTGTGCTGTTACTTCCCGGGATAGGCCTCCGCCGAGGTCGCGCTCGGTGGCCGGCAGTGCCAGATTCACCATGGTGCTGTCGAGGAACGCGACCATCGACACCATGACGGCGACCACCATGACCCGTCTGGTCGGCGCGACCTCACGCCATTTCGGCAGCGGCACCGCCCGGCGCCCGGGAGCAACCAGGCCGGCTGAAGGCTGCATCGCGATCATGGCAGTCTCACGAGGACTGGCCGCTCGTCGTTCATGTCTGCTCTTGTTGAAGCCGTCGGGACAACCGTTTCCCAGATGATGTATGCGAAGGGGTTACGAAGCCGATGAGCCGATAGTTCGAGCGGTGCTAGAGAGCCTTGGCGAAGGCCCTTAGCGCGTCCAACTGCATTGGATCCAGCGAGGGGCGCACCGTCTGGCGCGCCGCAGCCAGGTCGGCGGCGGTCACGTCGGTGGCGTCGATGGATCGTCGCATCGCGGTCAGGGCGGCCTCGCGCAGCAGTGCCACACAATCGGCGGCGCTGTAGCCGTCGAGTGCTGCGGCCACGTCGTCCAGGTCGACGTCGGCGCTCAACGGAATGGATTTGCCTGCGGTGCGCAGAATTTCGCGGCGGGCGGCGGCGTCGGGGGGTTCGACGAAGACCAGCCGTTCCAGCCGGCCCGGGCGCAGCAGGGCGGGGTCGATCAGCTCCGGGCGGTTGGTGGCGCCCAGTACCACAACGTCGCGCAGCGGGTTGACGCCATCGAGCTCAGTCAGCAGCGCGGCCACCACGCGATCGGTCACGCCCGAGTCGAAGCTTTGCCCGCGCCGTGGCGCCAGCGCATCGATCTCGTCGAGGAAGATCAGTGACGGGGCCGAGTCTTGGGCGCGGCGAAACAGCTCGCGGACGGCCCGTTCCGAGCTACCGACCCACTTGTCCATCAGCTCCGAGCCTTTGACGGCGTGCACGGACAGTTGCCCGGTGCTGGCCAGGGCGCGCACGACGAAGGTCTTGCCGCAGCCGGGCGGCCCGTACAACAGCACTCCGCGGGGCGGCTCCACACCCAACCGGGCGAAGGTGTCGGGATGCTTCAGTGGCCACAAGACGGCCTCGGTCAGAGCCTGCCTCGCCTCGGCCATGTCCCCGACATCGTCGAGGGTGACGTTGCCGACGGTGACTTCCTCGCTGGCCGACCGCGACAGCGGCCGGATCACGGTCAACGCACCGACCAGGTCCTCCTGGTTCAGCTCGGGAGGCCGGCCGTCGGAGCTGGCGCGCGACGCTGCCCGCAGCGCCGCCTCACGCAGCAGGGCCGCGAGGTCGGCGACCACGAAACCCGGTGTGCGCGCTGCGATCTCATCGAGGTCGAGGGCACCGGCGGGCACCGATTTCAGCAGCGACTCGAGCAGCGCCTTGCGGGTGCCGGCGTCGGGCAGCGGCAGGCTCAGTTCCCGGTCACACAGGTCCGGGGCCCGCAACCGGGCGTCTAGCTGGTCGGGCCGCGCGGAGGTGGCGATCAATGCGACGCCTTCGGTGGCCACGGCGGTGCGCAGCTCGCCCAGAATCAGCGCGGCCACCGGTTCGGCGGTGGCCGGCAGCAGGGCGTCGACATCGGTGATCAACAAGACACCACCACCGTCGCGAAGCGTCTTCACCGCGGAGGCCACGGTTTTCAGCCGGTCTTCGGGCGCCAGTGCGCCGACCTCGGGGCCATCCACTTTGACCAGCCTGCGGCCGTCGCACACCGCGCGCACCAGCGTCACCTTGCCCACGCCGGCCGGGCCCGACACCAGCACACCGAGGTTGGTGCCGGCGCCCAAGGTCTTGAGCAGGTGCGGCTCGTCGAGCGCGAGCTTGAGCCACTCGGTGAGTTTGGCGGCCTGTGGCCCGCAGCCCTTGAGTTCCTCGACGACGGTCTCCGGGCTTGCCACGTCCAGGAATTCCTGCGATGACGTCGCGGCGCCAGCCGGAACACCGGTGCCCCACGTCACCAAGGAGTTGGGCTGCACGCTGACCGGGCCCGCGGGGTCGGTGCCGGTGACGGTCAGCAGCTCCGAGGTCCAGCTGATGCCCACCGAAGCGGCCAGCGCGCGGGTGGCGGCCGACGTCGAGGTGCCGGGGCCGAGGTCGCGGGGCAGCAGCGACACGGCGTCGCCGACGGTCAATACCTTGCCGAGCAATGCCTGTCGCAAGGTGACCGGTGTGATCGACTGGGTGGCCAGCGTCGAGCCGGACAGCGTCACCGTCCGCGCCCCGTAAACGGTGACTGAGCTGACGATCACCGCGGTGCCCTCGCGCAGCCCGGCGTTGGACAACGTGACGTCGTCGAGCAGCACGGTGCCGACCGGGGTTTCCGGGCCGGCCAGGCCCGCGACCGCCGCCGTGGTCCGCGACCCGGTCAGCGATACCGCGTCCCACTCCCGAATGCCAAGGGCCGCAATGACGCTCGGATGCAGCCGGACGACACCGCGGCGCGAGTCGACGGCGGAGGTGTTCAGCCGGGCCGTCAAGGTGAGTTGACGGGTGACGCCGCCAGCCGAGGTCACGGCAGGCGCCCACCCGGTTTGCGCAGCCCCAGCCGCGCCATCGACCGGCGGTTCGGGTGTGCTCGGCGGGTGGCGCGACGGGCAGCGCGACGTTGCTTGGGTTCGGCGGCCCAGGCCTCCGGGTGGGCGGCCAGCCAGCGCTGGTTGCGCACCGCGAACGGGACATGGCACAGGTAGGCGATGATGATCACCCAGATCAACAGGTAGGGCGCGAGCACCGCGGCCGCCGCGCACATCGCCAGCACCGCGAGTAGCGGGGCCGCCCAGCTGGGCGGGACGGCGGCGGCGTGCATCTTGCGCATCGGGATCTTGCTGATCAACAGCATCGACGTCCCGGTGATCCAGATGCACAGGAAAACCGTTGAGGTCCACCAGCCCTCACCGAACTGCAGTTTGAGTCCCATCAGCCCGATCATCGAAACCGCGCCCGCCGGCGCCGGCATGCCCACGAAGAATTCGTGCGTGTAGGCGGGCTGACTTCCATCGGCCTGCAGCGCGTTGTAGCGCGCCAGCCGCAACACCACGCAGACGGCGTAGAGCAGGATCGCCACCCAACCGGCCGGTGAGGTCGACAGCATGGTCACGTAGAGCACGATTGCCGGTGCCACCCCGAAGTTCACCGCGTCGGCCAGCGAGTCGATTTCTTCGCCCATCCGCGACTGGGCGTCCAGCATGCGGGCCACCCGGCCGTCCAGGCCGTCCAAAATGGCCGCTGCGGCGATCAACGCCATCGCAGCCTTGGGCTGGTGCTCGAGGGCGAATCTGATCGAGGTCAAGCCCGCGCAGATGGAGAGCACCGTCATCGCGCTGGGCAAGATCTGCAGGTTGACCGCCGGCCTGCCGCGCGGCTTGCTGATCATGGCAGCTCGGCCAGCACGGTTTCGCCGGCGATCGCGCGCTGTCCGGTGGTGACCAGCGGTTCGGCGCCCGCCGGCAGGTAGGTGTCCAATCGGGAGCCGAACCGGATCAGCCCGTAGGTCTCACCGATCGTCAGCTTGTCGCCGACTCCGGCGTCACAAATGATGCGCCGCGCCAGCAGCCCGGCGATCTGCACGACGACCACCTCGGCGCCGCTGGGGGTGCGGATCCGCAGAGCGGTGCGTTCATTTTGCGTGCTGGCCGCCGCAAGGTCGGCCGAGCCGAAGCGGCCGGGCCGGTGCTGCATGGCGATCACCTCGCCGCCCACCGGCGCGCGCTGGACATGGGCGTCCAGCAGCGAGAGAAATATGCTGACCCGGGGCAGCGGTGCGTCACCCATGCCGAGTTCGGCGGGCGGGGCCGCGGAGTCGATCACGCAGATCACGCCGTCGGCCGGCGCCACAATGACGCCGGGCCGGGTGGGCGGCACCCGCGGGGGGTGCCGGAAGAACGCCGCGCAGGCACCGGCCGCCAGCAGGCCCGCCCGCCGTACCCACCGGTGGTGGCGGCCGGCGGCGGCCACCGCGAGACCGGCGGCGATGAACGGTCGCCCGGCGCGGTGTACGGGCGGGACGGTGGAGCGCACCAACTCCAGCGCATGTTGCGGGCTGAAGGCCGGGTCCTCGGCGGTGGGACCGATGGTGCGGGGGCGACGTGCCACCCGGCCATCTTACGAGCCGTGACCTAGCCGAGGTCCCACACCTGAAGCTGCGTTCCGGCGGCCACTTCCACCGCGTCCTCCGGGATGTCCAGCAGCCCGTTCGCCGATGCCAGCCAACGCAGATGGTGTGAGGCCGGTGGGCCGTAACTGATGACCGTGCCGGCGTCGCGGTCGAGTACCGCGCGCCGGAATTGACGTTTGCCGGGCGGCGAGGTCAACGACTCGGTGAGGATGGCGGGCCGGTGCGGGCGGTCCGGATCCGGCAGCCCCATGGCTTTTCGCAGTGCGGGCCGGATGAACACCTCGAAAGACACCAGCGCGCTGACCGGGTTGCCGGGCAGGGTGACGATCGTGGTGCCGGCCACCCGCCCGATACCTTGCGGCATCCCGGGCTGCATCGCCACCTTGACGAATTCCACGCCTTGGTCACCGTCGCGGCCGAAGGCGTCCTTGACCACCTCGTAGGCACCGGCGCTGACGCCGCCGCTGGTGATGATCAGGTCGGAGTCCGCGGCATATCGGTCGATGATCGAGCTGAACTGCGCGACATCGTCTTCGGCGGTCGCGACGGCGATCACCTCGGCCCCTGCGTCGCGCACGGCCCCGGCCAGCATCACCGAGTTGGACTCGTATATCTGTCCGGGCCGCAGCGGGATGCCCGGCGGCACCAGCTCCGACCCGGTAGAGATCAGCAGCACGCGCTGGCGCGGAATCACCGGCAGCTCAGGCATTCCCAACGCCGCCGCCAGCCCGAGCACGGCCGGGGTCACCACCTGGCCCCGGCGCAACACTGTGGTGCCGGGGGCAACGTCTTCACCCGCGCGGCGGATGTGCTTGCCGGGCTCGCGCGGCTCCCGGATCGCCACGAACTCCATGCAGCCGTCGGTGTCCTCGACCGGCACGATGGCCGTCGCCCCGGCCGGCACCGGGGCGCCGGTCATGATGCGGTGCGCGGTCTTGGGCTGCAGCGTCAATTCGGCGGTGCGCCCGGCGGGTATGTCCTCGGTGACGGGCAACAGCACCGGCTTCTCTGGTGTGGCGGCGGCGGTGTCTTCGGCGCGCACCGCGTAGCCGTCCATCGCGGAGTTGTCGAAAACCGGCAGCGCCAGTTGCGCGATGACGTCCTCGGCGAGCGCCAGCCCCAGCGCCTCGCTCAATGCAACCGGGACCGCCGCCCGGGGACGAATCAACTCCGCTACGACGCGCTGATGTTCTTCGACTGACCGCACCGGGCCATTATCGGCCGCCCGGCCCTCCCCGATTTCGCGCCGCCCGACGTAGAGTCGAGAACGTGATTACCGGATTGGCCCACACCGGGGTGTGCGTTCCGGATTGCGAGGCCGCGGTGGCGTTCTACCGCGACGTATTAGGCCTGCATGTGCTCTCGCCGCCGTATGTCATGACCGGTAACGCCATTCGCAACGACATGGGCGAGCTGGTGGGCGACCCCAGCATGAAAGCCGCGATAGTGGGATTTGAGGCCGATGGCGACCGGGTGCTCGAGGTCATCGAATACCTCAGCGTCGAGGACTCGGGCGGCCGCGCCGGCCGGGCTCTCACCGACCATGGGCTCTCGCACGTGGGGCTGATCTGTGAGGACCTGGACGCCACCCGCGCTCAGCTGGAGAGCAGGGGAGTGCGCTTTGTGGTCAGTGGAATCGCGGAGGTCGCAAGAGTCCGCACCACCTGGTTCGTCGATCCGTGGGGCGTGGTGTTCATCCTGGTGGAAAAGAGCAAGCCAGAACGACCCTATTTTTCGCAATGGGGCTAAAACCCACCATCGGGATCATCGGCGCGGGTGCCGGCGGCATCGCCATGGGAATCCAGCTTGCCGAGGGGGTTACCAGTTCACGATTTTCGACCGGGCCGACGGGTTCGGCGGGACCTGGCGCCACAACACGTTTCCAGGGGCGGCCTGCGACGTCCCGTCCCACCTGTACTCGTATTCCTTTGCGCCCAACCCGCGGTGGAGCAAGACCTATGCGAATCAGCCGGAAATTTTGGCCTATCTGGAAAGGGTGGCCATCGAGCACGGGCTGGCCGAGCACCTGCGGCCGGGCGCCACGGTGGCCACCGCGCGCTGGTCGGACACCCAGCGCCGTTGGACGCTGACCACCGACGACGGCCAGGAGCACCATTTCGACGTGGTAGTCAGTGCCGTTGGGATGCTCGATGTGCCCAACATTCCGGACATTCCAGGCACCGGGCGGTTCCGGGGGCGCCGATTCCACTCGGCGCGCTGGGACCACAGCAAGCCGACGGCCGGCGAGCGAGTGGCCTCCGTAGGCACGGGCGCCAGCGCGATTCAATACGTCCCCGCCATCGCGCCAAGGACCGCGCATCTGACGGTGTTTCAGCGGACGCCGATCTGGATCGCACCCCGATTCGACTTCCCGTTCACCCCCGAGCAGCAGGAGCTGTTCGAACGCTACCCGGCGATGGCGCAAAAGCTGCGTGACGAGGCCTTCGATGCCTACGAGTCGGCCAGCTTCGACGTCGACGCCGCCCAGACCCGCGAAGCCACCGAGCTGGCGCGCAGCTACCTCACCCGTAAGGTGGCCGACCCGGAGTTACGCGCCAAGCTGACGCCGGACTACCCGGCGGGCTGCAAGCGGCCGCTGATGTCGCGCGACTGGTACCCCACGTTCGCCTTACCCAACGTCAGCCTAGAGACCACCCCCATCGCGGAGCTGACCGAACGCGGGGTGCGTACCGTCGACGGCGTCGAGCACCGGGTGGACACCATCATTTACGGCACCGGGTTCAGAGCCGCCGACTATCTGTCCAGCATCGACGTCTACGGAGCCGGCGGCCGTCACCTCCGCGAGGACTGGATCGACGGTGCCGAGGCCTACCTGGGCACCCTGGTAGCCGGGTATCCGAACTTCTTCATGCTGTACGGGCCCAACACCAACGGGGTCAACTCGATCATCTACATCCACGAGGCGCAGATCACGTTCAACCGCCACATCCTCGACGTGATGGATAGCCGGGGCGCGCGCACGGTCGAGGTGACGGCCGAGGCGCAGCGACGCTACAACGACGAGATTCAGGCCGCCATGGCCGGCAAGGTCTGGCTGGCGTGCAGCAATTACTTCCGCCATCCCAGCGGCAAAGTGGTCACCCAATTGCCTTATAGCGGGCGAATTTTCTATGAACGCACCCGTGAGCTGGTCGACGGCGACTACCGCTTGGGTCGTTGAACGGTGCGCTGCTGCGACGCGGTGCGCACCGCCTGGTGGCGGCGAATCCGGCCAAGCCCCTCGCTGGTAGCCGTCGGCGAAGGCGCGGGCTTTCGCACCGCCGCCCGCCGCCGATAACCCGGGGACGCCTCGGGTCCGAGCCGCTTGACCCGTACCGCCACCCGGACCGGGGCGCTCACCGCCATTTCCATCTTCATCCGCGCCGAGGCCGCAGCCCGCTTCGACGGCTTCTTCGCGTGCACGGGCCACACCTTACGTGCAACTACCGCAACGGCATTGGGCCTACTGCTGGACGAAGTAATTGTCGTGGCGGATGAACCATTCCCGGCGTTCGTCATCGGTTATGTCGGCCAGCGCCGAGAAACCTTCGAAATAGGCCTCGCGCGGCGCGCCGGGGGCGAAGAGCATCAGAACCGACGCCGGTTCGTCCGCCTCATTGCGGAATCCATGGATACCGCCCGGCGGGACGTAGAGAAAGTCCCCTTGCTGCCCGTCGACCCACGCGGTGCCGTCGTAGAGCTTCATCGTCCCGGACAGCACGAAGAACGCCTCGGACATCGCCCGGTGAAAATGCGGTCCGGGCCCGCCGCCGGCCGCCGCGATGTCCACCCGGTACAGGCCGTAATCGCCATCGGTGGCTTGCTGATTGGCCAGATAGTGGTACTTGACTCCGAAGGTTTCGTAATCCGGCGCTGCCCCGGCTCGCTTCAGCCAGGCGCTGATCTCCGGCTGGTCCTTGGTATAGCGGGGCGGCGGATAGGGCGGTACGACGAGGGACATGCCCCCAGTCTGGCAACCGTCAGTAGATGGGGTAGACCACGCCGGTGAGTTCTTCGGACACGGCCCACAACTTGCGTTGCACGTCGACGTCGTGGGACCGCTTGCTGGACCCCATCACTTTCGGGTAGCCGCGGAACTCGCCGAAACCTCCTGGACCGTAGTACTGGCCGCCCAGCACCCCGCGCAGCCGGAACGGCCGCTGCGCGCCGACGCGGCGCGCAATCGTGCGCGCGTGCTGAACGTCGCCTACCAAACGTGCGCGGCCGAGGGCCTGGCGGTGCCCATCGACGAAATCGCCCGCCGCGCCGGCGTCGGCGCGGGCACGGTTTACCGCCACTTCCCGACCAAGGAGGCGCTGTTCGCCTTTCTGCGCTCGATGGTGCTGCACTGGGGCGCCGCGGACCGCGGCTTGGTCGACGCGCTGGCCGGATACGGAATCGACATCGCCTGCGCCGCGCCCGAGGCCGAAGACGCCTTCAAGGCCATGATCGGCGAGCTGCTGCGCGCGGCACAGGAAGCGGGCACGGCGCGGCCCGACGTCGAGATGCAAGAATCTTAAGGTAATCCTTGTCGGATGCCAGGCCATGCAGGCCTACGACTCGGCGCTGGCCGAGCGGGCGACCGATGTCGTCATCGACGGTTTACGCGCTGCGCGATAACCCTTGGGTGTTCTTGCACTCGGCATAGGCGAGTGCTAAGAATGACGTTGGCACTCGCGACCGGTGAGTGCTAGGTCGGGACAGTGAGACCAACCATGGTCGTCCGTCGCGGGCACTGCGCCCGGCCAGGACGTGTCATCCCCAATCCGGAGGAATCACTTCGCAATGGCCAAGACAATTGCGTACGACGAAGAGGCCCGTCGCGGCCTCGAGCGGGGCCTCAACGCCCTCGCCGACGCGGTACGGGTGACGTTGGGTCCCAAGGGCCGCAACGTCGTCCTGGAGAAGAAGTGGGGTGCCCCCACGATCACCAACGATGGCGTGTCCATCGCCAAGGAGATCGAGCTGGAGGACCCGTACGAGAAGATCGGCGCCGAGCTGGTCAAGGAAGTCGCAAAGAAGACCGACGACGTCGCCGGCGACGGCACCACGACGGCCACGGTGCTGGCTCAGGCGCTGGTCAAAGAGGGCCTGCGCAACGTCGCGGCCGGCGCCAACCCATTGGCTCTCAAGCGCGGCATCGAGAAGGCGGTCGAGAAGATAACCGAGACCCTGCTCAAGTCCGCCAAGGAGGTCGAGACCAAGGAGCAGATCGCTGCCACCGCGGCCATCTCCGCGGGCGACCAGTCGATCGGCGACCTGATCGCCGAGGCGATGGACAAGGTCGGCAACGAGGGCGTCATCACGGTCGAGGAGTCCAACACCTTCGGCCTGCAGCTCGAGCTCACCGAGGGCATGCGCTTCGACAAGGGCTACATCTCGGGCTACTTCGTCACCGACCCCGAGCGGCAGGAAGCGGTCCTCGAGGAGCCCTACATCCTGCTGGTCAGCTCCAAGGTGTCGACGGTCAAGGACCTGTTGCCGTTGCTGGAGAAGGTCATCCAGGCCGGTAAGCCGCTGCTGATCATCGCCGAGGACGTCGAGGGTGAGGCGCTGTCCACCCTGGTCGTCAACAAGATCCGGGGCACCTTCAAGTCGGTGGCGGTCAAGGCCCCCGGCTTCGGCGACCGCCGCAAGGCGATGCTGCAGGACATGGCCATCCTCACCGGCGGTCAAGTGATCAGCGAAGAGGTCGGCCTGACGTTGGAGAACGCCGACCTGAGCCTGCTCGGTAAGTCCCGCAAGGTCGTCGTCACCAAGGACGAGACCACCATCATCGAGGGCGCCGGTGACCCGGACGCCATCGCCGGGCGGGTCGCCCAGATCCGCGCCGAGATCGAAAACAGCGACTCCGACTACGACCGCGAGAAGCTGCAGGAGCGGCTGGCCAAGCTCGCCGGCGGTGTGGCGGTGATCAAGGCCGGTGCCGCCACCGAGGTGGAACTCAAGGAACGCAAGCACCGCATCGAGGACGCGGTCCGCAACGCCAAGGCGGCCGTCGAGGAGGGCATCGTCGCCGGTGGCGGCGTGACCCTGCTCCAGGCGGCCCCGGTCCTGGACGAGCTGAAGCTCAAAGGTGACGAGGCGACCGGCGCCAACATCGTCAAGGTGGCGCTGGAGGCCCCGCTGAAGCAGATCGCCTTCAACTCCGGGCTGGAGCCCGGCGTGGTGGCCGAGAAGGTCCGCAACTCGCCCGCCGGTACCGGCCTGAACGCCGCCACCGGTGAGTACGAGGACCTGCTCAAGGCCGGCGTTGCCGACCCGGTCAAGGTGACCCGCTCGGCGCTGCAGAACGCGGCGTCCATCGCCGGGTTGTTCCTGACGACCGAGGCCGTCGTCGCCGACAAGCCGGAGAAGGCGGCCGCACCCGCGGGCGACCCGACCGGCGGCATGGGCGGTATGGACTTCTAAGTCCTTAACGAAAAAGCCCGGCTTGCCTCGCGCAAGCCGGGCTTTTTCGTGCGCCGAGCGTGCGGGATAAGCACGTCCACACCCCGAAATCCGTGTACAGCGCCCACGCTCGGCGAATACGCGGCCGGCCCGTCGCGAAGGCCGTACCGATTCTCGATGCGTTTTGCAATGCGACCGGTATCAAACCTGTAGAGGTCCTCGCTCTGGCAGACCGGCACTGGAGCCCGCGGCATTCGGCGGCTGCGGGCCGCGCTGAAGTTGACCGACGGCGGAGCGGAATCCCCGCAGGAGAGCAGGGTGCGGCTCTTGTTGGTATCCGCGGGACTTCCAAAGCCCGAGACGCAGATCGAGTTTCGCGAGCTCCGCATCCGCGTCGACATGGGAAGCGGCCGGCTGGTCGGTGGTCAGAGTCAGTGCCGAGATGCTGTCGTGACCGCATGTCATTGTCGAGCGCGTCGAAGCCAAGCTTCGCGAGCGTGGGGCCTATGGACGAATCCCAGCGGACGGTTTACGTGCGTAGGACCCACGCTCGGCGCGAAGTGCTACGCGGGTAGCGAGAATACGACGCAGTCGTGCAGGCAATCCTTGGCCAGCGTGGGAGACTCGGGGTCGGCCTCGCGGTGCAGCAGCGCACGGCTGGGAACGACGCCCAAACGGGCGGTTTCGTCGCCGGCGTCGGTCACTTCGGCGCTGCCGTCGACGATCAACGAGTAGCCGCCGGGTTCGGGTGGTGGCCACAGCAGGGTGACGTCGCGGCGGTGGGCCAGGTTGTCCCGCGTGCGGCCGCCGATGAGCCCGACGTCGATGATCGCCCCGTTCGGGTCTTCGGAGTTGCTGCGCAGCTGCGGCTCAACCGTCACGGTGTGCGCCCGGTAGTCATCATCGACGGTGATCAAGTATGCGTACGGGTAGTCGGGCAGCGCGGCAGCGAGCCGCTTGATGTCCACCTTCTTCTTCGTGCGCATCACTCAAGGATAGGCGCCGCGCGCTCCGGTTTAAGTCCCGCCGGCCGGAACTCCGAAGGTGATTTGACCGCTGCTGGTGAAGTGAAAGCCCAGGTTCGCGAGGACTTCTCGCCACGGCGCCAACTTGGCGACAGCCGCCGACGCGTCGGCGTGGTAGCCGTACATCGCTGCCACATCCGATGCCCACATCTGGTCGTACGCCGCCTCGATGTCGGCGATCGCGGGTGTGTTCTGTCCCAACCAGTTCGTCGCCGCCAGGGTCTGTCCCAGCGCACGGTTGGCCGCCACCAACGCGGGCTGCACCGTGGCCGCCAGTGCCGCCTCGAACGCGGCCGCGATCGCCGAGGCCTGGCTGGACACCGCCTCGGCCTGGGCCGCCGCGGCGGTAAGCCAGTTCACATACCGGGTCGCCACGGCAATCATCGCCGCCGACGACGGGCCCTGCCAGGAACCGTTCGCGAGATCCGTTGTGACCGAAGAAAACGACGATGCTGACGACGCCAGATCCTCGGCCAGCCCGTCCCACGCTTCCGCGGCAGCAAGCAGCGGCCCGGCTCCGGGACCCGAAAAGATTCGTGCCGAGTTGACTTCGGGCGGCAACCATGCAAAATGCCGACTCGTCACGGACCCAAAATAACCGGCACGCGCCGGGCTTCGTGGCGTTATTGCACGGGTACCGGGCAGCTTTGCCGGCCGCGCACCAATTTGCCCGGGCGAGCGTCGGTGGGCACGCCGTTTTCGGCGATCACTTCACCGGACACGATGGTGGCGACGTACCCGTCGGCGGTCTGGTCCAAGCGCCGCCCGCCGGCGGGTAGGTCGTAGGTGATGATCGGCTTGTGCAGCCGCAATCCGGCGTGATCGATGACGTTGAGGTCGGCCTTGTATCCGACAGCGATGCGCCCGCGGTCTCCCAGCCCGGCGATGCGGGTCGGCACGGATGTGAGTTCTCGGACGGCTTCGGCCACCGTGAACCGTCCAGACTCTCGGTCGCGTGCCCAGTGCGCCAGGAAGTACGTCGAGTAGCTGGCGTCGCAGATCATCCCGTAATGCGCGCCGCCGTCGCCGAGACCGAGCACCACATCGTCGCGGTGCAGCAAAGTGCCGACGGTGTCCAGCGAGTTGTTTGCGAGGTTGCTGGTGGCGACCAACAGCATGGCGCGGCCGTCGTCGTCGAGCAGCCGGTCGTAGGCCTCTTCCATCGGGTTCACGCCGCGGGCACGGGCACGGGCCCCGATGCTGGTCGACGGGTCGGGCTCGTAGTCGGGGGTGTCGCCGAGCGGGAAGATCCAGTCCCACATCTGCGCCACGTACAGGATCAGATGACCCTGCCCGGGCTTGTCGGCCAGGATGCGGGCCCGTACCTCGGGCTTGCGCATCTCGGCGACCCGCTCGGCCAGCGGCAGGTGGGCGATTTCGCGGTAGCTGGGGTACAGCACGAACGGGTTGGCCGACAGCTGCAGCCCGATGATCAGCCCGATCGGGCGCGGCAACAGCTGCGCGGTGAATTGTGGCTCACCGCCTCCCGCGTTGGCCTTCTCGATCATGGTGATGGCGTCTTCCCAGGTCGGATCGCCGGAGTTGGCCACCACCAGCGTGAAGGTGACCGGCAGCCGGACATCCTCGGCAACGTCGAACACCGTTTGCAGCACCGGCTGATAGCCGCCGGCCGGAATGTCCGGCACGAATTGCAGCAGGCCACCGCCGCCGTCGACGACACCGCGGGCGATCTCCTCGATCTCCTCGCGGGCGGCGTCGTAGCTGGGAATCGGCAAACCGCTTTCGGTCTTGTGGATCGTCAACCGAGACGACGCAAAGCCCAGCGCACCGACCTCCATCGCCTCCTTGGCCAGCGCCCTCATCTTCGCGAGGTCTTCGGTGGTGGCCGGCTCACGATCGGCGCCGCGCTGGCCCATGACGTAGACCCGAAGCGGCGAATGCGGCAGGTAGGCCGCCACGTCGATGTCGCGCTTGCCGGCTTCCAGCGCATCTAGGTACTCGGGGAAGGTTTCCCACGTCCAGGGCAGGCCGTCGGTCATGACGACGCCGGGAATGTCCTCGACCCCGGCCATCACGTCGACGAGCACGTCGTGGTCGGATTGGCGGCACGGCGCGAAGCCGACCCCGCAATTGCCCATCACCGCCGTTGTCACCCCGTGCGCCGACGACGGAGTCAGGCGTTCCGACCAGATCGACTGGCCGTCGTAGTGGGTGTGCAAATCGACGAAGCCGGGGGTGACCAGCAGCCCGGTGGCGTCGATCTCGCGGCGGGCGGTCTCACCGTTTACCGAACCGACGGCCGCAATGCGGCCGTCTTGCACCGCAACGTCGCCGACGTACGGCTCACCCCCCAGCCCGTCGACGATGGTGCCGTTGCGGATGATGAGGTCGTAGCTCATCTAAATAATCTACGACCGCGCCGCTGCCTCGGCCAGGCCCGTAGTGTCGCTGGTATGGCCAACACTGATGCCGCAGCACAGGAACTGCTTCGCGACGCGTTCACCCGGTTGATCGAACACGTCGACGACCTCACCGACGGGCTGACCGACGAATCGTCCAGCTACCGGCCCACTTCGAGCGCCAACAGCATCGCCTGGCTGATCTGGCACAGCGCGCGAGTCCAGGACGTTCAGCTGGCGCAGGTGGCCTGTGTGGAGCAGGTGTGGACCCGCGACGGCTGGGTGGACCGGTTTGCGCTGGATCTGCCGCGCAACGACACCGGGTACGGGCACACCGCCGACCAAGTCGGGAAGGTCAAGGCCCCCGCAGAGCTGCTGGCCGGCTATTACCACGCGGTGCACAAGCTGACGCTGGAGTACATCGCCGGCATCACCGCCGAGGAGCTGTCCCGGGTGGTGGACACCAATTGGGATCCGCCGGTGACGGCCAGCGCGCGGTTGGTGAGCATCATCGATGACTGCGCCCAGCACCTCGGCCAGGCCGCCTACGTCCGGGGCATTCAGTAGGTCGACGCGCGTGCCTTTCGCGGCTGCGATTTCGCGGGCGGTGTTGTGGCTGGCGACCACGGTGGCATTGACGGTGGCGATCCCCGCGGCGTGGGCGCAGCTCAACGTCGTCAACGAGGGCGGCTACGCCGCGCTGGCCGAGCGGGCGGCGGGGGATCCGGCGCTGCGCTCGGCTGTGGCGGACGAGCTCACCAACCGCGCGATGGCGCTCATCGCGGCGCACCGCGGGGGTCGCCAGCCGGTCGACGGCGCCCAGGTGCACGCGGCCGCCACCGCGTTCACGGCCGGGCCGGCGTTTCCGCCGCTGTTCGCGCAGGCGAACCGCACGGCGCACCGCTGGCTGTTCGCCAACGGCTTCGGCGAGTCATGGGTCATCGACGTGGCACCGATGCTCCAAGACCCCTCGATACAGCAGACACTGAGCAGCCACAACGTGAAAGTGCCTGCGACGCTGACAGTTCCGCTGACGGCGTCGCCGCCGCAGCGGTTGCGCGAGGGACAGCTCAGCCCGCTTTCCACCTGGGGCCCGTGGGTGAGTATCGGTGCGATAGCCCTCAGCATGGTTTGCGCGCTGCTGATGGTCGCCGCCGCGCGCCACCGCGGCAAGGCGTTGACCAGCCTCGGCGTGTCCGCGCTGCTCGTCGGAGCGGCCGGATGGGCGGGCATTGAGATCGGCCGCCGATACCTCAACGACGCGCTCAATCACGCAGGCCCCGATATCCGCCGCATCGCCGAGGTGATGGCCGGCCACGGCGAAGCCAGCCTGCATCAGTGGCTGGACTTCGCCTTGGTCGCCGGTGCCGCCCTGGTGGGCGTTGGCATCATCGTGGCGATGGTGACTGGCATCCGGAAGCAGCGGGCTAGCCGAATGTGAACGAGAAGACCTGCAAGCCCGGGCTGACCTGCATGTCGAGCTGGTCGCGGCGCGAGCCGTCGTCCGCGACGATTTGATGCAACGTGGGCGGCCCGCCGATCGCCGTCGTGGTTGTCTTCCCGTCCCGGCTCACGTTGATGGTGCCGGTGCCGCCGATGACGGCGTAGACGGCTTGGGCGGTGTAGTTCAGCCGGATCCCGGCATCGTCACTGTCGGCGGTGACACCCTGGTCGTCCAGCTTCCAGCGGCCGCGCAGGGCGAACCCGTCGGCGGGCAACTGCGCAGGATAGCTGAATGCCGCAGTGCCCGAACGGTATTGGCCGTCGCCGCCGTAGTTCACCGCCTTGTCGACGCCCAGATACGTCTCGGGCGTGAGCCTGGTGTGCGGGGTGGTGTCAGGCGAATGCGTCGGGGCGGGCAACTGAACGTCGGGATGGGCGTCAACCAGCAGTTCGCGGATCAGCTTCTCGGTGGCGTCGTAGTCGCCTTCGCCGAACTTGGTGTGCCGGATGGTTCCGCTGGCGTCGATGAGGTATTCGGCCGGCCAATAGAGGTTTTGGTAGTTGTTCCAGGTCGTGTAGTCGTTGTCTAGTGCGATGGGATAGGTGATGTGCAGGGCGGCCGCGCCGGTGGCCACGTTGCCGGCGACCCGTTCGAAGGCGTACTCGGGAGTATGCACCCCGATGACGACGAAATCGTCGCTGCGGTAACGGTTGTACCAATCGACCACGTGCGGGATCGCGCGTTGGCAGTTGATGCACGAGTACGCCCAGAAGTCGATCAACACCATCTTGCCGCGCAGCGACGCCAGGTCGATCGCCGAGCCGCCGGGTGTGTTGAGCCACTGGGAGATCCCGCCGATGGCCGGCGCCGGGCCACAGCGCTGCAGCCGGTCGGCGCCGTCGGTGCAGTCGGCCAGCTGGCCTTTCACGGTGGCGCCGCTAGTCAGCTTTTGCCGGATTTCATTGGCGCCGATCGCTTTCTGCATCGCCGCGGTGTAGTCGGGGACCCGGCGTTGCAGTATCGCGGGCAGGTTGAACACCAGCGCCACAGCCAGCACGATCATCGTGATTCCACCGATGATCCGGATGGCGCGCTGCCGACGGCGGAAAGCGCCGACGCGTGCGGCGACGCCTTGTCCGGCCAACGCGAAAACCAGCAGCGGCAGTGCGGCACCGATCGCGAACGTGGCGGTCAGGACGAGGACCGGCAGGCCGATGGACGCGGTGCCGCCGGCGACCACGATGGCGGCCAGCACCGGTCCGGCGCACGGTGCATACAGCGCGCCCAGCGTCAGCCCAAGCCCGAAACCCGTTCGCGCGCTGCTGACGTCGCGCTGCGGCAGACGGGCAAACGGTCGCTCGATCAGGTGCTGCAGCGGCGGGAAAATCATTCCGAGGCCGATGGCCGTCAGCGCTACCAGGGCGGCCCACCGGATCGCGTTCTGCGGTAGATGCAGCGCCGCCAGTATGGCCGAGCCGGCCAGGGTCACCGCGCTGAAGCTGCAGACCAGGCCGGCGATCACCAGATACGGCCGGTTAGCTGAGCGGGTCGCCCGGGTGCCGTCCAGACCGGAGAAGAAGACCACCGGGAGCACCGGCAGGATGCACGGCGAGATGCCGGTGATGAGGCCGCCGAGGAAACCGACGAGCGCGATTGTCAGCATGGCTCCACCTTTACCCCAGCCCGCAGCGGCCGCTGTGACGCCCGACAAATCACACGCTGTGCGTTATAAAAATCACACAATGTGCGTTACGCTCTGCGCGTGGCGCAACTCACCTTTCAGCGCGCCCGCACCGAGGAGAAGAAGCGCCAACGTGCGGAGGCGCTCGTGGAGGCCGCGCGTTCGCTGGCGCTCGAGACGGGCGTTGCGTCCGTCACGTTGACCGCCGTCGCCACCCGCGCCGGGATCCACTACTCGGCTGTGCGCCGCTACTTCACCTCGCACAAAGAAGTCCTGTTGCACCTCGCCGCCGAAGGGTGGATTCGGTGGTCGGAGCGGGTGTGCCAAGAGCTGGACGAACCAGGTCCCATGTCGCCGGAGCGGGTGGCCGAGACGTTGGCCAACGGGCTGGCGGCCGACCCGCTGTTTTGTGATCTGCTGGCCAACTTGCACCTTCATCTCGAGCACGAGGTGGCCATCGAGAGGGTTGTCGACATCAGGCGCACCATTTCCGCCGCGGCGACCGTGCTCGCCGACGCGATCGAGCGCGCCCTGCCGGCACTCGGCAGGGCCGGCGCCTTCGACGTCGTCATCGCCGCCTATTCGTTGGCATCGGCCTTCTGGCACATCGCCAACCCCCCGGAGCGGCTCAGCGATGCCTATGAGGACGAGCCGGAAGTGCTTCCGCCGGAATGGAATATCGATTTCGCATCCGCGCTCACCCGCGTGCTTTCGGCAACGTGCATCGGGCTGGTCTCGAGGTCGTCATGAACAGGAAAGGAGAACCGGGCGCTGTGGCTTGGCGAACGCAAACCGGTGAGACCGATGCCGTGCTCGCCGAGTCCTCCGGTACGCACCAGCGGACGCAATCTTCCGACGTGACATCTAACGCCGTCAGCGCAAGCACGCCTGCGCCGACGGGCGACAAACGCGCCCGGTCGGCCGAAAATGCTCGGGCGCGGAGGATCTCGGTTGCCGCCGTGATGCGGAAAATCTGGATCGTGCTGGTCATCGTGGCCGTCGTCGTGGTGGCTAGTTTTTGTGTGTATCGGCTCCGGGGCATCTTCGGCGTCCACGACAATCGCCCGATTACCAGTGGAGCCGCCGACGAGATCAAACCGTTCAATCCCAAGCACGTCGTTTACGAGGTCTACGGCCCTCCCGGGGCTGTGGCGAACATCAACTACCTGGACGTCAACGCCCAACCTCAGCGGGCCAGCAATGTGCCGCTGCCCTGGACACTCTCGGTCACCACGACGCTTCCCTCGGTGAGCGTGAACGTGGTCGCGCAAGCCGACAGCGACCAGATCGGCTGCCGGATCATCGTCAACGACGTCGTCAAGGACGAAAGGTCCAACACCGGCGTCAACGCCCAGACCTTCTGCATAGTGAAGTCCGCATGACCGACAACCAGGCGGCCGGCCTCCCCCACATGCCCGTCTTCGCGCGGTCGGTGCACAAGTTCG
Organism: Mycobacterium sp.; assembly: GCA_035505695.1. Lineage (GTDB taxonomy): Bacteria > Actinomycetota > Actinomycetes > Mycobacteriales > Mycobacteriaceae > Mycobacterium. Next base: position 43,591 of record DATJQO010000176.1, read on the forward strand.
CGGTGCTGATCGTCTTGTTCTGGGTCGGACTTGTCGTCGTCCTCAGTGTCTTCGTCCCGCCGTTGGACCAGGTGGCCAAGGCCCACCAGGTGTCGATGAGTCCCCAGGACGCGCCGTCCATGCAGGCGATGAAACGCGTCGGCAAGGTGTTCAACGAGTTCACCGGCGACAGCTCGGCCATGGTCGTGCTGGAGGGCGACAAACCGCTCGGCGACGACGCCCACCATTACTACGACCAGATCGTGCACAAGCTCGAAGCCGACACCACGCACGTGCAGCACGTGCAGGACTTCTGGGGGGATCCGCTCACCGCGGCCGGGTCGCAAAGCACCGACGGCAAAGCCGCCTACGTTCAGGTGTATCTGGCCGGTAACCAGGGCGAGAGCCTGGCCAGCGAGTCCGTCGCCGCTGTGCGCAAGATCGTGGACAGTGTGCCCCCGCCCCCGGGCGTGAAAGCCTACGTGACCGGTGCCGCGGCGTTGATCGCCGATCAAAGCACGGCCGGTGACAAAAGCGTCCAACGGGTGACGATGACCACCTTCGTTGTCATCATCCTGATGCTGCTGTGGGTCTACCGCTCCATCGTCACCGTGTTCGCCACCTTGTTCATGGTGGTGGTCGAGCTGATGGCGGCCCGCGGGATCGTCGCTTTGCTGGCCCACAACAACCTCATGGGGCTGTCGACCTTCGCGGTTAACATCTTGGTGCTGTTGGCCATTGCCGCCGGGACCGACTATGCGATCTTCATCCTCGGGCGATATCAGGAGGCGCGCGGACTGGGGGAGGACCGCGAGCAGGCGTTCTACACCATGTTCCACGGCACCGCGCACGTGGTGCTGGGATCCGGCCTGACCATCGCCGGTGCCATGTATTGCCTGAGCTTCACCCGGCTTCCGTATTTCCAGTCGCTGGGCATTCCGTGCGCCGTGGGGATGATCGTCGCGGTGGCCGCCGCGCTCACCCTGGGCCCGGCGGTCCTTACCGTCGGCAGTCATTTCAAGCTGTTCGACCCCAAGCGGAAGATGCGGACCCGCGGATGGCGAAGGGTGGGCACCGCCATCGTCCGGTGGCCCGGCCCGATTCTCGCGGTGTCCGTCGGGATCGCGCTGGTCGGTCTGCTCGCGTTGCCCGGCTATCAGACCAACTACGACAACCGGCTGTATCTACCACCGAGCACCCCGGCGAACGTCGGCTACGACGCCGCCGAACGGCATTTTTCCACTGCCCGCATGAATCCGGAATTGTTGATGGTCGAGACCAATCACGACATGCGCAACCCGGCGGGCATGCTGGTGCTGGACCGGATCGCCCGGGGGGTCTTCCACACCCCCGGTATCGCGCGGGTGCAGGCCATCACCAGACCGTTGGGAACGCCGATCGAGCACACCTCGATTCCGTTCCAGATCAGCATGCAGAACACGACGCAGGTCGAGAACCAGCAATACATGCACAAGCGTATGGACGACATGCTCAAGCAGGCCGATGCGATGCAGCAGTCCATCGACACCATGCAGCGCATGTACAACATCACCTCGCAAATGGCCGCCGTCACCCACCATATGGACGGCCTGACGCATGAAATGTTGGAAGTCACAAGCACTTTGCGCGACAACATCGCCAATTTCGACGATTTCTGGCGACCGATTCGCAGCTACTTCTACTGGGAAAGGCACTGCTTCGACATCCCCATCTGCTGGTCGCTGCGATCGATTTTCGACGCGCTCGACGGTCTGGATCAGATAACCGAGAAGTTCCAATACTTGTCGAACGACATCGCGCAGCTGGACGCCCTGATGCCGCAGATGCTGGCGCAGATGCCGCCGATGATCGCGACCATGACGACGATGAAACAGATGATGCTGACGATGCACAGCTCGATGTCGTCGCTGTATGACCAGATGGATGTGATGAGCCAGAACTCGACGGCGATGGGCCAGGCATTCGACGCCGCGCACAACGACGACTCGTTCTACGTACCTCCGGAGGTCTTCGACAACCCCGACTTCAAGCGCGGGCTCAAGATGTTCCTGTCGACCGACGGCCACGCCGCGCGCTTCATCATCTCCCACGAAGGCGATCCGGCCAGCACCGAAGGCATCTCACACGTCGACCCGATCAAGAACGCGGCGAAGGAAGCGATCAAGGGCACGCCGCTGGAGGGCGCCAAGATCTACCTGGCCGGTACCGCCGCGGTCTACAAGGACATGGCTGAGGGGGCCAAGTACGACCTGATGATCGCCGGAATAGCCGCGGCCAGCTTGATTTTGATCATCATGCTGGTCATCACCCGCAGCCTGGTTGCCGCCATCGTCATCGTGGGGACGGTGCTGATTTCGCTGGGTGCGTCGTTCGGGCTCTCGGTGCTGATGTGGCAGGACATCATCGGGTTCAAGCTGCACTGGATGGTGCTGGCGATGTCGGTCATTTTGATGCTGGCGGTGGGATCCGACTACAACCTGTTACTGGTGTCCCGGTTCAAAGAGGAAAGCCATGCCGGGTTGAGGACCGGGATCATCCGCTCGATGGCCGGCACCGGCAGCGTGGTGACGTCTGCGGGTTTGGTGTTCGCCGCCACCATGGCGTCGTTCATCGTCAGTGACTTGAAGGTCACCGGACAGGTCGGCACCACCATCGGGCTGGGTCTTTTGTTCGACACGTTGATCGTGCGGTCGTTCATGATGCCGTCCGTCGCAGCCCTGATGGGCCGCTGGTTCTGGTGGCCGCAACAGGTGCGCACGCGTCCCGCCAGCCAGATGCTTCGGCCCTACGGACCTCGCCCCGCGGTTCGTGCCCTGCTGCACAGCGAGGACGATTCGCAGTCGGCGAACACCGATCGGTTCCCGGCAGCCACGCCGCATTACTGACGGGCCACGCCCGCCGGGCTGGAGTCATCCAATCAGGCAGTCAGGCCCTGCCTGGCGACGATGCACTCCGCGGAGGCGGAGTGAGGAGGAGTCGGGCGGTCAGGCCTAGGCCCAGTTCCACACCGACATGTCGCCGGGTGGGTACTGGCTGCACACGTCGGTGGCCTTGGCGACGACGCCCTTGTTGTTGAAGAAGAGCTTCATGTGGTTGGGCCAGGCGTACCACAGCGGGTCGTTGTTGTAGAAGTTCTCCGAATACGTCCGGCGGTCCTCCGGTGACAACGAGTAGAACCAGTGGACCTTGTCGATCGTTGCCTGCTGAACGTTCGGGTGGTTGTTGAAGTCGATCATGTACCGCTGGTAGTACACCGGGCTGGTGTCGCGGGTGGCCGCCATGATCTGCTCGGCGTCACACGTGGTGTTGATCATCCTGCGCGGGATGGGGAAGTCCTCCGTGGAATCGGCCGAGGCAGTCGAGGGGAAGACCGCAGCGGCGATGCCGAGGGCGAGGAAGGCGGCGCCTGCGCGCAAGCCAGAGTTCAGCCGGGACATGGTTGTAACGGTAACACTTTTTGGCGTCGGCCGACAGGTTCCTAGCACGTCTCACTATCGGTCCCGATCAGGCACGATGACGTGCGAGGGATCGGGTCGCAGCTCCGGCGGAGCTTGGCTGTAGTCCCCGAACGGGCCGTCGCGGCGCTCCACCGCGGCCCGTACGCCCCGGGTCTGGGCGGTATTGATGAAGTCGAGAGCGTCGGGGGTGTTGCGCATCAGGCCGTCGAGGATGCCGCCCAGCGTCTGCGTCGACGCCAAGCCCATGTTCTCGTACGCCTGGTTGACGATCAGCTTCTGCGCTTGCAGCTGCGACAACGGGATTCGTGCCAGCTCGGCGGCGATCTCGGCGACTCGCGCTTCGAGCCGCTCGAAGGGCACCGCCTCGTTGATCAGCTCGATGTCGGCGGCTTGCGCGCCGGTCAGCGGCCGGCCGGTCAGCGAGTGCCACTTGACCTTGGCCAGACTCAGCCGGTAAAGCCACATCCCGGTCAGATATGCTCCCCACATCCTGCTGTAAGGCGTTCCGATAACCGCGTCATCGCTGGCGATCACGAGGTCGGCGCATAGCGCGTAGTCGCTGGCGCCGCCGACGCACCAGCCGTGCACCTGCGCGACCACCGGTTTGGATGCGCGCCAGATGGCCATGAACTTCTGCGTCGGCCCGGTCTCGCGCGCGGTGACCATCGCGAAATCCTTGCCCGGGTCCCAGCGTCCCTCGGTCATCATGGCGTCGCCCCAGTGCTCAAAGCCGCCGCCGAAGTCGTAGCCGCCGGAGAAGGCCCGGCCGGCACCACGAAGCACGATGACTTTGACGGCCGGGTCACGCTCGGCCAGTCCGACGGCCGCCTCGATCTCGTCGGGCATGGGCGGCACGATGGTGTTGAGCTGCTCCGGACGGTTCAAGGTGATGGTCGCAACCGGGCCCGCGGTGGTGTACAGCAACGTTTCGAAGTCGGGTGTCGGCATAGCTTCCTTAGGGATCGGGCTCGCGGTTCTCCGGCGACGACGCATAGATGCGGTCGCCGACCTTCAGATAGGGCGTCGTCAGATAGGCCGACAGCACCACCACGGCGGAGAAAATCGCCGCCGCCAGCACGCCGTTGGGCCAGATTCTGCCGGTGCCGACCGCGAAGCAGACGATGCCGATGATCGACGTCGCCCAGTAGAACCGGCGGCCCGGCCGGCGCTCCTTAATGAATCGGTAGCGTGCCTGCGCCGCCGAAACCAGGATGAAGATCAACCCGGTCGCCAACAGGGTGAGTTCGATACGGTCGGTGGCTGACACGTCGACGATCTTATGCGGCGGTCACCTGCCGGCAGGACCCAACACCCGCCACAGGAACGCATAGCTCAGCGCCGACTTGAACGCGATCTGCTCGTTGTCGGCGGCGCCGGCGTGACCGCCTTCGATGTTCTCGTAGTAATAGACCCGATGTCCGGCGGCCTCTAACGCCGCCGTCATCTTGCGGGCGTGGCCGGGGTGCACCCGGTCGTCGCGGGTGGACGTGGTCATCAGCACCGGCGGGTACCGCCGCGTCGCCGAAATGTTCTGGTACGGCGAATATTCGGAGATGAATTCCCAGTCCGCGGGATCGTCGGGGTCGCCATACTCGGCCACCCACGAAGCACCTGCCAGCAACAGGTGGTAGCGCTTCATGTCCAGCAACGGAACGTCGCACACCAGCGCACCGAACTTCTCCGGGTACTGAGTCAGCATGATGCCCATCAGCAGCCCGCCGTTGCTGCCGCCGCGCGCGCCGAGCTGCTCGACCGTGGTGATGCCGCGGTCCACCAAATCGGTTGCCACCGCAGCGAAATCCTCGGCCACCTTGTGCCGTCCCTCGCGCATCGCCTGGGTGTGCCAGCCGGGTCCGTACTCGCCGCCGCCGCGGATGTTGGCGACCACGTACGTGCCGCCGCGGGCCAGCCACAGCCGGCCGAGCACCCCGTCGTACCCGGGTGTCCTGGACGTCTCAAATCCGCCGTATCCGCTCAGCAGGGTGGGCCCGGGGCCCTCGGCACCGATAGCCCGAACGACGAAGTACGGAATCGACGTGCCATCCTTGGAGGGCACGAAATGCTGTGCCACGGATATGTTTTCGGCATCGAAGAACGCCGGCGCGGACTTGATCTGCTCCAGTGGCCCGTCGCTGGTGCCGCGCATCAACCGCGAAGGCGTGACGAATCCGCTGGAATCGAGAAAGAATTCGTCACCGGTGTCATCGGCAGCGACCACGACGGTGTTGGTGGCGGCCGGGATGCCGGGGACCGGTTCCCGTTGCCAGCTGCCCGGTGTGGCGATCTCGACGCAGCTGGCCACGTCGGCCAGCGTGACGATCAGCAGCCGATCTTTGGTCCACGCGTAGTGATACAGCGCGGTGTGCTCGTCGGGCTCGAACACCACCCGCAGTCCTGCTGTGCCAGAGAGGAATTCGTCGTAGTTGGCCGCCAGCAGCGAGCCGGCGGCGTAGTCCGCGGTGCCGAAGAACCAATCGGTGCGCAGTTCGATCAGGAGCCACTCGCGGTGTATCGACAATGTGGCGTCGGTGGGGGTGTCGAGGCGGATCAGCTCCTGATCGCGCAGTTCGTATATCTCGTCGTTCCAGAAGTCCAGGGCACGACCAAGCATGCTTCGCTCGAAACCCGGCGTGCGATCCACCGACACGGAGACACGAACGTCGGAGCGGGCGCCCTCGAAGAGGGTCTCGGCATCAGTCAACGGCGTGCCCCGGCGCCACCGCTTGATCACTCGCGGATAACCGGATTGGGTGAGCGAGTCGGCACCGAAGTCGGTGCCGACCAGGACGGTATCCGGATCGGCCCAGGAGATTTGCGACTTCGCCTCGGCCAGTTCGAACCCGCCAGCGACGAATTCCCTTGCCGGCATGTCGAATTCACGCACAATCGCGGCGTCCGAGCCGCCGCGGGAAAGCCCGATCAGGGCCCGCGTGTATTCGGGCTCGATGACGCCGGCCCCCGCCCACACCCATTTGGTGTCGTCGATTCGCCCTAGTTCGTCGATATCGATCAGCACGTCCCACTCGGGAGAGTCGGCGCGGTAACTGTCCAGTGTGGTGCGACGCCACAAGCCGCGCGGGTTGTCCGCGTCGCGCCAGAAGTTATACAGGTACTCGCCACGACGGGCCACGTACGGAATGCGGGCGTCGGTGTCGAGCACTTCCAGCGCCTCGCTGCGCATCCGCTCGAAATCTGCGTCGCCAAATTCGGCCAGCGTCGGTTCGTTACGCGCCCGCACCCAGGTCAATGCGTCCTCGCCGGCGATGTCTTCAAGCCACAGGTACGGGTCGTCGGTCACGCAGACCATTGTGTTCGCACCGCTGCACGGTCACCGCATTGCATCCCGAGCGTGACCTTACCGTTACCGTCAGATACGGGCAGTCTCTTAAAACCGCCTTAAAATTCGCCTCATGAACCACATAGTTCCCACTAACACCGGGGGGCGGGTGGAGGGGCTGCGTCTGGAGGACTATCTCGACGCAGAGGACAACATTGTCATACCGGACGGCGCCACGATCATGTCCGTCCTGTATCGCAATATCGCCGAGTTTGGCGACGCGGTGTCGTATCGCTACCTCGATTACGGCCGCGTCTCCGACGGCGAACCGATCGACTTGAGCTGGACCCGACTCGGCATTCGGTTGCGTGCGGTTGGCGCTCGGCTGCAACAGGTCGGCGCTCGCCACGACCGGGTGGCGATCCTGGCGCCGCAGGGCGTCGACTATGTGATCGGGTTCTTTGCGGCCATCGCCGCCGGCAATATCGCGGTGCCGCTGTTCGCTCCGGAATTGCCAGGCCAGCTCGAACGGCTGGACGCGGTGCTGAGCGACGCGGCGCCGTCGGTGGTGCTGACCACCACGGACGCGGCCGCGGACGTGCAGTCGTTCGTGCGCAGTTTGCCGCGTCAACGCCGCCCAAGGGTTATCGCCGTCGACGCGGTACCCGACACGGTGGGCGCCACCTTTGTCCCGGCGCAGCTGGACACCGATGACATCGCCTATCTGCAGTACACCTCGGGCTCGACCCGCACGCCCGCCGGTGTCGAGATCACGCACCGATGCGTGGCCACCAACGTCATCCAGATGATCATGTCGGTCGGCCTGGACTCGAGTATCCGAAGCATCAGCTGGCTCCCACTGTTTCACGACATGGGGCTGCTCATGATCATGTTCCCGGCGTTGTGCGGGGGCCAGATCACGTTGATGTCGCCGACGGCGTTCGTGCGTCGGCCCTACCGCTGGATCCGGGAACTGGCCGAGCAGTCTCGGTACGGTCGCACCTTTGCCGCCGCCCCCAACTTCGCGTTCGAGCTGGCCGCGCAGCGCGGGTTGCCCAGCGCCGGTGAAGAACTCGACTTGAGTAACGTCGCGGGGCTGATCAACGGCTCCGAACCGGTCAGCATCGCCTCCATCGAAAGGTTCAACGAAGCCTTCACCCCCTACGGCCTGCCGGCCACCACCATCAAACCGTCCTACGGGATGGCCGAGGCGACCTTGTTCGTCTCGACCATCGCCCCGGACGCCCGGGCCAAGGTGGTCTATCTGGACCGCGACCAGCTCGGTGCCGGCCACGCCGTGATGGTGGCCGCCGACGCGGCCAACGCCGTCGCGCAGGTGTCCTGTGGCCGGGTGGCGCGCAGCCAGTGGGCCGTCATCGTTGACCCCGACACCGAGGCAGAACTTCCCGACGGCCGGGTCGGGGAGATCTGGCTGCACGGCGACAACGTCGGCCGCGGCTACTGGGGACGGGCCCGGCAGAGCGACCTGGCCTTCCGCAACAAGCTGCAGTTACGGTTGGAGGTCGACAGCCACGCCGAAGGATCCGCCGTCGGCGGTACCTGGTTTCGAACCGGTGATCTGGGAATGTATCTGGAGGGCGAGCTCTACATCGTCGGCCGCATCAAGGATCTGGTGATCGTCGATGGCCGCAACCACTACCCCCAGGACATCGAGGCCACGGTTTCTGACGCGACCGCGGCGGTGCGGTCCGGTTACGTCACCGCGTTCTCGGTGCCCCGCGAGACCGCCGGCGAACAGCTGGTGATCGTCGCCGAACGGGCGCCCGGTGCGGGCAAAGCCGACGCGGCCCCGGTCGCCGAGGCGATCCGCGCCGCGGTCTCGCGGCGACACGCGCTGGCGGTGGCCGACATCCGACTGGTCAGCGCCGGCCGAATCCCGCGCACCACCAGCGGGAAGCTCGCCCGCCACGACTGCCGGACTCGCTATCTGGCGGGCGAAATCTAGGGTGGCGCAGCTCCTTTGGATCAGGCCGCACTGGTGACGATGGCCAGCCAGGGCAGCTCCAGCGCGCCGTCACGGTCAAAGAGCGCCAGGGCGGGATCGAGGGTCCGGCGGACGGCCTCGAGCTGATCGCCGTCCAGTGATCCGGCCAGTTCAGCCACCGGTCCGGCGACCGCGACGATGTGGGTCCAGTAGTCGTCCGGCCCATTGAAGCGCATGGTGCCCGTGAGCTCGTCGACGGTGACGTCCGTGAAACCGCCGCGGGAGACCAGGGCACGGTTGCTTTCCGGGGTGGCGAGCGAGAAGAGACCGCCCGGGGCGAACGGATCACCGGGTGGTGCGACACCGTTCTGCAGCAGCGCGAGACAACCTGGAAGATCCACGGATTGTGCTGGGGCATCCCCCAGGTCGCGTAGGAGAATCGGCCGCCCGGTCGCAACACCCGCCGGACCTCCGCAATCGCCCGATCCTGGTCCGGCACCAACATCAGGCCGAACCGGGAGAGTACCCCGTCCACGCTGTCGTCGGGCAGGTCGATCTGCGTCGCGTCGAGCACGCGGCACTCGACGTTGTCCAGACCCCGCTCGCTGGCCCCCCGACGAGCCGCCGCCACCATCGGTGGCGCGAAATCGCTGCAGATGAGGCGACCCGTCGAACCGAGCCGGGCGGCGGCCAGGAAGCCGGTCTCGCCCGGGCCGGCCGCCAGCTCCAGCACCGTCTGGCCGGGCTGTGGGTCGACCTGCTCGATGAGCCAGTCCGACACCGATCGCACGTCGGAGAAAAGGCGGTCGCGATACGTGTCCCAGGCCGGTGCCACCGCGCTCCAGTGACGCAGGGCTTCCTCGGCCGAATTGATATCGGGCATGGCATATCCCCCCTTCCGCCGCGGGCCGACTCGAAAGCCCCCGCAGCGTACTGTGAGCCTTGTCACGCGAAAAGACAAGGAGCTGAACCGATGACCGTTTTCGCACGCCCGGGTTCCGCCGGGTCATTGATGTCGTACGAGTCCCGGTACGAAAACTTCATCGGCGGTCAGTGGGTCGCGCCCGTCGGCGGCCGGTACTTCGAGAACCCGACACCGGTGACCGGCCAGACGTTCTGCGAGGTGCCCCGCTCCGACGCGGCCGACATCGACAAGGCGCTCGACGCCGCGCAGGCCGCGGCCCCGGCCTGGGGCAAGACCGCACCGGCCGAGCGGGCCGCGATCCTGAACAAGATCGCCGACCGGATCGAGGAGAACAAGGAAGCGCTGGCGGTGGCCGAGGTGTGGGACAACGGCAAGCCGATCCGCGAGGCGCTGGCCGCCGACATCCCGCTGGCCGCCGACCACTTCCGGTACTTCGCCGCGGCGATCCGCGCCCAGGAGGGGTCGCTGTCGCAGATCGACTCCGACACCGTCGCTTACCACTTCCACGAACCCCTCGGCGTGGTCGGTCAGATCATCCCGTGGAACTTCCCGATCCTGATGGCCGCGTGGAAGATGGCCCCGGCGCTGGCCGCCGGCAACGCGGTGGTGCTCAAGCCCGCCGAGCAGACGCCCGCGTCGGTGCTCTACCTGATGTCGCTGATCGGTGACCTGCTGCCGGCGGGCGTGCTCAACGTCGTCAACGGATTCGGTGCCGAGGCCGGCAAGCCGCTGGCGTCGAGCAACCGGATCGCCAAGATCGCGTTCACCGGGGAAACCACCACCGGGCGGCTGATCATGCAGTACGCCTCGCAGAACCTCATCCCGGTCACCCTGGAACTTGGCGGCAAGAGCCCCAACATCTTCTTCTCCGACGTGATGGCCAAGGGCGACGATTTCCAGGACAAGGCGCTGGAGGGCTTCACCATGTTCGCCCTCAACCAGGGCGAGGTGTGCACCTGTCCCTCGCGGAGCCTGGTCCAGGCCGACATCTACGACGAGTTCCTGGAGCTCGCCGCCATCCGCACCAAGGCGGTCCGCCAGGGCGACCCGCTGGACAGCGAGACCATGCTGGGCTCGCAGGCGTCCAACGACCAGCTGGAGAAGATCGTGTCCTACATCGAGATCGGCAAGGACGAGGGCGCCAAGCTCATCACCGGCGGCGAGCGCGCCGAGCTCGGCGGTGACCTCTCCGGCGGCTACTACATGCAGCCGACCATCTTCGGCGGCAACAACGCCATGCGGATCTTCCAGGAGGAGATCTTCGGGCCGGTGGTGGCGGTGACCTCGTTCTCCGATTACGACGACGCCATCTCGATCGCCAACAACACCCTCTACGGCCTGGGCGCCGGCGTGTGGAGCCGCGACGGCAACACCGCTTACCGGGCCGGCCGCGACATCCAGGCCGGTCGAGTGTGGGTGAACTGCTACCACGTCTATCCGCCGCACGCGGCGTTCGGCGGCTACAAGCTGTCCGGTTTCGGGCGCGAGTGCCACAAGATGGCGCTCGAGCACTACCAGCAGACCAAGAACCTGATGGTGTCCTACTCCGACAAGGCGCTCGGGTTGTTCTGATGATCCCCGGTGCGGTCATCACTGCCCCCGCCGCGGAATTGCTGGGGCGGCTGCAGCAGCGACACGGCCCGGTGATGTTCCACCAGTCCGGCGGCTGCTGTGACGGCTCCGCACCGATGTGCTACCCGAAGGGGGACTTCATCGTCGGCGACCGTGACGTACTGCTGGGTGTCCTTGACGTCGGCCCGCCAGGCTCAGAAGGCGTGCCGGTCTGGATCTCCGGTCCGCAGTTCACTGCCTGGAAGCACACCCAGCTCGTCATCGACGTGGTGCCGGGCCGCGGCGGCGGTTTCAGCCTGGAGGCTCCCGAGGGTGTGCGGTTCCTCAGTCGCGGCCGCGTGTTCACCGACGACGAGCAGGCGGAGCTGGCGGCCACACCGGTCATCACCGGTGCCGGGTACGAGCGCGGTGAACGCCCTTGCGTGCGCGGTCCGGTAATGGTAGTCGACGACGCGGCCGCGCCGGGAAGGTGCGGCCCGGCCGGCCGGTAGCCGCAGTACCCTCGTCAGCGTGATCCCGCTTCCACGTCCCGGGGTGCTGGCCAGCGCCCTGCTGATCGGTTGTGCGACCGGACTGTTGGCGGGAGTGGCGGGCGCCGTGATGGTCCACGCGAAGACCAGCCCGGAGATCGCCATCGCGCTGGTGGTCGGCATTCCCACCATGCTCGGATTGCTGATCATCCTGTTCTCCGGGCGCCGGTGGGTCACGCTGGTGGGCGCGTTCATCGTGTCGCTTGCGCCCGGATGGTTCGGTGTGCTCGTGGCTCTGCGGGTGACGTCCGGTGGCTGACGACCGCGCGTCCAAACCCGGGACGGAGCCCTTCGTGCCGGACTTCGAGGAGGACACCGGCACGCAGTCCTGGGTCCCAGATTTCTCGGATTCCGATGACTCCGGCTCGCAGCCGGTCCCCGTCGTCAGCGAGCGGGAGAAACCGGAACAGCCGGCGTCGGCCGACGCGGCCGCGGACATGGACGATGCGGCGACCGAACATACCGGCGGGCCGGTGCAGCCGGTCACCGTCCCAGGTCGCTACGTCTACCTGAAGTGGTGGAAGTTGGTTTTGGTGATCCTCGGCGTGTGGTTTGTGGCGGCCGAGATCGGATTGGGTCTGTTCTATTGGTGGCACCACACCACCAACAAGACCCCGGCGCTGTTCGTGCTCTTGGTCTATGTGGTGGCGTGCTGCGTCGGCGGTGTGATGCTGGCGATGGTCGAAGGCCGGCCCCTGATCTCGGCGCTATCCGTCGCGGTGATGTCTGGGCCGTTCGCCTCCATCGCCGCCGCGGCGCCGCTGTACGGCTACTACTACTGCGAACGAGTCGGCCACTGTCTGGCCGGCGTCATTCCGTATTAACGCCGTGCCCAACTGCCCACTAATGTGGGCTCGTGACTTCTCACTATGACGTCGTTGTCCTCGGTGCCGGCCCCGGCGGATATGTCGCAGCCATTCGTGCGGCACAGCTGGGCCTGAAAACCGCAATCGTCGAATCGAAGTACTGGGGCGGAGTGTGCCTCAACGTCGGTTGCATTCCGTCCAAGGCGTTACTGCGCAATGCCGAGCTCGTGCACATTTTCACTAAAGAGGCCGAGATGTTCGGTATCAGCGGGGAGGCGAGCTTCGATTACGGGATCGCGTTTGACCGCAGCCGCAAAGTCGCCGACGGCCGGGTGGCCGGCGTGCACTTCCTGATGAAGAAGAACAAGATCACCGAGATCCACGGGTACGGCAGGTTCACCGACGCCCACACGTTGTCGGTCGAACTCAACGACGGCGGTAGTGAGACCGTCACCTTCGATAACGCCATCATCGCCACCGGCAGCAGCACCCGGCTGGTTCCCGGAACGTCGCTGTCGGCCAACGTGGTCACCTACGAAGAACAGATCTTGTCCCGGGAGCTGCCCGAGTCGATCATCATCGCCGGCGCCGGCGCCATCGGCATGGAATTCGGCTACGTGCTGAAGAACTACGGCGTCGACGTCACCATCGTGGAATTCCTGCCGCGCGCGCTGCCCAACGAAGACGCCGAGGTGTCCAAGGAGATCGAAAAGCAGTTCAAGAAACTGGGCGTCAAGATCCTCACCGGAACCAAGGTCGAATCCATTTCCGACAATGGTTCCGAGGTCACCGTGGCCGTCAACAAGGACGGCAACGCGCAAGAGCTCAAGGCCCAAAAGGTGTTGCAGGCCATCGGGTTTGCGCCCAACGTCGAGGGCTACGGGTTGGACAAGGCCGGGGTCGCGCTGACCGATCGCAAGGCCATCGGCATCAGCGAGTACATGCAGACTTCGGTCCCGCACATCTACGCCATCGGCGACGTCACCGGGCTGCTGATGCTGGCGCACGTCGCCGAGGCCCAAGGTGTGGTGGCGGCCGAAACCATTGCCGGCGCAGAGACTTTGGCCCTCGGCGACTATCGGATGCTGCCGCGCGCGACGTTCTGCCAGCCGAATGTCGCCAGCTTCGGGCTCACCGAGCAGCAGGCCCGCGACGAAGGCTACGACGTCGTGGTGGCCAAGTTCCCGTTCACCGCCAACGCCAAAGCGCACGGCGTGGGCGACCCCAGCGGTTTCGTCAAGCTGGTCGCCGACGGAAAGTACGGTGAGCTACTCGGCGGCCACCTGATCGGCCATGACGTGTCCGAGCTGCTTCCGGAGTTGACGCTGGCGCAGAAGTGGGATCTGACGGCCAACGAACTGGCCCGCAACGTACACACCCATCCGACCATGTCCGAGGCGCTGCAGGAGTGCTTCCACGGTTTGACCGGCCATATGATCAATTTCTGAGCATCCGATGCGGACCACCGAAACCGTTGTTGGTGCCATCGGCGGTTTGGTGACCGGTTACGTCGTGTGGTTGATCGCGATTTCCGTCGGCAACGACGTGGCGACGGTCAGTGTGTGGAGTCTGGTCGTGTTGCTGATCTCGGTTGTGCTGGCGGCCTGCACCGGGCTGTGGGGCTGGTGGCTGCGGCGGCGCCGCAAGGACTCGGCGGCGGCGTTCGCGTTCGGCCTGCCGGTACTTCCCGTGGCCCTCTCGCTGGCGGTGCTAACCAACCTCTACTTGTAGCCGGGGTTGTCCAGCGGGATTTCCAGGGCGGTAATCGTCGCGGCCAGGCCGTCGTATTGGGTTGCCAGCAAGCAGAATTCGATGAGTCGGCGCCTATCGAGGTGCGCCGCCAGCTGCTGCCAGGTGCCGTCGCTGATCTTGCGGTCCTTGATCAGCTCGTCCGTCGCCTTCAGCAGTGCCTGTTGGCGGGCGCTCAGTATCGTTCGCGGGCCGCCGCCTTCGGGAGCGTTCGGCCACGCGAAAATCGCCGCCTGCATGTTTGCGTCCAGGCCCGCTTCGCGCGCCAACCGCCGATGGTGCTGCAACTCGTATTCGCAAGACCGCAAATGCGCGACCCGCAGGATCACCAGCTCGGTGTCGACGCGCGGCAGCCGGCCGCGCAGCAACCGGCCGCCGTAGAGCGACCACGCCCAAAACAACCCTTGGCGCTGCCCCAGGGTGGTGAACAGATGCATCTCGGGCGAGCGTGTCGTGCGTGCCGCCAGCTTGGCCAGAGCCCAGTTGATCGGCCCCAGGCGGCGCAGCTTGGTGGAGGACGGCACGCGACCGACTTGACCCGCTTGGCCGCCGCTCACGGTTGCTTCACCAGGTACGGCGACACGGTGCTGCGGTGCTCGTCGAGATCGAGCGCGCGGCCCAGCGCGGGGAACGCCCGCTGCGGGCAGTTGTCGCGCTCGCAGACCCGGCAGCCCGCGCCGATCGGTGTGGCGATATCGCCCGACAAGTCGAGTCCTTCCGAATAGACGAGCCGGTGGGCGTGGCGAAGCTCGCAGCCCAGCCCGATCGCGAAGGTTTTACCCGGCTGACCATACCGCGCGGCGCGACGCTCCACGGTGCGAGCCACCCACATGTAGTTGCGGCCATCGGGCATCTGGGCGATCTGCACCAGGATCTTGCCCGGATTGGCAAACGTTTCGTAGACGTTCCACAACGGGCAGGTGCCGCCACTGGAGGAGAAGTGGAACCCAGTGGCGGACTGGCGTTTCGACATGTTTCCGGCGCGGTCCACCCGGATGAACGAGAACGGCACGCCGCGCATCGACGGACGCTGCAACGTGGAAAGCCGGTGTGCGATGGTCTCGTAGCTGACCGAATAGAAGGACGACAACCGCTCGACGTCGTAGCGGAAGTTCTCTGCGACGTCGTGGAATTGGCGGTAGGGCAGCACCGCGGCCGCGGCAAAGTAATTGGCCAGCCCCAGCCGGGCCAGCGTGTGCGACTCCGGGCTGGTGAACTTTCCCTCCTCGACCAGGTTCTCGATCAGGTCGCCGAACTCGAGGTAGGCCAATTCGGCCGCCATCTTGAACACCTGCTGGCCCAGCGAAAGGTGATTGCTGATTTCCAGTGTTTTCGTCTCGGGGTAGTAGCGATGCAGCACGGTGTCGCCGAGATCGATCCGCCGGTTGATATGCACTCCGTGGACCTCGGTGAGCCGGCGGGTCAACTCCCGGGCCAGATCGCCGTGGTGTAGCCGCATCTGGATGGTGAGGTCCTCAGCGGCGGTGTCCAGTTCGTGCAGGTAGTTCTGGCGTTGGTAGAAGTAGTCGCGCACTTCCTCGTGCGGCATGGTGATCGACCCGGTGCCGCTGCCGTCGGAGTAGCGCTCCTCGGTGGCGGCGGCCAGCTGCGCCGTCGTGATCCGGTAGCGCCGGTGCAGGTTGACCACCGCGCGAGCCAGGCTGGGATGAGCAGTGACCATCTCGGCAACTTCCGTCGGGTCGACATTGATGTCCAGATCGCGGTCCATCGTCACCTCGCGCAGCTCGGCGACCAGCCGGGTGTCGTCTTGGGAGGCGAAGAAGGTCGCGTCCACTCCGAACGCCTCGGAGATCCGCAGCAGCACGGCTACCGTCAGCGGCCGAACGTCATGCTCGATCTGGTTGAGGTAGCTGGGCGAGATCTCCAGCATCTGAGCCAGCACGGCCTGAGAAAAGCCGCGTTCGTTGCGCAGCTGGCGAACGCGTGAACCGACGAACGTTTTGGACACCTCGTCGAGGGTACCGGGCGCTGCGAAGGTGCGCTTCGCAGACTTGGCAGACGCAACGGTCGGGTTGCAATTGGTATTTGACGCATGTCGTTGGCATGATTCGCAACGGGGGC
Organism: Mycobacterium sp.; assembly: GCA_035505695.1. Lineage (GTDB taxonomy): Bacteria > Actinomycetota > Actinomycetes > Mycobacteriales > Mycobacteriaceae > Mycobacterium. The sequence continues at coordinate 59,914 of DATJQO010000176.1, forward strand.
CCCAGGGTTGGCCTGGGGATGTCGACGAGGAGGAAATGGGGAGCGACGCCGTGAGCCTGGACAAAGAACTGATGCCGGTGCCCGACGGCCACCCCGATGTGTTCGATCTCGAATGGCCGCTGCGCGTTGGCGATATCGACCGCACCGGGCGGTTGCGGCTGGACGCCGCCTGCCGGCACATCCAGGACATTGGCCAGGACCAGTTGCGCGAGATGGGGTTCGAGGAAACGCATCCGCTGTGGATCGTCCGGCGCACCATGCTCGACCTGATCCGCCCGATCGAGTTCCAGGACATGCTGTGGTGCCGCAGGTGGTGTTCCGGCACCTCGAACCGGTGGTGCGAGATGCGGGTTCGTGTCGACGCACGCAAGGGCGGCCTGATCGAATCCGAGGCGTTCTGGATCAATATCAACCGGGAAACCCAGATGCCGTCGCGCATTTCCGACGACTTCCTGGCCGGCCTGCACAAGACCACGTCCGTCGACCGGCTGCGCTGGAAGGGCTACCTGAAGCCGGCCAGCCGCGACGACGCCGCCGAGATCCATGAGTTCCCCGTCCGGGTCACCGACATCGACCTGTTCGACCACATGAACAACTCGGTGTACTGGAGCGTGATCGAGGATTACCTGGCTTCGCACACCGAGCTGATGCAGCTGCCGCTGCGGATCACCCTCGAACACGAGGCACCGGTCGCCCTGGGCGACAAGCTCGAGATCATCTCGCACGTCCATCCGCCCGGTTCGACCGGCCAGTTCGGTCCGAACCTGGCCGATCGCACTGTTACAACGCTCACATATGCGGTTGGCGACGAGGCGAAGGCGGTCGCCGCGATCTTCTCCCGGTAACCGAAATCGGGCGACGGCGGCGATGCCGTCGATAGCCGGTATGACCTGCGGGTTTGCCGTTACTGACGGGTAGCTTCTGAAACGGTTAAGTAACGCTCTAACTTTGCAAGGTTCGCAAAAACGCCCGAACCTGTTGCTGAAATTCGCATATGAAACGGGTGGACCTGCATCAACAAGCTGTGCCATGGTCGAGTTAGCACACCAGTGAAGTTGAGCCACTAGCTACCGCCGGTGAGGCCTTCAGCAACTTATGTAGTGAAGGTCGTTAAGGAGCATGCCCGATGTCTGTCGTTGGCACCCCGAAGAGCCCCGAGCAGATCCAGAAGGACTGGGAGACCAACCCGCGTTGGGAGGACGTCACGCGTACCTACACCGCCGAGGACGTCGTCGCTTTGCAGGGCACCGTGGTCGAGGAATGCACCCTGGCCCGTCGCGGCGCCGAAGTGTTGTGGGAAGAGCTGCACGACCTGGAGTGGGTCAACGCGCTCGGCGCCCTGACCGGCAACATGGCCGTCCAGCAGGTGCGCGCCGGCCTGAAGGCCATCTACCTGTCGGGCTGGCAGGTCGCCGGTGACGCCAACCTGTCCGGCCACACCTACCCCGACCAGAGCCTGTACCCGGCCAATTCGGTGCCGCAGGTGGTCCGCCGGATCAACAACGCGCTGATGCGCGCCGACCAGGTCGCCAAGATCGAGGGCGACACTTCGGTGGAGAACTGGCTGGCGCCGATCGTCGCCGACGGTGAGGCCGGCTTCGGGGGCGCGCTCAACGTCTTCGAGCTGCAAAAGGCGATGATTGCGGCCGGTGTCGCCGGCTCGCACTGGGAGGACCAGCTGGCGTCGGAGAAGAAGTGCGGCCACCTGGGCGGCAAGGTGCTGATCCCGACCCAGCAGCACATCCGCACGCTGACCTCGGCGCGACTGGCCGCCGACGTCTGCGATGTCCCGACCGTGGTGATCGCTCGTACCGACGCCGAGGCCGCCACGCTGATCACGTCCGACGTCGACGAGCGTGACCAGCCGTTCATCACCGGCGAGCGCACCCGGGAAGGCTTCTACCGCGTCAAGAACGGTCTGGAGCCCTGCATCGCGCGCGCCACGGCCTACGCACCGTACGCCGACCTGATCTGGATGGAGACCGGTACCCCGGACCTGGAGCTGGCCCGCAAGTTCGCCGAGGGCGTCAAGGCCGAGTTCCCCGACCAGATGCTGGCCTACAACTGCTCGCCGTCGTTCAACTGGCGCAAGCACCTCGACGACAGCACCATCGCGAAGTTCCAGAAGGAGCTCGCCTCGATGGGCTTCAAGTTCCAGTTCATTACGCTGGCCGGCTTCCATGCGCTGAACTACTCGATGTTCGACCTGGCCTACGGCTACGCCCGCAACCAGATGACCGCCTACGTCGAGCTGCAGGAGCGCGAGTTCGCCGCCGAGGAGCGTGGCTACACCGCCACCAAGCACCAACGCGAGGTCGGTGCCGGGTACTTCGACCGGATCGCCACCACGGTCGACCCGAACTCGTCGACCACCGCGCTGACCGGCTCCACCGAGCAAGGCCAGTTCCACTGACGACGAGCGTGCGCTGAGCACGCGAGGAGGAAGTGGAACGACGGGTGAGTCACTGACGACGAGCGTGCGCTGAGCACGCGAGGTGCGCTGAACAGCGGCTGAAGTAGCATAGGCCCCTTCCAGCCAATCTGGGCGGGGCCTATTGCGGTGCAAGACGATACGGTCACCCGGAGAGAACCGGAGAGAAACAGTGAGCGACGCAGCGATTCAGCGGGTAGGGGTAGTCGGGGCCGGCCAGATGGGGTCCGGTATCGCCGAGGTCGCCGTCCGCGCCGGTGTCGACGTGACGGTGTTCGAGACCACCGAGGCGCTGATCACCGCGGGACGGAACCGCATCGTGAAGTCGTTGGAGCGCGGCGTCAGTGCGGGCAAGGTGACCGAGCGGGAGCGCGACCGCGCCCTGAGCAAGCTCACCTTCACCACGGACCTGAAGGATCTCGCCGACCGCCAGCTGGTCATCGAAGCGATCATCGAAGACGAGGCCATCAAGGGACAGATCTTCGCCGAACTCGACCGGGTAGTCACCGATCCCGACGCGGTGCTGGCGTCCAACACCTCGAGCATCCCGATCATGAAGATCGCGGCGGCCACCAAGGGCCCGCAACGGGTACTGGGACTGCACTTCTTCAACCCGGTCCCGGTGATCCCGCTGGTCGAGTTGGTCTGCACCCTGGTCACCGATGAAGCCGCCGCCGCTCGTACCGAGGAGTTCGCCAGTGCGGTGCTCGGCAAGCAGGTGGTGCGCTGCTCGGACCGGTCCGGCTTCGTCGTCAACGCGCTCCTGGTGCCCTACCTGCTGTCCGCGATCCGGATGGTGGAGGCCGGTTTCGCCACCGTCGAAGATGTCGACAAAGCCGTTGTCGCCGGGCTTTCGCACCCGATGGGCCCGCTGCGGCTGTCTGACCTCGTCGGCCTGGACAGCCTGAAGCTGATCGCGGACAAAATGTTCGAGGAGTTCAAAGAACCGCATTACGGACCGCCGCCACTGTTGTTGCGCATGGTGGAAGCGGGTCGGTTGGGCAAAAAGACGGGTCAGGGCTTCTACAAGTACTGATCGCCGACATGATTTCGCGGAGCGCATGACAGCGTCACGTTGACCGGTTACCATGCTCCCGTCAAATACGCGGCGAAAGGCATACAACCAGCATGACGAAGCCATTGAGGCCCTTCTACGAAGAATCGCAATCCATCTATGACGTTTCCGACGAGTTCTTTGCGTTGTTCCTAGACCCGACGATGGGCTACACCTGCGCTTATTTCGAGCGGGACGACATGACTCTCGAGGAAGCCCAGAACGCGAAGTTCGACCTGGCGCTGGGAAAGCTGAACCTCGAGCCCGGGATGACCGTACTGGACATCGGTTGCGGCTGGGGCGGGGCGCTTAAACGAGCCGTCGAGAAGTTCGACGTCAACGTAATTGGAATCACTTTGAGCCGCAATCAGTTCGAATATAGCAAGGCCAAGCTCGCAAAGATCCACACGCAGCGCAACATCGAGGTACGGCTGCAGGGCTGGGAAGAGTTCGAAGACAAAGTCGACCGCATCGTCACCATCGGTGCCTTCGAAGCATTCAAGAAGGAACGCTATTCCGCCTTCTTCGGACGCGCATACGACATCCTCCCCGATGACGGCCGGATGCTATTGCACACCATTTTGGCCTATACCCAGAGACAAATGCATGGCCGCGGCGTTCCGTTGACGATGTGCGATATCCGATTCATCCGATTCATTCGCACTGAGATTTTCCCTGGTGGAGAGTTACCGGCGCAGGAAGATATTTTCGAGTTCGCGCAGGCCGCTGGATTCTCGGTCGAAAAAGTACAATTGCTGGCCGAACATTACGAACGGACGCTCCACATATGGGCGAGCAATTTAGCGGCCAACAAGGCGCAAGCGATCGCCCTGCAGTCAGAAGAGGTGTATGAGCGTTACATGAAATATCTGACTGGCTGCGAAGAATTCTTTCGCAAGGGCATCAGCAATGTGGGGCAATTCACTCTGGTCAAATGACGGCGTGAGGGCGGCTACTTCACCATCGTGAACTGATTGACGTCGGTGTAACCCTGGCGGAACAGCTTGGCGCAGCCAGTCAAGTACTTCATGTACCGGTCGTAGACCTCCTGGGACTGGATGGCGATGGCCTGCTCGCGATTGGCCTCCAGCGCCTCCGCCCACAGGTCCAGGGTCCGCGCGTAGTGCAGCTGCAGCGACTGGACCCGGGTCAACTCGAAGCCGGCGGTGACCCCGTACTCCCCGACGGTCTGCGGTGTGGGCAGCCAGCCTCCCGGGAAGATCTCGGCCAAGATGAACTGCGAGAACTGGACGATCTCGTGGGTCAGCTTCATGCCCTTCGCCCGGGCGTCTTTGAACGAGGGTCGAACGATGGTGTGCAGCAACATCATTCCGCCGGGCGGCAGCGCCTGGTAGGCCATTTTGAAGAACCGGCCGTAACGCTGGCGGCCGAAGTGCTCGAAGGCTCCGATCGAGACGATGCGGTCTACCGGCTCGTGGAACTTCTCCCAGCCCTCCAGCAGCACTCGTCGGGTGCGGGTCGTGTCCATCTGGTCGAAGGCCTTCTGTACGTGCTCGGCCTGGTTCTCCGACAGCGTCAGACCCACGACGTTGACGTCGGACTTCTCGATGGCGCGCCGCATGGTGGCTCCCCAGCCGCAGCCGATGTCGAGCAGCGTCATTCCCGGCTCAAGCCCCAGCTTCCCCAGCGCCAGGTCGATCTTGGCGAGCTGCGCCTCCTCCAACGTCATGTCGTCGCGCTCGAAGTATGCGCAGCTGTAGGTTTGGGTCGGGTCCAGGAACAGCCGGAAGAAGTCGTCCGACAGATCGTAATGGGCTTGGACGTTTCCAAAGTGCGGCGTGAGCTGCACGGACATGTCGAAATGAGCCTTTCTGTATGCGAGGCAGCGGCCGGCGGGCGAACTGGTGTGCCGTTGCGTTACCCCCGATGCATCACTGCATGCTAGTCGCTGCGGCGGGCCAAGTAGCTTTCCTGGGCGCATCCCAGGGTCACATGAGACGGACGCAACTTTCAAAACGCGCGGCCGGCCGTGAGCTCCTTAATACCCCGAGCCGTCTGCCTGGCCCCGGGGCGGCAGGATCGGCGACGGATGCGCCTGGGCGCGAAACTTCTCCAGCGATCCGCCAACCTCGACGATTCCCTTCAGCGCGTTCCAACTCAGCATCGTCAGGTAGTCGATCAACTCGTCGCGGCTCATCCGCGGGTCCGACATCCACGAGTGAGTTGCCAACTGCACACCGCCGACGATGAGGTAAGCCCACGGCTCCACACCGCCGGTGTCCATCCCGACTTGTTGCATGCGGCGGCGCATCATGACCGCGAGCATGCGGGCGATGATCCGCTCGGAGTCGGCAATCACTTTGCTCTTGCTCGCCGAGCTGTTGGCCATCACGAACCGATACGGCTCGGGTTCGTCCGCCACGGTATCGACGTACACCCGGATGATCTCGCGGGTCAGGTCGAAGCCATCGAGGTCGGACATCAGCGCCGCGGCCATGTTGGGAATCAAGGTGGTCTGGGTGAACCGCATCATCACCGCGGTCGTCAGGTCGTTCTTGTCGACGAAGTAGCGATACAGCACCGTCTTGGAGACCCCGATCTCCGCGGCAATCTCGTCCATGCTCAAGAATCGGCCGTGCCGGCGAATCGCGTCGATTGTGCCGTCAACCAGCTCATTGCGGCGCTCCACCTTGTGCTGGTGCCAGCGTCGCTTGCGCCCATCCGTCTTGACGGTTACAGCCAAGATTTGCTCTGCCACTGTCGCCGATTTCCCATTCACTAGACGCCCTTGATAGTACGGCTTGCGCGCTTGTTTGGGGTCTTCGCTCAGTCTCGAATGGGCCTCGCCGACCAGTGTCGTCACACCGATCGCTCGAGACCATAGATGATGGAGTGGTGGCACATAGAGCCTCACAGAGAGACGGGGCGTCGGGCTCGCCGGCAGGCCTGGCCGTGACGACACCCTCGAGCGGCGCCCGGCGGCCCCACACGTCCTTTGCCGAGTCCTTCGCCGGGGCCGATCCGGCGGCCGACGCCGAGCGGCGGGTGGCACTGCGCCGGATGAAAATGGTCGCGCTCAGTTTCCTGATCGGTGCCACCGGGGTGTTCTTGGCCTGCCGATGGGCGCAGGCGCACGGCGCCGGAGACGCCTGGATCGGCTATGTCGCTGCCGCCGCGGAGGCCGGAATGGTGGGCGCCCTGGCCGACTGGTTCGCGGTGACCGCCCTATTCCGGCATCCGCTGGGCATCCCGATCCCGCACACCGCGATCATCAAGCGCAAGAAAGACCAGCTCGGCGAGGGTCTGGGCACCTTCGTGCGGGAGAACTTCCTGTCGCCGGCGATCGTCGAAACCAAGCTGCGGGACGCCCAGGTGTCCAGCAGGCTCGGTAAGTGGCTGTCTGAACCCGCCCACGCCGAGCGGGTGGCAAGCGAGACGGCCACCGTGTTGCGGGTGATCGTGGAGCTGCTGCGCGACGACGACATCCAGCAGGTCATCGATCGGATGATCGTGCGCCGCATCGCTGAACCGCAGTGGGGTCCTCCGGTTGGCCGGGTGTTGGCCACCCTGCTGGCCGAGAACCGGCAGGAAGCCCTGATCCAGTTGCTGGCCGACCGGGCGTTCCAGTGGTCGCTCAACGCCGGTGAGGTCATTCAGCGGGTGGTCGAGCGGGACTCACCGAGCTGGTCGCCACGATTCATCGACCATCTGGTGGGTGACCGCATTCATCGGGAGCTGATGGACTTCACCGACAAGGTGCGCCGCAACCCCGACCACGAGTTGCGCCGTTCGGCGACCCGCTTCCTGTTCGAATTTGCCGACGATCTGCAGCATGACCCGGAGACCATCGCGCGCGCCGAGTCGGTCAAAGAACAGCTGATGGCGCGCGACGAGATTGCCAACGCCGCCGCCACGGCGTGGAAAACACTGAAACGGCTGGTGCTCGAGGGTGTTGACGACCCGTCGAGTACCTTGCGAACCCGCGTCGCCGACGCGGTGGTCCGCATCGGGGAGTCGCTGCGCGACGACGCCGGGCTGCGCGACAAAGTCGACAACTGGCTGGTGCGCGCCGCCCAGCATCTGGTTTCCCAGTACGGGGTGGAGATCACCGCGATCATCACCGACACCATCGAGCGCTGGGACGCCGAAGAAGCCAGCCGGCGAATCGAACTGCACGTCGGGCGAGACCTGCAATTCATCCGTATCAACGGCACCGTGGTGGGATCGCTGACCGGACTGTTAATCTACGCGGTGGCGCAGCTGCTTTTCTAGGGATGCTCACAAGTGCTTGCAATAGCAAGCGCTTGTCCGTACGCTGGTGCCTGTCAGACCAGCCGTCGGACCCGAGGAGCAAGCAATGCCACCGGAGGAGAAGCTCTCCGCCAAGGTCACCAGCGCTGCCTCGGACATGGCCTCTGACATCGGTAGCTTCATCCGAAGCCAGCGCGAGCTTGCCCAAGTCTCCGTTCGGCAACTCGCCGAAAAATCTGGTGTCAGCAACCCCTACCTGAGTCAGGTGGAGCGCGGACTGCGTAAGCCGTCCGCCGATGTCCTCAACCAGATCGCGAAGGCGTTGCGGGTGTCCGCCGAGGTTCTCTACGTGCGGGCCGGCATTCTCGAGCCCAGCGACAAAAGCCAGGTGCGCGACGCGATCATCACCGATACCGCGATCACCGAGCGCCAGAAGCAAATTCTGCTCGACATCTACGCGTCGTTTAGCCAACAAAACGAATCCATTGACGAAAACCAGTTCAGCCACGAGGAGTGTTCGACCGAATCCGACCGCGACGGATGATTGGTCCGTTCCAGCCGGCATCGTTTCGCATTCGGCTGAGCCGCCAGTTCGTCGCGGTAGTGACTTGGTGATGTATAGACCACCGGGCGCCGGGGTTACTCACGAATGAGAACCCAACCGTTGCAGGTTTGAGTTGACGGACACGGCCACCAGTTCAGAAGGAGACGCTTGCCCCTAGCTTCCATAAACCACACCTAGTAATGCTGATAAAGAAACAAACCATGAAAGGAAAAACCATGGCGGAAAACTCGAACATTGAAGATTTGCGGGCCCCCTTGCTGGCGGCCCTCGGTGCGGCCGATTTGGCCCTGGCCACCGTTAATGAGTTGATCGCCAGCTTGCGTGAGCGCGCCGAAGAGACCCGCGCCGACACCCGCAGCCGGGTGGAGGAGAGCCGTGCTCGGCTGACCAAGCTGCAGGAGGACCTGCCCGAGCAGTTCACCGGGCTGCGGGAGCGGTTCACCGCCGAGGAGCTGCGCAAGGCGGCCGAGGGCTACCTGGAGGCCGCGACCAGTCGCTACAACGAGCTGGTCGAGCGGGGCGAGGCGGCGCTACAGCGGCTGCGCAGCCAGCGGCCCTTCGAGGACGCCTCCTCGCGCGCGGAGGGTTATGTGGACCAGGCCGTCGAGCTGACCCAGGAGGCGCTCGGCACCGTCGCATCGCAGACCCGCGCGGTGGGTGAGCGTGCGGCCAAGCTGGTCGGCATCGAGTTGCCCAAGAAGTCTGAGTCGGCCAAGAAGGCGCCTGCCAAAAAGGCCACCGCCAAGAAGGCTCCGGCCAAGAAGGCTCCGGCCAAGAAGGCGACGGCCAAGAAGGTCACCCAGAAGTAAGGCACCGCTTGCCTCGGGGCAAGCCGGACATAACGCCACAGACTCGACTCAGAGTTGCCCCTCGGGGCAACTCTGAGTCGACGTTTTGCCGGGTGCCCGCATACGCTTAAGGCGTGAGCCACCTCGTGGGTACCGTCATGTTGGTCTTGCAGATCGCCGTCTTGGCCACGGCGGTGTACGCGTTTGTGCACGCAGCGTTGCAGCGGCCCGACGCCTATACCGCCGCGGAGAAGCTGACCAAGCCGGTGTGGTTGGTGATCCTTGGCCTGGCCGTCGCACTGACCTCCATCCTGAGTTTCATTTTCGGAGTGCTGGGCATCGTGATGGCCGCCTGCGCGGCTGGGGTGTATCTGGTCGACGTGCGACCCAAACTCCTGGAAATTCAGGGCAAGTCGCGCTAGCCGGATGAAGGCCCTGCTGGCAGCGCCCGCGGCCGTCGTCGTGGCCCTGGCGAGCCCAGCGGGCGCCGTCGCGGCACCCCCGGCGCCGATCGCCCCTCCTTTCATCGACCACACCGAGTGGGCACAGTGGCGCGGCCTGAGCAGCCTGCGGGTCTACCCGACAACATCGGGACGTCTGGCTGCCCGACAGCCCGGCACCACCGCCCTGGCCGACGAGGCCTGGTCCGAAGTGCTGGCGCTGTCGCCCGATGCCGATACCCCGGGTATGCGCGCGCAGTTCATCTGCCACTGGCAGTTCGCCGAACTGGCGGAACCGGGCAAGCCCAGCTGGAACTTGGAGCCGTGGCGGCCCGTCGTCGACGACGCCGAAATGGTCGCCTCCGGCTGCAATCCCGGCGGACCGGAAGAACGCTTCTAGTGGCAAACCCCACCCGGCAGCAGTTGGCGGCACTGGTCGACCACACCCTGCTCAAACCCGAGGCCACCAACGCTGAGGTGGCCGCCCTGGTCACCGAGGCCGCCGAACTCGGCGTCTATGCGGTATGCGTCTCGCCGTCCATGATCACCGTGGCGGTGCAAGCCGGCGCGGTACGGGTGGCCAGCGTGGCGGGTTTTCCGTCCGGCAAGCACGTCTCGGCGATCAAGGCGCACGAGGCCGCACAGGCGGTGGCATCGGGTGCCGGCGAGATCGACATGGTCATCGACGTCGGCGCCGCATTGGCGGGAAAGTTCGATGCGGTGCGATCCGATATCGAGGCCGTGCGTGCGGCGACCGGTGGGGTCGTGCTCAAGGTGATCGTGGAGTCGGCGGTACTGCTGGCGCGGGCGGACGAGGGCGCGCTGGTCGAGGTCTGCCGCGCCGCCGAGGAAGCCGGTGCTGACTTCGTCAAGACGTCGACCGGGTTCCACCCCGCGGGCGGCGCTTCGGTGCGTGCGGTGGCGGTGATGCACCAGACAGTGGGCGGGCGGCTGGGGGTCAAAGCCAGTGGCGGCATCCGCACCGCCGCGGACGCGCTCGCAATGCTGGATGCCGGCGCCACCCGGCTCGGCTTGTCCGGCACCCGGGCGGTGCTCGACGGGCTCGGTTAGGCCGTCAGATGTTCGCGAAACAGGAATCGCTGCTGTTGTCGTTGGGAATGCTGGCATTCTGCGTCGAAAAGTGGCTGATCACGCCGGTGTCGGTGACCTGCACGCTGTCGGCGTGAATGCCCAGGGGATAGTTCTTGGTCAGGTTCGAGGTGAAGTCGTCCAACGTCGACTGGACGGACTCTTTGGGCATCGTGAAGCCGAGCGCATTGAAGGTGATGATCTGCAGCGCCAAGCCGTTGCCGGACACGACCGGTTTGGTAGTGAGGTTGTCCAGCATGCCCTTGAGTTCGATGGTGCCGTCCTTGGGGTGAGTGGTCACCGAGTTGGTGACGAACGGACCCAGCACGGGAATCGCGTTTTGCACCGACTCCTTGATTCCGTCAGCCGTCCAGGTGATGGTCGCGTCGAGCGAGCCGATGGTGCCCTTGGAGGTGGATGTCGAGTTGAGCCGAACGTCCCGGATGTTGAGGGCGATCTTCATGCCCTTGGCATCCCGGATCTGGTTGCCGGCCGTCTGAACCGAGATGTTGGTGTAGTGCTTGGTGGCCTGTTGCCACAGCATCAGCGGCGTCACCCCGAACGACGCGGTGGCCTGATCCTTGACCTCGCACGCCACGGCCTGGGCGACCTTGCTGTTGGCGACGTGACGGACGTACAGCTCGGCCCCGATCAGCCCGGCGATCACCAGCGCCGCGATGATGATGCAGATCAGCAGGATCGAGAGCGGGTCGCGCAGGAACCCACGTTTCTTTGTCACCGGCGTCGGTTCCTCGGGTGTGGCCAGCTTTTCCGTCGGGCCCGCCGGCGGAACGGGCGGAGGCGGGTAACCGGGCTGCTGCATGTTCGCCTGCGGGGCGGCGAACCGCTCGGTCTGGCCCGGCGCCGGGCCGGGAGCCGCCGAAGGCGGTGCGTAACCCGGGCCCCCGGTGGCTATCCGCTCGGTCGGCCGCTCGGTCGGGGGTTGGCCGAAGGTGCCTTGGTTGCCGGGACGGCCCCACGTCGACGGGTCCTGGTGCGGTGGTCCTTGTGGGTTCGTCACCCAACCGATTCTGCCCTATCAATCTGAGCAAACTTTGAGTAGTTGCTGAGCACTGCGATGCTGTCCCGAGCCTTGGCGACCCGATCGAGGTCGATGTCGGATACCACTAATTGCGGGTCCGCGCCGGCCGACGCGACGATCTCGCCCAGCGGCGAGGCCACCAGGCTGCCACCCACCCCGGTCGGCGCCCCCGAGCTGCTTACGGTCTCACCGGGGTCGGCCTGACCCACCGCGGCGACGTAGCTCATCGAGTCCAATGCCCGGGCGCGGGCCAGCAGTGTCCACTGGTCGAGTTTGCCCGGTCCGGCACCCCAGGATGCGCACACCGCGATCAGCTGAGCGCCGCGGCGGGCCAGTTCGGTGTAGAGCGCGGGAAAACGGATGTCATAGCAAACGGTCAACCCCACCCGAACGTCGTCAACGGTGATCACCGCCGGCTGGTGTCCGGGCGCCACGGTGCGTGACTCGGTGAAGCCGAAGGCGTCATAGAGGTGGATCTTGTCGTAGTGGGCGCTCGACTGGTGGGTGGGAGTACCGGGACCGGCCGCGATCAGGGTGTTTTTCACCCGCCCGTCGCCGGCTGGGGTGAACATGCCGGCGATCACCGTGATCCCGGAGTCCGCCGCGATCCGGCGCACGCCGTCTGCCCAGGGGCCGTCGACCGGCTCGGCGATCGGCGCCAGCGGGACACCGAACCGGCACATGGTCGCCTCGGGGAACACCACCAACTTCGCGCCCGCGGCGGCGGCCCGACCGGTGTACTCCCGAACCAGCTCCAGATTCGCGGCCGGATCGCTGCTACTGAGGATCTGTGCCAACGCGATGCGCATGGGCGCCAGCTTAAGGTGTGTCGACCGCGTGGGGCTCAGGCCTTTTTGGCGATCCACTCCGTGGTGAAACGCTGTTCTGCCGCCACCAGCTCGGCCAGTCGGGCGCCGATGATGTTCTCCAGCTTGCCGCCGATGATCGGGACGCGGACCTGGACGATGGCCCGCAACGTCAGTCGGGCGGCACCCGTCCCTTCGATCGGCGCCAGCAGGGCGGTTCCGGCCAAGTTCACCGGAGCATTCACGATCAAGCCCGCGACCGAACCCTCCGCAGCGCCGTCGGTGACCGGCCCCCAGCTCTCCTCGCGCCTGATGCACAGGTCGCCGTTGTGCAGCTGGGTGACCATGCCAGGCAGCTTGTGACTCTGTATCACCTGCAAGGTGACGACCGCGACGGTGTCGTCGTCTCCCGCTTCGCTGCCGACTCGTATCGACTCCAGCGTGGCCACATCCGCTCCGGACTCGGCCAGCCGGGCCCGCCAGTACCTGGCGTCCGTGAACGCCCGATGGACCTCTTCGACGCTGCCGTCGTAGTCGGCCGACAAGTCGAATGAACGCGGCATAGCAGGTGAGGCTACCGTTACGGGCCATGAAACCGAGCGGTGCCGGTGCAACGCTGGCCGGCGCGCATGTCGCCGAAGCGGTGCCGCTGGCACCGTTGACCACATTGCGGGTCGGTCCCATCGCACGCCGTCTCATCACCTGCACCAGCACCGACCAAGTGGTCGCGGTGATACGTCAGCTGGACCAGGAAAACCGGCAGGGGCAGCGCGAACCCGTCTTGGTGTTTGCCGGCGGTTCCAACGTGGTGATCGCCGATGAGCTGACCGACCTGACCGCTGTGCGGTTGGCCAACAACGGACTCGCCGTCGACGGCAACCTGGTGCGCGCGGAGGCGGGCGCGGTGTGGGACGACATCGTGGTGAGCGCTATCGACCATGGCCTGGGCGGGCTGGAATGCCTGTCCGGTATCCCGGGGTCGGCGGGGGCCACCCCGGTGCAAAACGTCGGGGCCTATGGCGCCGAAGTTTCCGACACGATCACACGTGTCCGGGTACTGGACCGCGGCAGCGGCGAGGTGCACTGGATGCCGGGCAGTGCGCTGGAATTCGGTTATCGCACCAGCATCTTCAAGCAAGCCGGGCGCCGAACCGCTGCGGTGGTGCTGGAAGTCGAGTTTGCGCTGGACGCATCCGGGCGCAGCGCCCCGTTGCGCTACGGCGAACTGGCGGCCGAATTGAAGCGGAGCAGTGGCGAGCGCGCGCACCCGCAAGCCGTCCGCGAGGCGGTGCTGAGCCTGCGGTCCCGCAAGGGCATGGTGCTCGACCCGGCCGATCACGACACCTGGAGCGTGGGTTCGTTCTTCACCAACCCGGTGGTCGCACCGAACGTCTACGAGCGGCTGTCGGCCGCTGTCGCAGCTGCCCAGGGCCCGGTCCCGCATTACCCGGCACCGGACGGGGTCAAGCTGGCCGCCGGCTGGTTGGTGGAGCGGGCCGGCTTTTCCAAGGGGTATCCGGACGACGCGGCGGCCCGGTGCCGGTTGTCCACCAAACATGCACTGGCGCTGACCAACCGCGGCGGCGCCTGCACCGAGGACGTGCTGGCGCTGGCCCGCGTGATCCGCGATGGGGTCCGTGATGTGTTTGGTATCACATTGGAACCGGAACCTGTCCTGTTCGGCTGCAGGCTATAGCGGAAAAATCCCACACGAGTACCGCCGCCCCGATTCGTCGCGGCCAAAAGGGCGGATTTCGCCCGGTATCTTAGAGTTTCGTGAGCACGTCCAGCGCGCCGCCGCCGATCAACCGGCGGATGGCTTTGGCGACCCTTGGGCTCGGTGCGTTCGCCCCCAGCCTATTGGCCGCGTGCGCGGGCACGGCGACCAAGCAAGCCGAGAAGAAGGCGCCGCCGGCGCCGCGGCTGAAGTTCCAGCCGGCCGACGCGGCCGACAACGTGGTGCCGATCGCCTCCATCAGCGTCGAGATCACCGACGGCTGGTTCCAGCACGTCGCGCTGACGAATTCGTCCGGCAAGGCCGTTGCCGGCGCGTTCAACTCCGATCGCACCGTCTACACCACCAGCGAGCCGCTCGGCTACGACGCCACCTACACCTGGAGCGGCTCGGCCGTCGGGCACGACGGCAAGGCGATCCCGGTGACCGCCAAGTTCACCACCGTCAGTCCCACCAAGAAGATCGGTGGGGCATTCCAGCTGGCCGACGGGCAGACCGTCGGGATCGCGGCGCCGATCATCATCCAGTTCGACGCGCCGATCAGCGACAAGGCGGCCGTCGAGAAGGCGCTGACCGTCACGACGAACCCTCCCGTGGAGGGCAGTTGGGCGTGGCTGCCCGACGAGGCGGCAGGCGCCCGCGCGCACTGGCGCACCCGCGAGTACTACCCGGTCGGCACCACCGTCAGCGTCAACGCCAAGCTCTACGGCCTGCCGTTCGGCGACGGCGCGTTCGGCGCCGACGACATCTCGCTGAACATCCAGATCGGTCGCCGGCAGGTGGTCAAGGCCGAGGTGTCGTCGCACCGCATCCAGGTGGTCAGGGACGAAGGCGTCATCATGGATTTCCCGTGCAGTTACGGAGAGGCCGACAAGGCGCGCAACGTCACTCGCAACGGCATCCACGTGGTCAGCGAAAAGTACGCCGACTTCTACATGTCCAACCCGGCCGCCGGCTACAGCAATGTGCACGAACGCTGGGCCGTGCGAATCTCCAACAACGGGGAGTTCATCCACGCCAATCCCGCGAGCGCGGGCGCCCAGGGCAACACCAACGTCACCAACGGCTGCATCAACCTGTCGACCGGCGACGCCGAGCAGTACTTCCACTCGGCGATCTATGGTGACCCGGTCGAAGTAACGGGAAGCTCCATTCAGCTGTCCTACTCCGACGGCGACATCTGGGACTGGGCGGTGGACTGGGACACCTGGGTTGCGATGTCGGCGCTACCGCCGCCCAGCGCGCACCCGCCGGCCAGTCAGATCCCGGTGACCGCGCCGGTCACGCCGTCGACCGCGCCGAGTTTGTCGGGCACGCCGACGACCACCACCACCACCACTAGCCCCGGCGGTTGAACCGGGTGGCCGACGCCTGGTCGCGCGGCTTCATGACGATCAGGTCCAGGTCGACGTGCGACGGCCGGGAGGCCACAAACCCGATCACCTCGGCGACGTCGGCGGCCACCAACGGGGTGATGCCGGAGTAGACGGCATCCGCGCGGTGCTGGTCGCCGTCGAAACGGACCAGGGAGAACTCGGTCTCGACCGCACCCGGGGCGATCTCGGTGAGCCGCACCGGCTTACCCAATAGCTCGCCGCGCAGCGTGCGATGCAGCGCGCCTTGGGCGTGTTTGGCCGCCGTGTATCCGGCGCCGCCGTCGTAAACCTCAAGCGCGGCAACGGACGTGACGGTGACGATCAGGCCGTCGCCGGAGTCGATCAGCTTGGGCAGCAGCGCTCGGGTGACCCGCAGCGTGCCCATTACGTTGGTGTCCCACATCCACCGCCAGTGCTCGTAGTCGGCCTCGGCGACCGGCTCCAGTCCGCGAGCGCCGCCGGCGTTGTTGACCAGCACGTCGACCCGGCTCAATTGGGCCGCCAGCGCTTGGACCGCCGCATCGTCTGTGACGTCGGCCACAATGGCGCTACCGCCGATCTCGCCGGCCAGGGCACCGATCCGCTCCGCCCGACGGGCCACGGCTACGACGTGAAAGCCCTGCGCAGCAAGCGTTCGGGCGGTTGCCTCGCCGATTCCGGAGCTGGCGCCCGTGACGACCGCGACCCGATTATTCCTGCCCGTTTCAGTCATCGATGCAACCCTAGTAAACGTGCTAAATTTTTCGATGTGCACCACAGCGCCTTGTCCAACACCACCACCACCGCGTGTCTTTGCGCGGCAGGTGCGTGTTGTTGCCGCGCACTTTGCCGCTCCTGACTTTCAGGTGTGGCCCGTCGCCGGCCAGTAAAACTCGGACAAAGGACGCTCGTGCGCTCGAATACCCTTACTCACAGCCATCATTCGCCCAACCACTCATTGGGCCACTCACCAGGTCAGAAAGGCCACCGGTCGCTACGTCGTCAGATCGTGCCGCCGGCCCTGCACATACCGGATTCGGCGGCGGCGTCAGTCTTTAGGGCCGTCCGGTTGCGCGGCCCCGTCGGCCGTGACGTCATCGCCGGGGTCACCTCGCTGAGCATTGCGACGGTCAACCGCCAGGTGATCGCACTGCTCGACGCCGGTCTGCTGCGCGAGCGTGCCGACCTCGCGGTCTCCGGAGCGATCGGGCGCCCACGCGTCCCGGTGGAGGTCAATCACGAGCCGTTCGTGACGCTGGGCATCCACATCGGCGCACGAACCACCAGCATCGTGGCCACTGACCTGTTCGGCCGCACGCTGGACACGGTCGAGACACCGACACCGCTCAGCCCGCCCGCGGCCGCGCTGGCGTCGCTGGCCGAGAGCGCCAGCCGGTACCTGCGGCGTTGGCATCGGCGCCGTCCACTGTGGGTCGGGGTCGCCATCGGTGGCACCGTGGACAGCGCCTCCGGTCAGGTGGAGCACCCGCGGCTGGGCTGGCGGCAAGCACCGGTCGGGCCGGTGCTGGGCGACGCGCTGGGATTGCCGGTATCGGTAGCCTCACACGTCGACGCCATGGCCGGAGCCGAGCTGCTGCTGGGCATGCGGCGATTCCTGCCCAGCTCGCCGACCAGCTTGTACGTCTACGCCCGAGAGACCGTGGGCTATGCATTGGTGATCGGCGGACGGGTGCACTGCCCGGCGAGCGGACCTGGCACCATCGCCACGCTGCCCGCCTCCTCTGCACTGCTCGGCGGCAGCGGGCAGCTGGAATCCACGGTGAGCGACGAAGCGGTGCTGGCCGCCGCCCGCCGGCTTCGCATCCTGCCGTTCGCCTCTGCGGGCCGCGCCAATGGGTCCGCGGCCGGTATCACCGACCTGTCACGGCTGGCTCGAACCGGCAACCAGCCGGCCACGGGTCTGCTCGCCGAGCGCGGCCGGGTGCTCGGCGAGGCGGTGGCATTACTGCGCGACATGCTCAACCCGGACGAACTCGTGGTCGGCGGCCAGGCGTTCACCGAGTACCCCGAGGCGATGGAGCACGTGGAGGCGGCGTTCGTGACGCGCTCGGTGCTGCCGCCGCGCGATATCCGCGTCACCGTCTTCGGCAACCGAGTGCAGGAGGCCGGCGCGGGGACCGTGTCACTGAGCGGGCTGTACGCCGATCCGCTGGGCGCCATGCGGCGAGCCGGGGTCGTCGAGGCCCGGTTGCGCGAGGTTGCTTCTGACGAGTCTTCCGCGTGAAGCCATCCTCTGTCCTGCGGGCTTCGGCGGGTTGACGCACAGTCCTGTAAAGATGACAGAGTGCGGCAGGATGACGTCTTCCGGCTGAAACCGCGTCGGGTCGCTGTGCTGGCGGTGCACACCTCACCACTGGCGCAGCCCGGCACCGGCGACGCGGGCGGCATGAACGTCTATGTGCTCCAGACCGCGTTGCACCTCGCGCGGCGTGGGATCGAGGTAGAAACCTTCACCCGGGCCACCGCGTCCGCCGACCCGCCGGTGGTGCGGGTGGCGCCGGGCGTGCTGGTGCGCAACGTGGTGGCGGGGCCGTTCGAGGGCTTGGACAAATACGATTTGCCCACCCAGCTGTGTGCGTTCGCGGCCGGGGTGCTGCGCGCCGAAGCGTCACATGAGCCCGGTTACTACGACATCGTGCATTCGCACTATTGGTTGTCCGGACAGGTCGGCTGGCTGGCGCGGGACCGCTGGGCGGTGCCGTTGGTGCACACCGCACACACACTCGCCGCGGTGAAGAATGCGGCGCTGGCCGAGGGGGACGCGCCCGAGCCACCGCTGCGCACCGTCGGCGAGCAGCAGGTCGTCGATGAGGCGGACCGGCTGATCGTCAACACCGATGACGAAGCGGCGCAATTGATTTCGATTCACCACGCCGATCCGGCGCGGATCGACGTGGTCCACCCGGGTGTCGACCTCGATGTGTTCCGGCCGGGTGATCTCCGGGCGGCTCGGGCGGCGTTGGGGCTGCCGCTCGACGGGGACGTGGTGGCGTTCGTCGGGCGGATCCAGCCGCTGAAGGCACCCGACATCGTGTTGCGCGCCGCCGCTCAATTGCCCGGGGTGCGCATCGTGGTGGCCGGGGGACCGTCGGGCAACGGCTTGGCTTCCCCGGATGGACTGCTGCGGCTGGCGGAAGAGCTGGGTATCACGGAGCGGGTGACCTTCCTGCCCCCGCAGTCCCGCGAGAACTTGGCCACCTTGTTTCAGGCCGCCACCCTGGTCGCCGTGCCGAGCTATTCCGAGTCGTTCGGCTTGGTGGCCGTGGAGGCACAGGCGTGCGGCACGCCGGTGGTGGCGGCCGCGGTCGGCGGGCTGCCGGTGGCCGTGCGCGACGGGATCACCGGCACGCTGGTGTCCGGACACGACGTCGATCGATGGGCGGACGCGCTGCACCGGCTGCTGGGCCGGTCGCCGGCGCAGTCTGAGGCCATGAGTTGCGCGGCCGCCGCGCACGCCGCCACGTTCTCCTGGGACAACACCACCGACGCGCTACTCGCCAGCTACCGCCGTGCGATCGCCACCTACGCCGCCGAGCGCCGCGGGGTCGGCGCGTGAATTCCACAGTCGAGCGGGTGATCGAGGATGCGCTGCAGGCCAGCGGGCTGAACTACACGAAACACGCTGGCGCTCATGGCGGTCCGTCCGGTCTGGTGGTGGAGCTGCCGGGCGAGCGCAGGCTCAAGACCAACACCATATTGAGCGTCGGCGAGCATTCGGTGCGCATCGAGGCGTTCGTGTGCCGCAAGCCCGACGAGAACCTCGAGGGTGTTTACCGTTTCCTGCTCAAGCGCAACCGACGGCTCTACGGCGTGGCCTACACGCTGGACAACGTCGGCGACATCTACCTGGTGGGCCGCATGTCGCTGGCCTCGGTGGACGCCGACGAGATCGACCGGGTGCTCGGGCAGGTGCTCGAAGCGGTGGATTCGGACTTTAACACCTTGTTGGAGTTAGGTTTTCGCTCGTCTATTCAAAAAGAGTGGGATTGGCGGGCGTCCCGCGGGGAGTCGCTGAAGAACCTCCAGGCGTTCGCCCACCTCATTGACGAAGACGGCGACGAGCGTCCGTGAAATGCTAAGCGGATGCAACTCAACGACACCGTGACGCTGGTGCTGCTGCGCCACGGCGAGAGCCAATGGAATGCGAGCAACCAATTCACCGGCTGGGTCGACGTCGACCTGACCGAAAAGGGCAGGGCCGAAGCGGTGCGCAGCGGCGAACTGTTGGCCGAGCACGGCCTGCTGCCCGACGTCCTCAACACGTCGCTGCTGCGCCGTGCGATCACCACCGCGCACTTGGCGCTGGACACCGCGGATCGGCTGTGGATTCCGGTGCGGCGCAGCTGGCGCCTCAACGAACGGCACTACGGGGCGCTGCAGGGTCTGAACAAGGCAGAAATCAAGGCTCAGTACGGCGATGAGCAATTCATGGCCTGGCGACGCAGCTACGACACCCCGCCACCGCCGATCGAGAAGGGCAGCAGATACAGCCAGGATGCCGACCCCCGTTACGCCGACATCGGCGGGGGCCCACTGACCGAGTGCCTGGCCGACGTGGTGGTGCGGTTCCTGCCGTATTTCACCGACGTCATCGTCCCCGATCTGCGCAGCGGCAAGACGGTGCTGATCGTGGCGCACGGCAATTCGTTGCGCGCCCTGGTCAAGTACCTCGACGGGATGTCCGACGAAGACATCGTGGGGCTGAACATTCCGACCGGCATTCCGCTGCGCTATGACCTGGACGCCGAGCTGCGGCCGGTGGTGCCGGGCGGTACCTATCTGGATCCGGAGGCGGCCGCCGCCGGCGCGGCGGCGGTTGCCAGCCAAGGGCGCGGCTGAAGCCGATCGTTGCAATTGCGTGCTTTAAAGGCCCGTTTGCCTAACATCGCGTGAACGGAAGCGGAACACATGTAGCGCAAAGTGTGACTTGTCCGATTTTGGCCTCGCTCCGCTAGGGCGGCGTTCAGGAAGATTTGTAGGATTTGCTATGTGACTGTGTTCTCGGCAGTGTTGCTGGCCGGGGTCTTGTCCGTGCTGGCGTTGGCCGTAGGTGTGGCGGCCGGGGCACGGCTATCGCCGCGGGCGGTTCAGCGCCGCCAGCGGGCGACCACCGAGTGGACCGGGATCACCGTCGCGCAGATGCTGCAACGCATCGTCGCGTTGATGCCGCTGGGCGTCGCGGTGGTGGATACCCATCGCGACGTCGTTTACCTCAACGATCGGGCCAAGGAGCTGGGCCTGGTGCGCGACCGGCAGCTTGATGACCAGGCCTGGGAGGCGGCGCAGCAGGCGCTGGGCGGTGTCGATGCCGAATTCGACTTGCGACCGGCCAAACGTGCGCAGGGCCGGTCCGGGCTCGCGGTGCACGGGCAAGCCCGGCTGCTCAGCGAAGAAGACCGTCGGTTCGCCGTGGTCTTTGCTCACGACCAGTCCGACTATGCGCGCATGGAGGCGACCAGGCGCGACTTCGTGGCCAATGTCAGCCACGAACTCAAGACTCCGGTGGGTGCGATGGCCCTGCTCGCCGAGGCGCTGCTGGCTTCGGCCGACGACTCCGAAACCGTCCGGCGGTTCGCCGAAAAGGTGCTCGTCGAAGCAAACCGGCTGGGGGACATGGTCGCTGAGCTCATCGAGCTGTCCCGGCTGCAGGGTGCCGAGCGGTTGCCCAACGTCACCGAGGTCGACGTCGATACCGTTGTCTCCGAAGCCATTGCGCGCCACAAGGTGGCCGCCGACAACGCTGATATCGAGGTCCGTACCGATGCACCCAGTGGCCTGCGGGTGCTGGGCGACGAGACGCTGTTGGTCACCGCATTGGCCAACCTGGTCTCCAATGCGATCGCTTATTCGCCTCCGGGTTCACCGGTGTCGATCAGCCGTCGCCGCCGCGGGGACAACATCGAAATCGCGGTGACTGACCGGGGCATCGGGATCGCGCTGGAAGACCAGGAGCGGGTCTTCGAGCGGTTCTTCCGGGGGGACAAGGCTCGCTCGCGCGCCACCGGTGGCAGCGGGTTGGGCCTGGCCATCGTCAAACATGTTGCGGCCAACCACAACGGCAGCATCGGGGTGTGGAGCAAGCCGGGAACCGGATCAACGTTCACCCTGTCCATTCCCGCCTACCAGGACAACGACGAACAACCCGAGCAACCGCAGGGTCGTGAGGTGCGGCCCAACAGGTCCCACAGAGAGGAAGAACTAAGTCGATGACCCGCGCTGACGACGATGCAGAGCGTAGCGATGAGGAGGAGTTGCGCGCATGACCTGTGTGCTGATCGTGGAAGACGAGGAGTCGCTGGCCGATCCGCTGGCATTTCTCCTGCGCAAGGAGGGCTTTGAGGCGACCGTGGTTACCGACGGGCCAGCCGCACTTGCCGAGTTTGATCGCGCCGGCGCTGACATTGTTTTACTCGACTTGATGTTGCCGGGAATGTCCGGAACTGATGTGTGCAAGCAGCTGCGCGCCCGTTCCAGCGTGCCGGTGATCATGGTGACCGCCCGCGACAGCGAGATCGACAAGGTCGTCGGCCTGGAGCTGGGCGCCGATGACTATGTGACCAAGCCTTATTCGGCGCGTGAGTTGATCGCCCGGATCAGGGCGGTGCTACGCCGTGGCGGTGACGACGACTCTGAGATCAGTGACGGCGTACTCGAGTCGGGACCGGTACGGATGGACGTGGAACGGCACGTCGTCTCGGTCAACGGTGACACGATCACGTTGCCGCTCAAGGAGTTTGACTTGCTCGAGTACCTGATGCGCAACAGCGGTCGGGTGCTGACCCGGGGACAGTTGATCGATCGGGTGTGGGGTGCCGATTATGTGGGTGACACCAAAACGCTCGACGTCCACGTCAAGCGCCTGCGGTCGAAGATCGAAGCCGACCCGGCCAATCCGGTGCATTTGGTGACGGTGCGAGGACTGGGCTACAAGCTCGAGGGCTAGATCACCGCCCAGATCTGGCTACTCACAGCCGGTTTGGGGCCCTTGGGGTGGCCGGCCGGCTTGTCGGCTTGTTAAGGGTTCAGGCCCAAACGATCGAGAAGCGCTGTAAACCGGTCTTGGTCCCGCCATCTCGGTCACTCCCAGCGCTGTTGTGCCCGGCGCATGGCCTGGTTGGGGCGTCCTGAGCAGCGTGTCCGGTTCACCCGGCCTGTCCGGACACGCTGGACTCGCTGGAATCCAGCCCGGGTTCAACGTGCCGCCCGGGTGGGCGGGCGCCCACCCGGAACCGGATTCAGCTTCGCTGCCGGATGCCCCGGTTGACGCCGCCCCTTCGGAGGCTGGCAGAAGGCCACCGGGACTCGCCTTCCGGGACGGCTTGATGGGCATGATGATCGGACCACCCGCGATCGCCGATGACGACGGAGACGAAATTAACGGGCGTTGACCACTTCGTCGGCCACCGCCAGCGCCAGCGCCATGATCGACACCTGCGGGTTGACTTCCGGGCAGCTGGGCAGGATCGACGCGTCGGCCACCCAGACGCCGTCCATGCCACGCAACCGTCCCGTCTCGTCGACCGGGCAGAGTTGCTCATCGGTGCCCGCGGCCGCGGTGCCCGTCGGATGGAAAGCGGCCAGGTGCAGGCGTTTTGGGTCGCTGCGAGACAGCGCCTCCTGCAGCGCCGGGAGCGAGGTCACCGTCGTCGCCTCAGGCAATCCGGTGAGCACTTCGACTGCCCCGGCGGCGAACAGCAGCCGGCCCATGGCTTCGATCGCGACCATGAGCTTGGTGACGTCGGGTCGGGCGATGTTGTACCGCATCAGTGTCTCGCCGCTCACCGAAAACACCGCGCCCACACCGCGATCGGCCACCATGGCACCGAACGTCGCGACCTGCGGAGCGCGGTCCAGCCAGCCGAGCAGCTCGGCGCCGTAACCAGGAAAGACCATCGACCCCATCCCCGGCGGCATCGAGGTCGCTTCGATCAACACGCCATGTGACTCATGCAGTTCATGCACGGCGGCGCTTTGCAGCACTCCCTGCCATGCGACGACGTCTTCCTCGAAGCGGCCGGCGAGCATGGTCGCCGGATGCAATGCGAGGTTGCGGCCGAGCTGCGGATGCGCAGGAAAACCGCCGCGCCGCAACAACCCTGGTGTCTCGGTCGCACCAGCGGCCACAATGACCGTATCGGCAAGGATGTCTAGCGCCGTGCCGTCGGGCCGGCGGGCCCGGACGCCGCGGGCGCGCCCGCGCTCGTGCAAAACTCGCTCCACCCGGGCCTGCGCGATGATGCGCGCGCCCGCGCTGCACGCCTGAGGCAGCGCGTTGAGGTGCACACCGAACTTGGCGTTGCGCGGGCAACCGATCGCGCACTGGCAACAGCCTTCGCAGCCCGGCGCGTTGCGCGGGATCGGCGCCGCGCCCCAATTCAATGCCGTGGCGGCGTCGAGCAACAGACGCCCGTTGCGGCCCATGATTTCCAATGGCACCGGGGCGATTCGCAGCGTGCGTTCGACCTCGTCGAGGCGCTCCGCCAGCCGCTCTGGGTCGGCCAGGCCGAGACCGAACTCGTCGCGCCAGCGCTGCTGCACACCCAGCGGCGGCCGGTAGCAGGTACCTGAGTTCACCACGGTGGTTCCACCGACCGCTCGGCCGATGGGCAGCACCACCGACGGGCGTCCCAGCGCGACGGTGGCCCCGGCGCCGCGGTACAACCCGGCGTAGCGGTCGATCGGGTGTGTGGTGCGGAATTCCTCGACCGTCCAGCGGCGTCCCTCCTCGACGACGACGGTGTCAAAGCCGCAGCGCGCCAGGGTGCGCGCTGCCATCGCGCCGCCGGCACCGGATCCCACGATCACCGCGTCGGTGCTGACCACGGAGCGGCTGTCGGCGGCGGACATGATGGTCAGGGCCGCATCGGGACGCGCCACATCGTGCCGTTGGCCGCGTGAAAGCAGTTCTAGCACATAGGATTCCGCGCCGCTGGCGAGTAACGCGACCGCCTTCAGGGCTTCGACCGCCGCACTGGCTCCCGCGCTGACCGAAGCCATCCGGCGCAAGACCTGCTCGCGGCGGTCGGGGCCGAGCCGCGACAAAGGCCGGCCGGTGGTCAGATAGCTGGCCGCCGCCACTGACAGCAACCCGGCGCGCATCGCCCGCCGTGACGGCGGCGGCAGCTGCCGCAGGTAGCGCTCGATGCGATCGGCGAGCTGGGCTGGCGGCGGTCCGCCGTACTCCGCGGGCAAGAGCGCACTGCCGAACGACGCGGTCGCCCGTTCGGCGAGCCGGCTCATATCAAGCGTCCGAACCGGCGTCCGAGCTTGATGAAGAACGGATAGGTCGCAAAGACCGCACCCGCCGCGGCGTGCAGGGGCCAGCGCATCTCGCGCGTGTTCACACCGAAAACACCGCTGTTCCACATGAAATCGCGACCATTCTGGGCGCGGAAGGGCCGCCACAGCACGCCGAGTCCGGGCACGTTGTGGTAGAGACCGAACGACCCACCGAAGAACACGCCCAGGGTGGCGGCCTCGGCGACATCGCGACGGTCCGACGGCAGGCGTCGCTCGATGAGCACGCCGGAGGCGAACAGCAGCGGTGCGTCGAGCAGGAAACTCACCTGGGGATTCTTTCGTTGATGTCGGGTGCCTCGGCGCCGCGCAGGCCCACTTCGGCGTGCCCGGTGCCCAGCACCGACCAATGCCGGTCGTCAAGCTCGACGTGGATGTCGGCCTGTTCGGTGTTGGTGCACACCGCGCGGCCGCCATCGGGATCGGTGTACGCCAGGCTCACGCACCTGTCCTCGGGCTGGTCGACCCGGATGAGCACCCGCCGGCCGTCGATGCGTCCCTGCAGCTGCCAGTGCCGCAGGCCGAGTGTTGTCCGCATCCGCAGCGACGGCAAAGGGCTTGCCGGCCAATCTTTTCCGTCAAGGCGGAAGCGAACAAACGCCATCGGCGCCAGCTTGCGCAGTCCCGGCTTGTGCGACACGGCGGTGACGGCTTCCAAGACGTCCCCGCCACCAAGGTCGGCGTGGATCCATCCCCAGCGTTTGGCGTTGCCGTGGCCGTAGATGTGTGCGACGCCGCCGCACCAGTCGTCGAGGCGAAAAGTGCTGTCTGCGACGGTCATTGAGCCGGTGAAGGCGGCGGTCGGGGCGATGACCACTTGGGCACCCGGCAGCAGTTCACGCTCCCACGCCGCGCGCGGGAACGTCCACAGTGGTCTTGCGGTGTCTTTCCAGGACAGGTCCCAGGCCAGTGATCGGGCGCGTCCGGATAGCCGTTCTGCGCTTACCTGCACGTCTGCGGCGTCGAACCAGGCAGTGCTGGCGGCGGGCTGGGCGGCCTCGGGGCCGAATCGCTCGGTACGTGGCCGGCCTTCGGGCGGAAACCAGGTGGCCCAGCCGTGCGCGTAGGCAGCGCCCTGGACCGGCGCCACCGTCTCGCAGTGAATCCACAATCCGGCGCGGGTGCGCGGATCCGACAGGGTGGCGTACCAGACCTCCAGGCGGCCGGCTTTGCCGCGCCAGCGCGGCGCCGCGGCCGCCCGCGTGTCGTCGTCCATTGCCCACCTCCCGCCGATTGGTCCATTATATTGGTTGAGCCAATGAACCAGTCAAGTCCGCTTCAGCCCCCCGACCGCCAGCGGGTGGACCAGCAAATCGCTGCGTCCATAGCCGACGCCATCCTGGACGGCGCGTTCCCGCCCGGCTCGACGCTGCCCGCCGAGCGGGAACTCGCTGAACAACTCGGCGTCAACCGCACCTCGCTGCGGCAAGGTTTGGCGCGGCTGCAGCAGATGGGTCTGATCGAGGCCCGACACGGCAGCGGCAACGTGGTCCGAGACCCGCAGGGGCTCACCCACCCCGCGGTGGTGGAGGCGCTGGTCCGCAAACTGGGGCCTGAATTTTTGGGGGAGTTGCTCGAGATCCGGGCGGCGCTGGGCCCGTTGATCGGCCGCTTGGCGGCCCAGCGCAGCCTGCCCGAGGACACCGAAGCGCTGCGCGCGGCACTGGCCGCGGTGCAGGACGCCGATACCGCCGCCGGGCGCCAGGCTGCCGACCTCGCCTACTTCCGGGTGCTGATCCACAGCACCCGCAACCGTGCGCTGGGCTTGCTGTATCGCTGGGTCGAGCAGGCTTTCGGTGGCCGTGCACACGAACTGACCGCGGCCTATGACGACGCTGAGCCCGTGCTGGCCGACCTACGGACAATCACGGCGGCGGTGCTCGCGGGCGACGCGGCGGCGGCCGCCACCGCTGTCGAGGCTTACCTGCACGCCAGCGCGCTGCGAATGGTCTTCGCCTACCAGTCGCAGGCGAACTGAAGTCGGCCCGGCTATTCGGCGATGCGAGTCGCCGGGTGCACCGCGATCAGTCCTAACTTGTTGCGCCGCTTGCACATCGCTGCCAGCTCCGCGTAGGCCTTCGCGCCGAGTAGCTCGGTGAGCTCATCGGCCATGCTTTCCCACACCTGTTTGGCGCCGACATGGGCGCCGGGGTCGCCGCTGCAATACCAGTGCAGGTCGGCACCGCCGGATCCCCAGCCGCGGCGATCGTATTCGGTGACCGTGGTCTTGAGGACTTCGGTGCCGTCCGGCCGTGTCACCCACTCCTGGCTGCGCCGGATCGGCAACTGCCAGCAGACGTCGGGCTTCATGGTCAGTGGCGCGACACCCAATTTGAGGGCCTTGATGTGCAGCGCGCATCCGGCACCGGCGGCAAAGCCGGGGCGGTTCAAGAAAATGCAGGCTTCCCTGTGCTTGCGGGTGCGGTACTGAGACTGCCCGTCATGCTCGTCGAGTTCCAGATAGCCTTTGCGGCCCAAGCCTTTTTCGCGGAACTGCCAGTCGTCGTCGGTCAGCTGCTGCACCGCGTCGTCGAGCCGGGCGCGGTCGTCGTCATCGGACAAAAACGCGCCGTGCGAACAGCACCCGTCATCCGGGCGGCCCGCTACCGTACCGTGGCAGGCCGGGGTGCCGAAGACACACGTCCAGCGCGATAGCAGCCAGGTGAGGTCGGCCGCGATCAGATGTTCCGGATTGTCCGGGTCGTAAAACTCCACCCACTCACGGGCGAAGTCCAGTTCGACCTCGTGCCCGGGTCCCCGGTGCGAATGCGCCACGGATCCACGTTAGACGACGATTCGCGCGGTCTGAGCCGCTGACACTCGCGCCCGCGAGGCGCCCCGCATCGTCGCAGCGACTAGGTTGTTTCCCGTGCGATTGGGTGTGCTCGACGTGGGCAGCAACACGGTGCATCTCTTGGTGGTTGATGCTCACCGCGGCGGGCACCCAACGCCCATGAGTTCCACGAAGGCCACGCTGCGACTGGCCGAGTCCATCGACGGCTCGGGCAAGCTCACCAAGCGTGGCGCCGAGAAGCTGATTTCGACCATCGACGAGTTTGCCAAGATCGCGGACAGCTCGGGCTGCTCCGAGCTGATGGCGTTCGCCACCTCCGCGCTGCGTGACGCCGAGAACTCCGACGACGTACTGGCCCGGGTACGCAAGGAGACCGGTGTCGAGTTGGAGGTGCTGAGCGGGGTCGACGAATCGCGGCTGACGTTCCTCGCGGTGCGCCGGTGGTACGGGTGGAGTGCGGGGCGGATCATCAACCTCGACATCGGTGGCGGGTCGCTGGAAATGTCCAGCGGCGTCGACGAGGAGCCTGAGGTGGCGTTGTCGCTGCCGCTGGGTGCCGGACGGTTGACCCGCGAATGGCTGCCCGACGATCCGCCCGGCCGGCGTCGGGTGGCGATGCTGCGGGATTGGCTGGACGCCGAGCTCGCCAAGTCCGCCGAGACGGTGCTCGAGGCCGGCAGCCCGGACCTGGCGGTGGCGACGTCGAAGACGTTTCGCTCGTTGGCGCGGCTCACTGGCGCGGCGCCGTCGGCCGCCGGACCGCGGGTGAAAAGGACGCTCACAGCAAACGGCCTCAGACAACTCATATCTTTCATCTCTAGGATGACGACCGCAGATCGCTCAGAACTGGAAGGAGTAAGCGCCGAGCGGGCACCGCAGATCGTGGCGGGTGCCCTGGTGGCCGAGGCAAGCATGCGAGCGCTGTCGATTGAGTCGGTGGACATCTGCCCGTGGGCGTTACGGGAAGGTCTCATCTTGCGCAAACTCGATAGCGAAGCCGAGGGAACCGCCCTCATGGAGCCTTCCGTGCGCGATGCTGGAGGTCAGGCAGCTGATCGGGAGGGCAACCGATCGAGAGGCGACAAACCATGACCGGACCACACCCTGAGACCGAGAGCCCCGACACTCGGCCGATCTCGGTGGCCGAGCTTTTGGCCAGAAATGGAACCATCGGCGCCCCGGCGGTGACCCGGCGGCGGCGGCGCCGCCGGCGCGGTGACAGCGATGCGGTGACGGTCGCCGAACTGACCGGTGAGATTCCGGTCATCCGGGATGATGACGAAATTGAGAGCGCAGCCGTCGAGGCTGCCGAGCCGGATTCCGCACCCACCACCGGAAAGAGGGTTTCCGAGCCGGCCGCCGAAGACGAATCCAAGGCCCCGTACTGGTCCGAACCAGAGCCGCGCTGGCCCAAGTCACCGCCGCAGCCCAAGCGGGCGCTGGGCCCGGAGCGCAGCGCCTACCCCCGGCCCTTGCGCCAGGGCGACGCGGGGGAGGCTGAGTCATCGTCCAATGGCGCCGCTCGGCCGGCGCAACAATCCGGCGCCGAGGATATGAGTCCTGACCCCATGGACCACTACTCCGATATCCCGGTGGAGGTCATGGATGCTGAGGTGCGCGAAGCCGAATCCGCCATCGAAGATTCGGCGTATGTGCGCTCCTACCTGCAGGGCGCTGGTGCGCCGCCGTTCGGCGGCCAAGGTGCCGAGCAGTCCGACGCCGGCGCGGCATCGCTGGTTGCGCTGCCCGAAGCGGATGACGAACTCGACGAGGCCGGCCTCGATCTCGATGACCGCCGGGCGGACGCGGTGGCCCCGGATGTCCGCAAGGCACCGGGCCGACTCGAGGCATTCTGGCGCGGCAGCTTGGTCGTGTTGCAGTCGATCCTGGCCGTCGCGTTCGGCGCTGGGCTGTTCGTGGCCTTCGACGAGTTGTGGCGCTGGAACAGCATCGTGGCTCTGGTGCTTTCGGTGCTCGTCATTCTTGGGCTGGTGGTCGGGGTTCGGGTGGTTCGCAAAACCGAGGACATCGCCAGCACATTGATCGCGGTCGCGGTGGGGGCGCTGATCACCCTGGGACCTTTGGCCCTGTCCTCACAGTCGGGCTAGCGCGCCTATTCAGGACCACACGGACAGTTGCGCCCAGCCATCAAAGTCGGACTTTCAACGGCTTCGGTCTACCCATTGCGGGCCGAAGCCGCGTTCGAGTATGCCGACCGGCTCGGCTATGACGGGGTCGAGCTGATGGTGTGGGCGGAGTCGGTCAGTCAGGACGTCGACGCCGTCCAGAAATTGTCCCGGCGCTACCGCGTGCCGGTGTTGTCCGTGCACGCGCCGTGCCTGCTGATCTCGCAGCGGGTGTGGGGCGCCAACCCGATCCCCAAGCTGGACCGCAGCGTGCGCGCCGCCGAGCAACTGGGCGCCCAGACCGTCGTCGTGCACCCGCCCTTCCGCTGGCAGCGGCGCTACGCCGAGGAATTCAGCGACCAGGTCGCCGCGCTGGAAGCATCGAGTGACGTGATGATCGCGGTGGAAAACATGTTTCCCTTCCGGGCGGACCGGTTCTTCGGACCGGGCCAGTCACGGGAACGGATGCGCAAGCGGGGCGGCGGCCCGGGCGCGGCGATATCGGCGTTCGCGCCCTCTTACGACCCGCTCGACGGCAACCATGCGCACTACACGCTGGACCTGTCCCATACCGCGACCGCGGGCACGGACTCGCTGGACATGGCGCAGCGGATGGGCCGGGGGCTGGTCCATCTGCATCTGTGCGACGGCAGCGGTCTGCCCGCCGACGAGCACCTGGTGCCCGGCCGCGGCACCCAACCCACCGCCGAGGTATGCCAGATGCTGGCCGGCGGCCATTTCGCGGGCCATGTCATTCTCGAGGTGTCCACATCCAGCGCGCGTTCGGCCAACGAGCGCGAAAGCATGCTCGCCGAATCGCTGCAATTCGCGCGCACGCACCTGCTGCGCTGACACCCAGGAGAACATGACCGCGTTATTCACCACCGCGATGACGTTGCGGGAGGCCGGCGTCGGCGTCTATGACGGCGAGCTCGACAACCGCTGGACCATCGGGCCCAAGGTGCACGGGGGCGCGATGCTGGCGCTGTGCGCCAACGCCGCACGCAGCGCGTGTTCCGACTCGCAGGCAGAATCGGCCCGGCTTCAACCGGTGGCGGTGTCGGCGAACTTCCTGTGGGCGCCGGATCCGGGACCCATGCAGCTGGTGACCTCGATCCGCAAGCGCGGCCGCCGGATCAGCGTCGTCGACGTCGAGCTGCTGCAGGGCGACCGGACCGCCGTGCACGCCGTCGTCAACCTGGGCGAGCCGGAGCACTTTCCCCCGGACGGTGACGCTAAGCCGCTGCTGTCGGCCAACCCGGTGGTGGACCTGATGGCACCGGAGCCGCCCGATGACCTCGCAGCGATCGGCCCCGGGCATCCGTTGGCCGGCCTCGTGCATCTGCGGGAAGGCTGCGATGTGCGGCCGCTGCTGTCGACGCTGGCGCCCAGCTCCGACGGGCGGCCGCCGGTGATCCAGATGTGGGCGCGCCCCCGCGGTGTTGCTCCCGACGCGCTGTTCGCGCTCATGTGCGGGGACCTCTCGGCGCCGGTCACCTTCGCCGTGGACCGCACCGGCTGGGCCGCTACCGTCCAGCTCACCGCCTTCCTGCGCGGCCTACCGGCCGACGGCTGGCTGCGAATCATCGCCACCTGCATAGAGATCGGGCATGACTGGTTCGACGAGGATCACATCGTCGTGGACAGCCTGGGTCGCCTGGTAGTGCAGGCGCGCCAACTGGCGTTGGTCCCTGCCGCTCAGTAGTGGCCGGTGTCTGCGATGCTTTCGGGCATGGCAAGAATCGCGATCATCGGTGGCGGCAGCATCGGGGAGGCACTGCTGTCGGGTCTGCGGCGCGCGGGCCGGCAGGTCAAAGACCTGGTGGTGGCCGAACGGGTACCCGAGCGCGCCAAGTATCTGGCCGAGACCTATTCGGTGTTGGTCACGTCGGTGGCCGACGCGGTGGACAACGCGACCTTCGTGGTGGTCGCGGTCAAACCCGGCGACGTCGAGTCGGTGATGGGCGAACTGGCCCGCGCGGCCACCCAGGCCGAAAGCGACACCGCTGACCAAGTGTTCGTCACCGTCGCCGCGGGCATCACGATCACGTATTTCGAGTCCAAACTGCCCGCCGGAACGCCGGTGGTGCGGGCCATGCCGAACGCGGCGACACTGGTCGGCGCGGGGGTGACCGCGCTGGCCAAGGGCCGGTTCGTCACCCTGCCACAGCTGGAAGGCGTCTCGGCACTGTTCGACTCCGTCGGCGGCGTGCTGACGGTCCCCGAATCCCAGATGGACGCCGTGACGGCGCTGTCGGGTTCGGGACCGGCATATTTCTTCTTGATGGTGGAGGCGTTGGTGGACGCCGGCGTCGCGGCGGGTCTGAGCCGCGAGGTGGCTACCGACCTGACGGCGCAGACGATGGCGGGCTCGGCCGCCATGCTGCTGGAACGGATGGATTCGGATCGGCGGCTGGCCAACGGAGAAGCGCTGGGCATGCGGATGGACACCACGGCAACGCAGCTGCGTGCGACGGTCACGTCGCCGGGCGGTACCACCGCCGCCGCGCTTCGCGAGCTGGAACGAGGTGGATTGCGGGCGGCGGTGGACGCCGCCGTTCAGGCCGCCAAAATGCGGTCTGAGCAGCTAAGAATTGCATCAGAATAATTCAGGATTTTTGAACGGATTGTCCCCCACCAGTACCAGTAACCCCATTAGTCCCGCTATTCTCCTCTTGGTATGCGCGTGTGGGTGCCAGCGGAAGGGAAGCCGCTGGCACTGGGCGTGCCTGACACGATTGGGTTGCGATGACGTCTACAAACGGGCCATCGGCGCGAGATTCTGCCGGCAAGCGGGACACCGGTTCCGGCGATGCCCAGCAGGCCAGGACACAATTCCTCACCGTCGCCGAGGTGGCCGCCCTGATGCGGGTCTCCAAGATGACGGTGTACCGGCTGGTGCACAACGGCGAGCTGCCCGCGGTCCGGGTTGGGCGGTCCTTCCGGGTGCATGCCAAAGCGGTCCACGACATGCTCGAGACGTCGTACTTCGACGCGGGCTGATCCCAATCCCGCCCGACTGAGCCGGCGGACATCGGCGTCGGCGGCGGGCAGCCCCGCGAGTGGCCTTCTGTTGCGCGGCGGTCAAGCGACGCCGGTTTGGTGTTGGCTCCATCCGGCCAGGTAAAGTGTCCGGGTCCAACCTTCCAAGCAGGCCACGGATAGCGGAGTTCATGGGTTCAGTCATTAAGAAGCGGCGCAAGCGTATGTCGAAGAAGAAGCACCGCAAGCTGTTGCGTCGTACCCGGGTGCAGCGCAGAAAACTCGGCAAGTAGGCCCGCGCAGCCGTGGTGCCGCTGTTGGCCTGGCCGATAGGCTGGCTAGGTGGATTCGTCGAGTAAGGATGACGCCGGGACAGGCGGCACCGCAAACAACACGGTGCACTATCCCAAAATCGTGCTGGTTACCGGTGCTTGCCGGTTCCTGGGTGGCTACCTGACCGCTCGGCTGGCGCAGAACCCGATGATCAAAGGCATAATCGCGGTGGACGCGATCGCCCCCAGCAAGGACATGCTGCGCCGGATGGGGCGCGCCGAGTTTGTGCGGGCCGACATTCGAAATCCCTTCATAGCCAAGGTGATTCGCAACGGTGACGTCGACACGGTGGTGCACGCGGCGGCCGCGTCGTACGCCCCGCGCTCCGGCGGTACGGCGGCGTTGAAGGAAATCAACGTGATGGGCGCGATGCAACTGTTCGCGGCCTGTCAGAAGGCGCCCTCGGTGCGCCGCGTGGTGCTCAAGTCGACGTCTGAGGTGTACGGGTCGAGCGCCCACGACCCGGTGATGTTCACCGAGGACAGCACCAGCCGCCGCCCCTTCCGCGAAGGCTTCGCCAAGGACAGCCTCGATATCGAGGCGTACGCGCGCGGGCTGGGACGGCGCCGGCCCGATATCGCCGTGACGATATTGCGGCTGGCCAACATGGTCGGCCCGGCGATGGACACCACGCTGTCGCGGTACCTAGCTGGGCCTTTGGTGCCGACCATATTTGGCCGCGACGCCCGATTGCAGCTGCTGCACGAGCAGGACGCGTTGGGTGCGCTGGAGCGTGCGGCGATGGCAGGCAAGGCCGGAACGTTCAACATCGGCGCCGACGGCATCGTCATGCTTTCCCAGGCGATCCGGCGGGCCGGGCGGATCCCTTTGCCGGTACCGGGTTTCGGCGTCTGGGCGCTGGACTCTTTAAGGCGGGCAAATCATTACAACGAGATCAGTCGCGACCAATTTGCTTACTTGAGTTATGGCCGGGTCATGGATACCAGCCGGATGCGTACGGAACTTGGCTACCAACCGAAATGGACGACGGCTGAGGCCTTTGACGACTATGTTCGCGGCCGCGGCCTGACTCCCATTATCGACCCGCATCGGGTACGCTCCTTGGAAGGTCGCGCCATTGCCTTGGCACAACGCTGGGGCAGCCGAAATCCAATTCCGTGGGGTGGGGTCAGGTAGGTATCGTGGCGGGTGAAACCAGAGCCAATGTTATTCCACTGCATACTAATCGGGGTCGGGTAGCGGCGCGTCGGAGAGCTGATCAACGGGCAGAGTCATCTCGCCAGCATCCTTCGTTACTTTCGGATCCCAACGGTCGGGCGTCGGCCGAGCAGATCGCCGCGGTTGTCCGCGAGATCGACGATCACCGCCGCGCCGCCGCTGCGGCGTCGTCGGCCGAGGCACCGCTCAACGAGTTGGCTCAGCGCGTCGCCTCGGTTGCCGGGTTCCTGCGGCAGCGGATCACTGGTGACTACACCGTAGACGAGTTCGGCTTCGACCCACACTTCAACACCGCGATCGTTCGGCCGTTGCTCAGGTTCTTTTTTCGGTCGTGGTTTCGGGTGGAGGTCAGCGGAATCGAGAACCTGCCGAGCGAGGGTGCGGCCTTGGTGGTCGCCAACCATGCCGGGGTTTTGCCGTTTGACGGGTTGATGCTGTCGGTGGCGGTGCACGACGAGCATCCCGCGCAGCGGGACATGCGGCTGCTGGCCGCTGACATGGTGTTCGGCCTTCCCCTGGTCGGCGAGGCCGCCCGTAAGGCGGG
The DNA here is from genome assembly GCA_035505695.1 of Mycobacterium sp. Lineage (GTDB taxonomy): Bacteria > Actinomycetota > Actinomycetes > Mycobacteriales > Mycobacteriaceae > Mycobacterium. Next base: position 94,707 of record DATJQO010000176.1, read on the forward strand.
CCACACCATGGCCTGCACGACGGACGCGCATCGGTTGCTGGCCGCCGGCGAGCTCACCGCCGTGTTCCCCGAGGGCTACAAAGGCTTGGGTAAGCGCTTCGAGGATCGCTACCGGTTGCAGCGGTTCGGCCGGGGCGGCTTCGTGACCGCGGCGCTACGCACCAAGGCGCCGATCATTCCGTGCTCGATCATCGGTTCCGAAGAGATCTACCCGATGCTGACCGATGTCAAGCTGCTGGCCCGGCTGTTCGGGTTGCCCTACTTCCCGGTCACGCCGCTTTTCCCGTTGGCCGGTCCGGCGGGCCTGGTGCCGCTGCCGTCGAAATGGCGCATCGCGTTCGGTGAGCCGATCTACACCAACGACTACGCCGCCTCGGACGCCGATGACCCGATGGTCACCTTCGAGCTGACCGATCAGGTGCGCGAGACCATCCAGCAGACGCTGTATCGGCTGCTCGCCGGGCGTCGCAACATCTTCTTCGGCTGAGGTACCTGCATTCCCGGTTTTTGGCCGCGAGCGTAACCTCACCGCGAAAAACTCAGCGCCGGATCTCGCAATGCGGTTACGCTCGCGCGCGACCTACTTGACAAGGGTGAACTGGCAGACGTCGGTGTAGTGGTCGCGGAACAGGTCCGAGCAGCCCCGCAGGTAGTGCAGGTAGATGTCGTAGGTGTCCTGCCCCTTCAGGGCGATCGCCTCATCCTTGTGCGCCTCGAGCGCGTCCGCCCAGGCGTTCAACGTCAGAACGTAGTTGGCGCCGATGCGGTGGTAGCGCTCGACCTTCCAGCCGGCGTTGGATGAGTAGTGGTCGATCTGCGAGATGCGCGGCAGCCGCCCGCCCGGGAAGATCTCGGTCAGGATGAACTTGATGAAGCGCAGCAGGCTCATCGGCGACGTGAGACCAAGCTGTTCGGCTTCTTCTTTGTCCGGGATGATGATGGTGTGCAACAGCATCCGGCCGTCGTCGGGTGTCAAGCTGTAAAACTTTTTGAAGAAGGTGTCGTAGCGCTCGAACCCGGCGTCGCCGGCGCCGTCGGCGAAGTGCTCGAACGCTCCCAGTGACACAATCCGGTCAACGGGCTCGTCGAATTCCTCCCAGCCCTGGATCCGCACCTCTTTGCGGCGCGGGCTATCGACCTCTTTGAACTTCTCGACGTCGTGGGCGTACTGGTTCTCGCTCAACGTCAGGCCGATTACGTTGACGTCGTACTCCTGCACGGCGTGCCGCATGGTCGCGCCCCAGCCGCAGCCGATGTCGAGCAGGGTCATGCCAGGCTCGAGGTTCAGCTTGTCCAGTGCGAGCTTGCGCTTGGCGTACTGCGCTTCCTCGAGCGTCTTCGTCAGGTGATTCGGGTCCGGCTTCTCATCGAAGTAGGCGCAGCTGTAGGTCATCGACGGGTCAAGCCAAAGCTTGAAGAACTCGTTCGATTTGTCGTAGTGCGATCGGACTGCTTCGACCGGCGGCTTGAGCTGGGTGCCACCCGTTTCACCCTGTGACGTCATTGAGTCGACCCTACTTACCGGCTGATATGGATGCAATTGCGGCGACGGTTTCTTCAGCGCTCGCTTCTTGGTGTGCGGCTTCACCGAGCATCGTGACGACACCGGTGACGACCGGTTGTCCATCGGCGTCTGTGATCTCGCTGCGAATTTCCGCGAGCACAGTGCCGTGCGACTCGATCACCGAGTCTAGGTAGGTGTCGAAGTAGAGCTTGTCATGGGCCAGGATCGGCCGGTGGAAGCGGAACTTCTGGTCGCGGTGAAACACCCGGGCGATATTGATCGGGATGCTGAACTTGGTGAAGATCTCGAGTTGGACGCGCCGCCCGGCGATTGCCGCGAACGTCAGCGGCGCCACCAGGGCTGGGTAGCCGGCTTCGGCGGCGGCAGCTTCGCTGTAGTGTGCCGGATGGTCGTCTTTGACGGCAAGCGCGAACTCGCGGATCTTCTCGCGTCCTACCTCGAAGTAGTCTGATCCCCGGTAATTGCTGCCGATGAGTCCTTCGGCCTCTGCGGGAGTTGTCATGCCGCTTTTGCTTTCCGTTTGATTATGTCTCAGCGGCGCAGCTTAGCAGCGTGATTGGCGTCGGGAAGCCAGCGCGGCCAATGCACCGCCGGCTGCACCCAGCGCCAACGCCGATGGCACCCCTATTCGAGCCGCCTTGCGAGCGGTTCGGAAATCGCGGATTTCCCATCCGCGCTCGCGGGCCAGGGCGCGCAGCCGGGCGTCGGGGTTGATCGCAACCGCAGTGCCCACCAGCGAGAGCATGGGAACGTCGTTGTAGCTGTCGGAGTAGGCGGTGCAGCGTTTGAGGTTGAGTCCCTCCCGGATCGCCAGTGACCGCACGGCGTGCGCCTTGCCGGTGCCGTGCAGGACTTCGCCGACCAGCCTGCCGGTGAAGACGCCGTCAACCGACTCGGCGACCGTTCCCAGGGCGCCGGTCAGGCCGAGCCGTCGCGCGATGGTCGCCGCCAATTCGTAGGGCGTCGCGGTGATCAGCCACACCTGCTGGCCGGCATCCAGATGCATCTGCGTGAGCTCGCGGGTGCCCGGCCAGATCTTGTCAGCGATGATCTCGTCGTAAATCTCCTCGCCCAGCCTGACCAGCTCGTCGACCGAGCGGCCCTCGATGAAGGCGAGAGCCTTGCGTCGGCCGGCGGCGACATCGTTGCTGTTCTCCCTGCCGAGCAGTTGAAACTTGGCCTGTGCGTAGACGAACCCGACGACATCGCGATAGGTGAAGTAGTTGTGGGCGGCCAGGCCGCGGCCGAAATGCACCGCCGAGGAGCCCTGCACAAGTGTGTTGTCCACGTCGAAGAATGCGGCCGCGGTCAAGTCGATCGGCGGCTGCGGGCGATCTCCCGCGGTGGCCTGCGCGTCGGTCCGCATGCCCTCGATCGCGCGCGCCGCGCTGGCGTCGGCGGCCAGCGACTCCAGGTCAGCGTGCGTGACATCTCCGTTGACCGAGTCAAAGGAAGTCATCGCCAAACCTCCTAGATCGCTGTGCTGCCCGGCGACCGCGTGGGCGCTCGGTATCCAACCCTATCGGGCGGGTGTCGAGGGAAGCCGTGCGCGCCTGGTTGGAGCGGCCCGCCGCCGGGTCGCAGGCCAGCGGGCCATCACCTCACGACCACATGCCCATATTCGTTGACATGGCGCCGGTGTAGTTGCCGTGCGCGGTCGCGGCCGCTTTCTTCAAGTGCGCCAACGCTTCCCGCATCATCGCCTCGCCCCGCGTCCAGTGCTGATGCGCCTCGGCGTGCGCGGCCGCAGCTTCCCCGGTCCACGCCGCATGCAAACGCGTCACCCGAGAACCGATTTCGGCGAGCATGTCTTCGGCATAACGCTGAAACGCCGCCATCCGCTGCACCGCATCGGCCAGCGCTTCGAGATCCACGCGAAAGGCCTCAGCCACCGCGCACCTCCCGCATCGCTTGGGCGGCCCCGGCTTCGTTGTCCCCGTAGAGCTCACCGCCCTGGCCCACCAGATGCGCCAATATCGACAAGCCGGCCTGCACTTCGCCGGCGCCGCGATGCCACAACTCCCACGCCGAGGCGTACGCACTCCCCGATGCCCCGCGCCAGCCGCCCAGCATCTGGCCCACCTGATCGTCAAGCTCGGCCAGTTGTGCTATCAGATGCTCGGCGGCACCAATGAGAGAGGCCGCGCACCCATGCATCACCGCAGGATCAACCCGCAACGTCTCATCGGCAGCCACAGCCGAAAACTAATGAATCCGCCGCGGTGTCACAATTCACCTGTGACCGAGGCCACCGGCCGGCCGCAGGTGCAGCTGCTGACTCGCGACGGGTGCACCATCTGCGAGCGAATACACGCCCGGCTCGCCGAATTGGCCACCGAGCTGGGTTTCGACTTGTCGATGACGGATATCGACGCCGCCGCTGCCGCCGGCGATCCGGGGCTGCGGGCCGAGTTCGGGGACCGGTTGCCGGTCATCTTGCTCGACGGCCGCGAACACAGCTACTGGGAGATCGACGAGGCCCGGCTGCGTGCGGATCTCGCCCGTTGACGTAACGCTGTAACGCTGGCCACCAGCCGGGCAATTATTTGGTAGCCCAGCTGATCAACGTTTACCGTGGACAGCAGTTCAGTTACTGGAGGAAGCAAGGGAGCTGGCCAGGTGATGCTGCCGTGAGCGTCCTGCTTTTCGGGGTTTCGCACCGCAGTGCGCCGGTCTCCGTCTTGGAACAACTTAGCATCGACGAATCCGACCAGGGCAAGATCGTTGACCGGGTGTCGCAGTCGCCGCTGGTGACCGAGGCGATGGTGCTGTCGACCTGCAACCGGGTTGAGGTCTACGCGGTGGTCGATGCGTTCCACGGCGGGTTGGCCGTGATCGGGCAGGTGCTCTCCGAACACTCCGGCATGTCGATGGGTGACCTGACCAAGCACGCCTACGTGCGCTACAGCGAGGCCGCCGTCGAGCACCTGTTCGCGGTGGCCAGCGGACTGGATTCAGCCGTGATCGGCGAACAGCAGGTGCTCGGCCAGGTGCGCCGCGCGTATGCGGCCGCTGAGACCAATCGCACCGTGGGCCGGGTGCTGCACGAGCTGGCCCAGCGGGCGCTCTTGGTGGGCAAGCGGGTGCATTCCGAAACCGCCATCGACGCGGCCGGCGCCTCGGTGGTGTCCGTCGCGCTGGATATGGCCGAACGCAGGCTGGGCGGCCTGGCGGGCAAGAGCGCCGTGCTGGTCGGCGCCGGAGCGATGGGTGCCCTATCGGCGGCGCACCTGAGCCGTTCCGGCGTCCAGCGCATTCATGTACTCAACCGGTCGTTGTCCCGGGCACAGCGGCTGGCACGCAAGATCCGCGAATCCGGTGTGCAGGCCGATGCGCTGCCATTGGACCGCTTGGCCGACGCGGTGGCCGAGGCCGACGTCCTGGTCAGCTGCACCGGGGCGGTGAGTCCGGTGGTTTCGCTGGCCGACGTGCACCACGCGCTGGCCGTCGGGCGCCGCTCGAGTGTTGACGAGACCACCCACCCTTTGGTGATCTGCGACCTGGGCATGCCCCGCGACGTCGATCCGGCGGTGGCCGGGCTGCCCGGCGTGTGGGTCGTCGACGTGGATCGGGTGCAGCATGAACCCTCGGCCCACGCCGCGGCTTCCGATGTCGACGCCGCCCGGCACATTGTGGCGGCCGAAGTCGCCGCCTACCTGGCGGGACAACGGATGGCCGAGGTGACGCCGACGGTGACCGCGCTGCGTCAGCGCGCCGCCGATGTGGTGGAAGCGGAGTTGCTGCGCCTGGACAACCGGCTGCCCGGGCTTGCCGGCGCCGAGCGCGAGGAGGTGGCCCGCACGGTGCGCCGGGTGGTGGACAAGCTGCTCCATGCACCCACGGTGCGGATCAAACAACTCGCCAGCGCGCCCGGCGGCAACAGCTACGCCGAAGCGTTACGCGAACTGTTCGAACTCGACCAGACCGCCGTCGATGCGGTCGCTGCAGGCGAATTGCCAGTTGTGGCAAGCCAATTCGACGCGGGCGCACCGCAGCAGTCCGGCGAGTAGCCGATTTGGCGAACGTGATCCGGATAGGCACCCGGGGCAGCCTGTTGGCCACCACCCAGGCCGGTGTGATCAGGGACGCCCTGATCGCCAACGGACATCCCGCCCAGTTGGTGACCATCACCACCGCCGGCGACCGGTCGTCCGCACCCATCGAGACGCTGGGCGTGGGTGCCTTCACCACGGCGTTGCGTGAGGCCATCGACGACGGCCGCGTCGATGCCGCGGTGCACTCGCATAAGGATTTGCCAACCGCCGAAGACCCCAGGTTCACGGTCGCGGCCATACCTTCCCGCAACGACCCCCGCGACGCGGTGGTTGCCCGCGACGGGCTGGTGCTGGGGGAGTTGCCGCCCGGTTCGCTGGTAGGCACGTCGTCCCCGCGGCGGGCCGCGCAGCTTAGAGCATTGGGTCTCGGTTTGGAAATCCGCCCCCTACGAGGCAACCTAGATACCAGGTTGAACAGGGTAAGCAGTGGTGATCTTGACGCGATCGTGGTTGCCCGGGCGGGTCTCGCCCGGCTGGGCCGCCTCGACGATGTCACCGAGACGCTAGAGCCGGTGCAGATGTTGCCAGCACCGGCTCAGGGCGCGCTCGCGGTCGAATGCCGGGCCGGTGACGAGTTGGCGGCGGTGCTGGCGGAGCTGGATGACCCGGACACGCGCGCGGCGGTCACCGCGGAGCGAGCCCTGCTGGCCGAACTGGAGGCCGGTTGCTCTGCACCGGTGGGCGCGATCGCCGAGGTGGTCGAGTCCATCGATGAAGAAGGCCGCGTCTTCGAAGAGTTGTCGCTGCGCGGTTGCGTGGCGGCGCTGGACGGGTCCGACGTGATCCGCGCGTCCGGCATCGGCACTCCCGGTCGGGCACGAGAGCTGGGACTCTCGGTCGCCGCGGAGTTGTTCGAGCTCGGCGCCCGAGATCTGATGCGTGGGGCACGGCAAGACCCGGCCCGAGGAAATTAATTGCGAGTGACGTGGGAGCGACAATGACGACGCGAGGGCGTAAGCCGAAGCCGGGCCGCATCACATACGTGGGCTCGGGTCCGGGCGACCCGGGACTGTTGACTACCCGGGCCGCCGCGGTGCTGGCGAACGCCGCCCTGGTATTCACCGATCCCGACGTTCCCGAGCCGGTGCTGGCGCTGATCGGCAAAGACCTGCCGCCGGTTTCCGGTCCGGCGCCCGCCGACGCTGCTGCCGGCAGCGGCGATGCGGCCGGCGTCGACGTAGACCGGCCCGCGGTGATCTCCGCCGGCCCGGATGTCCGCCCGGCGTTGGGCGAGCCCGCCGAAGTCGCCAAGACGCTTGTCGCCGAGGCACGTACCGGGGCCGATGTGGTGCGACTGGTGGCCGGTGACCCGCTGACCGTCGACGCGGTCATCACCGAGGTGAATGCCGTCGCGCGGAGCCACCTGCACATCGAGATCGTGCCCGGCCTGGCGCCCACCGGCGCCGTCCCCACCTATGCGGGCCTGCCGCTCGGCTCGTCGCACACGGTCGCTGACGTGCGCGGCGACGTCGACTGGGAGGCCTTGGCTGCGGCCCCGGGCCCGCTGATCCTGCAGGCCACCGCATCGCATTTGGCCGACGCGGCGCGCGCCCTGATCGAACACGAGCTGGCCGAGACCACACCGTGCGTGGTGACCGCACATGGCACCACCTGCCAGCAGCGGTCGATCGAAACCACTCTGGCCGGTTTGACCGACTCTGCTGTGCTGGGCAGTGGCGATCCTGCTGGTGCGATGAGCGGGCCGCTAGTGGTGACCATCGGCAGGACGGTGGCCAGCCGGGCGAAGCTGAACTGGTGGGAGAGCCGCGCGCTGTATGGCTGGACGGTGTTGGTGCCCCGCACCAAGGACCAGGCCGGCGAGATGAGCGAGCGGCTGACGTCATACGGTGCGCTGCCGGTCGAGGTGCCGACCATCGCCGTCGAGCCGCCGCGCAGTCCCGCCCAGATGGAACGGGCCGTCAAGGGTTTGGTCGACGGCCGCTTCCAGTGGGTGGTATTTACCTCCACCAACGCGGTGCGCGCGGTGTGGGAGAAATTCGGCGAGTTCGGCCTGGACGCCCGCGCTTTTTCGGGCGTGAAGATCGCCTGTGTCGGCGAGTCGACGGCCGACCGGGTCCGGGCGTTTGGCATCAGCCCCGAGCTGGTGCCGGCCGGCGAACAGTCCTCGCTGGGTCTACTGGACGAGTTCCCGCCCTACGACAGCGTTTTCGACCCGGTGAACCGAGTCTTGCTGCCGCGTGCTGACATCGCGACCGAGACGCTGGCCGAGGGACTGCGCGATCGCGGCTGGGAGATCGAGGATGTCACCGCCTACCGGACGGTGCGGGCCGCGCCCCCGCCCGCGGAAACGCGGGAGATGATCAAGACCGGTGGCTTCGACGCGGTGTGCTTCACCTCCAGCTCCACGGTGCGAAACCTGGTAGGCATCGCCGGCAAGCCGCACACCCGGACGATCATCGCCTGCATCGGCCCCAAGACCGCCGAGACCGCCGCCGAATTCGGTCTGCGGGTGGATGTGCAGCCCGAAACCGCCGCTGTCGGTCCACTGGTCGACGCGTTGGCCGAGCACGCCGCGCGGCTGCGCGCCGAGGGCGCGCTGCCACCGCCGCGCAAGAAGAGCCGCAGGCGCTAGTGGCGATCGCAAGCGCGGCGGAGCCGGGCGTGGCGGGTCGCCACGGGAGGCCGTAATGCCCTACCCGCGGCAGCGCCCGCGCCGGCTCCGCGCTACTCCGGCGTTGCGTCGGATCGTTGCCCAAACGTCCTTGGAGCCAAGGCATTTGGTGCTGCCCATGTTCGTCGCCGACGGTATCGACGAACCACGGCAGATCGCGTCGATGCCCGGTGTTGTGCAGCACACCCGCGATTCGCTGCGCAGCTCCGCCGCCGACGCCGTCGCCGCCGGGGTGGGTGGGCTGATGCTGTTCGGGGTGCCGCGTGAGGCGGACAAGGATGCGACTGGGTCCGCCGGTACCGATCCCGACGGCATTCTCAACGTTGCGTTGCGGGACCTGGCCAAGGACCTCGGCGACGCCACGGTGTTGATGGCCGACAGTTGCCTGGACGAGTTCACCGACCATGGGCACTGTGGCGTCCTGGACGCCAGGGGCCGGGTCGACAACGACGCCACGTTGGCCCGCTACGTGAAACTGGCTGTGGCACAGGCGGAATCGGGTGCACACGTCGTCGGGCCGAGCGGGATGATGGACGGTCAGGTGGCCGCCATCCGGGACGGCTTGGACGCGGCCGGCTACACCGATGTGGTGATCCTGGCCTACGCCGCCAAGTTCGCCTCGGCGTTCTACGGCCCATTTCGCGAAGCGGTGAGTTCGAGCCTGTCCGGAGATCGGCGCACCTACCAGCAGGAGTCCGGCAACTTCCGCGAAGCGCTGCGCGAGATTCAATTGGATCTCGATGAAGGCGCCGACATCGTGATGGTCAAGCCCGCCCTGGGTTATCTGGATGTGGTGTCTGCGGCGGCCTCGATTTCGCCGGTCCCGGTGGCCGCCTACCAAGTCTCGGGAGAGTACGCAATGATTTGCGCTGCCGCGGCGAACAATTGGATCGACGAGCGCGCCGCGGCGCTGGAGTCGTTGACCAGCATCCGGCGCGCCGGAGCCGATATCGTGCTCACCTACTGGGCCGCAGACGCGGCGCGTTGGCTTTCGTGACGGAGGCTGCAATGACGTCAACGGGGGAGAACAAAATCAAGCCGTTGTTCTACGAGCCCGGAGCCAGCTGGCGGTGGGTGATGTTGGGTCCGGCGGCGGCGGTGGCCATGGTCCTGATTGAAATCTGGAGCCGCGCCGCGGTGTCACTGGTCGTGCCTGCGATCTTCTTGGTGCTCGTCTCGGCGTTCGTGGGACTGCAGGTCAAGGCCGCACGCATCCACGTCTCGGTCGAGCTGACCGAAGACGCCCTGCGTCAGGGCACCGAAACCGTGCTGGTGCGCGAAATCCTCAAGGTGTATCCCGAGCCGGAGCATCATGAGGCTTCCGGGAAGGAACTGGCCCGGTGGCAGTCGGCGCGGGCGCTCGGTGAACTGGTCGGGGTGCCGCGCGGGCGGATAGGCATCGGGCTCAAGCTCACCGGCGATCGCACCGTGCAGGCCTGGGCGCGTCGTCATCGCCAGCTGCGCGAGGCGCTTACCCCCCTGGTCCAGGAGCGGGTCGAGCCCGGCGGGTCCGATGTCACCGACAGCGACCGAGACGACGACGCCGGGTCAGCGCAGTGATCGCCCGGTATCGGTCCCCCCGCGCGATGGTCGAACTCTGCCTGGCCGCCGCGGCGCTGGTGGGCGCTGCAGTGAGTTGGTCGCACTCGCAGCACACGGTGGGTGTAGCGCCGATAGCCGATGGGCAGCCGTTCACCACGTCGTTGGTGTATGACCCGCAGTTGCTCTTACTGACCATGCTGCTGCTCACCAGCGCCGGGGTGCTCGCGGTCCTGGGAATCACCAGGCTGCGCCGTGAGCGGCGCTCTAGATCTTCTTGATTAGTGGCATTACCAGCTGACGGCGGCTGACGATGGCGTCGGCGAGGTCGCGCAGCGCCTCGTGTACCGAGCGTGCGACGGGAAATTCCTCGCCGTCAGTGCAATCATCCAGCAACTCGGCGACCGCCGGGCTGGCCACCAACGTCCACTCCACATCGGCGGCGCGGCAGTCGTCGTCGAAGGTGTATAAGAGCGAGATACCGGCCGCAGCAAATTGACTCATGTGGCTCACATCGAGCACCACGCGGTTTTCTCCCAGGGTGAAACGCCGAACGTAGTCGCTGAGCCGATCGACATTGAGGGTGTCAATTTCGCCTCGGATGGTCACCACTGTCGCCAGCTGACGACAGTGCGCCCGTACCTGAGCGCCACCGCAGTCGAAGACGCAGTTATCCTCCCGAGTCACGACATCCGCGATCGTCATGGGCACCCCTCACTCTCCGTGGCGGTCGCGTGCCTTTCCGGGCCGGACTTAACTGCCTATGACGGTAATCCGCAAGCCTAAGGAGACGGAAAGCCACGTTTAACTCTTTGCTAAGAAGCGATTCTCGCCATGGTTTTCTTTTCGCAGGCAAACGTGGACCGCAAATCGGGCGCGGCGCAACACCGCCGGCCACGCCCCAGCCATCCACGCGTCTGGGCGATCGCGCTGTTAGGCTGCCATGGCTGCCGGTTGCGAGGCGGGGGGCGCGATAGCGCGAGGTCGCCCGGTCAGCCGGGCCACAGGCAATCGGACAACGGAACAGCAGATTTAGACGGAAAGAAAAGCCGGGTGCGTATCAAGGGAGAGATCAGGGGCGAGATCAAAGCCCTGACCGGACTCCGCATCGTCGCCGCGCTGTGGGTCGTCCTCTTCCATTTCCGGCCGATGCTGGGGGATGCGGGACCTGATTTCCGCGACGCCCTGGCGCCGGTGCTCAACTGCGGTGCGCAAGGGGTCGACCTGTTCTTCATCCTCAGCGGGTTCGTGCTGACCTGGAACTACCTGGACCGCATGGGCCGGTCTTGGTCGACGCGCGCCACCCTGCACTTCCTGTGGCTGCGGCTGGCCCGGGTGTGGCCGGTGTACTTGGTCACCTTGCATCTGGCCGCGCTGTGGGTGATCTTCACTCTTCACGTCGGTCATGTACCGTCCCCGGACGCCGGTCAGCTCACTGCCATCAGCTATGTGCGCCAGATCCTGCTGGTGCAGCTGTGGTTCCAGCCGTTCTTCGATGACTCGAGTTGGGATGGGCCGGCCTGGTCGATCAGCGCGGAATGGCTGGCCTACCTGCTCTTCGGCGTACTCGTGCTGGTGATCTTGGGGATGAAACAGGCGACGCGGGCCCGCAGCCTGATGCTGCTGGCCTTCGCGGCGTCGTTGCCGCCGGTGGTGATGCTGCTGGCCAGTGGCCACTTCTACACACCGTGGAGCTGGCTGCCGCGCATCGTGACGCAGTTCGTCGCCGGTGCCTTGGCCTGTGCCGCGGTGCGCAGGTTGCAGCTCACCGACCGCGCTCGCCGGGTCGCCGGCTACCTCGCGCTGTTTCTGCTGATTGCCATGGTGGGTGTGCTCTATTGGTTCGATGCGCATCCGATAGCCGGAGTTGTCGAGAACGACAGCGGCGGGGTGGTCGACGTGCTGTTCGTTCCGCTGGTGATCACCCTGGCCATCGGCATCGGAAGCCTGCCGAGGGTGCTCGCGACGCGGGTGATGGTTTACGGCGGCCACATCTCGTTCTGCCTGTACATGGTGCATGAACTCCTACATACGGTCTGGGGATGGGCCGTGGAGGAATTCAACCTCAGGCCGCAGGACAACCCGTGGAAATGGAATGTCATCGGCCTGCTCGCGATCGCCCTGCTCGCCTCGAGCCTGCTGTATCACTTGGTGGAAGAGCCCGCGCGCCGTTGGATGCGCAGGATGGTCAATGTCAGACCCGTGACGGCCCGAACCGAGCCCAGCGAGTCGCTGAGCGGCACCCGGCAGCCGATCGACCGTCCGCTCGAAGCGGTTTCGGCCCGCGCGGTGTGACAGGCTGCCCAGCAGCCGCCGCGATTGAGGCGAAGGTGCCCGTGCAAGGCAGCGGCAGCCCGTGCAAGGCAGCGGCACACGACGATGCCGCTGGCAATGGAGGTGAGAGTGAGTCGTCTGGCCACCTTCGTCATTGGTCTGACTTTTCTGGTGGGCGTCGGCATCGCATACCCGGCACAGGTACGGACCTACGAAACGTTGACCCTGGATTTCCGGTTGAACCGCCTCGCCGTGATCGGCGATTCGTATACCACCGGCACCAGCGAGGGCGGCCTGGGCCCGAGATCGTGGACCGCGCGCGCCTGGGAGTTGCTGGCTGCTCGCGGTGAGCGGATCTCAGCCGAAGTGGCCGCGGAGGGCAGGGCCGGCTATGGCATGCCCGGCGACCATGGCAGTGTGTTCGAAGATCTGACCGCCCGGGCGGCCCAGCCCGACGATACGCTGGTGGTGTTCTTCGGGTCCCGCAACGACGAGAGCGTCGATCCCGCAGTGGTGGCCGAAAAGGCCCGCAGCACTTTCGATTTGGCACGCCATCTGGCGCCGTCCGCCAGGTTTTTGGTGATCGGACCGCCGTGGCCGACCGCCGATGTGCCCATCCCCATGTTGCAGGTCCGCGACGTCCTCGGCGCGGCGGCCGCTGCCGCCGGAGCGAAGTTCGTCGACCCGATCGCCGAAGGCTGGTTTGTCGGCCGGCCCGATCTGATCGGCGCGGACGGTGTGCACCCGAACGATGCGGGGCATCAATACATGGCGAACAGGATCGCCCCGCTGATCCGCATCCAGCTGTCGACCTGAGCCGTGGCGGGTCAGTCGTCGGCGTGCCGCTCGTAGTCCCATCGCTCCAGCCACGCTTGCAGATTCAGCAAGCCGAACCCGGCGACCGGCGCGGCGACCGCGATGCAGGCCAGCAGCAGCGGAGTCATGTCGTAACCCTCCAAAACCCTTTCGATGATCTGACGTTCGTGTGCCACAAGAAGTTCATTACTGCTCAGCCATCCGCCAGGGCACGGTCTGCCAGAGCGCCCAGCACCGGCGCCAGCAGCTGCGCGTATTCGGTGGTCACGTGGTTGTCGTCGCGGAACACCAGGGTGTTGCCGACGACCATCGGACAATGGTCGGGGGTGCAGAACAGATCGGTCAGATCCGCATAGTGGCCACCGCCGCCGGTGGTGGCCACCCGTTCGGCGGCGATGCCGTCGTCGTCGACCGCGACCGACCGCGCCGCCGCACAGGCGCCGGCATCGTCGAGGTGGGCGGACAGGCAGGCCGGCACCGATGAATGCGGATCGGGGACTGGCCCCAACACCAGCACGGTCGCGCCGATCCTGCGCAACTCCGCCACGGTGCGGCCCAAGGTGTCGATCCACTCCGGGTCGTAGGAGGTGAAGCCGAAATCCGCGCCGTAGCGCCGGCTCATGTCCAGCACGACCAGACGCGGGTGCTCGGCCTGCACACGGCCCATGATCTGAGCGCGCCATTGTTCGCACTCGGTGTATTCGCGCCCCAGATACGGGCTGGTGATCCGCAATTCCTGCACCGGGCAGGTCACTTTGGCCAGCGTCTCCAGCCGCCAGTGCCGCTGATCGGCGACCTGCTGGAACGCCGGGTACCACATCGCGGCGTGCGAGTCACCGATCAGGGCCACCGTCGTCGGTGAGGTGAGGTCGCCTGCGGCACAATCGTTTTGACCGACCTCGCGCCAGGACCGCAGGCAGCCGTTGACGAAGACCGCGGCCTTGTCGGCGGGTGCTTTGGCAAGTGGCGGATCCAGGTTGGACGGAACGGCTTTCAGATTCGCCGATGCCGCAACGGCGGCGCGCGCCTGCGCGAAGGCCTGACGAACCGCCGCCTCCGCAGGGCTGACGGCGGGGAGATTGGCAGGAGGCGCGGCGACGATGTTGGCCCGCGGAGCGGGCGCTCCTGGACCGACCGGCACCGGCACCACATTCAGCAGCAGCGCACAGGCGCAGGCCGCCGCCGCGCTGGCGACGCCGGCCACGGCCAGGCTGACCTTCGCCGATCGGCGCAAGGCGGCGGCGAATCGGCCGGGGTTTTCCACCAGGTGCAGGGTGATCACGGCGAGACCGGCGGAGACGGCGGTCGCGGTCAGCCGGGCCGGCAGGCCGGCGGGCTCACCCAGCAGCGCGGGCATCAGCAGCAGGACCGGCCAGTGCCACAGGTACCACGAGTACGACACCCGTCCGATGGCCCGCATCACCGGCCGGCACAGCAGCCGGCCCGGACCCAGGCCGTGGGTGACGGTGCCGCCCCCGATGACGAGCGCGGTGCCCAGCACGGGCAGCAGCGCGGCGGTGCCGGGGTAGGGGGTGCGGGCGTTTAATTGCGTCGCGGTGAGCAGGACCAGACCCAGACCGCCCCAACCGGCGATCGACGCGGTGCGCAGCGACAGCCGCCGCCAGTGCTGGATCGACAGGGCCAGCAGGCCACCGGCGGCCAATTCCCAGGCGCGAGTGGGCAGGGAAAAGAACGCCCAGGGCGGCGACGTGCGGGTCCACAGCATGGCCGCCGCCAGCGACGCCGCCCCAACCACTCCCAGGACCACCGCATACGGTGTCGCTCGTGATTCGGCACCGCGCAGCGGTGCGATGCGCCGAACCAGCCACCCCGTACCGATGATCAGCAACGGCCACACCAGATAAAACTGCTCCTCCATACCTAATGACCAGTAGTGCTGAAACGGCGAGGGCAGGTGCGCGCCCAGGTAGTCGGTGCCTTGGACGGCGAACCGGTAGTTGCCGACATACAGGGCGCTGGCGATGCCGTCGAGGAACACGTTGCGCGCCTGCAACGGCGGTAGCGCCACGGCCGCAGCGAGGGCGGTGATGACACCAACGGTGGCCGCCGCCGGCAGTAAGCGGCGGGCACGCGCACCGTAAAAACGGCCCAGTGCAACGGTGCTGGTGGCGGTCACTTCCCGGTAGAGCAGCCCGGTGATGAGGAAGCCGGAGATGACGAAGAAGACGTCCACCCCGATGTAGCCGCCGCTGACACCCGGTAGCCCGGCGTGGTAGAGCACCACCGCGATCACCGCGACGGCCCGCAAGCCTTCGATGTCTGGACGAAACCCGGTCTGCTTCACCGACCGCTCCACTTGGCGGGTAGGGGGTCGGTCTGCCGGATCGTCATGGGTCTGCGCTAGGACGCCATCCAGGCCAGCTCGCCGGGTAACAGTGCGCGCCAGTAGGCAATGTCGTGTCCGCCCAGCGAGAAGCTGCCCGCCGGGGGAGTTTTCAGTTGGTTGACGAATTGCCGAGTGGCGGAATAGAAGCGGTCGAAGGTGCCGCAATCCACGCGCAGCGGGATCTGCGACAACGCCGGCACGGCCAGCACGCTGTTCTGCGCCCAGTCGTCTTCGCTGTCGAACGACTTGGGAGCGCATTCGGCGAACGAGGTGTACAACGCCGGACTGATCGCGCAGATCCCCGCGGTCCGTCCCGGCCCGAGCTTGGCACCCAGGTGCAGCGCCCCGTATCCGCCCATCGACCATCCCATGAAGCCCACCCGGGACGTGTCGAAACCCATTGAGGACAGCATCGGCAACAGCTCTTCGAGAACCATCGCGCCAGCGTCGGTCCCGTCGGCCCGCTTGTGCCAGTAGGAGTCGCTGCCGCCGTCGACACCGACGACCGCGAACGGCGGCTTGCCCTCCTTGACCAGCTGGGCCACGCCGTTCTCGACGCCGCAGTCGAGCATCATGTTCGCGTCGCTGTCCTTGCCGTGTAACGCGATCACCGGACGCAGCGATCCGCTCTGCGAGTTCTGGCCGGGTGGCAGCGCGATCACCCAATTGGTCTTGACGCCGCCGCGGGCCGCCGAGATGAATGAGCCGGTGAGCTTGTTGGGCAGGCTGCTCGCGGCCGACGGCTCGAACGGGGCAGGAGCCTGCAGCAAGGTCGCGGCTTGAGGCTCGAGCGGATCCAGCAGACCGCTCAAGGCCCACACGCCGGCGGCTCCCGCGCTGGCTCCGACGCCCATTCGCAAAATGGCGCGCCGGGTCAGGTTTGGCATGATCGCAATAATGCCGCGCGCAGCGCGCATCACCGCGCGAGCCACGCCGTATCGGAAGCATTGTGTGATCTGGTGTGATCTGCCGGTCATGAACGGGTTACTTTCGGTGCGCCCGGAGGCGCCCGTAAAGCTTGTGTTGATACGCTATTCACCCGATACACACCCATCGAAGGTCTAGAGCCGGTACCCCTCTGCGGCATGGTCTTGCAACGTTTGAGCGTCGTCGTCATCGCAGTGCTTGGTCTGCTCGCCGGATGCGCGCACCGACCGGCGACCCCGGGCGCGGAAGCGGCAACTGCCACACCGATCCGCCACCTGGTGGTGGTGTTTGACGAGAACGTCTCGTTCGACCACTACTTCGGCACCTACCCGCATGCCGCCAACGTCGACGGCCAATCATTCACGGCGAAACCGGATACCCCCGCGGTCGACGGCCTTTCTCCGGAGTTGTTGACACGCAATCCCAACGCGACACAACCGATGCGCCTGGGCGGCCCGGACCAACAGGTGACATGTGATCAGGACCACGGGTACCGAGCCGAACAGTTGTCCTCCAACGGTGGCGCGATGGATCGGTTCGTTGAACACGACGAGGGCGAGCCGTGTTCAGCACCGTTGTTCAGCGTTCCCGGCCTGGTGATGGCCTACTACGACGGCAACTCGGTGACCGCGCTGTGGAACTACGCGCAGCACTTTTCGATGAGCGACAACTTCTACAACACCACGTTCGGCCCGTCGTCACCAGGTCACGTCAACTTGGTGTCGGGTCAAACCCACGGTGTGACAACAAAATTCATGCCCGGCGGACGACCGTTCCCACCAGACATGGTGATCGACGACACCGGTAACGGGCAAGGGACCCTGATCGACGATTCACAACCATTCGGCGACGACTGTTCGAGCCGAGACCAGGTGCAGTTCAGCGCCGGCAACAAGAACGTCGGTGATTTGCTCAACGCCAAGGGCATCCCGTGGGGCTACTTCCAGGGCGGGTTCAAACCCACCGGCAGAAAGCCGGACGGCACCGCGCAGTGCGGCGCGACGCACAACGTGGGCGCCGTCGTGGGCGGGACAGGGACGGCCGGCGCGAAGCCGTTCGGCACCAAACCCGACTACGTCCCCCATCACGAGCCGTTCCAGTACTATGCGTCCACCGCCAACCCGCATCACCTGCCGCCCACCGCGGTCGACATGATCGGGCGCAGCGACCAAGCCAATCACCAATACGACCTGTCCGACTTCTGGGCGGCCGCCGACGCGGGTCATTTGCCGTCGGTGAGCTTTCTGAAACCACCGGCCTACCAAAACGGGCACGCCGGATACTCCGACCCGCTTGACGAGCAGCAGTTCCTGGTCGAGACCATCGATCACCTGCAGAAGCTACCGCAGTGGCGAGACATGGCGATCGTCGTCACCTACGACGACTCCGACGGGTGGTACGACCACAAGCCGCCGGTCATCGTATCCCCTTCGGCCACAGCGCAAGACGGTCTCATCGGCCCCGGCCGCTGCGGGGATCCCGGCGCGATCATCGCGTATCAGGGCCGGTGCGGGTATGGGCCGCGGCTGCCGCTGCTGATCATTTCCCCTTATGCGCGAGCCAATTTCGTGTACCACACGCTGACCGACCAAACATCGGTGTTGAAGTTCATCGAAGACAACTGGAGCACGGGCCGCATCGGCGACCACTCGTTCGACGAGCGCGCCGGGGCGCTCACCGCGATGTTCGATTTCACCGGCCCGGCACAACCGACGTTGGTGCTCGACGCGCACACCGGCAACCCGCAATAGGCGTCGGCGGCTTCACCAAGCGAGATTCAATCTCGACAATTACAACCCTCGGGCGCCCGGTCCCTGCTGCACAGCATGGAGCTTTCGTGCTTTGCGTACCGGACCGGAAGAGGATTGAGGATGAGCCTGGCGTTTCATTGGTTTCTGCCGACCTACGGCGATTCGCGCAACCTGGTCGCCGGCGGACACGGCACACCGATGTCCGGCGACCGGCCCGCGACGCTGCGGTATTTGCGCCAGATTTGTGCGGCCAACGAGGACAATGGGTTCGAGGCGGTGCTCACCCCAACGGGATTGTGGTGTGAGGACGCCTGGTTGACGACGGCGATGCTGGTGCAAGCCACCGAAACACTGAAGTTCCTGGTGGCTTTCCGTCCCGGGCTGCTCAGCCCGACGCTGGCCGCCCAGATGGCCGGGACGTTCCAGTTGCACTCGGCCGGACGGTTGCTGCTCAATGTGGTCACCGGCGGCGAACCGCACGAGCAGCGGGCATACGGGGATTTCCTGGACACGGAGTCGCGGTACGCCCGCACTGCCGAGTTCTTGCATGTGGTGCGGCAGCTGTGGACCGCGAAGGAACCGGTGACGTTCGCGGGAGACCACATCCGCGTCGGGGGCGCCCAGCTGAACAATCCGCCCGACCCGCTGCCTGACGTGTTTTTCGGAGGGTCGTCGTCCTCGGCGGGGCCGGTCGCCGCCCAGTACTCCGACGTGTGTCTCACCTGGGGTGAGCCGGTGCGGGCGGTTGCGCAGAAGCTCGACTGGATTCGCGGGCTCGCGGTTGACGCCGGCCGTATCCTGCAGTACGGCTCGCGGATTCACGTGATCTGCCGCGACACCTCGGCGCAGGCGTGGGCCGAGGCCGACCGGCTGCTGGCCGCCGTCGACCCGGCGGACATCCAGCGGGTGCAGGAAAGCCTGGCCCGCAGCGAATCTGAGGGCCAGCGCCGCATGCTGCAGTTGCACGGCGGCAGCAGCGACCAACTGCTGATCGGGCCGAATTTGTGGGCCGGTGTGGGACTGGTCCGTGGCGAAGCGGGCACCGCCTTGGTCGGGTCGCACGCCGAGGTCGCCGAGCGGCTGGCCGAATACGCGAAGCTGGGCATCACGCATTTCATCCGGTCCGGATATGCGCACCTGGAAGAGGCCTACTGGTTCGGCGAGGGAGTCCTGCTCGAGCGAAAGGGCTTGTGGAATCATCCCAGCCGTTCGTCGCACCCGGCACCAGCGACCCCCGTTCGCGGTCGCCATGGGCCACTAGGGCCATGGCGGCTTGCTCGCCACGGCGCTGATCCGTGATCACGACCTACATCTTTGAGCTGACACCGGGTAGATAATGGCGTTCCTGGTTAGGCTAAGGCAATGACTGACGCGAACGTCGCCGGTTTCGAACCGCTGTATGACGAGGCGGGACTCGCCGACGGGCGAATCCCGTGGGATATCGCCAGCCCGCAGCCAGGGGTGCAGCAGTTGGTGGCGTACCGCGG
This sequence comes from Mycobacterium sp., assembly GCA_035505695.1. Lineage (GTDB taxonomy): Bacteria > Actinomycetota > Actinomycetes > Mycobacteriales > Mycobacteriaceae > Mycobacterium. The sequence goes on from DATJQO010000176.1 coordinate 114,060, forward strand.
TATCCCCGGTGAGGACCTCGACCCGGGCACGGGCCACGGCTATCATGCCATTCACTTTGCTGCCCATGGATATTCGGCAACCGGAATCGATGACTCGCCGACAGCCATCGAGCGCGCCAAACGCAACGCCGAGCGGGCCGGAGTCCAGGTCGATTTCCAGGTGGCCCACGCCACCAAGCTGGAAGGGTTCGAGGGCCTATTCGACACGGTGGTGGACAGCGCGTTCTATCACGTAATTTTGAACGACGGCGTGATCCAGACGCGATACGCGCAGGCGCTGCACCGGGCCACCGGGCCGGGGCGCGGCTTTACATGTTCGAGTTCAGCCCCCACAACGTCAACGGCCTGCAGCGGACGGCCGTCCCGGCGGACAACTTCGAGCGGGTGTTCGGTGCCAATGGATGGCGCATCGATTACCTGGGCGGCACGACCTACCAGGCCCGCTTGCTCAAGGAGGCGTTCGACACCATGAAGACGTTCGCCTCCGAGCAGCAGGGCGAGATCCTGCAGCGGATGCGGCCGCTGGTGCTGGGCGTCATCGACCCGCTGTTGGAAGACCTCCGGGTACACCTTCCGGTGTGGTCCGTGGTGGCCACCCGCCTGGACTGATTACCACTGCATGGCCGCCCGGCCGATGCCACACCCGCCGATGTGCTGTGGTTGACCGCCATGGCTAGCACTCCGCAACTGCGGCAAGGGTTGTCGCAGCGCCAGCTCAGCATGATCGCCATCGGCGGTGTGATCGGCGCCGGATTGTTCATCGGCTCCGGGGTGGTGATCAAGGACACCGGCCCCCCGGCCTTCCTGACGTACGCACTGTGCGGTCTGCTGATCGTGCTGGTGATGCGGATGCTGGGTGAGATGGCGGCGGCGAACCCCTCGACCGGGTCGTTCGCCGCCTACGCGGCGCAGGCACTGGGCGGCTGGGCCGGGTTTTCGGTCGCCTGGCTGTATTGGTACTTCTGGGTGATCGTGGTCGGGTTCGAGGCGGTCGCCGGCGGGAAGGTGCTCAACTACTGGTTTCACGCGCCGCTGTGGCTGCTGTCGCTCTGCCTGATGGTGCTGATGACCGCGACCAACCTGTTCTCGGTGAGATCGTTCGGCGAGTTCGAATTCTGGTTCGCCGGAATCAAAGTCGCGACGATCGTGCTCTTTCTGGTCGTCGGAACGGCGTTCGTGCTGGGACTGGTGCCGGGCCATCACGGCGGTTTTGCCAATCTCACCGCGCACGGTGGTTTCTTCCCGAAGGGCATCGGCGCGGTGTTTGCCGCCATCGTGGTGGTCATCTTCTCCATGGTCGGCGCCGAAATCGTCACCGTCGCCGCCGCCGAAAGCCGCGACCCCCAGCTCGCCGTGCAGAAGGCGACCCGATCGGTGGTGGCGCGGATCGGCATCTTCTTCGTCGGTTCCGTCTTTTTGCTCGCGGTGATCCTGCCTTGGAACTCGGTCGAACTCGGCGCGTCGCCCTATGTGGCCGCGCTCAAACACATGGGGCTCTCCGGCGCCGACCAGGTGATGAACGCCGTGGTGCTGACGGCGGTGCTGTCCTGCCTCAACTCGGGCCTTTACACCGCGTCGCGCATGTTGTTCGTGCTCGCCGACCGACGTGAGGCACCGTTGCAGTTGGTGAAACTGAGCGGGCGCGGCGTTCCGTACGTCGCCATCTTGTGCTCGTCGGCGGTCGGTTTCGGCTGCGTCCTCATGGCGCGGGTGGCGCCCAATACGGTGTTCCTTTTTCTGCTCAACTCCTCGGGCGCCATCATCTTGTTCGTCTACTGGCTTATCGCGCTGTCGCAGATCATCTTGCGCCGCAAGACTCCTGCGGATCGGCTGCGGGTGAAGATGTGGTTTTTCCCGGTGCTGTCAATCCTCACTTTAGCCGCGATCACCGCCGTGCTGGTGCAGATGGCGTTCGACCGCTCGGCACGCAGTCAGCTCTGGCTGAGCCTGCTGTCCTGGGCGGTGGTGCTCGGGTTGTACTTCCTGGCCCGGGCGCGCGGCCGGGTCGGTGTGCGCCCCGGCGAATAAGGCCGGCGCCGCGTGGGTCACCCGGTCTTGGTGAGCAGAACCGCTTGCTCGAACGGCAATCTCGCGAATATCGGTCGCGCCCCGGGTGTTACGTGCGCCGCCGCCTCGGCCTTGGTGACCACCTGTGGGTCGGCGATGCCGAAGGTCTTGCCGTTGCGGTGCATCCGCCCGCTGCCCGCCGCGTTGAGGTTCTTCAGCCAATCCCGGTCCGGGCCGTAAGTGAGCAGGATCGCCACCCCGGGCTTGCCGTCGACGTCGGCGCTGAACACATTCACCGGGGTGCGGTACTGCTTGCCCGAGCGCCGCCCGACATGCTCCACAATGCCGAAGGCCGGCAGCCGGCCCGCCCACCGCCGCAGAATCGGGTTGGTGACGTGCCGGTTGAACCGGGCAAGCCCCTGTGGCATCTGCATACCGCTATCCAACTCGCTGCCGCCGCCGTGCATCAACCAAACGTTCCGCGGCAAACGGGGCTGCTGTCTTAGCATGGGCGACTCGCCTAGTGACGAAGCGGCGCACCGCGCCGAGGAGCTGCTGCGCAGGGGGCGGGAGCCCGCCGCCCGCAAGTCCATTACGTCCGAAGACGTGCAGCGCGCCTCCGAGCGCGCCGAGCAAGCCCACGAGCGGGACCGCGCGGCGCATTCCCGCGAACGGTATCGCCACTACGAAGCCGCCGCCGCCCACGAACGTGCCGCCGAAATCGAGGAGCTCGCCCTCGAGGAGAGCCTCGGCGACGTCGCTGCCCACCAACGTGCTGCGGAAAGAGAACGGGAAGCGGCGCGCCGCGAGTACCTGGCAGCCCAGGAAGCCGACCGACAGGGCCCCGAATAACCAGCGGCCGGCTGCACTGCTACACCCTGTAGTGGATCGGGGCGCGGAGGCTGGAACACTGGTCGTCATGGGAAGCAGCGACCAGGCGACCGCGCCCGCGGCGATGACGACAGCCGCGTCGACCCGGCTGTTCGACCATGCCTGCACCGTCATCCCCGGCGGGGTGAACTCCCCGGTCCGAGCGTTTACCGCGGTGGGCGGGACCCCGCGCTTCATCACCGAGGCCCGGGGGTGCTGGCTCACCGACGCCGACGGCAACCGCTACGTCGACCTGGTCTGCTCCTGGGGTCCGATGATCCTGGGTCACGCGCACCCGGCCGTCGTCGACGCCGTCGCCACAGCCGCTGCCTCCGGCCTCTCGTTCGGGGCGCCGACGCCGGCCGAAAGCCAGCTGGCTGCCGAGATCATCGGTCGGGTGGCGCCCGTCGAGCGGATCCGGCTGGTCAACTCGGGGACCGAGGCCACGATGAGTGCAGTGCGGCTGAGTCGCGGGTTCACCGGGCGGCCCAAGATCGTCAAGTTCTCCGGCTGCTATCACGGCCATGTGGACGCCTTGCTCGCCGACGCCGGCTCGGGGGTGGCGACGCTGGGTCTGCCATCCTCGCCCGGGGTTACCGGCGCGGCCGCTGCCGACACAATCGTGCTGCCCTACAACGACATCGAGGCGGTGGCGCAGAGCTTCGCCCGGTTCGGCGACCAGATCGCCGCGGTGATCACCGAAGCCAGCCCCGGCAACATGGGCGTCGTCCCGCCCTTGGCCGGTTTCAACGCGGCGCTGCGGGCGATCACCGCCGAGCATGGTGCCCTGCTGATCGTCGACGAGGTGATGACGGGTTTCCGGGTCAGCCGAAGTGGTTGGTATGGCATCGATCCGGTGGACGCCGACTTGTTCACCTTCGGCAAGGTGATGAGCGGCGGGCTGCCCGCGGCCGCATTCGGCGGACGTGCCGAGGTGATGGAGCGCCTCGCGCCGCTGGGGCCGGTGTATCAAGCGGGCACCTTGTCGGGCAACCCGGTGGCCGTGGCCGCCGGCTTGGCGACGCTGCGCGCGGCCGACGACGCGGTCTACGCGACACTGGACGCCAACGCCGACCGGCTGGCCGCGCTGCTCTCCGATGCACTGACGAATGCCGGTGTAGCGCATCATATTCCGCGGGCCGGCAACATGTTCAGTGTGTTCTTCACCGAAACACCGGTGGCCGGTTTCGCGTCCGCGCGGGCGACCCAGACCTGGCGTTATCCGCCGTTCTTTCACGCCCTGCTGGACGCGGGCGTCTACCCGCCGTGTAGTGCCTACGAGGCATGGTTCGTCTCGACAGCGCTCGACGACGCCGCCTTCGACCGGATCGCCGATGCATTGCCTGGTGCGGCCCGTCGGGCGGCGGCGGCCGGAGAGGACAAGGCCTGATGGCGGAGCAAACCCGGGTCCACGTGGTGCGCCACGGTGAGGTGCACAACCCCACCGGCGTCCTGTACGGCCGGCTGCCCGGATTCCACCTGTCGGAAAAGGGCAAGGCGCAGGCGGAGGCGGTGGCCGACGCGCTGGCCGACCGCGACATCGTCGCGGTGATCGCGTCCCCGCTGCAGCGGGCCCAGGAAACCGCGGCGCCCATCGCCGCCAAGCATGACCTGTCGGTGAACACCGACCCCGACTTGATCGAATCGGCCAACTTCTTCGAAGGCCGTCGCGTCGGCCTCGGCGACGGCGCCTGGCGCGACCCGCGGTTCTGGTGGCAGCTGCGCAACCCGTTCACCCCGTCGTGGGGTGAGCCCTACACCGAGATCGCCGCGCGCATGTCGACCGCGGTGGACAAGGCCCGCGCCCGCGGCACCGGTCAAGAGGTGGTGTGCGTCAGCCACCAGCTGCCGGTGTGGACGCTGCGGCTGCACGTGACCGGCAAGCGACTGTGGCACGACCCGCGGCGGCGGGAATGCGGGCTGTGCTCGATCACCACCCTGGTGTACGAGGGCGATCGGCTGGTCGATGTCGCGTACCGCCAACCGGCGGCGCCATGACCGCCTGGCGGCTGGCGATGGCCGGGGCGATGCTGACGAGCATGCTCGTCGGCTGCTCCGGCCGCGACGCGGTAGCACAGGGCGGCACCTTCGAATTCGTCTCACCCGGCGGAAAGACCGACATCTACTACGACCCGCCGTCGGCCCGTGGCCACCCGGGTCCGCTGTCCGGGCCGGACCTGGCCGACCCCGCGCACACCCTATCGCTGGACGACCCGATCTTCGCGGGCCGGGTCGTCACCATCAACATCTGGGGGCAGTGGTGCGGGCCATGCCGGGCCGAGGTCAGCCAACTGCAGCAGGTCTATGACGCCACTCGCGGCGCCGGGGTGTCCTTCCTCGGCATCGACGCCCGTGACAATCGGCAGGCGGCGATGGATTTCGTCAACGACCGGCATGTGACATATCCCTCGATCTACGACGCGCCGATGCGCACCCTGATCGCGTTCGGCGGTAAGTACCCCACCACCGTCATTCCGTCCACCCTGGTCCTGGACCGTCAGCACCGGGTCGCGGCGGTGTTCCTGCGTGAATTGCTGGCCCAGGATCTGCAGCCGGTGGTGCAGAAGGTGGCGGCCGAGGCACCGGCGCCCCAGGTGCCGGCCCGGCAATGACCGGATTCACCCAGATCGCCGCCGCCGGGCCGCTACTGGTGGCGCTGGGCGTGTGTCTGCTGGCCGGGCTGGTGTCGTTCGCGTCGCCGTGCGTGGTGCCGCTGGTGCCGGGTTACCTGTCGTACCTGGCCGCCGTCGTCGGGGTGGACGAGCAACCGCGGGCGGGCGCGGTCAAAGCCCCACCGGCCGCCCGGTGGCGGGTCGCCGGGTCCGCCGCATTGTTCGTCGCCGGGTTCACCACGGTGTTCGTGCTGGGCACGGTGGCGGTGCTCGGCATGACAACGACGCTGATCACCAACCAGCTGCTGCTGCAACGGGCCGGCGGCGTGCTGACCATCGTCATGGGGCTGGTCTTCGTGGGCCTCATCCCCGCCCTGCAACGCCAGGCCCGGTTCGGTCCGCGGCAGTTCACCACGATCGCCGGGGCGCCGGTGCTGGGGGCGGTGTTCGCGCTGGGCTGGACGCCGTGCCTGGGGCCGACGCTGGCCGGGGTGATCACCGTCGCCTCGGCCACAGACGGGGCCAGCGTGGCGCGCGGCATCGCGTTGGTGATCGCGTACTGCCTGGGGCTGGGCATCCCGTTCGTACTGCTGGCGTTCGGCTCGGCGGGTGCGGTCGCCGGGCTGAGCTGGCTGCGTCGCCACACCAGGGCCATCCAGGTGTTCGGCGGCGCGCTGCTGATCACGGTCGGTGTCCTGCTGGTCACCGGGGTCTGGAACGACTTCGTCTCCTGGCTGCGCGACGCGTTCGTCTCCGACGTGAGGTTGCCGATTTGAGCGCCCCCATAGACGCGCGAGCAGACGCAAAAGCCCCCAAAAACGGGCGTTTTGGGGGGCTTTTGCGTCTGCTCGCGCAGAAACTCCGCAACAGCTGGCGCGCCTTGACGTCGATGGGCACCGCGCTGGTGCTGCTGTTCTTGCTGGCGCTGGGGGCAATACCCGGCGCGCTGCTGCCGCAGCGCAGCCTCAACGCCGGCAAAGTCAACGACTACCTCGAAGCCCATCCGGTGATCGGGCCCTGGCTGGATCGGCTGCAGGCCTTCGACGTGTTCTCCAGCTTCTGGTTCACCGCGATCTACGTGCTGCTGTTCGTGTCCCTGGTCGGCTGCCTCACCCCGCGGATGATCGAGCACGCCCGCAGCCTGCGCGCCACCCCGGTCGCCGCGCCGCGCAACCTGACTCGGCTTCCCAAGCACGCGGGCCGTGAGCTGTGCGCCGACGCCGAGGAGCTCAATGCCCTGGCGAAGACCATCACCGCGCGGTTGCGCGGTTGGCGCACCGCCATCCGCCACCACGGCGGCAGCGTCGAAGTGTCCACCGAGAAGGGCTACCTGCGCGAATTCGGCAACATAGTCTTCCACTTCTCGTTGCTGGGGCTGCTGGTCGCGGTGGCGGTCGGCAAGCTGTTCGGCTACGAGGGCAACGTGATCGTCATCGCCGACGGCGGCCCCGGATTCTGCTCGGCATCGCCGGCCGCGTTCGATTCGTTCCGGGCCGGCAATATCGTCGACGGCACGTCTTTGCACCCGATCTGTCTCCGCGTCAACGACTTTCAGGCCCACTACCTGCCATCGGGACAGGCCACGTCGTTCGCGGCGGACATCGACTACCAGTCCGGCGATGACCTAAGCGCCAACAGCTGGCGGCACTACCTGCTCGAGGTCAACCACCCGCTGCGGGTCGGCGGTGACCGGGTGTACCTGCAGGGCCACGGCTACGCACCCACCTTCACCGTGACGTTCCCGGACGGGCAGACCCGCACCTCGACCGTGCAGTGGCGGCCGGACAACCCGCAAACCCTGCTGTCGTCGGGGGTGGTGCGGATCGATCCGCCCGCCGGCAGCTATCCGAACCCCGCCGAGCGCCGCAAGCACGAAATCGCGATCCAGGGTCTGCTGGCGCCGACCGAGCAGCTCGACGGCACCCTGTTGTCGTCGCGGTTCCCGGCCCTGGACGCTCCCGCGGTCGCCGTCGACATCTACCGCGGCGACACCGGCCTGGACAGCGGCCGGCCCCAGTCGCTGTTCACCTTGGACCCCCGGCTGCTCGAGCAGGGCCGGCTGACCAAGGAGAAGCGGGTCAACCTGCGCGCCGGCCAGCAAGTCCGGATCGAGCAGGGCCCGGCGGCCGGTACCGTCGTCCGCTTTGACGGCGCCGTGCCGTTCGTCAACCTGCAGGTCTCCCACGACCCCGGGCAGATCTGGGTGCTCGTCTTCGCTGTCACGATGATGGCCGGGCTGCTAGTGTCGCTGCTGGTGCGCCGCCGCCGGGTATGGGTGCGTCTCACGCCAGCCGCCGAAGGTACGGTGAACGTCGAGCTGGGCGGCCTGGCGCGGACCGACAACTCCGGCTGGGGCGACGAGTTCGAGCGGTTGACCGAGCGGTTATTGGCGGGACTTGGCGAACCCGCTGCGCCCGACCGCGTCGAGACACCCACCGCGTCCAGAAGGAGTTCTGAGGTGGACGTCAAATGAATACCGTGCACGTCAACGTCGCCCTGGCGCGTTACTCCGACTGGGCGTTCACCTCAGCCGTGGTGGCCCTGGTCGTCGCGCTGTTGCTGCTGGCCTTCGAGCTTGCCTACGTCGGCGGGCGAAGGGCGGATCAACGGGCGCGGGTGCTGGCCGGTTCGGTCACCGCCGACAGCACCGTGCCGGGCATCGTCGACGACGTCCCCCAGCGGCCGTTCGACGAACGCGTCGGGCGGGCCGGGCTGGCCGTGGTCTACCTCGGCATCGGGCTGTTGCTGGCGTGCATCGTGCTGCGCGGCCTGGCCACCCTGCGGGTGCCGTGGGGCAACATGTACGAGTTCATCAACCTGACCTGTTTGTGTGGGCTGGTCGCCGGGGCCGTCGTGCTGCGCCGGCCGCAATACCGCCCGCTGTGGGTTTTCCTGCTGGTGCCGGTGCTCATCCTGCTCACCGTTTCCGGGCGGTGGCTCTATACCAACGCCGCCCCGGTGATGCCCGCATTGCAGTCCTATTGGCTGCCCATCCACGTGTCGGTGGTCAGCCTGGGCTCGGGGGTCTTCCTGGTCGCCGGCATCGCCAGCATCCTGTTCCTGCTGCGCACGTCGCACCTCGGCGACCCGGACGCGCAGGGCGCGCTGGCACGCGTCGTGCAGCGGCTGCCCGACGCGCAGACCCTGGACCGCGTCGCCTACCGCACTACCATCTTCGCGTTCCCGGTGTTCGGTTTCGGGGTCATCTTCGGTGCCATCTGGGCCGAGGAAGCGTGGGGCAGGTATTGGGGCTGGGACCCCAAGGAGACGGTTTCGTTCGTCGCCTGGGTCATCTATGCCGCCTATCTGCATGCCAGGTCAACCGCGGGATGGCGGGACAGGAAGGCGGCGTGGATCAACGTCGCCGGCTTCGTGGCCATAGTCTTCAATTTGTTCTTCATTAACCTGGTAACCGTGGGCCTGCATTCGTATGCGGGCGTGGGGTGACAGCAAGCAACCGCCTCAGCTAACAAACAAGAAGGGGGAGTGCACGTGTCCGAGCATCCAACAACCGACATCGGGGCGCCCGACGAGCCGACCACACAGATGCCCCCGGCGCCCCCGGCCGCCGAAGGCGCGGGCGATGACGCACCCACCCGGACGTTCGCCGGATTCCGCACCGAGCGGCGGGTCCCGGCACCCGAGCGACGAGAGGCGGAACCACCGGCCATGCCCCGGCCCGCCGGGATGCCGCCGTGGGATTCCACCCCGGTGACCGCCATCCCGCGCGTCGACCCGACGGCGTACGGCGCCTACTACACCGGCCCGCTCGACGCGCCGCCCGCCGCAGCCCCGGTGCCTCCGCCGCGTCCCGAGCCGCTGCCGCACACCCCGTATCCGGAGCTGTCCACCGGCATGCTGTTGCGGCCCGTCAAACCGCCGCCGTCGGAGGGCTGGCGCCGGATGGTCTACGAGCTGTCCGGTCACCTGATCAACCTGGGCGAGAGTCCCCGGGCGGCCCGCTACAACAACCTGGTGGCCCGGGTCAACCGGCCCTTGCGGGGCTGCTACCGAATCGCGTTGCTGTCTTTGAAGGGCGGTGTCGGCAAAACCACCGTCACCGCCACCCTGGGCTCCACCTTCGCCTCCATCCGCGGTGACCGGGTGGTGGCCGTGGACGCCAACCCCGACCGCGGCACCCTGAGCCAGAAGATCCCGCTGGAGACCGCGGCGACGGTGCGGAAGTTGCTGCATGACGGCGGAAGCATCGAGCGCTACAGCGATGTGCGCCGGTACACCTCGAAGGGCCCGAGCGGGATAGAGGTGTTGGCATCCGAAAGCGATCCGTCGGTATCGGAGGCGTTCGGCGCCGACGACTACTCGCGGACCCTGGACATCCTGGAGCGGTTCTACGGCCTGGTGCTCACCGACTGCGGGCCCGGTCTGCTGCACTCGGTGATGTCGTCAGTGCTGGAAAACGCCGACCTGCTGATCGTGGTCAGCTCGGCGTCCATCGACGGCGCGCGCAGCGCCGCGGCAACGCTGGACTGGCTGGACGCGCACGGCCACGAGGAGCAGGTCCGCAACTCGGTCGCCGTCATCAACGGGGTGCGGGCGCGCAACGGCAAGGTCGACATGAACAAAGTGATCGACCACTTCTCCCGCCGCTGCCGCGCGGTCCAGGTGGTGCCTTTCGACCCGCACCTCGAAGAGGGCGCGGAGATCGATCTGGAACGGTTGCGGCGCGGCACCCGGGAAGCGCTCACCGAACTGGCAGCCGTTGTCGCCGACGGGTTTCCCGGCGACCAACGCAACCCTGCCGTGAGCGGATAGAGGCGTACGCGAAGGTCTTATCGAGGGTTGTTGTCCCCGTGACCTAACCGCCGCAAGAAATCTGGATCGTCGTCGGGTCCGATAACGCGCGTCTTCGGCCGCTGCGACCGCGCTACACGCCAGCCAACGTAGATCAGCGTCCCCAATATCAGGACGAGCAGCAGGTAGAGCACTTAACACCTCCTTGGAGCGAATATACCCGCGCCGTAGGCTCGTTCTGTGCCAGAACGAGCAAGCGACAACGACGCTGTGGATGACGCCGGGGACGGCGAGGAGGAGCGCGCCGGAACCCACGCGATCGGCGCGGTCTCGCTCTACGCGGCCGCGCGGTTGCTGCTGGCGGTCGTGCTCACCGGTGTCATCTACGTGATCGCGCGGTTGGTGGGAATCACCCAGTTCCCCATCGTCGTCGCCGCGTTGTTCGCTCTGATCATCGCAATGCCGTTGGGTATCTGGGTTTTCAGCCCGCTGCGCCGGCGCGCCACCGCCGCGCTGGCGATAGCCGGCGAGCGCCGCCGACGCGAGCGCGAGCAACTGCAAGCCCGTTTGCACGGCGACGTGCTGCCCGACGGGGAGCGCGAGGAAACCTAGAACCGCGGCTCAACCGTTCGGCATCCGGACCACCTGCGCGGCATAGCTCAGGCCCGCGCCGTAGCCGATCAACAGGGCCAGATCACCGGGCTTGGCCGCCCCGGTCGCCAACAATTCGGCCATCGCCAACGGGATGGAGGCCGCCGAGGTGTTTCCGGTGTGCTCGATGTCGTTGGCCACGACCGCATCCGGGCGCAGCCCCAAGCTCTTGGCCAAAACTTCGTTGATCCGGCTATTGGCTTGGTGTGGCACGAACACGTCGATCTCATCGGCTCTGACCCCCGCCGCGTCCATTGCCTGCCGGCCGACCTTGCCCATCTCGAATGCCGCCCAACGGAACACCGCGCTGCCTTCGAGCCGCAAAAACGGGCGGGGGCCGGTGGGGCTGTCCATGTAGTCGATCCAGTCGATGTCCTGGCGTATCGCATTGGCCTGGTCGCCGTCACTACCCCATACGGTCGGACCGATACCCTGCTCGGGCGTCTCGCCCACCACCACCGCAGCGGCGCCGTCGGCGAAGATGAAGCAGTTGCTGCGGTCTTGCATGTCCACGGTGGGCGACAGCTTCTCTGAACCGGCGACCAGCACCTTGCCCGCGGTCCCACCGCGAATCATGTCGGCTGCAACGCCGAGCGCGTAGCCGAACCCGGCGCAGCCCGCCGAGATATCGAACGCCGGCACATTCGTCGTGCCCAGCGCCGCCGCCACCGCTGGGGCGCAGGCCGGTGTCTGCAGGAAGTGGGTGCTGGTGGCCACGATGACGCAGTCGATGTCAGCCGCCGTCAACGCGGCGTTGGCGATCGCCTGTTGTCCGGCCTCGGTTGCCATGGAGGCGGCCGACTCGTCCCGGTCGGCGAATCGGCGCGTCTTGATGCCCGTTCGGGTGTAGATCCACTCGTCGGACGAATCGATGTTCTGGCATATCTCGTCGTTGGTGACCACCCGCTGCGGCCGGTATGCCCCGACGCTGAGTAGTCCGATGTTCTTCGGCCCGCTGGTGGTGGTGATCTGCTTCATGCGCGTCCTCGATCAGTCATCCCCCGTCGCCAACCTCTCATAGTTATGGCACCGTCTGACGTCTTTTCACACAACGCCGGCCGCAGCCGCCGCCAAAGCCGTCGCCACGGCGATCGCCCATACCACCATTACCAGCCCGGTATCCCGCAGCACCGGGATCAGCTCCGGTCCGCTGCGCCCGGTGCGCACCGGGCGCAGCGCGCGCAGCGCCAGCGGCGTGGCCACGAATCCGGCGGCACACCACGGCGTCGCGGCCATCAGCACCAGGGTCAACACCGCGGCCGTCCCCAGCAACGCCTGGTAGAGGATTCGGGTGCGGGCATCGCCGAGCCGCACCGCCAGGGTGATTTTCTGCGACTGCGCGTCGGAGGGGATGTCGCGGAGGTTGTTGGCCACCAGCACCGACGACGACAGCGCCCCGATCGCGACGGCCAGCACCAACCCCACCCAGTCCACCCGCAACGCCTGGGTGTACTCGGTGCCGAGCACGGCGACCAGACCGAAGAACACAAACACCGCCACTTCACCAAAACCGGCGTAGCCGTAGGGCTTGGAGCCGCCGGTGTAAAGCCATGCCCCCGCGATGCAAACGGCGCCCACGGCGATCAGCCACGGGGCGCTCACCAGTGCCAGCGCCAACCCCGCGAGCGCGCCGACCGCCAGGCTCGTCACCGCGGCGGTCAACACCGATCGCGGGGTTGCCAGCCGCGAGCCCACCAGACGCACCGGGCCGGCTCGGTCGTCATCGGTGCCGCGAATGCCGTCGGAGTAGTCATTGGCGTAGTTGACGCCGACGGTCAGCGCGAGCGCGACGGCCAGCGCCAGCAGTGCCTTCCACCACACCGCGGAGTGCAGCCACGCCGCCGCCCCGGTGCCCGCGACGACCGGCGCCACCGCGTTGGGTAGCGTCCGCGGCCGCGCGCCGGAGATCCATTGCCCGAAACTGGCCACTAAGCCATCCTGCCCTATGCACCACAATGGGCGGATGCTCGGAGTCATCGGCGGCAGCGGCTTCTACACCTTCTTCGAATCCGGCATTTGTAGCGTCGAGGTGGACACCCCGTATGGCCGGCCCAGCGCGCCGGTCACCATCGGCATCGTCGGCGAGCGCGAAGTGGCGTTCCTGCCCCGCCACGGTGCAACCCACCAATACTCGGCGCACACCGTGCCGTACCGGGCCAACATGTGGGCCTTGCGCAAACTCGGCGTGCAGCGGGTTTTCGGTCCCTGCGCGGTCGGCAGCCTCAACCCGGCGAACGGTCCGGGCGCGGTGGTGGTGCCCGATCAGCTGGTCGATCGCACCAACGGCCGCGCGGACACCTACTTCGACTCCGGCGCCGTTCACGTCAACTTCGCAGACCCGTATTGTCCCACCCTGCGCGCCGCGGCCACCGGCCTACCCGGGGTGGTCGACGGCGGCACCATGGTGGTGATCCAGGGGCCGCGGTTTTCCACCCGCGCCGAAAGCCAGTGGTTCGCCGCCGCTGGGTTTTCTCTGGTCAACATGACCGGCTATCCCGAGGCGGTGCTGGCCCGCGAGCTCGAAATATGCTACGCGGCAATCGCTTTGGTGACAGATTTGGACGCCGGCATCAGTGCCGGTGAAGGGGTGAAGGCGGTCGAGGTGTTCGGGGAGTTCAAGAAGAACATCGAGAAATTCAAAGACCTGGTGCGCCTGGCGATCGGCCGCCTTGACACCGAACGCAACTGCACGCACTGCCTGGCGCACACCGGCATCACGCTGCCCATCGAGCTGCCGTGAGGGTGTTGCTGACCGGCGCGGCCGGTTTCATCGGCTCGCGGGTGGATGCGGCGCTGCGGGCCGCGGGTCATGACGTGGTCGCCGTCGATGCGTTGCTGCCCGCAGCGCACGGCCCGAATCCGGTGCTGCCGCCGGGATGTCACCGCGTCGACGTCCGCGACGGTGACGCGGTGGCCACGCTTTTGGACGGTGTCGATGCGGTCTGTCATCAGGCGGCGATGGTGGGTGCCGGCGTGGACGCCGCCGACGCGCCCGCCTACGGCGGCCACAACGATTTCGCCACCACGGTGTTGCTGGCGCAGATGTTCGCCGCCGGCGTTGGCCAGCTGGTGCTGGCGTCGTCGATGGTGGTGTACGGGCAGGGCCGCTATCACTGCCGGCAGCACGGGCACGTCGACCCGCTGCCGCGGGGGCGCACCGACCTCGACGCCGGGATCTTCGAACATCGTTGCCCGATCGGTGGGGAGGAGCTGCAGTGGCGCCTCGTCGACGAGGAGGCGGCACTGCGGCCGCGCAGCCTGTATGCCGCCAGCAAGACCGCGCAGGAGCATTACGCGCTCGCATGGTCGGAGGCCACGGGCGGCTCGGTGGTGGCGCTGCGCTACCACAATGTCTACGGCCCCGGCATGCCGCGCGACACCCCGTATTCGGGGGTGGCGGCGATCTTCCGGTCTGCGCTGGAAAAAGGCCAGCCGCCAAAGGTTTTCGAGGACGGCGGACAGATGCGCGACTTCGTCCACGTCGATGACGTGGCCGCCGCCAATCTGGCCGCGCTGGCCCACCGGGACGGCTTCACCGCGGTCAACGTCTGCTCGGGGCGGCCGGTGTCGATCCTGCAGGTGGCCATCGCGCTGTGCGAGGCCCGCGGCGGTTCGCTCGCCCCGGTGATCACCGGGCAGTACCGAAGTGGCGACGTTCGCCACATCGTCGCCGACCCTTCCCGGGCCGTCGAGGTGTTGGGTTTCCGTGCGGCCGTCGACCCCACGCAGGGCCTGCGCGACTTCGCGTTCGCGCCGCTTCGCTGACCCCCGTCAGGACTGCGGCGGCCGGTAGATCTGGGGTTTCTGGACGCGGATCTGCCGCGTCGCGGAATCGTCGCCCCGGAAAATCCGGGGAGCGGTCGGGATGCGGGTGGTGGCCGCCGCCGACGGCGGGGCAGCGTGGCCCGCCGGGACGCGGGTTCTGGGGGCAGCGGGGTTCTGCCCGCCGCTTGCCGCGACGGCACGCTTGCGGGCGGCGCGGCGGGCTTGGCGTCTCCGCCGTCGGCCGCTGAGCTGGCCGGTGATGATGGCGGCCGCGAGGATGCTCAGGGCCAGACCACACAGCGTCACGTCGAAGGTGCTGGTGATCTGCTGGGCCAGGTCGTTTCCGTAGACCGGGTGCTGCGCGGGCGAATTGGGCGATTCGGCGAACCGCGGTGCCAACGCGACGCCCACGACGACGCGGGCAACGCTGAGTGTGGCGACCAGTCCGCACAGCGACGAGATCAATCTCGCCGAGCGGGCGTCGTCGACCAGATTGATGCGCAGCCAGATAGCCAGCACCGCGGTGGCCAGATCGAACCCGGCCAGCACCATGCTGTCGTATCGAGAGAAGGGGTAATTCAGGCTCACGGCGACCAGCAGGTCGGTGATCCGCATGGCCATCGAGCCCAGCCCCCATACGGCGATGAGCAGCAAGCCATTTCGGGCCGCCGCCCGCCAGGCGCTCTCCTCGGCGGCCGAGGAGTCCCGGTGACCGAACAGGGCGAAAAGCGTCGGAGGCGCAAGGATCGCCGCCGCCGCCGCCCACGCCAGATATCCCTCGAACCCCACCCCGGCGGTCGAGGTGTTCTGCGCGATGCCGTGGAATGCGTCGATGTCACGGCCGACGGGAAGGAGCCACACCAGGGTCCCGGCGACCAGCGCGGAGGCGCCCAGCGCAACGGTCGCCAGCCGCGGCGCCCGGGCGCGGCGCAGCAGCCAGCTGGAGGCGACCAGGACGGCGACCAACGCCACCACGCCGTACACCACCGCCGTCGCGATGACCGCGATGTTCTGCTTGCCGAGCTCGCCGGTACCCGTCCCGTGTAAAGCGTATCGCACCCGCCAGTACAGGTTGAAGCCGAAGCTCAGCGTCGCCAACACCATTGATGCCCAGCCGATGAGCCGGACGGACCTAAAGTCGTCGTCCTCCGCCGCGACCGGCCCGCCGCGCGCGCCCAGCAGCGCCCCCGCCACGCCCACCCAGGCGCCCGGCCCGACACCACCGGGCACGTTGACGGTGCCACCGAATCGGACCGTTTCGACGGCGTCGAACGCGACGAAGCCGAGCACCAGCAGTAGGTAGGGCACATTGAGCGCCCGCCGAAGCCGGTCGCGTCCGCCTTTGGACCTCCAGGAACCGGCGACCGCGACGGCGATCAGCGACAGCAGCGTCACCGCGAGCAGCGCCGCGAACAGGGTTCCGCTGCTGTTCGGGATCCCCACACCGAAATACAGGTTCCACGGCAGGAACACCGCGATGACGAGCAGCGCGAGGGCGGTCAGGTCGGTGACGATGTTCGGGCGCCGTGCCGGATTCACGTCCACCGCCGTGGTGCCCGCGGGCTGAAAGCGGATGGGCCCGGTAGGCGTGTCGTCGCTGCTCTGGCTCACCATGCCCCCCGGTGATCAAGGACCGTGACTGTTGGCGCAGATTCGGTTGTGCGGCGAGCGAATCCCCTGCCGGGCCGGGTGCACCGCTGGCTTGCGAACATATTCTCCGTTCGGACACCGTGGCCGTCGCTGAAAGAGGATGGTCGCGCGGAGGTGATTCCGCGGCGACCGCCCCCTCGTTCGAGAAGCTGGTTACGCTGCGCTAGGAGGCGAACCTTGTCGCCCGAAAGACTGATACTGCCAACGGTACGCAAGTGTAATGATGCCGGGACATTGCTGGCTGTGGGGTAGCCAGCCGAAGGAGAACCGGGATGGACGTCGTTTTGGGGGTTGCCATCACGGGTCCCGTTGCGCGCTTGGCGCTGCTCGGGCCCGGCGCACCCGGTGGTGACGTGATCGACCAATCCGTCGTCGACCTCGAGGACGATCCGATCAGGAAGTTGACCGAGACGGTGGTGGGGACGAATCGGATGTTGGCCAGCGACAACCACCGGCTGGTCGGCACCCGGCTGTGCTGGAGCGATGATGCGCGAGCCGCCCAATTACGCCGAGCGCTGGAAGATTCCGGCGTCTCCAACGTCGCGGTGCTCTCGGAGTCGCAGGCCGCCGCCGCCTTGATGCGCGCGGCCGGGCGCCCCGGCGCCGCACTGGTGATGGGCGACGCGACGGCGACGCTGTCGGTGGTCGATCCGGCCACCGGCAGCCCTCCGACCGTGCTGGCCCAAGAGCCACTCGCCGGCGGCTCGGCCGATCAAGCCACCGCGATGCTCAACACCATGATGGCCAGGCTCAGCGCCAGCCCGGACGCCCCAGGCGACGTCTACCTGGTTGGCGAGTCTCCGGAGCTGACGCGGATGGCCGAGGATTTTCACGGGGCGTCGACGATGCGGGTCCAGGTCGTCGACGACCCGACCTTCGCACTGGCCCGCGGCGCGGCGATGGCAGGGGCGACCGCCATGGCGCCGGCCGCCGGGCTGACCGGGGATGCGACCGCGATGGCGCCGGCCGCCGGGCTGACCGGGGACGAGACGACGGTGGTCCCCCCGCCCGATGTAGAGGAACCGCAGCTGGCGTACTCCATGACCGAGGACGCCGCACCGCTTGCCGACATGGACGAGTACGGCCCCGGCTTCGATGAATACGACGACTTCGACGAGACGCAGGCCATCCCGTCGCGGCTGAGCCGCCGATCGCTGGCGATCGGCAACGCCGTCATCGCCTTCACGATCGTCGGCTTCGCGTCGCTGGCCGCCGCGGTGGTCATCGCGGTTCGTCCCACCGCGAGTCAACAGCCCGTGGTAGGCCACCAGAACGCGGCACCGGGCAAATTCATGCCGCTGTTGCCGACGCAGCAGCAGGCGCCGGTGCCGCCGCCGCCCGCCGATCAGCCCAACGCGGGGTTCCAGGGCGGCGTCGTTCCGGACGCCAACGGTCTCCTTCCGGCGCAGGGGACGTCGCCCGGCGCGGGTGGAGGCCCTGCCTCGGTAGCCCCGGTGCCCGGCGCTCCAGAGATGGTGCCCAACCCGAATCCCGCTGTGCCGCTTCCGATTCCGATCATCATTCCGTACCCCGGCTGGCAGCCCCCGTACCCGACCGCGACGACGTCGACCACGACGATAACCACGACACCGACCACGACGCCGCCCACCACCACGACGCCGCCGACGACGAGCACGCCGAGCACAACGACGCCGACCACCACAACGTCGCCGCACGAGATTACGACCACGCCGCCGACCAGCTCGAAGGCGCCGTCCACCGTGACGCAGACACCCACGACTGCCGCCCCGCCGCCCAGCACCCACCAAACGACGGTGGCGCCGCCGCATATCCAGACCCAGCAGACGCTGGCCCCGCAGCAGACTCTTCCCCATCACGGGTTCTAAAGACCATATGGCCGACGTCGTCACCGTGGTGCTGCCCTGTCTCAACGAAGAGGAGTCGCTGCCGGCGGTGTTGGCGGGCGTTCCTCCCGGCTACCGGGCGCTGGTCGTCGACAACAACAGCACCGACGACACCGCCGAGGTCGCGCGGCGTCACCGCGCCCAGGTCGTCGCCGAACCGCGCCCCGGATACGGCTCCGCCGTGCACGCGGGGGTGGTGGCCGCCACCACCCCGATCGTGGCGGTCATCGACGCCGACGGCTCAATGGACGCCGGTGAGCTGCCGCGATTGGTCGCCGCGCTCGAGCGGGGCGCCGACCTGGTGATCGGGCGGCGCCGGCCGGTACCCGGGTTGCACTGGCCGTGGGTCGCCCGCGTCGGCACCGTCGTCATGAGCTGGCGGCTGCGGACCCGCCACGGCCTGCCGGTGCACGACATCGCACCGATGCGGGTGGCCCGGCGCGAGGCGCTGCTCAACCTGGGAGTCGTCGACAGGCGGTCGGGCTATCCGCTGGAACTGCTGGTGCGTGCCGCGGCCGCCGGCTGGCGCGTGGTGGAGCTCGACGTCAGCTACGGTCCCCGGACCGGCGGTAAGTCGAAGGTCAGCGGTTCGCTGCGGGGCAGCGTCACGGCGATCCTCGACTTCTGGAAGGTGATTTCGTGAGCGTCGTGCCGGTGACCCTGCTGGTGGTCGCCAAAGCACCGGAGCCGGGCCGGGCCAAGACCCGGCTCGCGGCGACGGTGGGGGACCGGGTCGCCGCCGAGATCGCCGCCGCCGCGCTGCTGGACACGCTGGACGCGGTGGCCGCCTCGCCGGTGGCCGCGCGGGTGGTGGCGCTCACCGGCGACGTGAACGCCGCCGCTTCGGCCGGCGAGATTCGGCACCGGCTGCAGTCGTTCACCGTGCTTCCCCAACGCGGTGACGACTTAGCCGACCGACTCGCCAACGCGCACGCCGACTCGGCCGACCGCCACCCCGTGCTGCAAATCGGGATGGACACCCCACAGGTGACCGCGGAGTTGTTGACCGGCTGCGCGCGCCGGCTGCTGGAAGCGCCGGCCGTGCTCGGGTTGGCCGACGACGGCGGCTGGTGGGCGCTCGGGGTGGGAACGGCGGCGATGGCCGAATGCTTGCGCAGCGTCCCGATGTCTCGGTCCGACACCGGGAAGCTCACCTTAAAGGCCTTGCGGGACAACGGCATTGACGTGAAGCCGGTGCAACGGCTGGCCGACGTCGACGTCGTCGAGGACGTTGCGGTGGTGCGCGACGCGTGCGGGCCCGACAGTCGCTTTGCCCGCGTCACTCGTGCGGCGGGCCTGTAGCGGACTACCAGTTGGTGACGATGACGGTGTTCAGCAGCAGGGCGCCGGCGGCGTTGACCGCCAGCCACAGCCGGTGCGACCGCACCGGCAGAAGTGCCGGCGCGGCGGTGAGCCAGACGGTGAACGGCAGCCAGATCCGCTCCACCTCGGCCTTGCTGAGCATGCTCAGGTCCGCACACACGATGGCGGCCAGCATTGCCAGCAGCACCAGGTGAAACCCGGAGCGACGCCGGATCGCGCCCGGGTCGAACACCCGGCTGAGCCCGGCGACGCTGCCCAACCCGATGGCGCACACCACGCAGGCCAGGTTCGCCCAGACCCAATAGGTGAACGGCCGGTCCTTCGCGATGCCCTGCCAATACCGTTGCTGCACAAGGTTGTAGCCGTCGAACCAGTAGAACCCGGCGACGGCGAACGCCACGGCCACCGCCAGCGCGGATAGCGTCGCGGGTCCCAGCGCGCGCAGGGCCGCCGGCCAGTTGCGAGCCGACAGCAACACCGCCGCCGCCGGAAGGCCCAGCAGGATCAGCCCGTAGCTGAGGAACACCGCCCAGCCCAGCAGCAGCCCAGCGCCGGCCGCGACCAGAGCGGGGAAGCGAACCGGGCGATGCACCGCCAGGGCCAGCAACGCGAGCCCCCACGCCGCCACCCCGGCGAAGTATCCGTCGGCGGAGACCGCAACCCAGATCGCCGTCGGCGCCACCGCGACGAACGGCGCGGCCCGGCGCGCGGTCGGCTCGTCGGCCAGCGCGCGGACGGCGATCACCACGGCCGCCGCCGCGCTGGACCCCACCAGCAGGCACAGCAGCCCGGCCCACGCGCCGCCGTGCAGCCCGATGCGGTCCAGCCAGACGAACGTCAGCACCGCGCCGGGCGGATGCCCGGAGACGTGCGTGGTCCAGGAGTTCGGCTGGTAGTCGAGGATGCGGCTGGAGAAGCTGCGCAGCGCGGCGGGGATGTCGGTGATGGTCGGCACCTGCGACAGGTACTCGTCGCGCGTGGTCAGTCGCCCGGCGAAGCCGCGCTGCCAGCCGTCGATCATCGCCAGCGCGAACGCCCATCCGCAGGCGGTGGCCCAGGTGCCCAGTGTCAACGCCTGCCACGACAGCCGTTGCGCCAGAATCGGTCCCCACACCACGGCGGCCACCGCGATGGCAATGGCCGGCGCGGTGCCCCAGCTGGCGTGGACCTCCCACGCCCCGAAGATCGGCGGGGAGCCGGCGTGCGTGGCGAGCGGCTCGGGCCCGATGTCGGTCCGCGGCCGCACGCCCCAGTTCAGATGTGGCAGCACGAACGCCGCAGCCACCAGCACCGCCCCGACCGCGGCCGCCCATAGCTCCCGACGCCCGACCCTCACGACCGACCAGCCTATTGATCGCCCGCGAACCGGCGCGCGAGCGCTTTGCGGTCCACCTTGCCGATGCCCCGGCGCGGCAGTGCCGTGACGATATGCAACTCGCGCGGCGCGGCGGTCGCATCCAAGGTGGCAGTCACCTGCGACCGGATCGCCTCCAGCGTCGGCGCCTCGAACCCGTCGCTCACCACGATCGCGGCCACCACCCGCTGACCCAGCCGGTCGTCGGGGACGGCGAACACCGCGCAGTCGCCGACGGCCGGGTGGGTGGCCAGCGCGGCCTCCACCAGCTGGGGTAGCACGGTCAATCCGCCCGTGCTGATGGCGTCGTCGGCGCGGCCGAACACGGTCAGCACACCCGCGTCGTCGATCGCCCCGAGATCGTCGGTGCGGAACCAGCCCGGCTCGGCGAATGGGTCGGGGTCCACCGGGTTGCGGTAGCCCTTTGCCAGGGTTGCACCACCGATGGTGATCCGCCCATCGGCCGGCACCCTTAGCAGCACCCCGTCCAGCGGCACACCGTCGTACACGCAGCCTCCCGCGGTCTCGCTCATCCCGTAGCTGCGCACCACGGTGATGCCGGCCGCCGCTGCGGCGTCGAGGACCCGGCGTGCAGCCGGTCCGCCGCCGAGCAGCACGGCGTCCAATTCGGCCAGCGCACCCGCGGCCGCCGGATCGGTGAGCGCCTTCGCCAACTGTGCGGCAACCAGCGCGGTGTAGCGCCGGCCGGAGCCCAAGCGGCTTAGCGCACCGGGTAATTCGGAGACATCGAATCCCGCCGAGACGTCCATCTCCACCGGGACCGAGCCGGCCAGCAGGCTGCGCACCAGCACCTGCACTCCGGCGATGTGGTACGGCGGCAACGCCAACAGCCAGTTGCCCGGCCCGCCGAGACGGTCATGCGTGGCCGTCGCGCTGGCGGTCAGGGCGGCCGCGGTCAGCAGGGCGCCCTTGGGTGCGCCGGTGGTCCCCGACGTGGTGGCGACCAGAGCCACGTCGTCGTCGATCTCTTCCCCCACCCGCAGCACATCCGAGGAGCTGCCGTCGTGCGGGGCCAAAGGAACCAGCGCGGAATCGCGGCCGTTCAGCACTCGTTCCAATGCCGGCAACAGCGACGAGACGGCCGCGCCCGGTGTGACGCGCAGCGCACACAGGACGGCTATGCGGGGTCCTCGGCGTCCTGTTCATCGAATGGCCAACCGTGCGCGGCCAACCGCTGCCGCACCCGCGCGATGTCGCCCTGTGACGGCAACTCGTCGGTTATCTGGGTGATCAGCACGCCGATGTCGATGTCGTCGAACTCCCCGCGGTCGATCAGCTCACGGGCCACGGCCCTGACTTCGTCGCTGCTCAACCGTCGGGTCAGCAGGGCAAGCACCGGGAAGGTGTCGGTCGGGGGAACGCCCTCCGGATATCCGGCGCGGATCCACGAGACGATCGAACTGAGAAATCCGTTCACGCTGATCTCACTCCCGCCCCGTGATCGCTTGGCTGGACACCTCGATGCTACGTGTGCGCTGGTTTGGCCCCGAGGAAAGGCTGGTTGAGTTGGTGCGCGATGAAGTCGCGGGAGATGTACAGCAGCGCCAACAGAATCACCGCCACGACGAGCGCGTAGATCGCCCAGGCGACCGCCACCAGCGCCGGGTTCCGGTGCGGTTGCCCGCCGTCGGGGCTGACTTGTCCCTCGCCGACGGCCTGGCATCGCAGCCCGAGGGCGAACAGCCCGGGCAGCGCGGCACCGGCCAGCATGCTGAAGACCAGGATCTTCAGGGACGCTTCGTAGTTGAACCAGTCGCTGACGCTGCTCATGAGGCCCCCGCGATCATCGTCGGGTCATCGGAGCCGGACCGCGACGACCGGGTGCCTGCTTTGGGCCCGGTATCCGACGGCGACTCTTCGTCCGAGCCATCCAGGCCGGCGGTGAGGCTGCCTTCCCATTCGGCGTTGACGTTCTTGTGGTCGACCTTGACCTTGCGCGACTGGATGTAGATGGCGCCGGCGGTCACAACCAGCAGGCCGAACCCGATGATCGCGCCGGGGTAGCCTCCGATCAGGTGCACGATCCAGTAGGTGACCGCGCCGACCAGCCCGGCCGACGGAAGCGTGATCAACCAAGCCACCACCATCCGGCCGGCCACGCCCCAGCGCACCTCGCCGCCGGGCTTGCCCAGCCCGCTGCCCAGCACCGAACCGGTGCAGACCTGTGTCGTGGACAGCGCGTAGCCGAAGTGGGTGGACAACAGGATCACCGCGGCCGACGACGACTCTGCGGCCATGCCTTGGGGCGACTGGATTTCGACCAGGCCCTTACCCAGGGTGCGGATGATCCGCCAGCCGCCCAGGTAGGTGCCCATCGCCATCGCCAGGGCGCAACCAACGATCACCCACAGCGGCGGTGACGCGGCGCTCTTGCTGACCGCGCCGTAGGACATCAGCCCCAGGAAGATGATGCCCATCGTCTTCTGCGCGTCGCCGGTGCCGTGTGCCAGGGAGACCAGAGACGCTGAGCCCCACTGCCCGTAGCGGAACCCGGCCTCGGTGCGGTTGGTCGGGACGCCGCGGGTGATCCGGTACACCAGCCAGGTCGCGATCGCCCCGACCATGATGGCCAGCATCGCGGCGACGACGGCCGGGATCAGCACCTTGGACACCACGCCCTTCCAGATCACCCCGTGTCCGCCCACGGCGGCGAGCGTGGCGCCGACGATGCCGCCGATCAGCGCGTGCGACGAACTCGAGGGGATACCGAGGAGCCAGGTCAGCAGGTTCCAGACGATGCCGCCGACCAAGCCGGCGAAGACCAGTTCCAGCGTCACGATGTGCCCGTCGATCAAGCCCTTCGCGATCGTCGCCGCCACCGCGGTGGACATGAAGGCGCCCACCAAGTTGAGCACCGCGGACAGTGCGACGGCCACTTTCGGCTTGAGCGCGCCACTGGCGATGGAGGTCGCCATTGCGTTGCCGGTGTCGTGGAAGCCGTTGGTGAAATCGAAAGCCAATGCCGTGATTACGACAATGATCAACAGGAACAATTGTATGTTCACAGCGTCTGATTCTGGTCGGATGGGGATTCCATTGTCGAATGCTGGAGCAGCGGAAATGCCGGTGTACCTCGACTTGTCTTCAGATGTTAGCCGGTAGTTAACCGGACGTTGCCTGGGGATCGCCCCGGGTGTCGCGGCGCAGCGGATGGTCTCCCGGCACCTCGACGAAGATCAGCGTGATGCCGTCGGGATCGATCACGTGCATCTCGTGCAGGCCCCACGGTTCGCGGCGGGCCTCGCGGGCGATCGCCACCCCCCGGCCCGCCAGTTCGGCTTGGGTCGCCGCGACGTCGCGGACTTGCAGCCACAGGGCGCCGGGAAAGGGTCCCCGGGAGTGGTCGGGCGAACCGTGACCGGCGAGTTCCAGTAACGATTGGCCGGCGAAAAACACTGTCCCGGCGCCGTATTCGCGGGCGATGGCCAGACCGATCTGATCGCGGTAGAAGCTCAACGACTGCTGATAGTCCGCCGGCCGGAGCAGCATCCGGCTGGCCAGGATCTCCATAGCGTCGTGTCTATCACGCCTGGCGCGTCGGGGTACAACGGTTCCGCAGCGTTGGCACGCCGGGGCCGGTGAGATCGTCGCAAGCGGCGGCGCGGCCGGTCATCGCCAGCAGCAGCGACAGCAGCGGGCCCTCGACCGAGTCCCCATTTCCGTGTCGCCACTCGTCGTCGGTGGCAGCCAGCGCCAACGTCGGCGCCGTGGATCACCACCTCGCCCAGCCACGACGTTTTCGGGCCCGGCGGCGCAGAAGTGGAATTCTGCAGCCCCCGGAATTCGGCCAGTGTCGCTGCCGGATCGGCGCCGCGATGCTTGGCGATCTGGTCGTTGGCGAATCGCTCGAAATCGAACCGGGCCTTGGCCATCCCGAGGAAGAACGTGCCCGGGTTCAGCGACGCGGTTGACGATAGGTGCGCGACGATGTCGCGGACCGTCCAACCCGAGCACAGTGACGGGGTCGCCCACTGGGCCGCCGTCAGGTCGGCGAGATCACCGGCGAGCGCGCCCCGCTCGGCCGCAATGGTGGCCCACAGATCAGACTTCATGGTTCGGCTGGATGCGCTGGCGCTGCATGAGTGTATTAACCCAGCGCGGGCCGAACGTGTCCAGCGCCTTGGCGGCGATCGCCATCCGCGGTGCGATCCGCACCGGCCGGGTACGCGCGGCGGCGAGCATCCACTCGGCGGCCTCTTCGGAGGTCAGCGCCGGCATGCCCTCGTAGGCCTTGGTCGGCGCGATCATCGGCGTGGCCACCAGTGGGTAGTACAGCGTCGTCGAATGCACACCTTTTCGGCCCCACTCGGTTTCGATGACCCGGCTCACCGCCGACAGCGCGGCCTTGGACGCGTTGTACACGGCGAACAGCGGCGACGCCTCCGACAGCACGCCCCACGTCGAGACGTTGATGACGTGCCCGTCGCCGCGCTCGAGCATTCCGGGTGCGAGCCCGCGGATCAGCCGCAGCGGCGTGTAGTAGTTGAGCACCATGGTGCGCTCGACGTCGTGCCAGCGTTCCAACGACTCCGCCAGCGGCCGGCGGATGGACCGGCCGGCGTTGTTGATCAGGATGTCCACTCCGCCGAGCCGCTTTTCGACGTCGGCGACCAGTGCGTCGACGGCGTCCATGTCGGAGACGTCGCACGGCATCGACAATGCGGTGCCGCCCGCTTGTGTGATCCGGTCGGCCAGCGAGTCCAGCAAGTCGCCGCGCCGGGCGACGACCACCACCTGCGCGCCTTCGCGGGCCAACAGCTCGGCCGCGGCCTCGCCGATCCCCGACGACGCCCCGGTGAGCAGAACCCGCTTGCCGTTGAGGTCGACCGGCTTGATCGCCGGCCGGTTGACCAGGATTTGCGGCGACATGGGCGGTCGCATGGTCGCCAGGACCAGCTGGTCGGTGAACCGGCGAAGCGGACTTTTGCTCACAGCAGCGGAGTCTAGAACGGCGCTGCAGCGCCTCGATTGCCTGAATGCGATCCCGGTGGCTTCTTGTCGGCAATCGGAGCTATGAGGCGGCCTCGATCGGGCTCTAGCCGCTACAAATAGCGCGGAAACCTGCTCCAGTCCGGCGCCCGCTTCTCCAGGAACGCGTCGCGGCCCTCGACGGCTTCATCGGTCATGTACGCGAGCCGGGTGGCCTCGCCGGCGAACAGCTGCTGGCCCACCAAACCGTCGTCGAGCAAGTTGAACGCGAACTTCAACATCCGTTGCGCCTGAGGCGATTTGGCGTTGATCTCGGCTGCCCACTCGATTCCGGCCTTTTCCAGGTCGGCGTGGTCGATGACCGCGTTGACCGCGCCCATCCGGTGCATCTGCTCGGCGGTATACGCGCGGCCGAGAAAGAAGATCTCGCGGGCGAACTTCTGGCCCACCTGACGCGCCAGATAGGCGCTGCCGTAGCCGCCGTCGAAGCTGCCGACGTCGGCGTCGGTCTGCTTGAAACGGGCATGCTCCCGGCTGGCCAGGGTGAGATCACACACCACGTGCAGGCTGTGCCCGCCGCCGGCCGCCCACCCGTTAACCAGACAGATCACCACCTTAGGCATGAATCGGATCAGCCGCTGCACCTCCAGGATGTGCAGCCGCCCGGCCCGGGCGGTGTCGACAGTGTCCGCGGTGTCTCCGCTGGCGTACTGGTAGCCACTGCGCCCGCGGATGCGCTGATCACCGCCGGAGCAAAAGGCCCAGCCGCCGTCTTTGGGCGACGGGCCGTTGCCGGTCAGCAGCACCACACCGACGTCCGGGGACATCCGGGCGTGGTCGAGCACCCGGTACAGCTCATCGACGGTGTGCGGGCGAAAAGCATTGCGCACCTCGGGCCGGTTGAACGCCACCCGCACGGTCGCGTCGGTGACGTGGCGGTGATAGGTGATGTCGGTCAGGTCGTCGAACCCGTCCACTGGCCGCCACGCCTGCGGGTCAAATGGGTTGTCACTCAAGGTTATTGAACTCCTATACCGGATCGAGGCGGAAGACCGCGCAGCGTCCGGCCAGCGCTTCGAACTCCTCGGGGCTGCCCTCTTTCACCAATCCGGCCCGCTTCATGAATCCGATACTGGCCGGTACTTTGACTGGCCAGGCGTGCAGCAGCGGGCGCGACTCGTCGGCAGACAGCTCGACCGTCCGCATAGCCTTCGATTTGCGACCCCGGGTGAGTGTCACTTCGCCGGCGGCCCGCACGTTTCGCGCCCAGTCGGCATGGGGAAAGCCGGCGATGACGTATTGCCTGCCGTCGACGGTCATCGGGGTTATCGGCGTCGTGCGCGGCTTCCCGGACCTGCGTCCAGGCACGGTGAGCAGCGCCGGACCGTCGTGGCCTAAAGTGACGCCGAGCCGCGACAATTGGACGAAGACCTTGTTCCACAACTTCAGCCACCAGGGCGGCTTGATCGGTTTGCCACTTTCCATAGGCAGCGACGTTACCTCTGAAAGGGCTCCGCACCACGGGGCCTGGGGCTCCGATGAACCGACGACGTCGAGTCTTTCCAGCGCATCGGCACTTAGGGTGACGTCGGCTGCGCCGAGGTTCTCCTCGAGGTGCTCGATCGAGCGGGTGCCCGGAATCAGCAACGTGTTCGGCGCGTGCGCCAGCAGCCACACCAACCCGACCTGGGCCGGTGTGACGCCGAGTTCACGTCGAGCAGGCTATAGGCGTTCTGCACGCAGGCGATACCGGCGGGCAGCGCCCGGCGTACCACGTCGTGCGGCACGGCGCTGATGCCGATGGCGCCGATCTTGCCCTCGTCGCGCAACGCGATCATCTCCGCGAGCTGGTCGTCGAGGTCGACGATCTGGTCGCCCTCGGGGGCCACGCCGGGGCCGAGGTCCATGCGCCGCAGGTTCACCACCGGAATGCGGTCGTACGAGGTCGTCGGGAAAGGGGGCGAGGGCCGCGGGATCCGGCGGTTCACCTCGCCCGGGCCGTAGAACGACGCGGTGTCGATGTGGTTGACCCCGAGCTCGACCGCGCGGCGCAGCACGGTGGTTGCGTCCTGCGAGGCCGCCTCGAACAGTTGCATTGCGCCGTACCCGATGCGGGCAACTCGCGTCGTGCCGATGTCGCCGACGCCGCCGGGCCGTGGTTTGTCCGTCATGATGCTGCCTCGTGCCACACTGGAGAAGATGCGGAGGGTCCTCCGCTTATCCGAGCGTAACAGACCCGGAGGAGCCTCCGATTGGCCGAGATCCGATCGGACGCGCGCCGCAATCGCGAGCGGCTACTCGAGGTGGCGACGGCGGCGTTCGCCACCGCGCAGGGAAGGCCGGTGTCACTCGAGTCAATCGCGCGCGACGCAGGGGTGGGAATCGGCACGCTCTACCGTCATTTCCCTAGCCGGGAGGCGCTCGTCGAGGCGGTCTATCGTGCCGAGCTCGCCGAAGTGGCCGCCGCGGCCGAGCAGTTACTCAAACGGGACCCCCCGAAAACCGCCCTGCGGCGCTGGATGGATCGCTATGCGAGCTTTGTGGCCGCCAAGCGCGGGATGGCCGAGTCGCTGCACGCGATCTTCGACTCCGGCGCTGTGCAGCCCAGCCAGACTCGCGACAGCATCGTCGGCGCCGTCGACCTGTTGCTGCGGGCCGGCGCCGGCGACGGCAGCCTGCGCTCCGACGTGCAGGCCGACGACGTGGTCTCGAGCCTGATCGGCATTTTTGTGGCCAGCGGTTCACCGGAGCAGACGGGCCGCATGCTCGACCTGCTGGTCGCCGGCATTGCCGCCCGAACGTGACATCACGGTCACGCTGGGCCGCGAACGTGACTGCAGCGTCACGCTCGGTGCAAGAACCTAGCCGACGGCGCGGTCGGCGCCCTCCCAGAACTGCGCCCGGACGGCCTTCTTGTCCGGCTTGCCCAGCCCGGTCACCGGCAGCGAGTCGACGACCACCACCCGCTTGGGCGACTGCACAGAGCCCTTACGCTCCTTGACCGCGGCCTGGATCTCGAGGGTCATGGTGTCGATCGTCGCGTCATCGCGGGACGCCTCGGCGCGCAGCACCACCACCGCGGTCACGGCCTCACCCCACTTCTCGTCGGGCGCTCCCACCACGCAGACCTGCGCGACGGCCGGGTGCTCGGCAACAACGTCTTCGACCTCCCGGGGAAACACGTTGAAGCCGCCCGTGACGATCATGTCCTTGACCCGGTCGACGATGTAGTAGAAGCCGTCTTCGTCCTCCCGGGCCATGTCGCCGGTATGCAGCCAGCCGTCTTTGAAGGTCTTTGCGGTCTCCTCCGGCAGGTTCCAGTAGCCGCCGGCCAACAGTGGTCCGCTGACACAGATTTCGCCGACTTCGCCGCGTGGCACCGGCTTCCCGTCGAGGTCGAGCAGTGCCACCCGCGCGAACAGGGTCGGACGTCCACACGAAGTCAACCGCTTTTCGTCGTGGTCGCCCTTGGCCAGGTAGGTGATGGCCATCGGCGCTTCGGACTGCCCGTAGTTCTGGGCGAAGATCTTGCCGAACCGCCGAATCGCCTCGGCCAGCCGCACCGGGTTGATCGCCGACGCGCCGTAATAGACGGTTTCCAGCGACGACAGGTCGCGGGTATGCGAGTCCGGGTGGTCTATCAGCGCGTACAGCATCGACGGCACCACGAAAGTAGCCGTAATGCGTTTTTCTTCAATGGTTTTCAGGACTTCAGCGGGGTCGAACTTGGGCAGCACGTACATCTGGCCACCCTTAACCAGCGTCGGCAGGAAATACGCGGCCCCGGCATGCGACAGCGGAGTGATCATCAAAAACCGCGACTCCTCGGGCCATTCCCATTCCGCCAGTTGGATCATCGTCATGGTCGAGATCGACTGCGCGGTGCCCATCACGCCCTTGGGCTTGCCGGTGGTGCCGCCGGTGTAGGTCAGGCCGGTGATCTGATCCGGCGGCAGCTCTCGGGCCACCAGCGGTTGCGGTTCGTACTTGGCCGCCTCGGCCGACAGGTCGACCGCCACACCGTTCAAAGCCTCCGGCACCGGGCCGATGGTCAGGATCTGCTTGAGCGAGTCCACCCGTTCCAGTAGCCCCAGCGCACGTTCGACGAACATGGGGTTGGGGTCGATGATCAGCGAGCTGACGCCGGCGTCGGAGAGCATGTAGGCATGGTCGTCGAGCGAACCCAGAGGATGCAGCGCAGTGCGGCGATAGCCCTGAGTCTGGCCGGCACCGATGATCAGCAACACTTCGGGACGGTTGAGCGACAGCAGACCGACTGCCACACCGGTGCCCGCCCCCAATGCTTCGAACGCCTGGGTGTACTGGCTGATCCGGTCGGCCATCTGACCACCGGTCAGCGTGGTGTCGCCGAGGAACAAGACCGGCTTGTTCTTATGGCGCTTGAGCGCGCCCACCAACATGTGGCCGTTATGGGTCGGGTTGCGCAGCAGCTCGTCACTCATGGGCCAAGACTAGAACGTGTTGCAATTCCGGTCAGCCAGGCCCTCGCCACGGGCCCGATGGTGGCGACCCGTCCCCCGCAAGCGGAGGTGCCCCCATCGTCCGGCTACGCCGCACTCGCGATCGCCACTAGCATCCGTGCACATGACCGATGCGGATCTCGTCGTCACTGGAACGATCCTCACCGTCGACGAGAAGCGGCCGACGGCCGAGGCGCTCGCGGTCACCGACGGCCGGATCGTTGCCGTGGGCAGCCGTTCCGATATCGCCGCATTCATCGGTGCGGGCACCCAGACCATCGACGTTGGCGACGGCTGCCTCATGCCCGGATTCGTTGAGGCCCATGGTCATCCGTTGATGGAGGCCCTGGCGCTCTCGGACCGGATCGTGGACATCCGGCCGGTGACTGTACGCGACGCCGATCACGTGGTCGACGCCGTCGCCCGTGAGGTCAAAACGCGCGGACCGGCAGGTGCCTATCTGAGCGGTTGGGACCCGCTGCTGCAGCCCGGTCTTCCGGAGCCGAAGCTGGCCTGGCTGGACCAGATGGCGCCAGACGGGCCGCTGGTGATCGTGCACAACTCCGGGCACAAGGCCTACTTCAACTCGCACGCCGCCCGGGCCAACGGGCTGACCCCTGACACCCCCGATCCCAAGGGCGCCAGGTTCGGCCGCGACGCGCACGGTGACCTCGATGGCAGCGCAGAGGAAATCGGCGCGGTTTTCCCGCTGCTGGGCACGGCCGTCGAACCCAGCAGCTACCCGGATATGCTGCGCACCGAATGCGCGCGGCTCAACCGCGCCGGGTTGACCACCTGCTCGGACATGGCGTTCGATCCGGCCTTCGGGCCGTTGCTCGAACAACTGCGCGCGGACTTGACGGTCCGGCTGCGCACCTACGAAGTGTCGAACCCGCAGATGTCCACCGACACCACACCCGGCGCCGGTGATGACATGCTGCGCCAGGTCGGCATCAAGATCTGGGTGGACGGCTCACCCTGGATCGGCAACATCGCGCTGTCCTTCCCGTACCTGGACACCACCGCCACCCGCACCATCGGCGCGGCCGGCTCCTGCGGACACGCCAACTACACCCGCGAACAACTGGCCGAGATCGTGGAGGCCTATTACCCGTTGGGCTGGCAGATGGCTTGCCATGTGCAGGGCGATGCCGGCGTGGACACCATCCTCGACGTCTACGAAGAGGCGTTGCGCTGCCATCCGCGCCCCGACCACCGGCTGCGGCTCGAACACGTCGGCGCCATCCGGCCCGACCAACTCCAAAGGGCCGCCGACCTCGGTGTCACCTGCAGCATCTTCGTCGACCAAATTCATTACTGGGGTGACATCATCGTCGACGGCCTGTTCGGGCCCGAGCACGGATCCCGTTGGATGCCAGCGGGTTCCGCGGTCGCCACCGGTATGCGGATTTCGTTGCACAACGATCCACCCGTCACCCCGGAGGAGCCGCTGCGCAACATCAGCGTGGCCGTGACCCGCACAGCGCCCAGCGGCCGGGTGCTGGCACCCGAGGAACGGTTGACGGTCGAGCAGGCGATCCGGGCGCAGACGATCGACGCCGCCTGGCAGCTGTTTGCCGATGACGTGGTCGGCTCGCTGGAGGTCGGCAAGTACGCGGACATGGTGGTGCTGTCGGCCGACCCGCGAACGGTGCCGCCCGAGCAGATCGCCGAGCTATACGTGCGCGCGACCTACCTGGCCGGGCGTCAGGTGTACCGCTCGTGACGCCCGCCCTCGATGAGCTGCTCGACCGCTTGCACGTCGTCGCGCTGCCGATGCGGGTGCGGTTTCGCGGGATCACCACCCGCGAGGTCGCGCTGATCGAGGGCCCCGCGGGGTGGGGGGAGTTCGGTCCGTTTCTGGAGTACGGGCCGCACGAGGCCGCCCACTGGCTTGCGTCCGGCATCGAGGCCGCCTACCGGCCGCCGCCGCCGCTACGACGCGACCGCGTCCCGATCAACGCCACGGTGCCGGCCGTTCCCGCCGCCCAGGTCGGCGAGGTCCTGGCCCGGTTCCCCGGGGCCGGCACCGCCAAGGTGAAGGTCGCCGAGCCCGGGCAGACGCTCGCCGACGACATCGAGCGGGTCAACGCCGTGCGCGCGCTGGTGCCGACGGTCCGGGTGGACGCCAACGGCGGCTGGAGCGTCGAGGAGGCGGTGCGCGCCGCGTCCGCACTGACCGCCGACGGCCCGCTGGAGTACCTCGAACAACCCTGCGCCACCGTAGAGGAACTGGCCGAGCTGCGCCGCCGGGTCGACGTGCCGATCGCCGCCGACGAAAGCATCCGCAAGGCCGACGACCCGCTAGCCGTGGTCCGCGCCCGCGCCGCTGACATCGCCGTGCTCAAAGTCGCTCCGCTGGGCGGGATTTCGGCCCTGCTGGATATCGCCGCCCAGATCGACGTGCCGGTGGTGGTGTCCAGCGCGCTGGATTCGGCGGTCGGCATCGCCGCCGGTGTGACCGCGGCGGCGGCTCTGCCGCGGCTGGTGCACGCCTGCGGGCTGGGCACCGGCGGACTGTTGTTGGCAGACGTGGCAGACGTCGCCCCGCCCGTCGACGGCTTCCTCCCGGCCGGGCCGGTAGCGCCCGACCGCGAGCGGCTGCACGCGCTGGGCGCGCCACCCGAACGGCGGCAGTGGTGGATCGACCGGCTCAAGGCGTGCTATCCGCTGCTTGTACCGTCGTGCGGGTGATCAACCTGGCTTATGACGACCGCGGCTCGGGTGAGCCGGTGGTGTTTATCGCCGGCCATGGCGGCGCCGGACGGACCTGGCACCCGTATCAAGTGCCCACCTTCCTGGCGGCCGGCTACCGCGTCATCACCTTCGACAATCGCGGCATCGGCGCCACCGAGAACGCGCAGGGCTTCACGACCGAAACCATGGTCGCCGACACCGCTGCGCTGATCGAAGACCTCAACGCCGCCCCGGCCCGCATCGTCGGGATGTCGATGGGCGCCTTCATCGCCCAGGAACTCATGTTGGCCCGGCCGCAGCTGGTCAGTGCCGCGGTGTTGATGGGCACCCGCGGACGCATGGACCGTGCGCGAGAATTCTTCCGCGACGCCGAGGCCGAGCTCAACGACGCCGGTGTCCAGCTGCCGAACAAATACGACGCGAAAATCCGGTTGCTGGAAAACTTCTCACGCAAGACACTCAACGATGATGCTGCCGTGGCCGACTGGATCGCGATGTTTTCCATGTGGCCCATCAAGTCCACCCCGGGTCTGCGCTGCCAGCTGGATGTCGCGCCGTACAGCAACCGATTGCCGGCCTACCGCAGCATCGCGACGCCGGTGCTGGTGATCGGCTTCTCCGACGACGTGTTGACGCCGCCCTACCTGGGCCGCGAGGTCGCCGACGCGCTGCCTAACGGCCGCTACCTGCAGATACCCGATGCCGGTCATCTCGGATTCTTCGAGCGGCCCGAGGCGGTCAACGCCGCGGTGCTGCAGTTCTTCGCCGGCGTCAAGCCCTGAGCTCGCTGCGTTCGGCGGGCGCTCGCCGGGTTGTGACACCCTGTATGGGTGAACCCCTCGACGACACAGGCGCGCGTCGTCGTTGACGAGCTGATCCGCGGCGGCGTCCGCGACGTGGTCCTTTGCCCCGGATCGCGCAACGCGCCGCTGGCATTCGCACTGCAGGACGCGGACCGGGCGGGCCGGCTGCGGTTGCACGTGCGCATCGACGAGCGCACCGCCGGCTACCTGGCGATTGGCCTGGCGATCGCCGCCCGTGCGCCGGTGTGCGTCGCCATGACGTCGGGCACCGCGGTGGCCAATCTCGGCCCGGCAGTGGTGGAGGCCAACTACGCGCGAGTGCCGCTGATCGTGCTGTCGGCCAA
The DNA here is from genome assembly GCA_035505695.1 of Mycobacterium sp. Classification (GTDB taxonomy): domain Bacteria; phylum Actinomycetota; class Actinomycetes; order Mycobacteriales; family Mycobacteriaceae; genus Mycobacterium. The sequence continues at coordinate 148,184 of DATJQO010000176.1, forward strand.
CCGGCCCTACGAACTGCTGGGCACCGGGGCCAACCAGACGATGGAACAGCTGGGCTACTTCGGCACCCAGGTCCGCGCCACCATCAGCCTCGGGCTGGCCGAGGACGCGCCGGAGCGGCTGGATTCGCTGAACGCCACCTGGCGGTCGGCCACCTGTCGCGTGCTGGCGGCCGCCACCGGATCGCGCACCGCCAATGCCGGCCCGGTGCAGTTCGACATCCCGCTGCGCGAGCCGTTGGTGCCCGACCCCGAACCCCACGGTGCCCTGACCCCGCCAGGCCGGCCGGGCCGCAAGCCGTGGACCTACACGCCACCGGTCACGTTCGACCAGCCGCTGGACATCGATGTGTCACCCGACACCGTCGTCATCGCCGGGCACGGCGCGGGCGCACACCCCAACCTGGCGGAATTGCCGACCGTCGCCGAACCGACAGCACCGGCGCCGGCCAACCCGCTGCACCCACTGATGCTGCCGCTGCTGCGCCCCAAACAGGTGATCATGCTCGGCCGCCCAACCCTGCACCGGCCGGTGTCCACCCTGCTGGCCGACCCGCAGGTGCCGGTGTACGCGCTGACCACCGGACCGCGGTGGCCGGACGTCTCGGGTAACTCCCAGGCGACCGGCACCCGCGCCGTCATCACCGGGACACCGCATCCAGCGTGGCTGCAGCGCTGCGCGGAGCTGAACCGGCACGCCAATGAGGCGGTGCGCGGTCAGCTCAAGGCGCACCCACTGACCACCGGCCTGCATGTCGCGGCGGCCGTGGCCGACGCGTTGCGGCCGGGAGATCAGCTGGTGCTGGGGGCGTCCAACCCGGTTCGCGATGCGGCGCTGGTGGGCCTGAATACCCGCGGCATCCGGGTCCGCTCCAACCGCGGGGTGGCCGGCATCGACGGCACCGTCTCCACCGCCATCGGGGCCGCGCTGGCACACGAGGGACGCACCGTCGCGCTCATCGGCGACCTGACCTTCGTCCACGACAGCTCCGGGCTGCTGATCGGACCCACCGAGCCGATCCCGCAGCGGCTGACCATCGTGGTCTCCAACGACAACGGCGGCGGAATCTTCGAACTGCTCGAGCAGGGCGACCCCCGGTTCTCCGACGTGTCGTCGCGGATCTTCGGCACACCGCACGACGTCGACGTGGGCGCACTGTGTCGCGCCTACCACGTGGAGAGCCGGCAGATCGAGTTCGACGAACTGGGTGCCGCCCTCGATGATCCCGGTGCCGGTATGCGGGTGCTGGAGGTCAAGGCCGACCGGTCGTCGTTGCGCCAGCTGCACGCCGCCATCAAGGCGGCGCTTTGATATCACCAAAGGCATTGCTGCGCATACTGATTCATGGCCGTAGCGATGAAACACCGAATACCCGCGCCCGGGTTGTGTTGCGATGGGCCCGAATTACGGTGCTCATCGTGACCGGCTTGGTCACGCTGCAGTCGGTGCTGCTGGTCGCCGGCGCCTGGCGCGACGACCTTGCGATCCAACACAACATGGGCGTGGCGCAGGCCGAGGTGCTCAGCGCCGGGCCGCGCCGGTCCACTATCGAATTCGTCACACCCGAGCGAGTCACCTATCGCCCCGAACTCGGGGTGCTCTATCCGTCGCATCTGGCGACGGGCATGCGGATCTACGTCGAATACAACAAAAACGACCCCAACTTGGTCCGGGTGCAACACCGCAACGCCGGTCTGGCGATCATCCCAGCGGGATCCATCGCGGTAGTGGGGTGGCTGGTGGCCACGGTCTTGCTGCTGGCTCTGGCGCTGGTGGACAGGCGGCTGGACCGTCGCACCGTGGCCCCGGTCACCGCTTAAAAGCGTCCGACCAGCAAATTTCGCACGACGTATGCCCGTAGGCAACCTTATCGACAGCCGACGCTGACACTGTGGTGTCGTGCGCGTTGCCATCGTCGCCGAATCTTTCCTCCCCAATGTCAACGGTGTCAGCAACTCCGTGTTGCGCGTCCTCGAGCACCTACGCCGGAGCGGACACGAAGCCCTCGTCATTGCTCCCGACAACCCGCCGGGTCGGCCGCGCGCCGATCGCATTCACGACGGCATCCGGGTGCACCGCGTCCCGTCGCGGATGTTTCCGAAGGTGACGACATTGCCGCTGGGCGTGCCGATGCCCCGGATGGTCAAGGTGCTACGTGGTTTCGACCCGCACGTGGTGCATCTGGCTTCCCCGGCGCTGCTTGGCTACGGCGGCGTGAAGGCGGCCCGCTGGCTCGGGGTGCCGACGGTCGCGGTGTATCAAACCGACGTACCGGGTTTTGCGGCCAGCTACGGCATTCCGATGACGACGCGGGCGGCGTGGGCCTGGTTCCGCCACTTGCACAGCCTCGCCGACCGCACCCTGGCGCCGTCCAGCGTGACCATGGAATCGCTTGTCGACCATGGTTTTCCGCGGGTGCACCGGTGGGCACGCGGGGTCGACCTGCTGCGTTTCGCCCCGTCGGCGCGCGACGAGGCGCTCAGGCGGCGATGGTCACCTCAGGGCAAGCCGATCGTCGGGTTCGTCGGCCGGCTCGCGCCGGAAAAGCACGTCGAGCGGCTCATCGGACTGGCGGCCAACGATGCCGTGCAACTGGTCATCGTCGGCGAGGGAGTCGACCAAAAAAAGCTGCAAACGGCCATGCCCACAGCGGTTTTCACCGGGGCGCTGTACGGCCATGAACTCGCCACGGCATACGCCAGCATGGATGTCTTCGTGCATCCCGGCGAGCACGAGACGTTCTGCCAAGTCGTGCAAGAAGCGCTGGCGTCGGGGCTGCCGGTGATTGCCCCCGACGCCGGCGGCCCACGTGACCTCGTCACGCCGTGCCGCACCGGATTGTTGTTGCCCGTCAAGGAATTCGAGGCACGGCTGCCCTCGGCCGTCGCCGATCTGATCGAGGACCGCCAGCGCTACGCCCTGGCCGCCCGGCGCAGCGTGCTGCACCGCAGCTGGCCGGTCATCTGTGATGACTTGCTCGGCCACTACGAGGCGGTGCTGTCGCCGTTCACCCGCAGGCGGATGTTCGCCAAGCGGTACGCGCAAGGGGAATGACCGGGTAGGGCGGCGCACCCTCGCGTTCCCAGACAGGTAGCGTCTCCCTGGTGAGCCGCGCGGCATTGGACAAGGACCCCCGGGACGTCGCGTCGATGTTCGACGGCGTCGCCCGCCGCTACGACCTGACCAACACCGTGCTCTCGTTGGGTCAGGATCGGTACTGGCGCAAAGCCACTCGGGCTGCGCTGCGGATCGGGCCCGGGCAGAAGGTGCTCGACCTGGCCGCTGGCACCGCGGTATCGACCGTCGAGCTTGCCAAATCGGGCGCGTGGTGTGTGGCGGCCGATTTCTCGGTCGGGATGCTGGCGGCAGGGGCCGGGCGCGACGTGCCGAAGGTTGCCGGCGACGCCACCCGGCTGCCGTTCGCCAACGACGTATTCGATGCTGTGACAATCAGTTTCGGCTTACGCAACGTTGTCGATACCCAGGCGGCGCTGCGGGAGATGGCGCGCGTCACCCGGCCGGGCGGGCGATTGGTGGTGTGCGAATTCTCCACTCCCACCAACGCATTGTTCGCCACCGTCTATAAGGAGTACCTGATGCGGGCGCTGCCGCGGGTGGCGCGGACGTTGTCCAGCAACCCCGAGGCTTATGTGTACCTCGCGGAGTCGATTCGGGCATGGCCCGACCAGTCCGCGCTGGCGCATCAGATTTCACAGGCCGGCTGGACGGCGGTGCGATGGCGCAACCTCACCGGCGGCATCGTGGCCTTGCATGCCGGGGACAAACCCCTGCACTGACGACGAGCTAGTGCGTACCGGCGCTTTGCACGAAGCCGATCTGGTCGGGGCAGTAGTGGTCAACCGCGGCACCGAGGAACTGGAACGCCTGGCCCTGGGTGGTGCGCCGGGGCAGGTTATGCTGGATGAAATTGGCCGACTTGTACGGGTCGTTGTCCAAGCCCCTGCCGATCCGGTCGCAGGTGATCTTGCCCAGCCAGGCGAGCTGGTCCTGCGGACCGTAAATGCCGAAGCCGTTGACGGTGGCCTTGAATGGGGCGTCACGGTCGTTGGACGGCGGCGGTGACGCCTGGGCCGGGACGGCCAGGGCGACAGCGGCGGCCGCCATGGCGCCAATAGTAGCCAGCTTCGTTCCCTTCATTAGCCGGACTATACACCGATCAGCCGAGATGCGCGGAGAGCAACCAGGCGCCGACCGACTTGCGGCCATTGGGCTCGTCGCGGACACCGGCGAACGGCAAGTCGACCGAGCTCTCGGGCAGGTTGGCGTGGATGCGGGCCGGCCGGATCTCGTCAACGACCCAGTACTTGGACACCACATCGCGCAATTCGTCGGCGGTGACGGCGTTGATGGGACCCCCGGGCACCGCGTCCTTGTCGAAGACCAGGGCGAGATAGGAAGCGCCGGGCGCGGCGGCCCGCTGGATCGATCGCTGGTAGCCCTCGCGCGCCTCGACCGGGATGGAGTGAAACAGGGTGCTGTCCACGATGGTGCCGAACCGGGCGTCGTATCCGGTGAACGAACTGATGTCGGCCACCTGGAAGCTGGCGTTGGTGAGGCCCCGTTTTCCGGCCTCGCGACGGGCCAGCTCGATCGCGGTGGGCGACGCGTCCAACCCGACGGTCGTGTACCCGCGCTCGGCCAGCGCCAGCGAGATGGCGGCCTCGCCGCATCCCGCGTCAAGGATGTCGCCGTGGAACTTGCCCTGCTCGATCAGCGCGGCCAACTCGGGCTGTGGGGCGCCGATGCTCCATGGTGGCCGCGCGCCCTCGCCAAACGGGGATTCACCACGGTAGGCCGATTCGAACTTGAAATCCGTTGGTTGAGTCATGCCCCAGATATATCAATCTAGCTGATACATGTCAATGGGATTGATACCAGAGCGATGCGCAGACCGCGACACTTAAACGGCTGCGACGACACGCCGGAATTTGGCGCAGCGGTTTAAGTCTCGCGCGGCAAAGCCGCTCAGCTGAAGGGTTTTCGTCGGTCGACCAGCCGGGACAGCCGTCCGCCGCCGCGCCAGGCCCGCGCCACCCAGTCCGCGTCGTCGTCGGTGACCAGGTTGGCCATCACCCGCACGGCAATGGTCATCAGCTTCGTGGAGCGCATCGCGATCGGCCCGGTGGTGGGCAGGAACCGCTGAAAGGTCAGCAGCAACGCCAGCCTGCGTGCGACCGAGAATCCGTGGCCGTAGTGATCCTGCAGCAGCGACGGCCACACCTGTGACAGATCGCGGCAGTCCAGCAGTTCGGCGGCCAGCCGCCCGGTCTCCAGGCCGTAGTCGATGCCTTCGCCGTTCAGCGGGTTGACGCAGGCCGCGGCATCGCCGATCAGCATCCAATTGGGGCCCGCAACCCCGGAGACGGCGCCGCCCATCGGCAGCAGCGCCGACGACACCGCCCGGGGCTCGCCGGAAAAGCCCCACTCGTCGCGGCGCAGGTCGGAGTAATACGAGATCAGCGGCCGCAGCCCCAGGTCCGCCGGCCGTTTGGAGGTCGACAACGCTCCGACGCCGATGTTCACCTCCCCGTTGCCCAGCGGGAAGATCCAGCCGTAGCCGGGCAGCACGGCGCCGTCCGGGGAGCGCACTTCCAGGTGCGACGTCAGCCAGGGGTCGTCGGCCCGCGGAGTCGCCAGATACCCGCGGGCGGCGACCCCGTACACCGTCTCCTGATGCCAGCGCCGGCCCAGTTTGCGGCCCAGCGTTGATCGCGCGCCATCGGCGACGATCAATCGGTTGCACGCCACCTGTGTGCCGTCGGCCAGCGTCAGCGACACCGCCCGTCGTGACGAGTCATGGTGCACCCCAAGGGCTTTGGTTCCGAGCAGCATTCGTGCTCCGGAATCCTCGGCGCATTTGCGGATCCGGTCGTCCAACTCCAGGCGGGCCACCGCGCTGCCGGTCGAGGGGAACGACGGGCCCGGCCAGTCGACTTGCACCTCGCCGCCGAACCCGCTCATCCGCAGTCCCCGGTGCCGGATGCGGGTGTCCAGCCAGTCGCCCAGCCCGAGGCGTTCCAGCTCGGCGACGGCGCGCGGGGTCAGCCCGTCGCCGCAGGCCTTGTCGCGGGGAAAGCTGGCGGAGTCGATGACGAGCACGTCGCGGCCGGCGCGGGCGGCCCAGGCGGCCGCGGCCGAACCGGCAGGTCCGGCGCCCACGACCACCACGTCGGCTCCCATCGCTCTCGTCTCCATGCACACCAGTATGTTTGGTCGGGTGAGGACTCCGGCGACGGTGGTCGCGGGCATTGATTTCGGAGACGCCGCGTTCGCCGCGACCGTGCGCGACGGCGTCGGGCGGATCGAGCAGCTCATGGACACCGAGCTGCACAGCGCGGACGCGGTGATGACCGACTCGTTGACGTATCTGTTGAAGGCCGGCGGCAAGCGGTTCCGGCCGCTGTTCACCGTGTTGGCCGCGCAGATCGGACCCGACCCCGAGGCCGCCGAGGTGACGATCGCCGGTGCGGTGATCGAGCTCGTGCACCTGGCCACGCTCTACCACGATGACGTGATGGACGAGGCGGAGGTCCGTCGCGGCACGCCCACCGCCAATGTGCGCTGGGGCAACAACGTCGCGATCCTGGCCGGCGACTATCTGTTCGCGACGGCGTCGCGGCTGGTGTCGCGGCTGGGGCCGGACGCGGTGCGGCTGATCGCCGAGACGTTCGCGCAACTGGTGACCGGGCAGATGCGCGAGGGCCGGGGCGCCGCTGAGGGGGCGGATCCCGTCGAGCACTACCTGAAGGTGGTGTATGAGAAGACGGCATGCCTGATCTCCGCGGCGGGCGAATTCGGCGCCATGTTCTCCGGCGCCGACCCCGATCAGGTGCAGCGACTCAGCCGGCTGGGCGGCATCGTCGGCACGGCGTTTCAGATCTCCGACGACATCATCGACATCGACAGCGAGGCCGGTGAGTCCGGCAAATTGCCCGGTACCGACGTGCGCGAAGGGGTGCACACGTTGCCGATGGTCTACGCGCTGCGTGAACCTGGGCCCGAAGCGGCCCGGCTGCGCGAGCTGCTGGCCGGGCCCATCGACGACGACGACGCGGTGGCCGAGGCTCTGGCGCTGTTGCGGGCATCCCCGGGTATGGCCAAGGCGAAGAATTTCTTGTCGGATTATGCGGCGCAGGCACGTCAGGAGCTGGCCCCGTTGCCTGACGTTCCAGGACGTTATGCGCTGCAAACCCTGGTCGACTACACCATCAGCCGGCACGGCTAGCGAGTCACGGAACCTCAACCGCTGTTCTGCGCGTTCAATGGGCAGTAGGCACACTTGCGTGTTCGTAGGAGGACCACCGATGACCTGGCATCCCAACGCCAACAGGTTCAAGACTTTCGCCCTGTTGGTCGGTATGTCCGCGTTGATCGTGTTTGTCGGTTCGCTGTTTGGCAGGACGGCGATGTGGCTGGCCGTGCTGTTTGCCGTGGGCATGAACCTGTACACCTACTTCAACAGCGACAAGCTGGCGCTGCGGGCGATGCACGCCCAGCCGGTTTCGGAGGTGCAGGCGCCGGTGATGTATCGGATCGTGCGCGAGCTGGCCACTTCCGCACACCAGCCGATGCCGAGGCTCTACATCAGCGACACCAACGCGCCCAACGCGTTCGCCACCGGCCGCAATCCGCGCAACGCCGCCGTCTGCTGCACCACCGGCATCCTGGACATCCTCAACGAGCGCGAGTTGCGCGCGGTGCTGGGACACGAGCTCTCCCACGTCTACAACCGCGACATCCTGATCTCCTGCATTGCCGGCGCGCTGGCGTCGGTGATCACCGCGCTGGCCAACATGGCCATGTGGGCCGGCATGTTCGGCGGCAACCGCGACGGCGAGAATCCCTTTGCGCTGCTGCTCGTTTCGCTGCTGGGCCCGATCGCTGCGACGGTGGTGCGGTTGGCCGTGTCGCGGTCGCGTGAGTACCAGGCGGACGAATCGGGTGCCGTGTTGACCGGTGACCCGCTGGCTCTGGCGTCGGCCCTGAGCAAGATCTCCGGCGGGGTGCAGGCCGCCCCGCTACCGCCGGAGCCCCAGCTGGCCAGCCAGGCTCACCTGATGATCGCCAACCCATTCCGCGCGGGCGAGCGCATCGGATCGCTGTTCTCCACCCACCCGCCGATGGAGGACCGCATCCGCCGGCTGCAAGCCATGGCGCGGGGGTGACGCGCTCTCGCGCTCAGAATCCCAACGGCATTACGCTCGCGGCGCGTTCGCTTGGCCCGCGGGTGTGCAACCGAACCACGCCCCCCGTCGCCTCGTACTGACGTTGCCAGTCACTGATCGCCTGGTGCGCGGCGTGATCGAGGTAGTGCACCGAAACCTCCACGCTAACGACCGCGCCCGAGGGCACCGACGCCAGCACCCGCGTCAGCCGCGGCAGCGCGAGAAACGTGCATGCCGCGCCCTCGATTACCACGCGCCATTCGTCGGATACGCGCTTGGCCTCGATCCTGGCCCGGATCACCCGCCAGCCGGTCAACGCGATCGCCAGGGCGAGTCCGATCATGACGCCATGCAGCAGATTGAGGAAGATGACGCTGACCGCGGTGACGATGTAGACGGCGAGATCGCCGTGCTTAATCGCGGTTTCAATGTGGGCCGGCTTCAGCAGCTGAATTCCGATGACGATCAGCAGACCGGCCAGTGCGGCGGTCGGGATCTCTTCGACCAATTCCGAAAATGGGATGGTGAACAACAGGATCCACGCCCCGTGCATGATGGTCGAGGCGCGCGATTTGGCGCCCGCGTTGACATTCGTTGAGCTGCGTACGATGACACCGGTGACCGGCAGGCCGCCGATGGCCCCCGACATGATGTTGGCGGCGCCCTGTCCAACCAACTCCCGATTGAAGTCGGTGCGCGGCCCATTGTGTATCCGGTCGACCGAAACCGCCGACAGCAAGCTTTCGACGCTGGCGATGAGCGCGACGGTGATCACCCCGATCGCGACCGCACCCCAGTTCCCGTGTGGAATATCGGGCAGCTGCAACGCATCCAGCGGCGACTCGTCCAGGTCGATCCGGCGCACATTGAAGGGGAAGACAACCGACAGCACCGTCACGGCCACGATGGCGACCAGCGGGCCCGGGATCCGGCGCACTTTGGCCGGTACCCAGCGCCACGCGATCAGGATGACGATCACCAACACGCCGAGGATGACGCCGGGCCGGTGTGCGCCGATAATCTGACCTGGCAGGCCAATCAGGTTGTGCCATGCCGTGCTTTTGGATTTCCCGCCGAGCAGCACGTGCGCTTGTTGCAGCGCGATGGTGATGCCGATGCCGGCCAGCATGGCATGCACGACCACGGGCGAGATCGCGAGTGCGGCTCGCGCAACCCGGCTGAGCCCTAACAGGACCTGCAGGACACCTGCGGCCAGCGTGATCAAACAGGTTACGCCCCAACCGAAGTCACTGACCAGATCGGCGACGATAACGGTCAGCCCGGCGGCGGGACCACTGACCTGCAGCGGTGATCCGCCCAGGGCGCCGACGACGAGTCCGCCGACGATGGCGGCGATCAGACCCGCCATAACGGGGGCGTTGGAAGCGATGGCAATTCCCACGGACAACGGCAGCGCGACCAGGAAAACTACGAGCGACGACGGCAAGTCGTGGCGGGAAACCGATCGTAGCCACTGTTGCATGTTGGGCATCGGCCTTTCCCTCGTGAGGTCTTGGCGGGGGACGCGGCAGATTACCTCTACGTAACCGTTTGGCGCACAAGCGATACCGGCACCCAGCCCACAGTTCACGGCTGGGAATGCCCAGCTACCGCATCGGACGGTATTGGGCCGGCGAACCGCGAGTCAACCTAGCGAGCCGATCGCATAGCGAACGCAAATTTTTCGACGCTCAGAAGCCCGAGCCGTACACCTCGTGCCCGGGCACCTCGACCATCAGGCCCCGGTAGGCCTCCTCGACCGTGGAGCCGTGGTTGATCACCGCGTCGACCTCCCGGGCAATCGGCATGTTCAGGCCGAACTCTTCGGCGAACTCCATGATCACGCTGGCGGCTTTGACACCCTCGGCGACCTGGTTCATCGACGCGATGATCTCGTCGATCGGCTTACCGGCGCCGAGTTGTTCACCGACGTGCCGGTTGCGGCTGCGCTGGCTGGTGCAGGTGACGATGAGGTCGCCCAGGCCGGCCAGTCCGGGGAACGTCTCGGGATTGCCGCCCACCGCGACGCCGAGCTTGGTCATCTCGCGCAGCGCGCGGGCGATCACCAGGGCGCGGGTGTTTTCCCCGATGCCCAGCGAGTAACCCATGCCGACGGAGATGGCGTAGACGTTCTTCAGGGCGCCGGCCATCTCGACCCCGATGACGTCGTCGGTGGTGTACACGCGGAAGCGCCGGGTGCGGAACAACGCAGAGAGCCGGGTCGCCAGGTGCTGGTCGGGCATGGCCAGCACCGCGGCCGCGGCGTAGCCCTCGCCCACCTCACGCGCGATGTTCGGCCCGGCCAGGATGCCCGCCGGATGACCGGGCAGCACCTCTTCCACGATCTGGGACATCCGCATGTTGGTGCCCTGCTCGAGGCCCTTGACCAGGGACACCACCGGCACCCACGGCCGCAATTCCCTGGCCAGCTCGGTCAGCACGCCCCGGAAGCCATGGGAGGGTACGCCCATGACCACCACGTCGGCGGCGTTCGCCGCCTCAGCGAAGTCGGTGGTGGCGCGCAGGGTGTCGCTCAGGACGGCGTCATTGCCGAGGTAGCGGCTGTTGCGGTGATTCTCGTTGATGTCCTTCGCGGTCTCCGCCGAGCGGACCCACTGCAACGTCGGTCCGCGGCGTGCGCAGATCGACGCCACCGTGGTGCCCCAGGAACCGCCACCGAGGACAACGACTTTGGGTTCGCGCTTGTCAGGTACCATGACGATCAGCGTATTGCCGACATCTGAGATTTAGAAGCAGTTCAAAAACTCTGGCGGTTGCGGTCCAAACCAATGACCTCATGGCTGGGGACTTCGGTCCCTACCCCCACCGCGCGGCGTGCCGGAAGGTCGAAGAGGGACTCGATGCGAGGAGGAACCATGCCCACACGCCGTCGTTGCGGCCGGGCGGTGGCGTTGGTGTCGGCGGCTGCACTGGCGTTGTTGGGTGGGTCACCCGGCATCGCGTCCGCCAATGACGGCCGTCCGCAGGCCAACCCGGAGGAAAGGGCCGCGGCCATGATCCGGCCGGCCGTCATGTACCTGTCCGGCCAGGGTTACGGCCTGGTCCGGCTGAACAACGGCGAAATACTCTCGCAATTCGGCCAGGGTTCGAGCATGCCCTTCCTCGCGACGTGGAGTTGCACGGCTTTCGTCATCAATCCCGGCGGTTGGGTGGCGACGGCGGGCCACTGCGTCGACCCGGAGAGCGCCAAGCTGCTGATCCTGAAACGCGCCGCCACCGAATACATCAGCCAATTCCCGGGCGCGCCCGAGTCGCAGGATCCGACCTCGGCGTTGCAGTGGCTGCAGAAAAACGCACGGGTAGAAGGCGACACCGCGGACCGCGGTCCCGAAGTCAGCCTGGCGCTGGTGTACGGAACCGGCGCCAACGTGGCCGGCAAGGTTCCCGCCAGCGTGGTGGATTTCCGTCCCCTCGGCAAAGGTGACGTCGCTCTGCTCAAGGTCGACAAACACAACCTGCCGTCCTCGGAACTGGCTAGCGACGCCGACGTCAGCATCGGCACATCGGTTCTTACGGTGGGCTTCCCGGAAAGCACGCAGAACATCACCGGTCCTTCGCTGGACCCGACCAACAAGAGCGGCAAGGTCAGCAAGAAGTCGCGGATGGGATCGGTTCCCGAGTACGAGATCGACGCCGCGGTGACCGACGGCATGAGCGGTGGCCCGACCGTCGAGCTCGACGGCAAGGTGATCGGGGTGAACAGCTTCGCCCCTATCGGCGAATCGCAGGCGTTCAACTTCATCGCCCCCGCCGAGACCTTGGCCGCGATACTGGCCAGCAAGGGTGTCAAGGCGACGCTCGGACCCGCCGACGTCTACTACCGCAAAGGACTAGATCACTACTACTCCGGGCACTACACCGAGGCGATCGAGGATTTTGACCAGACTTTGTCCATGTCACCGGACTATCCCGGGCTGATCGAACTCAAGGCGAGTGCGGCCAACCTGCGCCAGCAGTACGGCGATGTCTCGGTGTTCAGCGGCGCCAAACTGCTGTGGTACGTGGTGGGCGGCGTGGTCTTGGTGCTCGCAGCCGGCGGCGTGTTGACCTACCTGGTGATGCGGAGCCGATGGCCGCTGCTCTCGCCGGCCAAAGTTGCTGATTTCCAACCGATCCCGGTGCGCACCGAGCCGCAGGAAACCGGCGCGGTGCACCCGCCACAGCCGGTGCAGCCGCACTTTTGTTCCAGCTGCGGGGTCGAACACCACCCCGACGAAAATTTCTGTCCCAACTGCGGTAAGCAAATCGAGGTGGGCCGATCCGAGCTGGGGGCCAACCAGACCCGTTGACGCCTAGCCCGCCAGCGGCGCACGGTCGCTTGCCCGGCCGAACACCATCGACTCCTCGATGCGGTCGAAGCGGTAATCGATGGCGTCGGCGAGGTAGTTCTGCCGCACGTTCCACGGCCGCTTGGTGCCCGACTTCGGCAGCGCATGCAGCGAGCGCAGCACGTACCCGGCGTTGATGTCCCAGGACGGTTTCTCGGGCATCGGCTCGTTGCCGCGGTGCGGATAGGCGTGTGTGTAGCCATGGGAAGCCATGTGCGCCAACAGCTTTGCGGTGGCCCGGGCCGTCATGTCGGCACGCAGCGTCCACGATGCATTGGTGTAGCCGACGCACCAAAACAGATTGGGCACGTCTTCGAGCATGTGCGCCTTGTAGACGAAGCGGTCACTGGTTTTGATCTCGTTGCCGTCCAGGCTGATCGTGGCCCCGCCCAATGCCTGCAGTTGCAGGCCGGTGGCGGTGACGATGATGTCGGCGTCGAGGTGCCGGCCGGACTTGAGCACGATGCCGCCGGTGTCGAAATGGTCGATATGGTCGGTGACCACGTCGGCGCGCCCAGCGGTGATGGCGTTGTACAGGTCGGCGTCGGGGATCAGGCACATCCGCTGGTCCCACGGGTTGTAGCGGGGCTTGAAGTGGGTGTCGACGTCGTAGCCGGCGGGCAGGCTGTTGATGGCCTTGTGCCGCAGCAGCCACCGCACGAATCCGGGCGCCTTGCGGGACAGGGCGAAGAATGCCGCTTCGGTCAGTGCGCTGTATAGCCGGACCACCAGGTGAGCGGGCTTGTGCGGCAGCATTTTACGGGCGACGGCGGCGACCTTGCCGTACTTGGACGCCGAGATTAGGTAGGTGGGGGAGCGTTGCAGCATGGTCACCTTGGCGGCGCGGTCCGACAGCGACGGCAGCAGCGTGACCGCGGTCGCCCCGCTGCCGATCACCACGATCTTCTTGCCGGTGTAGTCCAGCTCTTCGGGCCAGTGCTGGGGATGCACCACGATGCCGCCGAAGTTTTCGATGCCAGGGAAGTCGGGGGTGTAGCCCTCGTCGTAGTTGTAGTAGCCGCTGCCGAAAAACACGAACCGGCAGCGATATTGTTTTTGGGAGTCGTCTTGCTCGACGGTGACGGTCCAGGTGTCGGTGGACGAATCCCAGTTCGCGCAGCGGACGTAGCTGTTGAAGCGGATGTGCCGGTCGATGCCGTACTTGTGCGCGGTGGCATTCAGGTACTCGCGGATGTGCACGCCGTCGGCGACGCCCTCCTTGCGGGTCCACGGCTCGAACGGGAAGGACAGGGTGAAGATGCTGCTGTCCGAGCGCACGCCGGGGTAGCGGAACAAGTCCCAGGTTCCGCCGATCTGGGCGCGCCGCTCCAGGATGGTGTACGTCAGCTGGGGGTTGCGTTCGGTGATCCGATAGGCGGCATCGATGCCGGAGATGCCGGCGCCGACGATGACGACGTCGAAGTAGTCGGGCTCGGTCTGGGTCATTGGCACCTCACCTACCGGTAGTTGACGAACTGCAGGGCGACGTCCAGGTCGGCCTGCTTGAGCATCGCGATGACGGCCTGCAGATCGTCCCGCTTCTTGCTGGTGACCCGGATCTCGTCACCCTGGATCTGCGTCTTGACCGTCTTGGGTCCCTCGTCGCGGATCAGCTTGGTGATCTTCTTGGCGTTCTCGCCGCTGATGCCCTGCTTGATGGTGCCGGTGACCTTGTACGTCTTCCCGGAAGATTGCGGTTCTCCCGCCTCGAAGGCCTTCATCGAGATGTCCCGGCGGATCAGCTTCTCCTTGAAGACGTCGACGGCAGCCTTGACGCGCTCCTCGGTGGACGAGGTCAGCTCGATAGCCTCATCGCCCTTCCACGCGATCGTGGTGTCGGTGCCGCGGAAGTCGAAGCGGGTGGCCAGCTCCTTGGCGGCCTGGTTGAGCGCGTTGTCGACCTCTTGGCGGTCGACTTTGCTGACGATGTCGAAAGATGAGTCCGCCATTCGATACGTCCCTTCATCGGGTGATAGCCGTTTGTGCTCTGTCTACCCCTTCGTTGTAACCTGTCTGGCGGCAGGTTGCCCGAGCGGCCAATGGGAGCGGACTGTAAATCCGTCGCGAAAGCTTCACAGGTTCGAATCCTGTACCTGCCACCAACAGGTCAGGGACTAATTTTCGCTAAGTCGCTTCCGCCGAAAATCGCGACTTTGTCATCGATTGTCACAATTCGCGGCTAACTGGGCGGCGCTGTAGGGCGAACGCCGGTTCGACTCAGCTAACAATCGGTAGCCGCTGAAGCCGCCTGCCGGGACTGCGAGGGCCCTTCGATGTGCGCGGGCCAACCTGCGCGCTGCGTCTGCCAGCGCAGGCTCCTGCCAGTGCACAGATGTCGGGTGCCGCAGTCCTGTCGTTAGCGAATACGCTTCAGCGCCCGACCGGCCAGTGCTCGACTGTGATGTCGTCCATGGGGAAGTCAGCAGGGTTGCCCGTCGCCAAGCGAGCATTGATGCCAGCGGTGGCCGCGGCGATCAGGCAGTCGGCCTGGTGAAGTGTGATCCCTCGTCCGGCGAACTGGCGGCGCCACCGCCCAGCGCGAATTCCTTCCGACGGACCCAACGGCGCACACCGTAAGCCGCGCACCAGCCGCTGTGCTACGGCTTCCTCGCCGGGAAGCAGACCGCGCCAAATCTCCTCGATCGAGATCGCACAAGTCCAGGGTTCGTCACCTTGGCGACGCAGAGCGCGTAGGCGCTCGCCCGCCGGATGGCCACGCAGAGCGTCGATGAGGACGGTCGAGTCGAGGAGGATCCTTGCCACGTCAGCCGACGCGACGCCGGTCGGAGCGTTGGCGGCGGACCCATTCACCGGGATCGTCATCCCATTCGTGGCCCTCGTCGGGGATCGCCCCGAGCGCTGCCTCGATATCGTCCCATCGCCGCTCGTCATCGAGCCCG
>DATJQO010000177.1:0-4660 GCA_035505695.1 Mycobacterium sp.
GCAGCCCGGTGACTGGGTAGTTCAGAACGCCGCGAACTCCGGTGTGGGGCGGTCATTGATCGCGCTAGCCAAACTTCGTGGACTGAAGACGATCAACCTGGCTCGGGACGACGCAACGTTCGCCGAGCTCACAGCAGCCGGTGCCGACGTGGTCCACGCCGATGACCCCGATGCGGTCGGCGATGTTCGAGCAGTGATCGGCGACGCGCGAGTGGCGCTGGCAGTGGATTGCGTCGGTGGTCCGGGGGTGGCGCGGCTGGTCGAATTGCTGTCCGACGGTGGACAGTTGGTCAGCTATTCCTGGGCCAGTGGCGAACCCATGTGGGTCGACACCCTGGCACTGTAGGCAAGCACCTCACGGTCCATGGATTCTTTGTCGGCGACTTCGACTACCGCGACAAGGTGGTGCCTGTCATTCGTGAGGCGGCACCGCTAGTGGCCGACGGCGCCCTTGTGGTCCCGGTGGCGGGCGTGTACCCACTCGAGCATATCCAGGACGCGGTGTCGCATCAGCTCCGTGGCGGCAAGATCCTGCTGAAAGTGGCGGGGCGATGAACGCGCGCACAGCGGGCGACTCAAGATTCGCCACTTTCGTGAGACAAACGTGAGACAAAGTTGTTCGCCACGGGCTGAGAACTGGCCCTCCACGTGCGAAACCACCGCTTGTATGACGCCATCGATAAATGGGCCTATGCGTGGTTCGTCGAGAAGGTATTTCCCAAGAAGTGGAGTCTCCGGGAAAAATAGTGGCCAGTGCGGGCGGTTCCAAGGTTAGGCAACGGGCCCGTCTACTCTTTGCCAGGACGCACAAAGCCGCAGTTCCCGAGCCCGATGACCGCTTGACCGGTGGTCAAGTGGTCGCAGGTTCAAATCCTGTCAGCCCGACTGTCAGCCCGACTGACGTTAGTGCAGTACAGAGGGGTTCGGAGGAATCCGGGGTCGTCTCTTTTGCGATCGGCTGATGTTTGTGGGTGTCCGGCTCGGGTTCGGCTGGGTAGGTCTACCGGTGTGATGAACAAACAGGAGTTGGCTAGAGAGCTTGGCCACCCCGGCGCGCAGAAGCTGCTCTCCGGCTCTATGGCCCGACTCGCCTACAACGGGCACGATGGCTTCCCGCGGGTCATCCCCGTCGGGTTCTACTGGACCGGCGAACGCATCGTTGTCTCCACGGCACCGACCTCGCCGAAAGCCCGCGCGCTTTCGTCCCGCCCGAAAGTCGCACTCACGATCGACACCGGCACCACTCCAGAGGAGGCGAAGGCCCTCTTGGTGCGTGGCCTCGCCACCCAGGAAACCGTCGGCGGCGTCACCGACGAGTACCTCGCGGCAGCGAGGAGTTCGATGGACGAACCCCAACTTGCCGAGTTCGAACGCAATGTGCGGTCGACATACAGATGGTGCGCATCTCGATCGAGCCGCACTGGGCGCGGTTTTATGACTTTGACGCTGGCCGGTTACCCGCTTTCCTGACGAACCTCATCAACGATGGTTAGCCGGACTCGGGTCGGCGGATGATGACTGTCATGGACGCTGAACTGAAACGCTGGCTGGACTCCGGAGAGTACTTCGACTACCTCGGCTTCGACATCTTCTACCGCATCGAGGGCAGCGGGCCCCCGCTGCTGCTGATCCACGGGTACCCGTTCAATTCCTTTGACTGGGCCCCGATTTGGCCAAAACTGTCGCAACGGTTCACCGTCATCGCACCGGACATGCTTGGCATGGGATTCTCGGCGAAACCCGTGGCCTACAAATACTCGGTGGGCGACCATGCCGACATGCACGAAGCGCTGCTGGCGCACCTGAACATCCACACCGCGCACATTCTGGCCCACGACATCGGCGATTCCGTCGGCCAGGAACTGTTGGCCCGTTACGAGTTCGGTCAGCAAACGTATGGCGAATGGCGCATCGACTCGATCACCTGGCTCAACGGCGGCATGTTCATCGAGGCCTACACGCCCAGGGCGGCGCAGAAGCTGATGTCTCGCACCCCGTTGGGCGATCTCTTCAGTCATGTGCAGGGCAATCCAGTGTCCCGTCGGCTCCTCGAACCGACGCTGCGCGAGATGTTCGGGCCGAACACCAAGCCGACTCGGCAGATGATGGATGTGTTCAACCAGATCTTGGACTACAACGATGGACGCCGGGTACTGCACAAGGTCGGCCGGTTCATCAACGACCGCTACACTCACCGCAACCGGTGGGTGCGCGCCATGCGGCAGACCGCGGTCCCGATGCGGTTGATCGACGGGCCGGTCGACCCCAACTCCGGTGCCCACATGGCGCGCCGCTACGCCGAGGTCATACCGGAACCTGACGTCATCATGCTCGCCGACGACATCGGGCACTGGCCGCAAATCGAGGCACCCGATGCGGTGCTGATGCACTTCCTCGCCCACATCGATCGGGTCGGACGGCTGCAAGAAAGAACTAATGGCGGCTGATCCCACCAACCGCCGAGCCGACATTGCGGCCCGCGTCGCGTAGTCGAACGTGTGCATGTATAGGACTAGCTCATCACAACACGCGAATGTTGTTGAAGCGCATACGGTCGCCTGGTTTCACGGCCGGCTGGGCGGCGCCGGCGGCGGAGATCCCACCTCGGAGATCGTGTCGCGCGAGCTGACCTGCCCGCCGTTGACTGCGGTGACGGTCACGTCCGCGGTGTAGCGCTTGCCGTTATCAGCAATCGAGCACCGCTCGAATGCGCCCACGTGGCCATCCAAGTCACCGGGGCAACTGACCCGTTCGGGCGCGTGGCCAGTCTGGTCTTGGAAGTCCCCAGAAATCATGCTCACCAGGTCGGCGATGGCCAGGAAAGGCCGGGTGCTTTCCGAACTCGGACTCTGGGGCGGGGCCGCAACCGGCGCGGCCGGGGCGGCAACCGGAGCGGTCGGCGATGGGCGGGAACCGCTGTGCCACGTGGCGACGAGGGCGCCCAGAATGGCGACGGCAGCGACGCTGGCGCCGACGCCAGCCCCAATCAGCCACTTGCGATTTGGATTGACCTTGGGCGCAATCGCCGACTGCTGGGAAAACACCGGCGGCCGTGCCTGGAGGTCGGAAATCATGCCAAGAAGTTGACCGCGCGTCTTGGCCGACATTGCCCAGGCACATCGCTGCCGGTGTTCCTCGGCATCGAGTTCGCCATCCGCGTAGGCATTATCGAGAATCGCGCACACATCGGCGCGATCGAGATCGTTGGCGCGCGTCGAGTCTCCATACCGCGAACCCGGCTGTATCATGGCGCACTCCTGTTCGTCTCCTCGAACAGCGGAAACGCTACGCCTGCATGCCTTCAGGAAAAAGGTGTTGTGCAGGCAACTCGCCCGCAACGAACGGTAAAGCCCCAGGCGGTGAAACGATGGTTCGATGATCCTCGCCGTCGATCTCGGTAAGACGTCCTGCCGGGCCGCGGTGGGCGGCCGAAGGGCCGAGGGGGCGGGCGCGCCGGGCCTTGCGTCGCCTAACGGCGTGCGGGCTGCCCAGGCGGCGATCGTGGCCGTCGCAAGCCATCTCGGTCCGGTCGACGAGGTGATCGTAGGCGCCGCCGGGGCGCTCAGTGCACCGGGCGTGGCACGCGCGCTCGGCGAGGCATTGCTGGCCGCGCTGCGGGTGCCGCGCGTCGCGGTGACCAGCGACGCCGTGATCGCGCACGCGGGCGCGCTGGACGGGGGCCCGGGCGTCGTATTGATTGTGGGCACCGGCGTGGTGGCGCTCGCCATCGACGCGGACGGCGCACTGCGGACCGCCGACGGATGGGGACCGTGGCTGGGGGACGAGGGCGGCGGCGCCTGGATCGGCGCCGCCGGGCTCCGCGCCGCGCTGCGCGCCCACGACGGTCGCGGACCGTCCACCGCGCTGCTCGACGCCGCCCGCGCCCGCTTCGGTGCGCCGGAGACATGGCCCGCGCAACTCACCGGAGCCGCCGGGGTCGCGACGTTCGCGCCCGATGTCCTGGCTGCGCAGGGCGATGCGACGGCGCAGGCGATCGTCCGTGCCGCCGGACAGGCGCTGGCCGCCACCGCCCGCGCGGTCGGGAGTGGCCCGGTGGCGATGGTTGGCGGCCTGGCCGGCGCCGAGGCGCTGGGCGAACAGCTCGACCTCGTCCCCGCCGCCGGCGATGCACTCGACGGCGCGCTGCGGCTCGGGGCGATTCACGCGCCGCACGTCATCCGGGTGCAGGCATCCGCCGCCCCGCATGGACTCGACACACTCGCCACCGAGGCCGTGCGGCCGGGACTCGACGACCTCGACACGCGGCCCATCGCCGAGATCGTCGCGCTGCTCGTCGCCGCCGAGGGCCAGGCGCACGGCGCCGTGGCGACCGCGGTCCCACGGATCGCCCTTGCCGCCGAGGCAATCGCCGCCCGGCTCGAGCGCGGCGGCCGCCTGATCTACGCCGGCGCGGGGACACCCGGCCGGCTCGGAGTGCTCGACGCGTCCGAGTGCCCGCCGACGTTCGGCACCGACCTCGTGCGCGGCGTCATCGCCGGCGGCCCCGCGGCGCTGACCCAGGCGATCGAGGGTGCCGAGGACGCGTTCGACCCCGACGATTTCGCCGACCTGAGCGCCGCCGACGCGCTTGTCGGGATCACGGCGTCGGGCCGCACGCCGTACGTCCTCGGGGCGCTCGCGCATGCGCGGGCGGCCGGCG
>DATJQO010000178.1:0-2090 GCA_035505695.1 Mycobacterium sp.
CGGCCGCAATCATCGTGCGAAATAATTAGATACCGCTGTTGTGCGCCCCGTAGATGGTGGATGATGCCCGTGATGACCGCGCAGCCGCCGCTTGCGCTGGCGCCCGCAGGTGCCCGCTTGATCGGTGAGGCGGCAGCGATCGTCGAGGACGACGACGGCGGTCGGATCTTCGTGCACGGCAACCTGGTGTATGCCTGGGACGCCGGCGACACCGCGGGACGCCGGTTGGCGGCGGTGTCGCTGGTACGGATCAAGGCCGCCACCCAGCGCCAGGTCGCCGAGGCGTTCGCGGTGACACCGCTGGCGCTGCGGCGCTGGGACGCTCAGTATGCCGATGCGGGTGTGGCTGGGCTACTGCCGAAACGCACGGGCCCGAAACGTAAGTCGAAGCTCATCGACGCCACCGTCGCTACCATCCGCCGGCTGCGGGAGGGCGGAGCTTCCTTGCGAGCGGTCGCTGCTGCCACTGGGGTGTCGGAGGGCAGTGTCCGCAACGCCCTCAAACCCGCTGGCGCCGATGTCGACAAAGACGAGCCTTGCGCCCCAACTGGTTCCGATGATCCAGTCCCGCAGGAGCAGGAGCAGGAGCAGGAGCAGGAGCAGGAGCAAGGGCAAGGGCAAGAGGTCGAAGTAGGGCCGGGGCCTGAGGTCGATGCGGGTGCCGAAGATGATTGTGCGGCAACGGCTTGTGCTGTCGTGCTGGCGCCGTTGGTGGAGGTGCCGGTGCTGGCCGATCCGGTGGCGCGTGGGGCCGAACGGGTGTTTGCGCGGTTCGGGCTGCTTGAGTCCGCTCCGCCGGTGTTCACCGGGTGTGCGCGGGCGCCGCTGGCCGGGTTGCTGTTGACGCTGCCCGCGCTGGCGGCGACCGGGCTGGCTGAGACCGCCCACGAGGTCTACGGCGCGTTGCCCAATGGGTTCTACTCGCTGGACACCATGTTGTGTGAGGGGGTGTTTCGGGCGCTGCTGGGTGAGGCCCGTGCGGAGGGCGCGGCACGGGTCGACCCGGTGGCGCTGGGGCGGGTGCTGGGGTTGGACCGGGCGCCGGAGGTCAAGACGATCCGCCGCAAGATCGGGCTGCTCGCCAAGGTGGGCAAGGCCAGCGACTGGATCGCGGCGATGGCGCGTCGTCATGTTGCGGCCAGCCCTGAGCAGGCGGCGGTGTGCTACGTCGATGGGCATGTGCGCGCCTATCAGGGCAGGCGCAAGATCGCCAAAACCCATGTGCCCAGGCTGAAGTTCCCGGCCCCGGCCACGGTGGAGACTTGGGTGTCTGATGCCGCCGGGGACCCGCTTTTGGTGGTGATGGCCGAACCGGCCGCCTCGCTGGCCGGTGAGCTGCGCCGGCTGATCCCCGAGCTGCGCGCGCTCGTTGGCGACGACCGCCGGGTGTTGGTCGGGTTCGACCGCGGCGGTTGGTCACCGGCGCTGTTCGCCGACCTAGACGCGGCCGGGTTCGACACCTTGACCTGGCGCAAGGGGGCAACCGCCGACATTGACGAGGCTGGCTTTTCTGAGCACAGCTACACCGACGAGCACGGCCGCGTCCATAGCTGGCGGCTTGCTGACACCCAGGTAGCGCTCGACATCACCGAGGGGCCACGCCAG
This sequence comes from Mycobacterium sp., assembly GCA_035505695.1. GTDB lineage: Bacteria > Actinomycetota > Actinomycetes > Mycobacteriales > Mycobacteriaceae > Mycobacterium. The sequence continues at coordinate 1,606 of DATJQO010000178.1, forward strand.
GGCGAGGTGTTCTCGATGCGCCAGATCAGCTTGTTGGATTCCACCCGAACGCGGCAGATGCATATCCTGACCACCCGCGCCGACCTGCCCGCCGCCGAGATCCGTTATCGGATGGGCTCGCGCTGGCGCCAGGAGAACCACTATCGTTACGCCCGCATCCACTTCGATCTCGACTCCCATGACACCTACCGCGTCGGCGATGACGATGCGGAGCGCATGGTGCCCAACCCGGCGAAGAAAATCGCCTACCAGCAGGTCGAAAAGGCCCGCCGCGCGCTGCATTTAGCTGAAACACTGCGCGACCGTGACCTGCTGGCGGCCTCCTGCCCGCCGCCGGGTGCTACCGCCGTGCTCACCAACGCGATGATTGACACCATCAACGCCGACGTGCACGCCGCCCAAGACGGGCTCGACGCCGCACTGGCTGCGCACCAGGCGATCCCCGCCCGACTCCCGCTCGCTCAGGTCAACCCCGGCCAGCAGAT
>DATJQO010000179.1:0-11824 GCA_035505695.1 Mycobacterium sp.
GTGCGCGTGGTGCGCCAACCCTGGTGGGCGCCGCATGTCGACCTACCCGAGGGTCCGGCGGTGGTTATCAGCGGCGACACCAACACCGAGACCGGGTTCGCCACAGTGTGGCGGGCAGCCGGCGCCGGCCGGCGCTGGCTGGTCGCCCCGCACACTCATCCGGACATGCCGCTCTACTCGCGGCCCCTGGTCGCCGCCATGAACCGGTCCGACGGTTTCATCATGCTGGCGCAACGACATTGGGACATGCTGGCCGAACACCATCGGCTGACGAGACGGCATTTCGTGGCACCCAACGGCGTCGTCGTGCCGGGTCCGCCCCGTCCGAGGATCCGCCCGGCCGGTGAGCCGCTGCACCTGGTCGTGCTCACGCGGATCGTCGAGTTCAAGAACCCTCATCTGCTGATCGACGCGCTCAGCGGCCTGACGGAATTGCCTTGGACACTGTCGATATTTGGCGACGGCCCGGACCGGGAGAGACTAGAGGCCCGTACCCCTGCCGCGGTACACGACCGGGTGCACTGGCGCGGGTGGTCGGACGGCCCCGGGCCCGCGCTGGCCGACGCCGACCTGCTTTGCATGCCAAGCCGCTGCGAGACGTTCCCGCTGGTGATTCTCGAGGCGATGGCCCGAGGCGTGCCGGTGGCGTCGTCGGCGGTGTGCGCCGTCCCAGAAATGCTGGATTTCGGTAGGGCCGGATTCCTCGTCGAGAATGTGTCGGTGGAGGGTTGGCGGGAATGCTTAGCCGAGATCCTGGCCGACCCCGCCGCTTTGCCGTCGGTTGGCCAGCGTGGCTTCGAGCGCATGAGCAAGCACTACACCGTGGAAGCGATGGCTGACGCCTACGTCGATGCGATCAATGAGGTGTTGTGACGCAAAGATGGCTGACCGCCGGACGGTCACCGCAGCGGCTGCAGTCGCTGCGGGTCGGTCCGTATCCGTGAGGAGTTGCCTATGTCGTTCGTGACCACACAGCCAGAAGCGCAGACCGCGGCCGCGTGTATGGATCAGACACTCAGGGCTCCGGCGTTGTTGACTTGCGACGCCGTGAGCTGCGATGACGGACTTGGGTGACACGGCGTTTCGCTGCGGGGCAGGCATGGGCTTCTCGAGAACGATGGAGTTCTTCACGCTGCATCGATCACCCGGAGTCACCCATGCCCGCTGGTTTAGTATCGCCCGTCGAATCGATCACGCTGGCGTTGGACCGCTGGCGCGCCGGGGACGGCGTCGAGGTTTTGCGCTCGGAGTTCCTGGATGTACTGGCGTTGGTGCCGGACCCACGGGATCCGCGCGGGCGGCGTTATCCGCTTGCCGGGTTGCTGGCGATCTCGATCCTGGCGACCGCGGCCGGTATGCGCGGGTATGCCGGGTTCGCCACGTGGGCGGCCACCGCTCCGGCGGAAATGCTTTCTCGACTGGGTATTCGGTTCCGACGGCCGAGCGAGAAGACGTTCCGGTCCGTGCTGTCGCGGCTGGACCCGGCAGACCTGGATCGCCGGTTCGGGGCGTACTTCACGACAGTGGCCACCGCCGAGACGGTGGCCACCGGCGGGCTGCTGGCTGTCGCTCTGGACGGCAAGACGCTGCGCGCCGCGCGCCGGATGGGTGCGGCGGCCACGCATCTGGTCGCGGTCTTCGCCCACCGCGCGCGGCTGGTGCTCGGCCAGCTCGCCGTCGCCGAGAAGAGCAACGAAATACCCTGCGTGCGAAAGCTTCTCCGCACATTCCGGAAGGCGCGGCTGCTGGTCACGGTGGACGCCATGCACACCCAGACCGCGACCGCAAAGCTGATCTGCGGCACACTGAAATCGCACTACCTGATGATCGTCAAGTCCAACCAGCCCAAGCTGCTGGCCCGCATCCAGGCGCTGCCCTGGGCCCAGATTCCACTCACCCACAGCGAGGACTCTCAGCCCGCGCATGGGCGCATCGAAACCCGCACGCTGAAGGTGCTGACCACCGTGCGCGGCATCGGATTTCCCCACGCGCGTCAAGTAATTCAGATCACCCGCGATCGGGTCGCCGTTGCCACCGGCGAGCGCAGCCGCGAGGTCGTCTACGCGATCTGCAGCGTCGCATTCGAACACGCCCACCCGCGAGTGATCGCCACCTGGCTGCGCGAGCACTGGAGCATCGAGAACGCCGTGCACTGGGTGCGCGACGTCACCTTCGACGAAGACCGCTCCACCGTGCGCACCGGCACCGCACCCCAGGTCATGGCCAGCCTAAGAAACACCGCGCTCAACCTGCACCGCCTGGCCGGCTCCGACAACATAGCCGAAGCCTGCCGAGTCACCGCCTTCAGCGCCGACCGCGGCCTCAACCTGCTCAAGAACCCCCAAATCAGCAGGTCACAAGCGTGCTAATCAACAACGCCGGAGCCCTGATCAGACACTCAATCGAATTCGGCGCTATAGCGGCAGATTTCTGATCCTTGCCGCAATTCTCTTACTAGCGACGCTAGATGTATTTACTTTAACTCGGGAACCATGCCGAGGCGGAAGACTCGGTATCCTTCATAATTGGTGTGACAAATGGGGAAGGAAATCTATATTTTCACCCGAATCACTTGCTCTTCGGCGCAATCAACTGACTGCATTATAATACTTGGACACTCTTCGGCTACTCCGGTAACGCCGCGATCCCGATGCAACTCATCTCGGTAGCCGCAGGTCTAGTATCAGTATACTTAACCTATCGAATTGCACAGCGCACTGGGATACCGACGTCATTGTCTCTCGCCTGTGCAGGCTGGTCAGCCTTCGCCTTCGGGTTTTGGGTATATATATAGCCTGGAAGCTGTGACGTACATTTTGCCAATTCCATTTATGTTGCCTTCCGCGCACTGTCTTCTTGGCATTCGGCAGCGTGACTTTCAAGCACCCGGCAGAGAGCTTCGGCGATTCGTCGCTCTAGGTGGTTTGAGTGCGGCCGCAGCTGCACTTCATCAACAATATGTCTTTCTTATTCTTGTGGTGGTCTTAGTGCTCATATTGATGTGGCAGCAGACTCCGCATCGAACAATTTCAGTTCTGACAACGAGGGTGATAGTCTATCTCTCGACCACCGGATTTCTGCTCGGCGCCACTTATCTGGCAGTGGGGATCTTAGTGTTTCGCCAGCGCAGTGTTTTTGAGACAATCAGTTGGGCACGTGGCTATGCAGGGCATGGGATGTGGGAACCTCTATCATTAAAGACGCCACTGTTAACGGCGGTGGGGGTTTTCAGATCAATCTTTGGCGTCAACTTCCTCTTGTACCCACCCCGGCTAGCCGATAAAATCGCAAAATCATTTTCGGGTAAAGCCACAATAGAAAAGCGTTACCTTGCAGAAAGTGCCTTTGGATGGTTAGATTTCACCATAATCACCGCTGCCACCCTAATAGCTATAGCTATTGTAGCTTTTTTCCTCGTTCTAATATTCCGAAGTCGTCATGAACCTCAAAATTTCACGGTCGCCCGAGTTCTCCCCTGACGGCTGCTGAGATCACGAGTTGATCTTGATTTCCGGCTTCTCCGTAGGCGGCGGCGCCGCGTGTCGTGCGGTGACGCCGGGTTCCACGTCCCGGGGTGGCTGCTCCTTCCTTGGGGTCGAACGGACACGCGGTGCGGCGCAGCGGACAACAAAACACCTTGCGAGAAAGAGTCATCCGTTGCGCAGTGATAACAGCCACCACCACCACCACCACCTCGTCGCCGCTGCCCAACGCCGTCGCGCCGACACCCTCGAACGTGCCCGCCAAGCCATGCAGGAACTCAACCAAACCGGCCAGCGGCGCACCGTCATGCAGATCGCTGCCCACGCCGGCGTCTCCCGCTCATGGCTCTACGCCCAGCCCGACCTGCGCGACCAACTCCGCCGACTGACCACCACATCCGAGGCAGCCGAGTCGGCACCTGCCCGAATCGAGCCCGGATCCGACGCCTCGCTGCGGCGACGCCTCACACTCGCGCACAAACGTATTCGCGAACTCGACGACCAAAACCGTCAATTACGGAACCAGATCGCACTCCTGCACGGAGAACTCCGCGCCAGCCGCATCCCCGGCACCCACGTCACGGACACCGTCCACGACGCAAACGCCCAGCTCACGCTGCCAAACAGTCGACCCCGCCCAAGATAACGTTGGTTGACTCAAGCTCTCGGTTCTTGCGGCGCAGGTCGCGCAGCTCACGGGGCGGTTCCATCGGCACTCCCGCCGCCTCGCCGGCGTCGACCTCGGCCTGATGCACCCACTTGCGTAACGCCCCGCGATCATGCACAGCCGCGCCGAGATCTCCTTGATGGCCGGCCCACTCGGTCTCGTAGTCGCCGACATGCTCGCGGACCAGCCACACCGCCCTGGCCTGGTGTTCTCGTCGTACCTGCTTGCCATCGGGCCATCCTTCCCTCAGCGGAAGGTGCGCATAAAATCTGGGACGATTCACCATCAAACCCCGACACCACTACGAGGTCGGCTACCACGTTTGGCTGCGTAGAGCCGGGAATCTTCGACGAGGACGCTGGCAACGCGGCCAAGGCGCCGATCTTTTCCACGAACTAGCTGTCGGCTGACACGGCCTGGCAGTCCGCCGACAGCCCGGAGGAAGCGTTGGGGATGAGCCTGGACCGGGCTCGCCGCGTCGACTTGGACTTCATCGGCACGCTGTTGGGTGTCGGCGCCGACGAGGCGCCAGCCCTGCTCAACGGGCTGATCTACCCGAGTCTGGATGACCCGAGTGAGTGGATCGCCGCCCCTGCGGCGCTGTCAGGCAACGTGCGCGAAAAGCTGACCCGCGCGGTTGAAGCGGCCCGCACCGACCCGCGGTACAGCGACTACGTCGAGCTGCGCGGGGTGATGCCGGCCGATCACAGCGCCGAGCAGATCAAGGCCCGCCCGGGTGCGCGGTGGGTACCCGCGGATATGGTGGCGCAGTTCGAGCAAGAAACATTCGACGTCACGGGGGTGGTGGTTGACACATCGGTGGGCTTTGGGTGGTCGAGGTCGCCCCCTACAAGCGACATGGGCGGCTGACGACCGAGGCCTACGGGCTGGGTCGGCGCGACTGTGACGCGGTGAGCCTGCTGAAGGCGCTGTGCAATTCGCGTGCTGTCGTGGTCAACGACGACGACGGCGTGCTGGACACCCAAGCGACGTTCGCCGCGCAAGCCAAGTGCGCCAAGATCAGCGAAGAGTTCGCCCGCTGGTTGTTCGCCGACGCCGCGACGCGCTGGTCGGCGACTACAGCCGGCGGTTTAACAGCTTGCGTGCGCCCCGCTACGACGGCTCGCATCTGCGGCTGCCGGGCATGTCGGATCAGTTCACCCCGCACTACTACCAGCGCAACGCGGGTGGCGCGCATCATCAACGAGCCCACCGTTCTCTCAGATCACGTTGTCGGAGCCGGCAAGACCGGAGTCCTGGTGGCCGGGGCGTATGAATTGCGACGCTTGGGGCTGGTGCGCCAACCGTGGATGGTGTGTACGTTCTCAAGCTCGATGGCGGATGCCTCATCGAAATGGCGGATGATGGCGGATCCGCCATTTCGATGAGAAAGTGGTTAGCCGAAGGTCGCCGGCTGCATCGCTGTCGTGATAAAAGCTGGGACTTTCGGCCCTACCGGACAGTGACCTGCAGCATCGTGACCTATCCAGGAAGGCGCCGTGATTTCACTCATTCACCCCCCACGGGCCGGCACGACGCAGCGGCTCAGACATAGACACCGGAAAGCCCGCCACGACGGGGCAATAGGGTGCACGACAGGCGGTCCTGTACAGCAACCAACGGCGATCGATCAGGGGACCTTGTGCCCTAGATCGGTTCTGTGGGCAAGCGCATGGTCTTCAGTCGTGGAGTCCAAACGGACCGCCGACGCATTGGTCGGCGAGCTGATGACCCAGCTGCGTTCGCAGACGTCACGGCTTGTCCGCGATGGGATGCGGCCGGCGCAGAAAGAGCTCCAGGAATCGGCGAAGCTTGCCAGCCGACGCGGCCCAGCCGCAGTTGCACGCCCACGGCCTTGGCGCCGGTGCACAACGTCTTCGTCATCGTGGACTCGACAAGCCGGCCGCGAGCGCGTTGACCAGGACGTCGCGGATGAGCTCAGCATCGCGGTGGCGCGCCAACACATGGAACGCAGCCTTGCTGGCGCTGTAGAAGAAGTTGTTCATCCCAGGCAACGGTGGGCGGAGTCCGTGGATGCTGCACTGTTTTTGACGCACGCCGGGTCGTCGGCTGTGCAGCTAGCTTTCAACAGCGGCAGCAACGCGGGGTTAGTAGGATCAAGACTCCCTCGATCAGGCCGGGCGATTGAGCCGCAAATTGGGGGCTCGCTTTCCCACGGTGAGCCGATCGCGCAGGCTGTGCAGCCGCGCACGAAGCGTTCGGCGCACGCTCGCGACGACGATCTGACAGCCGACGTAATAGGCACAGCGTTCACAGCCCCAGCCACCTGGCAAGGTCAAGCGATCCCCCCATCCGGCGCCGGGGCGCTGCCTCGTGCGGTGGCTAGCCATTTGCAGGCAGTGCTTTGTTCTCTCCGGATGAAAACAGTCCACAGGGTCGGGTGGGCTACCGGAGCACGCTGGCGTGTTTCTCGGTCGGCCGCTTCCGTGACTTGCGGATGCAGCGACCGCTTCATCTGTGGACGAAAAGCAATGATCATCATCGGCCCTCTAAAACGTCGGGTCCGAGGCTCATCTCGTTAACTGGGCATTCGAGAGCCTTGTGACTGATTCCTGGGAGCGATCATGACGGAGAGCGCCGATAAGAAGACCGTGGTCAGAAGGTGACTCGGATGTTTAGCCCTGTGATGCGAGCCTGGGTCCCGCTGGTGCTTGTGCTTGCGGTCGCGCCGAACGGATTGACGATGCACCGGATGCACGGGATCTTCGGATCCCAGGGGGCAAACGCCGACGGGGCAGGTGGCGGCGACGACCAGCTGGCGCCGTTCGACCCTAAAAGTGTGCTCTATGAAGTCTTCGGCCGGGGCTGGACCGCCGGAAGCATCAGCTATCTGGACGAGAACTCTGCGCCTCAGCGGGCTGATTTCAGTGCACTGCCGTGGTCGTTTCAAGTGACCACCACCCTTGCGTGGATATGCGCCAATGTTGTGGCGCAGGGGACCAGCGCCACCATCGGGTGCGGCATCACTGTCAATGGTGGCGTCCGGGAGAACGAATCCCCGACCGGGCACGATGCCCAAATCTTCTGCTTAGTGAAGGCGGCATGAGCACCAGGCACGCGGCCGGGCCGGTGCTTGCGCGAGCGATCCGCGCGCTGTCGGTGCCGATCATTCTGTTCTGGTTGGCGTTGACGGCAGTCACGAATGCGGTTGTGCCACAGCTGGAGGCCGTCGGTAGACAGAACTCTGTATCCCTCTCGCCGCGCGACGCCCCGGCATTGATGGCGATGAAGCGCCTCGGCTTAGACTTCCAGCAGTTCAATTCCGACAGCATTGCCATGATCGTCTTCGAGGGTGACCAGCCGTTGGGTGACGATGCCCACCACTATTACGACAGCCTGGTCCATCAGTTGGAACAAGACACCAGGCATGTTCAACATGTGCAGAACTTCTGGGGTGATCCGATCACCGCGGCGGGTTCGCAGAGCACCGACGGAAAAGCAGCCTATGTGCAGGTCAACCTGGCCGGCAACCAGGGCGAGACGCTGGGAAACGAGTCTGTGCAGGCGGTTCGTGACATCGTGGCGCGGTCACAGCCCCCGGCCGGTGTGCGGGCCTATGTCGCCGGTCAGGCACCGCTGATTGCCGACATGACCGAGGCCGGCGAGAAGAGCATGATCAAGATAATGGTCGTCACGTTGGTGGTGATCACCGTCATGCTGTTCACTGTCTACCGGTCCATTATGACCACCATGCTCGTGCTGTTCGTCGTTCTGGTTGAAATGTCTGCGGCGCGTGGGCTGGTCGCCCTTGTCGGGCGCTTCCACCTGCTTGGCTTGTCGACCTTTGCCACCAGCCTGTTGACATCACTGGCGATCGCCGCGGGAACCAATTACGCGATCTTCTGGATCGGCCGCTATCAGGAGGCGAGGCAATCCGGCCAGGGACGAGAGGACGCCTATTACACCGCCTTCCGCGGCGTGGGTCGTGTGATCCTGGGGTCGGGTCTCGTCGTCGCCGCTGCCATGTTATGCCTGCGCTTCACACGGCCGAATTTATTAAGTTCCATCGGGATTCCCAGCGCCATTGGCCTGTCGGTCGTGGTGCTGGGCTCTCTCACCCTGGCGCCGGCCGCGCTGATCGTGGGCAGTCGGTTGCGTCTTCTCGATCCGAGGCGGTCGGTTAAGTCCCGTAGGTGGCGGAAGGTCGGCATCGCGGTGGCCCGCTGGCCGGTGCCGATTCTCGCTGCGGCCGTCGCCGTTGCCCTGATCGGGCTGCTGGCGCTGCCGGGATACAAAACGAGCTACAACGACCGTCAGTACATCCCCGCCGATCTACCCACCAACATGGGCTACACGGCTGCCGAGCGGCACTTCAGCGCCGCCAGGATGAACCCCGACATCGTGCTTCTCGAGGCTGGCCGTGATCTGCGCAACCCCGCCGACATGATCGTGTTGGACAAGATCGCAAAGAACCTGTTCCGGGTGCCCGGCATCGCCAGGGTGCAGAACATCACCCGGCCCGTCGGTGATCCGATCGCCCACAGCTCCATACCGTTTCAGGTCAATCTGCAATCGGTCTCCCTGACCGAGGACATGCAGTTCCTCAAAGAGAGCATGGCCGGCTTGCGCGCCATAAGTAACCAACTCGGCACGATGATCGCAACCATGCAACGGATCCAGGACCTGATAACGCAGCTGACCAATGTGATGCATCAGATGCTGGCCAATATGAACGAAATGAAGGCCACCACCAACGAGATGCGTGACCACCTCGCGTACTTCGACGACTTGTGGAAAGCCATTCGCAATAACTTCAACTGGGAACCGCACTGCATGGACATTCCCATGTGCTCGTCGGTGCAGTCGGTGTTCGACGGCGTCGACAAGCTCAGCGACAACCTCAACGCCCTGCTGGCGAACCTGACCGACATAGACAGCTTGATGCCGCAGCTGGTACAGCAGCTGCCCCCGATTATCGCCTTGTCACAGAGCGTGCGGTCGACGCTGGATACGATGTACAGAGCATTCTCGGGACTGGTCGACCGAATCGGCCGGATGACCGACACCGCCAGCGCCATGGGTCAAGCGTTCGACGACGCGAAAAGTGACGACTACTTCTACCTGCCACCGGAAGCCTTTCAGAGCCCCGACTTTCAACGCGGCCTGAAGCTGATGATTTCCCCCGACGGCAAGGCGGCGCAGTTCATCGTCACCCATGACGTCGATCCGGCTAGCCCAGAAGGCATCTCACACGTCGACCCCGAACTGCAAGCCGCGCGTGAGGCCGTGAAAGGCACCCCGCTGGCAGATGCCAAAATCTACCTCGCCGGCACCGCCGCGACCTACAACGACATCCAGGTCAGCGCCAATTGGGACCTTATTATCGCGGGGATGGGTGCCATCACTGTGATTTTCGTGGTCATGCTGATCATCACCCGCGCCTTGATCGCCTCATTCGTCATCGTCGGGACCGTCGTGCTATCGCTGGCGGCATGGTTGCTGTCGGTACTGGTTTGGCAATACATCGTTGGCAAAGAACTGCATTGGATGACACTGGCGTTCTCTGTCATCATCTTGCTCGCCGTGGGATCCGGCTACAACCTGCTCCTCATCTCCCGGTTCAAAGAGGAAATCGGAGCCGGAATCAAGACCGGCATCATCCGAGCCATGGGCGCCACCGGCGGCGTGGCAACCGCAGCGGGCCTAATCTTCGCCGTCACGATGGCCTCGATGATCACCAGCGACCTCGTCGCGATCGGCCAAGGCGGCACTACCATCGGACTGGGGTTGTTGTTCGACACCTTCGTGGTGCGCTCGCTGATGATACCCTCAATCGCCGCACTGCTCGGACGCTGGTTCTGGTGGCCGCTCAGGGTTCGCAGCCGACCCCGCCGAATCGCCACCATGCCCACACCTGCCCCAGCCGCGTTGTAGCGAAAATATTCATGCGCTGCAACCTGGTTCGGCCACCGCCGGTGCTACCACTGTCATCGCCGTAGGCCACTTGTCGGAGTTTCATCCCGGCGAGGTATTAGTCCGGACCAGGGTTGAAGGGTCTTTCAGCCAGCTAAAGCGATCGCGGATCATCCGCCGATTCGCCGTCCGCCCCGAGGCCTGGTTGTTCATCAATCAGCGGCGGCGGGGCTGAGGTCAGCGGTTTGGTTATTGATCATACGTCGGAGGCTGGTTCGGGCGGCTGCAAGGTCATCTTCGGTGGTCAGCAACTGTGCTCGCACGGCGTTCAGCTCCTGGGTCAGTTGGAGGCTCTCGCTGCGGTAGCGAGTGTTGGCCGCAGTCAGCTCGTCGATGCCGACTCGGAGTGATTGACTGGACTCAGCGTCTAGCTGTTGACCTAGTCGTTCACGCAGGAGGTTCTTCAGGCGCGCTACCTCGGCTCTAAGTGCTTTGTGTCTTGCCTGGCGAGTTCGAGGTCGGTGCGGATGCTGGCCTCTGAGGCTTTGCGTCCGATGCGTTCGGTGCGGGCGGGTTCAGTAGCTTGGGCTTCGCGTGCGGCGGTGATGTATTCACGCACGCCATCGGCGTAAACGAGCCACTGCGATACTTTCGCGGTGCGAGCGACTGGCGGCGAAGGTGATCTCGGTTCCGTCGCGTTGCATGGCATCCACGGCGCGGAAAACGGCAGTGCGTTTGCGGTTAGATTCATTCCGGCGGGCTTCTCGGAGAACATCCGGGGATCCGTTTAGACGCTGAAGTCACTGTTCTCCTCCCAGTTCGGTGCGGCTGATGACTGTGAGCGGTAGCGCCGCTCCTGCCCGGGCTTTCCTTAGCCTGAATCCGTGGATGGGCCGGTGATTTGATAGGCGTGTGGACAGCGGAAATGCCTTCTGGCCTGGGACAATACGAGTGCTGAAGTCGTATTTGTCTACAGTCCGAGAAGGCACTTTCGATGCACTCATCGTATACGTTCACCGCTGGGTCGGCGGTGTTTGACGAGCAGAATTTGGTGTCGGCTGCCGGGTTGGTGCCGGTGCTGGAACTGGCTGAGCAGAGCGGTCTTTCGCGGCTGATCGGCGAGCACGTGCAGCTACCCTCGACGCGGGTGAAGTCCGGGGCGGTCAACCCGGCCGGTAAGCTGACGGCAATCGTGGCCGCGATGGCCTGCGGCGCGGACAGCATCGATGCTGCGGGCGTGCTGCGCGCCGGCGGCACGCCGCGGGTGTTCGATGAGGTGTATGCGCCGTCGACGTTGGGGATCTTCTTGCGCGAGTTCACCTTCGGGCACAGCAAGCAACTCGCCGCGGTGGCCCGGGCGCATCTGGTGGCGCTGGCGGCGCGCATCCCGCTGCTGGCTGGCGCCGACGAGCGGATGTTCGTGGACATCGACTCGCTGCTGCGCCCGGTCTACGGCCACCACAAGCAGGGTGCCTCGTTCGGGCACGCCAAGATCGCCAGCCGTGCGCTGCTGCGTCTGGGCCTGTCCCCGCAGATCACCACCATCTCCACGGCGACCGCGCCGCCGGTGATCGCCGAGGCGCAGCTGCGCAGCGGGCGAGCCGCTTCCGGGCGCGGCGCCGCGTCCCAGCTCAAGCAGGCCCTCACCACCGCCCGAGCGATCAACCCGGACGCGACGATCATGGTGCGCGGCGACTCGATGTTTGGCACGAAAAAGGTGATCACCACCTGCCTGGCCGAAGACGCCGAGTTCTCCCTGTCGGTGAGCCGCAACAAGCGCATCAGCGCCGCGATCGAGGCC
>DATJQO010000180.1:0-49650 GCA_035505695.1 Mycobacterium sp.
GCGGTGCCGCTAACCGATTGGAGGCTTGAATTCGACTTGCCGATGGGAGAATCCGTCTCGCACACCTGGAACAGCACCGTTGCACAATCTGGCACGCACTATGTTCTCACCCCCGCGAATTGGAATCGCATCATTGCACCCGGTGGTTCAGCCACAGGTGGCCTAAGAGGCGTGCTGACCGGTTCCTATTCGCCACCGACGAATTGTCTGCTCAACGGGCAATATCTTTGCACCTAGAGGCGGCTGCGCAGTGAGGCTCGACCGCTCGTAGTCGACCACGCCAGCGCTGCGATTTCGCATCGCCCTGCGCGGCAACGCAAAACGGGAGACAGGAGCCGTGGGCAGCGCGAGCATGGGTGATGATTCATCAGACGCAATATGCCCTGGTTAACTGGTAACGCTGCATATATTCGATTCGTGCATATTCCGCTGCGGGGTTCACAGGCGTCTCGCACCCCACCCAAACGTGGGTATATACTGAGCCGGCATTCAGTATATACAGGTGGAGGCTTGATAGATGACAAAGCGCCTGATCGATCTTGACGACGACCTGCTGGCTGCCGCACAGAAAGAGCTTAAGACGTCCGGCGTATCGGACACGGTGCGCATCGCATTGCAGCAAGCCGCAGCATCATCTGCTCGCGCACGCCAGGTCGCATGGTTGCAGGCCGGCGGCCTAGGGGAGATGGCTGATCCCGATCGACGTGGTGACGTGTGGCGTTGATCGCTCGGCACCTCATCGATACCAGTGCAGCAGCACGGATGACGCACCCCGAGGTTGCCGCCAGACTTGCCCCACTCATTGAGGCCGGATTGGTCGCGACCACAGCTCAACTCGACGCCGAGGCGCTCTACAGCGCTCGCAATCCTGCCGACTATGAACAACTCTGGTCAGACCGCCGTTTGGCGTACGAATACCTGCCAACCAATGACGAACACTGGCAGACGGCACTCGGCGCGCAACGGCAGTTGGCCAGCACTGGCCGCCACCGTGCTGTCGGCATGGCCGACCTCCTGATCGCCACCCTTGCCGATGCCCATGACGTGACGCTGATCCACTATGACGCCGACTTTGAGATTGCTGCAGAGGTACTACCGTTCCGACACCAATGGGTTCTGGAACGGGGCACCATCTGAGCACCCTTTCAAATACGCTGCGCCACAAAGCGATACGGAGTGGTTTACCGGTAATCCTCCACTCCATATTCGATGCGCGGATTCCTCCCGGTTAACTTGACATAATGTCGCTTATCGGCACAAAACTGATGCGAGTTGCGGACGATTGACTCGGCGACCGCTCGGTACACCCTGACGCCCGAGATCCGATCGTGGGGCTGGCGTCAGCGTCTGTAAACGTCGGCGCGATGATCGACACGCTGAATCAGCACCAGTGAGTGATCCTCTTCGATCCGGTACAGCAGGCGGTACGGGCCGCGCCGGGCGCTATACAGCCCGACCAGTTCACGCCGTAATGGCTTGCCGACGCGCCGCGGTTCGTGCGCCAGGTCGCCGAATGCGAACTCAATCACAGCCGAGAGCACGCGCGGCGGCAGCTTGTGCAGGTCACGCCGCGCGGTGCCGGTAAACCGAACCGTGTAACCCACTGGCGGCGTCAGTCGGCGCGCCGAGGCACGCCGAACTCGGCCCGAATTTCGTCCTCGCCGTACGTGCGCCCAGCGGCAATGTCGGCGTCGGCCTCGGCGATCGATTCTTTGATCCCGGGCTGGGAAAGCCAGTACAGCGTCTCCTGGAGTGATTCCCACTCCTCGGCGCCGACGAGGACTGCCGCCGGCGCACCGTTCTTGGTGATGGTGATCTGATCCTGCGTTTTGGCGACCGCATCGACATACTCGTTGAGCTTGTCTTTCATCTTCGAAATCGGCAATATCCGCATGCCACCCATACTAGCCTAAATATAGGCCTTCGCCATACCTAAATTAAAGCCCATAATCCTCGGGCAATCGCGCGCGGGCCGTCCGCTGGCTTTACAAAGGGGTCACCGGCGCCAGGAGCACATCTAGCTGGCAGCTATCGGGAACCCCAACCGTAACCGCTGCCCTACGGCCAACTCGCACCTCCTCAACACGCACCGTTACCAGCTAGGATTGCGAGTCGCAGCATTAAGGGTGCGAGGTAAACCACCAAGGGCCCATCTGTCCTTCCTCAGTCGATCTTCGCTTTTCTCGCTCTTTAACTTGACACCCCCGATTATTCTTCTCGCTGATTTTGCGCTGAAAGTTCTGCGCCGAAATTGTGTTCTCGTCGCCACGCTGGTTCTTACTCGCAATCACGCCCATCGTCGCCGCCGGCCAGGTCGCCATTCTCCTCGACGAGGCCGAAGGATCAGCTCCAGCAGTCCCCGGGGACACCATCCGCTCATTACGTCACGGTGACGGAATGCGGCGCGGTATTCTCTTCGTCCGACCCTAGCGGGGTGTCGCAGTGGCTATGCCGAGATCCGATGCAGCCGAAAGCATTCGGGCATCGTAAGTGACTACCGCGCGCAACGCGTCACCGGCCCGCTGCGCGGCGACGAGGTGTATGGCGTCGAGGCTGCGCAGGCGCAGCGGTTGTAATGTCCCAGCGTCGTCAAGCAACTGTCGAGTCAGCACAACAGTGTCCAATCCGTTCAGGAGATTTCGGGCTTCGGCGATGGCTTGAGCGCCGTTGGGCGCAACGGCGCGTATGAGCTCGGTGCGCGTCAAGGCGGCCGAGAACAGGCCGTCATCGGCACGCTCACGCATGAACGATTTCAGCGGCTCCGATTCATCCTCGGCAACAACGAGTTTCACCAAGGCCGACGTGTCCATGTACAGCCGCATCGGGCCTACCGCTCGTCGTCGCGTAGTCGTTCAAGGGCTTCGGAGGCGCTGTGCGGGTAAACGACGGGTCTGATGTCATCGACACTCAACTGACGGGTGGCCTCGATAACTTCGGCGGCTCTGATGAGGTCTCGCCAGGGATCTGCGGTCGTCGGCACCAAGCGCGCAACGGGCCGACCGCGGTCGGTGATCTCGATGGACTCCCCCGCGGCCACTTCCTTGAGGTACTTGCTTGCGTGTTGACGCAGCTCACGCACCCCTATGACCTTCATGTGCTACATAGTAGCACATAGACTGTGTGCTGGCCATGTGATGTGTCAAGCGAGATCCGGTCACTCTGCAATCGTTTCGCTGGGCCGCCGACCTTCGGCAACGGCTACTCAAATCGCCCCCTCGGAGTACCTGAGCTGACCAACCTGCCCGCACAGAATCTGTCAGCGAACCGCCCCGACAAGTGGGGTTGGAGTCCACCCTCTGCTTCTTACCCGGCTACCGCCGCTGATACGTCACAGTGACGAATCGTGCCGTGGCACACATGTGTTGTCGAAGTCCTTCAGCCGCTTCCCATGTGGCGACTCACACCCTGTCAGTACAAAGCGTGAGCCGCTCCCTTGCGCGCCTTATCCCAAAGCAGTAGACAGCGGATTCGGAGTATGCTGCGCAGAGCCTCGAAGTTAAATGGTGTACGAAAGCCTGAGGACAGTGATTTCGAAGGTTCTGGTCGCTAATCGCGGCGAGATTGCGATCCGCGCCTTTCGGGCTGCCTACGAAATGGGCATCACGACCGTCGCCGTGTATCCGTATGAGGATCGCAACTCCCAGCACCGGCTGAAAGCCGATGAGTCGTACCAGATCGGCGAAAAGGACCATCCGGTTCGTGCGTATCTGTCGGTCGACGAAATCATCCGGGTCGCTCAGGAGTCCGGCGCTGACGCCGTCTATCCGGGTTACGGCTTTTTATCGGAGAACCCGGACCTGGCCGCGGCCTGTGCCGCCGGGGGGATCACCTTCGTGGGTCCGCCCGCGAAAATCCTCGAGTTGGCCGGCAATAAATCCAGGGCAATCGCGGCGGCGCGCGCGGCGGGGTTGCCAGTACTGAATTCGTCGGCACCGTCGTCGGTACCCGATGAGTTGATAGCGGCGGCCGCGACAATGGAATTTCCGTTGTTCGTCAAAGCGGTTTCGGGCGGCGGCGGGCGCGGCATGCGGCGAGTGGCCGATCCCACGGCGCTGCCCGAGGCAATCGAGGTGGCGTCACGCGAGGCCGAGTCCGCGTTCGGGGATCCGACGCTGTACTTGGAGCAGGCGGTGCTCAACCCGCGGCACATCGAGGTGCAAATCCTCGCCGACACCCACGGCAACGTGATGCACCTGTTTGAACGGGATTGCAGCGTGCAGCGTCGGCACCAGAAGGTCATCGAGCTCGCGCCCGCACCCAACCTGCCCGAGGAGCTGCGGGCCCAGATTTGCGCCGACGCGGTCGCATTCGCCCGGCAGATCAACTACTCGTATGCGGGCACTGTCGAGTTCCTGCTCGACGAGCGCGGGCACTACGTGTTCATCGAGATGAATCCGCGCATCCAGGTTGAGCACACGGTCACTGAAGAGATCACCGATGTCGATCTGGTCGCCTCCCAACTGCGCATCGCCGACGGGGAGACGCTGGAAGGGCTTGGGCTGAGCCAAGATTCGCTGCAGCTGCACGGGGCGGCGATGCAGTGCCGGATCACCACCGAAGACCCGGCGAACGGCTTCCGGCCGGACAGCGGGCGAATCACGGGTTACCGGACGCCGGGCGGGGCCGGCATCCGGCTCGACGGCGGGACACATCTGGGCGCGGAGATCAGCGCGCACTTCGATTCGATGCTGGTCAAGCTGACCTGCCGCGGGCGTGATTTTCCGACGGCGGTGGCCCGGGCGCGCCGCGCGCTGGCCGAATTCCGTATCCGCGGGGTGTCAACGAACATCCCGTTTTTGCAGGCGGTAGTCAACGACCCCGATTTCCGCGCCGGACGGGTGACCACGTCGTTCATCGACGAGCGGCCATACCTGCTGACCGCGCGCACCCCGGCGGACCGCGGCACCAAGATTCTGAACTACCTGGCCGATGTGACCGTCAACCAGCCGCATGGTCGGCGGCCCTCGACGGTCTACCCGCACGACAAGCTGCCGCAGATCGACCTGGAAGCGGCTCCGCCGCCTGGAAGCAAGCAGTTGCTCACCGAGGTCGGTCCGGAGGGTTTCGCCCGCTGGCTGCGTGAGTCCCGGGCGGTGCGTGTCACGGAAACGACATTTCGGGATGCGCATCAGTCGTTGCTGGCGACACGGCTTCGCACCACCGGATTGCTCGCGGTGGCGCCGTATGTCGCGCGAATGACGCCGCAGCTGCTGTCTATCGAGTGCTGGGGCGGAGCGACTTACGATGTGGCACTCCGCTTTTTGAACGAAGATCCATGGGAGCGGCTGGCCGCGCTCCGCGAGGCGGTCCCCAACGTCTGCCTGCAGATGCTGCTGCGGGGCCGCAACACCGTCGGCTACACGCCATATCCGGAGTCGGTCACTTACGCCTTCGTGCAGGAGGCGACCGCGACCGGAATCGACATCTACCGCATCTTCGATGCTCTGAACAACGTGGAGTCGATGCGGCCGGCCATCGACGCGGTGCGCGAATCCGGCACGGCGGTAGCCGAAGTCGCGATGAGCTACACCGGCGACCTGTCGGATCCGAAGGAAAACCTCTACACGCTCGACTACTACCTGAAGCTGGCCGAGCAGATCGTCGACGCGGGCGCCCACGTGTTGGCGATCAAGGACATGGCGGGGCTGCTGCGACCGCAGGCCGCTCACCAGTTAGTCAGCGCCCTGTGCAGCAGATTCGACCTGCCGGTCCACGTGCACACCCATGACACCCCCGGTGGGCAGTTGGCCACCTACGTGGCGGCCTGGCATGCCGGCGCCAGTGCCGTCGACGGCGCGGCGGCGCCGATGGCGGGCACCACCAGCCAGCCCGCGCTGTCGTCCATAGTGGCCGCGGCGGCGCACACCGAATACGACACCGGACTGTCGCTGTCGGCGGTGTGCGACCTAGAGCCGTATTGGGAGGCGCTGCGCAAGGTGTACGCGCCCTTCGAATCCGGGCTTCACGGGCCGACAGGCCGGGTCTACCACCACGAGATTCCCGGCGGCCAGTTGTCGAATCTGCGCCAGCAGGCAATCGCGCTGGGATTGGGTGATCGGTTTGAGGAAGTCGAAGAGGCGTATGCGGGCGCCGACCGGATACTGGGCCGGCTGGTGAAGGTTACCCCGTCCAGCAAGGTGGTTGGTGATCTCGCGCTCGCCTTGGTCGGCGCTAAGGTAAGCGCCGACGAATTCGCCGCCGACCCAGGCAGTTTCGACATTCCCGAGTCCGTGATCGGGTTTTTGCGCGGCGAGCTCGGCGACCCGCCCGGCGGGTGGCCCGAACCCTTGCGCACCAAGGCGCTAGCCGGGCGCCGACCCGCCAGGCCGCAGCAGGAGCTTTCCGCCGAGGACGAGATGGTATTGGGGCAGGCGGGCCCCAAGCGGCAAGCCACGCTTAACCGGCTGCTATTCCCAGGGCCGACAAAGGAATTCGAGGCGCACCGCGACGCCTACGGCGACACCACAAGTCTGACCGACAACCAATTCTTCTACGGGCTGCGCCGCGGTGAGGAACATCGCGTCAGGCTCGAGCGCGGCGTCGAACTGCTCATCGGCCTGGAAGCGATCTCCGAACCTGACGAACGCGGCATGCGCACCGTGATGTGCATCCTCAACGGCCAGCTGCGGCCGGTACTGGTCCGCGACCGCAACATCGCCACCGACATTCCTGCGGCGGAAAAGGCCGACCGCTCCAACCCCGACCACCTCGCCGCGCCGTTCGCCGGCATGGTCACTCTCACCGTCAATGTCGGCGACCAGGTCGAAGGCGGACAAACCATCGCCACGATCGAGGCCATGAAAATGGAAGCCGCCATCACCGCACCGAAGGCTGGAGCGGTGAGCCGCGTCGCGGTCTCGACCACTGCGCAGGTAGAAGGCGGCGACCTGCTGATGGTGATCAGTTGATCGCAGCGCGGCCTGCCTTCACCACTCTTCGTCGTCGATAATGTGAACCGCGGCTTCCTCGGCAGATGCTGCGCCTCCCCCGATGCCGACGTCCTCGGCGACTAAGTCAGCCTCGGCGTCTTCCCCAAACCCGAGGTCCGGCGCGACAAGCCGACCCGCTCTGGCGCGGCCGACCTCAGCGCGCTCCGGGAATTCCGTCTCGCGCTCCGATTCGTCGGCCCGCTGCTGCTCAGCCTCATCGATCACGACGTTGATGCGCGAAGCTGGATCGGGCTCCTCCTCGGCAAGGATTTGGTCCATGGTTTCCGATGGGCCGAACGCCCCTCGTCCATACAACCGGTCGGGCGGCGAATAACCTTCGTCGAGGATGTCGTCGATACCGCGGTCTATCAGAGTGTCCTCTGGCTGAAGCTGGTTCTCTTCCTCGCCGCTGTATTCGCCTGCCGCTGGACCGGTGCCATAAGAGGTACTCATCGCGGGCTCCTGAACTGCAGTATTCGGCTTACGGGGTGCACCAAACATAAAGATGGTTACCCTAGTCGCCTAGGGTCATTCGTCCCTTCACGCGACGACGTTGGACCGGCGAATTTGCCTCAATCGCCCATTCTCGGTACTGGCAGCGTCACTGCACGTGAGCAGCCTGACGGTGACGACGCCAGAGACAGTCGACACGTGTCGGAATTGGAACGCGAGCTCGTCACGACCCTGGCGGACAGGCTCAGGGACGACCATGGATATAACCGAGTGCCCGTTAGTTCCGAGCAGCAGCATCGTCGTTGACAAGAAGCCCGGCGCACTGAAAGTCAAGCTCAAAGGGGTCGACTTCGATGCATATGACCTGTTCATCGGAGTGAGCAGTGAGCTGGAGCAGCGCCACGATGGGCTCCGCGCCGAACTCGGTTGAGAAGCTGGAACGTCGGCGCTGATTTGTAGGGTTTAGCGACTCTGCGGCCCGTCGCCGCGCGGTTGGCTCGTGGCAGCATCCAGCCGACTCAAGTGGGCGATGAACCACTCGCGGGCCAGCACCGCGACCTTCTCAAGGGTGCCGGTTTCTTCGAAGAGGTGGGTAGCGCCGGGAACAACGGCGAGTTGGCACTCGCATTGCATCATGGCCTGGGCCCGGCGATTCAGTTCGAGCACCACTTCATCGCGGCCCCCGACGATCAGCAGCGTCGGAACGCGAACCTTGACCAGTTCCGAGCCCGCCAAATCGGGTCGCCCGCCGCGCGACACCACCGCCGCCACGTCTACCCGGGAATCAGCGACGGCGGCCAGGGCCGCGGCGGCGCCGGTACTGGCACCGAAGTAGCCGATCGGCAGCGCCCGGGTGTCGGGCTGGGCCGCCAGCCATTCGGTGACGTCGACCAGGCGCCGCGCCAACAAGTCGATGTCGAATACGTTGGCGCGGTTGACTTCCTCCTCGGCGGTCAGCAGGTCGAACAGCAGCGTGCCGAGGCCGGCCCCGTTCAAGACCTCGGCCACATAGCGATTACGTGGACTGTGCCTACTACTTCCACTGCCGTGCGCGAATACCACCATCCCGACCGGATGCTCTGGGATTGTCAGATGTCCGGCCACCCAAGCCTGCCCCACCGTCATGCGGACCTCCTCGTCGCGCAATGGCGGGTCGTCGAGCGTGCCTGCCGACGCGGGCTTCCCATAGCCGTTGCGGGCAACATCGAGCAGCGTAACCACCTCCTCGTCGCTGGTCTGGGCGAAATTGCGGTAGCCCTGACCGACAGCGAAGAAGAACGCAGGCGTGTGTAAGCAGACCACCTCGTCCGCGTATCGGTCGAACTTCTGGGCGATATCGGGTGCGCCGATCGGAACCGCCAAGACGACCCGGCTTGCACCTCGAGCACGAGCCACTTCGCAGGCCGCCTTGGCGGTCGCGCCGGTTGCGACCCCGTCATCGACGATCACTGCGATCCGCCCCGCCAACGGAATCGGCTCGTGGCCGGCACGGAAGCGTTCTGACCGGCGCCTCACCTCAGCCTGCTGCTGTGCTTCGACAGCGCTTATATCTTGCTCGGACAGGCCAACCTCCCGCACGACGGACTCGTTGATCACCCGCACACCGCCCTCGCCGACGGCGCCAAACGCCAGTTCGGGCTGAAACGGCACTCCGAGCTTGCGCACGACAAGCACGTCCAGCGGTGCCTGCAGCGCCTTGGCCACTTCAAAAGCGACCGGGACGCCGCCGCGTGGCAAGCCCAGCACGACAATGTCCTTGCCGCGAAATGACTCCATCTGCTTGGCCAGCTGACGTCCCGCGTCGGCACGATCATCGAACAGTCTTTCGTCGCCGCGCAATGAAACCAGCCGTCGGACCAATAGACGTTCAGCCTCGCCACCATCATCGAACCGCGTCACCCTCCGAGTGTGGCGGGAAAGGGCGATCTCGCCGAAGGGTCCTAGGGCCACTGCCCTCGGGACCAAAGCCTCCGCCGGCTGAACCCAGTTCGCCCGTCACGGGTGGGCGTTGACAGAAGCCCAACAGGCTATGAACTGAGGGTTCAAGGACTTTCGTCACTTATGCCGCGGTATCGACGAACAATAATCTCGTTCTGGTCGAAAACAATCTGCCGGCGTCTTCGGATATCAATCAGGACCCGCCGGCATCAGGTCACCAAGGAGCGATCATGACGGAGACCACCCAGAAAACCGTTGTAGAGCGAGCAGCAGGACTGTCCGACGACGTGCTTGAGTCGATCGAAACCGGACGAAAGGCTGCGATCGAGTCCGTACGCAAGTTCATCAACGCCCTGGAGGAGGCAACTCCGGCGCTGGTGGATCCCGTGCGGCGCAAGACCGTCATTGACGCTGCGCTCGACCTAGCCGAGGAGCTTTCCGCGGCCCGGATCGAGTTCTTGCGCAGCATGGTGCGTAATGCAGCCGACACGGTCAAGGACTGAAAATATCCGTCCAGCAGCTACCGACTGAGATGTGGTTGCATGCCAAGGTATCTGAGTCAGCGTCGCTTCGATTGGTCTACGGCTAGCCCGGTGGCGACCAGTGCACCACCTTCATGGCGGTCATCTCGTCGAGGAGTTCAGGCCCGAAGCCGAATCCGGTGCCGCTGGAACGGCGCGGCTCGGATGCACCGCCGGGAGCACCGCCGAATACGGCATTGATCTTCACGTGCCGACCGGAAGGCTGCGCCACGCCTCTTAAGCATGCGCCATGTCGGAGGTGAGCACAGTGGCGGCCAAACCGTAGCGCTCATCAGCGGCCGCAACGATTGCTGCAGCGAAGTCGGACACCACCTGCACCGGCGAGATCGGACCGAACGTCTCCTCGCGCATGATCAGCATGTCCGATGTGCAGTCAGTCAACACGGTCGGCGGGTAGAACGAGCCCGGCCCGGGCCGCGGTTCCCGCCGACCAAGAGGTGCACCCCTCGGTTTGGCCCGCGTTGGCGAACGCGCCAGCGCGATCTGGCCCGCCGCCCAGCCCGGGTCGACATCGGCATCGACGATCAGAGCGTCGTTTCCGCCGTTTTCCAGCACCGCCTTGGCGCCGCGCTCCGCGCAGGCCCGAGCGATCTCTCGACCGGTCGCGCTGCTGCCGATGTGCGCGACCACATCGACCAACTCCGCGCTAGCCAATCGGGCGCCGACCGTTCCGTCGCCGTCCACAATCTGCAGCACACCCTCCGGCAATCGGGCGGCCAGCAGCTCGGCGAACCGCCGGCCCGTTTGCGGGCAGCGCTCACTGGGCTTGTGCACCACGGTGTTCCCCGTCACCAGCGCGGCGCCGAGCAATCCGGCGGCCACCGCGACGGCGTCGTTCCACGGGGTCAGCACCGCCACCACGCCGCGCGGCTGGGGAACCATCAAATCAGTCGCCGACCACCGGCCTTGCAGGCTGCGGCCCCGGTGCAGCGGCCCGAGCTGGGAGTACTGCACGAGTGTCTCGTCCCCGGCCTCCACACCGCCCCGCGCGTCGTCGCGCAGTTTTCCGGTCTCGCGTTCGTTCAGCTCGGCCAGCTCGTCGGCCGCGGCACGAACGTCAGCCGCGGCGGCCCGTTCGGCCGGTGCGGTACGGGCCCAGGCGCCGGCGGCGCCGGCCGCGCGCCTGACCGCGTCATCACAGTCGGACGGATCAGTGACGGGCACCTGCGTCGCGGTCTCGCCGGTCCGCGGATCCAGGACACTGATGATCTTGGTGAGGGTGGACGCCACGATCCCGGATACCCACTCCGCATCGCGATCAACCACCTCGCCGACGCGTCCGTGGCCGCCAAACCGGCGCTACCCATGGACACTGCTACGGCTCCTGTATGGTCGGCGTGTCTGCGGGCGCAAGGAAGCAGAGGCACTCGATGGCAAACAGACTCCCCCGACAACGCCTTCACCTCGCAGCAGACATTGGATCCCGGATTGCGCAAGGTTGCCCGATTGCTGCCCCGGGGATACGCCTTGCACCGCGGCCTCAAATTGCACCGGGCACTGATGAATCTCAATCGGTAGCGCGGGCCGACTGCGTAACGTACCGGTTGCCGCGGTCAACGAGCATGTCACGGTTCGCCTGCATCGTCCCGCCGGCCCGCCCACCAGAACACCCGCATTGCTGTGGATCCACGGCGGCGGCACCATCATGGGTCACGCCGCGCAGGACGACAAATTCCTCCGGAAGCTCTCCCATCTCGCCGGCGTCGGGATTGCGGCGGTTGAACACCTGCTGGCTCCCGAGTTCCCCTACCCGATCCCGGTCGAAGACCGTTATGCGGCGCTGCTATGGCTGGAACACCAGCCATGGGTCGACCCGGACCGAGTCGCCGTCGGCGGGGCCAGTGCCGGTGGACATTTCGCGGCGGCCGTGGCACAGCGTGCCCACGATCGCAACGACGTGAAACTCGCCTTCCAGCTGCTGGTGTATCCGATGCTCGACGATCGCACCGGCGCCAAGCGCGACGGCCCAGGGCACCTCATGTGGACTGAGACCGACAATCAACTGGCATGGCACTGGTAACTCAACGGAGCAGACCCCGAAGAGGCCGCGCCGGCGCGTCGGAAAGATCTGTCCGGCCTGCCACCTGCCTGGATCGGGGTCGGGACCTTGGACCTCTTTTATCAAGAGTGCCTGGAGTACGCACGACGGCTGCGCGAGGCGGGTGTTCCCGTGCACGAGGAAATCGTCCCCGGGGCTTTTCATGCATTCGACCAGATCGTGGATAAGGCGCCGGTCTCGGTGAAGTTCTTCGCCAGCCAGTGCAATCACCTGCGGGACGCCCTCGCCAGCGCCTGAGTTATCTCGTGCCTCAAGGGTATCCAGCAAGCCGCGTTCGCCAGCCTGGGTGGCGGCCGCACGGTGCGGTGATGCACGGCTGCCGATGGGTCCGGCAAACCGAACGCGTCACGTTCGACTGCAAAGTGTGCATGCTGTGCAACTATGAGTGCTATGGCCAACCAGATGGGTCTGCGCGAGCGCCGCCGCCGCCAGACGAGCGCAGACATCCGCGACGCCGCGGTGCGCCTGGCCCTGCAACGCGGATTCGACAAAGTGACCATCGACGAAATCTGTGTCGAGGCCGGAGTATCGACGCGCACCTTCTTCAATTACTTCCACAACAAGGAGTCTGCGATCGCTTACGGCCCCTCGGACATTCCCGCCGAGCTGGTAGCGGATTTTGTCGCCGACGGTCCCGCCCCCTATTCGGTAGTGCTGGCCGAGCTGATCACCCTGGCGGCGCACCATCTGCGCGACGTGCCCCCGAAACGCGAACAAGCGGCCGGCATGCTCGAGCTCGCCAAGACCTCCCCGGCGGTGCTGGCCGCCTTCCTCGCGGATCTGGAACGATTTCAGAATCATTTGACCGATATCGTCGCCCGCCGCCAGGGAATGCGGCCCGACGACGAGATACCCGCCTTGATCGCCGCATTGGCGCTGACGGCCGTGCGTTCGGGCATCGAGCGCTGGTCGAGCGGCGCGGGCGATGACGCCGACGACACGCCGATGCCACACGTGGAACGCGCCGCCGTGCTGGTCAACAGCATCTTCACAAAGTGATCTGAAACACCCCGCAGAATTATTGCATGGTGTGCAAGGTATGCACATTATGTACTATGCTTATCGGGCAGTACTTACAACACTTGGGCCGCTCGAGTGCCTGAGCACCATGGTAATTCGACGAAAACTCTTGCCGTGCAGGGTAAGTCGTGGCGCTTCCCCCTGCCGGAAAGCTTGTCTGCCGGCCACACCGACGCTGACCACATCACGGTTGGGTGATGAGGAAGGGAATCACGTAGGTGCAGATCTCGAAAGTTGTACGCAACGCGTGGTTGCCGCTGCTGATTGTGGCGGTCGTGGTGGTCGGCGGCTTCGCGGTGGTGCGGGTCAAGTCGTTCTTCGGTGCCCACGACACCGGCGTCATGACGAGCCCACGACTGGATGATTCCAAGCCGTTCAAACCCAAGGTCGTCAAGTACGAGGTGTTCGGCTCGGCCAGCCACGCCAATGTGAATTACCTGGACCTGGCCGCCGACCCGCAGCGGGTCGACGGCGCGCCGCTGCCCTGGACGTTGGTGCTCAGCACGACCGCCCCCTCGGCATTCCCGAACCTCTCCGCACAAAGCGACGGTGACTCCCTCGGTTGCCGCATCACCATCGATGACGAAGTCAAAGCCGAGAACATGACCAACGGCGTGCACGCCCTGACCTTCTGTTTGGTGAAATCAGCATGAGCACAACCGCCGAAGACACGGCCGATGCCCGCACCGACAGCATCCCCGTCGCCCAGGAACCGGTGCGGGACAAGATCCCGCGGTTGATTCGCACGTTCGCTGTGCCCATCATCCTGGGCTGGATCGCGATCATCGCCGTGCTCAACGTCGTCGTCCCGCAGCTCGACGAGGTCGGAAAGATGCGTTCGGTGTCGATGGCCCCGGATGACGCGCAATCGGTGGTCGCGACAAAGCGTATGGGCGCGGTGTTCAACGAGTACAAGTCCAACAGCTCGGTGATGATCGTTCTAGAGGGCCAGAATCCTCTGGATGCCGACGCCCACGCCTACTACGACCAAATGGTCAAAAAGCTCGACGCAGACACCAAACACGTTGAACACGTTCAGGATATGTGGAGCGATCCACTGACCGGGGCGGGTGCACAGAGCAACGATGGCAAGGCCGCCTATGTACAGGTCTACCTGGCCGGTAACCAGGGCGAAGCCTTGGCCAACGAATCGGTCGAGGCCGTTCAGGGCATCGTCAAAAGTGTGCCCCCACCCAACGGGGTCAAGGCCTACGTCACCGGGCCGGCGGCCCTATCAGCCGATCAGCACACGGCCGGCGACCGCAGCCTCCAGCTCATCACGGCGGCGACGTTCACCGTGATCATCGCCATGCTGCTGCTGGTGTATCGCTCGGTCGTCACGGTGTTGCTCACCTTGGTGATGGTTGTGCTCGAGCTTTCGGCCGCGCGCGGAATGGTCGCCTTCTTGGGCTACTACAAGATCATTGGGCTCTCGACGTTCGCCACCAACTTGCTGGTCACCTTGGCGATCGCGGCCGCCACCGACTATGCGATCTTCTTGATCGGCCGCTATCAGGAAGCGCGGGCCACTGGTGAGTCCCGAGAAGACGCGTATTTCACCATGTACAAGGGCACCGCGCACGTTGTGCTCGGGTCGGGCATGACCATCGCCGGCGCGACGTTCTGCCTGCACTTCACCAACCTGCCCTATTTCCAGACACTGGGTATTCCGTTGGCCATCGGCATGGTCGTCGTCGTGGCGGCCGCTTTGACGCTGGGTCCTGCGGTCATTTCGGTGGCATCGCGTTTCGGCAAGACATTGGAACCCAAGCGCGCGCAACGGATTCGCGGGTGGCGCAAAATCGGCGCGCTGGTCGTCCGCTGGCCAGGCCCGATCCTGATCATGACGATCGGGGTAGCACTCGTCGGCTTGCTGACCCTGCCCGGATACCGCACCAACTACAACGATCGCAACTATCTGCCCACCGACTTACCCGCCAACGAGGGGTACGCGGCGGCCGATCGGCACTTCTCGCAGGCGCGGATGAATCCCGAGGTGCTGATGATCGAAAGCGACCATGATCTGCGCAATTCCGCGGACTTCCTGGTCATCGACAAAATCGCCAAGACGGTGTTCCGTGTGCCCGGGATCGGCCGGGTGCAAGCCATCACCCGCCCGCAGGGCACGCCGATCGAGCACACCTCGATCCCTTTCCAGATCAGCATGCAGGGCGTCACCCAGCAGATGAATCAGAAGTACCAAGAAGACCAGATGGCCGACATGCTCAGACAGGCCGACATGATGCAGACGACCATCGACAACATGGAAAAGATGCAAAGCATCACCACTCAGATGGCCAACGATATGCATCAAATGGTCAAGAAGATGCACGACATGACCATCGATATCGACGAATTGCGGCAGCACATGGCCGATTTCGAGGACTTCTTCCGGCCCATCCGCAGCTACTTCTACTGGGAGAAGCACTGCTACGACATCCCGGTCTGCTGGTCGCTTCGGTCCGTGTTCGACGCCCTCGACGGCATCGACACGATGACAGATGACATCCAAAGCCTGCTGCCCGTCATGGATCACCTCGACACGCTGATGCCCCAGATGGTGGCGCTGATGCCCTCGATGATCGACAACATGAAGGCCATGAAAACCACGATGCTGACCATGTATTCGACCCAGAAGGGCCTGCAGGATCAGCAAAACGAGGCACAGAAGAACTCCAGCGCCATGGGCAAGGCGTTTGATGCATCCAAGAACGACGACTCGTTCTACCTGCCCCCGGAGACCTTCAACAATGCCGAGTTCAAGCGGGGCATGAAGAATTTCCTTTCCCCCGACGGCCACGCCGTACGTTTCATCATCAGCCACGACGGCGATCCGATGTCTCAGGAAGGCATTTCACACATCGACGCGATCAAGAAGGCCGCGTACGAGGCGCTCAAGGGCACACCGCTGGAGGGTTCGAAGATTTATCTCGCGGGCACCGCATCCATCTACAAAGACCTCGGCGATGGCAACACCTACGACCTGTTGATCGCCGGAATATCCTCGCTGTGCTTGATTTTCATCATCATGCTGATCATCACCCGCGGCGTGGTGGCGTCGGCGGTCATCGTGGGAACCGTGTTGCTTTCCCTTGGTGCATCTTTCGGCCTTTCGGTGCTGATCTGGCAACACCTGATCGGCATCGAACTGCACTGGATGGTGCTGGCGATGTCCGTCATCATCCTGCTCGCCGTCGGCGCCGACTACAACCTGCTCCTGGTTGCCCGCTTCAAGGAGGAGATCTACGCCGGCCTCAACACGGGAATCATCCGGTCCATGGGCGGCACCGGCTCGGTCGTCACCTCAGCGGGGCTGGTGTTCGCCTTCACGATGATGACGATGGCGGTCAGTCAGTTGACGGTCATCGGTCAGGTCGGCACCACGATCGGACTGGGTCTGCTGTTTGACACGCTGATCGTCAGGTCACTGATGACGCCATCCATCGCCGCGCTGCTCGGTAAGTGGTTCTGGTGGCCGCAACGCGTCCGGCAACGTCCGGTCCCGTCGCCGTGGCCGACTCCGGCGCCAGCCAAGCAACCCGCATCCGTGGGTGTGAGTTGACGACTTCCGTTGTCGCTGAGGGGTTTCAGTGTGCGGTGGCGGCGTGGTAGCTCGGCGTGTCGTCGCCCCGGGTTCACACTGAAAGCCCACGTTTCACACTGAACGTCCTCGGGATCGCCGACCGGCCTAGGTGACCCACTCCGGCTGCTGGCCGGCGTCGACCGCGGAGAAGTCCTTGTGTCCCAAGCCGGCGGTGGTGCCGCCGTCCACGACGAACTCAGAGCCGGTCGAATAACTGGACTCGTCGCTGGCCAGATAGACCACCAGGTTGGAAACCTCCTTGGGGTCGGCGGCCCGGCCCAACGCGGTCTGGAAGATGTCCTCCGGAACCCACTGTGTCATCGGTGTTTTGATGAGCCCGGGATGAATTGAGTTGACCCGGATGCCGCTCGGACCCAGTTCCAGGGCCACCGACTTCGTCAATCCCCGGACAGCGAACTTGGTTGCGGTGTAACCGTGACAGGCGATGGTGCCCGCCATCCCCTCGATGGAGGAGATGTTGATGATCGAGCCGCGTCCTGCCTCCTTCATCGGCTTGACCACCGCGCGGATGCCCAGAAACACTCCGGTCAAGTTGACGTCGAGAATCCGGTGCCACTCGGAGAGTTCGTAATCCTCGATGGTCCCGATGTTGAGGATGCCGGCGTTGTTGACCAGCACGTCGATCCCGCCGAACTGGCTCATGGCGGTGCTCACCGCGGATTCCCACTGCTCGGGTTTCGTGACGTCCAGATGCAGGTAGCGAACCGCATCGCCGAGCTCGGCCGCGACTGCCTTGCCCTCGTCGTCGAGGATGTCGCCGAACACCACTTTGGCCCCCTCGGCCACTAGCGTCCGCACATGCGATGCACCCATTCCCCGGGCACCGCCGCTGATGAGCGCAACCTTTCCCGCCAACCGTTCTGCCACTGCGATTCTCCTGTCGGTCCGTTCGTCTCTGCACCATACGTACCGGAGGCGACGCATGGCCAGAGTCGGAAAGGGCGAAAGCGCAACGGACCCGGTGGTGTTTTGGGTGCCCGCATCGGTGCGTAGCAATGCTCGGTCAGTCGCCGCGTAGCATCGCCTGAACGCCGGCGCGAGCTTCGCTGACCCTGCTTCCACGCACGCGCTCGATGAGCGCCACCTCCGAGGCCAGAGCGACGAGGAGGCGAGCGTGAACGTCCACCGGCGTCCTGCCGATCGCTTCCATGCTGGGGCTATGAGCGCCGTGAACTGGTCGAGAAGCTCGGCGGACGCGGCACCCCGCTCGGAGTGGACCCGTGCTTCGTGGACCAGCGCCTTGACCACGTGATGGGTAAGGCAGACGTCGAGGTAGGCCTCGACGGCGGCGACGAGAAGGTCCCGTCCCGGGGGAACTGCGCGACGGCGCTGAGCACGGCCTCTGAAAGCCGGTCGTAGAACCGGCGGCCAAGGGCGTCGATGAATGCGGCCCGATCGGGGAAGTAGACGTAGAGCGAGCAGATATCGGAAAGGCGAGAAACAATGGGCGACAACACCCTTCTGGTCACCGGAGGGACTGGGTTCCTGGGTGCCTACTGCATCTTGGAGCTGCCAGAAGCCGGATACCGGGTGCGGACGACCGTGCGAAGCCCGGAGCGTTCGCCGCAAGTCCGGGACGCGCAACGGCGGTGCGCACGACGCGTCGGTCGAAATCGTCGAGGCGGACCTCACCCACGACCGAGCTGGGCGGCGGCCGTGGCCGGCTGCGCGTACGTATTGCACGTCGCCTCCCCGTTCCCGGAACGGAGCCCGTGCGATGAGAACGACCTCATCATCCCCGCGCGCGACGGTTCGCTTCGTGTTCTGCGTGCCGCCCACGAGGCTGGTGTCCGGCGGGTGGTGCTGACGTCTTCGTTCGCCGCGATCGGATACGGCCACGCCACCGTGGACCATGTGTTCACCGAACGCGACTGGACCGATCCCGCCAACCCCGGCGTCGGGGCCTACCAGCGCTCGAAGACCCTGGCCGAGCGAGCGGCCTGGGAGTTCGCCCAGCATGAGGCCGTCAGTCTTGAACTGGCGGTCATCGACCCCGTCGGCATCGTCGGGCCCCGTGCTCGGGCCCAACCCATCCACCTCGATGCTGCTGATGCAGCGCCTTCTCAATCACGACTTACCCGCGTTGCCCCGGCCGTCTTTCGGCATCGTCGATGTCCGTGACGCCGCCGAGCTGCACCTGCGCGCGATGACCGACCCCGCAGCCCGTGGAGAACGCTTCCTTGCCACCGCCGGTGACGCGCTCTGGGTATCCGAGGTCGCGCGCATCCTGCACGACGGGCTCGGCGCCGCCGGCAAGAGGGTCCCCACCCGCGAGCTGCCCAACTTCGTGGTGCGCGCACTCGCGCTCTTCAACCCGTCGGTTCGTTCGATGGTGCACGATCTCGGCGTCTTCAAGCTGCTCAGCAACCAGAAGGCACGCACGGTGTTGCGGTGGCAGCCGCGCTCGCCCGAGGAGGCTCTTACCGAGATGGGCGAGAGTCTTTTGCAGCGCGGGCTGGTCAGTCGTTGAGGTTGCGCTCAACCCCGATGGCGTGCTACTAGCGGTGTTTCACAACGTCGAAGATCGCCGCGGCGGAGGTGACGGGCTTATCGTCATTGCCCTCGTCGTGCAGCAGCATGCGCAGGCCCACCCGACCCGGTCCGCCATGGTGCGCGGTGCCCTCGACCCGGAAAGGACCGACCTTCCCACGTGACATGAACATGACGTGCCAGCTGACGACTTGCAGCTTTCTGGTTCCGGCCACTTCGGCCGCGAGGTCGGTCGCCGCGGTCTCGAGCACGACATGTTGAGGTCCGATGTGCAGCGCGGCATCGGGCGAAGCGAGTTCGACGCTGAGCTCGGGCAGCGTCCAGTGACCGTCACCGCGCTTGCTGGCATCGAAGGCTTCCCAGAGCGGCGGCAGATCGGCGGAGTCTTCGATGACTAGTTCCGTACCGGAAACGTCCATCCGGTCCAGGCCTTCCGGTGGGACACCGATGATCGCTCCCTGGCCTTCGTTGAAGGCGATCACCCGGGCCGGGTTGTCGGCGTCGACGATTTTGCATCGCCCGTAGCCCATGGTGCGGCCCTGGTGGATGATGCCGGAGTCGACGATCTGGATCCTGTTCACGTCGTAGCCCGGGTCGATGATCTGTACCGAGGCGATCACTGGAT
This sequence comes from Mycobacterium sp., assembly GCA_035505695.1. Classification (GTDB taxonomy): domain Bacteria; phylum Actinomycetota; class Actinomycetes; order Mycobacteriales; family Mycobacteriaceae; genus Mycobacterium. Next base: position 19,661 of record DATJQO010000180.1, read on the forward strand.
TGGGCACGGCCACCATGTCCGTCTGACATCCCTCGGGCGAGGAGATTGCCAACGGCGCGACCATGATTCCGCCGGCGTCATTACGCATGTCGCGGCGGATGGTGACGGTGTCGTCGGTTTCGCCCAAGTTCATCGACGAGTGGCTGCGGCCGATGTAGCGATAGCTGAGCAGTCCGGTCCAACGTCGGAACAGTTCGTCTCGGTAGGCATCGGAGTCGTTGATGAATTCTCGGATGTCGCGCGGCTGGTCGCTCAAAGCCGTTTGACCTCCTAGCCGTTGCGCCGCTGCAGCTGGCTGAACGGCCAGCCTCAGATTGGCAACACCGCAAGATGACTGTACCGGTTACGGTTTACACTTCGCGAGTGAAACGTCACGCTGGGACGCTCATCGACCAGAATCGAGCCGCAATGACCGAGCCCGTCAAGCACCTCGTCGCTGACAATGACGTGACCGCCCTGCTGGCGATCGAAGCCATCAAGCAGCTGAAGGCCCGTTATTGCCGCTATCTCGACAGCAAGGACTGGGCGGCGTGGCGAGGTGTCTTCACCGACGATTTCATCAGCGACACGGTCGAGGCCGGCGGTAAGGAGATCGTCGGCGCCGACGACTTCGTCGCCTTCACCCGTAGAGCGCTCGGGCGCCCGGCACAGCGCACCGCGCACCAGGTCCACGCACCCGAGATTGAACTCACGTCCGCCACAACGGCTCGCGGAGTGTGGGCGCTGCAAGATGTCGTCCGGTTCGGCCCGGGGGTGACCCTGGTCGGCTACGGCCACTACCACGAGACCTACGAGGAGCTCGACGGACACTGGTTTATTAAGAGCTCCAAGCTAACTCGGCTGCGGGAGGACATCGTCACTCCCCTGTTCTCGGTCTACGTTTCCGACCGAATGCGCAGAGCCATCGCCCATCTCGCCAGTCGGGTGACCCAGCAGTGACCGAAACCAGGACCGCCACCACCGTTTTGGTCACGGGCGCATTCGGACAAATCGGCAAGCGATGCACCCAGATTCTGCTCGACCGGGGACGAACGGTCATCGCAATGGATCTGCGCACCGACAACACCGTGGCCGCCGAGACGGAACTTTCCAGCGGTGACCATTCAGGCACTCTCATCGCGGCCTACGTCGATCTCCTGGACGCCGACGCGATACGGGAACTGGTGACAACCCATCAACCTCAAGCGATCGTCCACCTCGCCGCGATCGTTTCACCAGCGTCATACCGCAATGCCCGGTTAGCGAGAAAAGTCAACGTTGGCGGCACCGAAAACCTCTTGGCCGCAGCGACCGCGCTGTCGCACCCCCCGCTGTTCCTGATGGCGTCCAGCGCCGCCGTCTACGGATCACGCAACCCGTACCGCCACCCGGAGCGAATCACCCCGGACACACCGGTGAACCCCATCGATCAGTACGGCGAGGACAAAGTGCTCGCCGAGAAGGCGATCCGCGCCAGCGGCCTGCCCTACGGGCTGTTCAGACTCGGCGGGGTCATCTCCCCCGATACTCACACGACCGTCAACGGCGACTCCCTGCTGCTCATGCGATCGATCCCCGGTGACAACCGGATGCATGCAGTGGACGCCCGTGACGTGGCGCTGGCATTCGCCAACGGCGTCGACCGGGAGTCGACCATTTCCGGCAAGGTCGTGCTGATCGGGGGTAACGAAACGTATGTGCTCACGCAACGCGACCTTGAGGACGACTTGATGACCGCGTTTGGCCTGGGTCGCCTCGGCCCGTCTGCCAGCCTGCCCGGCGACCCCGGCGACGATCGCGGCTGGAGTTTCACCGGGTGGTTCGACACCACCGAATCGCAGGCACTACTCGACTTTCAAGAGCACGACTGGAGCCAGACACTGGCTTGGATCGCCCAATCGCAGGGCCACCTGCGCACCCTGCTGCGGGCGCTGGGGCCGATAGTGCGGCCCGCCATGCGCACCGCCCTGAAGCTGCAGCGCCGTGCCGAGGGCAGGGGGCGCTACGCCGACCCGTGGACGCTGATCGAGAAGAAGTACGGCTCGGCGGCGCTGGCCGCTCGCTGATCGCCAGACCCCTTGTGCGGCGCGTATATCAGCGGTCGATCCATGCCATCTGAGCTTGGGCGTGGTGGCGGCCCGCGGGCGGGGTGAGGCGGTCGAGCCTGGCCAGTTGGTCGGATGTCAGCTCGACGGAATCGGCACCAACATTTTCCTCTAGTCGGGAAACGCGCTTTGTCCCGGGAATCGGCACGATGTCGAGTCCTTTCGCCAGCAGCCAAGCCAATGCGACCTGCGCCGGAGTGGCTCCGACGTCAGTGCTGATGTCCCGCAATTCATCTGCGCTCCTCAGGTTGTGCTGGAAGTTCTCGTCGAAGAACCGGGGGTTTGTCTTGCGGTAGTCGGTGTCGGGAAGCTCCTCGGCGGAGCGGATGGCGCCGGTGAGGAAGCCGCGACCCAACGGCGAGTAGGCGACGAACCCGATGCTCAGTTCACGCATCAGCGGTAACACCGTGTCCTCGGGGTCTCGCGTCCACAACGAGTACTCCGATTGGACGGCCGTAACAGGATGCACGGCATGCGCGCGTCTGATGGTGTTGACACCCACTTCAGAAAGACCGATGTGGCGGATCTTGCCGGCAGCGACCAGCTCAGCCAACGTTCCCATGGTGTCTTCAATCGGCGTCTCGCGGTCGAGGCGGTGTTGATAGTAGAGGTCGATGCGATCGGTCGCCAGCCTTTGCAACGAACCATCCACGGCGATGCGGATATTGGCGGGGCTGCTGTCCAAACCGTTGCGGCCGGTGTGCGAAATCAGCCCGAACTTGGTTGCCAACACCACCTGGTCTCGGCGGTCTTGCAAAGCGCGGGCGACGAGTTCCTCATTGATGTAGGGGCCGTAAACCTCGGCGGTGTCGATCAGCGTGACGCCCAGGTCGATGGCTCGGTGAATGGTACGGATCGATTCGGCGTCGTCGCTGCCGGCGCCGGCGTAGGCCACAGACATGCCCATGGCTCCCAGACCGACGCGTCCGACTTCCAGATCCCCGAGGCGGGCTTGTTTCATGGCGAGATCTCCGTTCTGTCGGGCATGCTTTCGGCAACCGGGGCCGCCTCGGCGGGACCGACGGCCAGGTCTGCGACACCCTGACCGAGTACCCTAGCGCGAGTGCAGCTGCGTCGAACTTCCCGCGCTCGCGCCGAACATGATCTGGCCGGTTCTCCCCCGCCGCGCCAGGAGCAGCCAGTGAAGCGGCCCACTGACACCGCAGCACCGGCGCGAAACCTGGCTGCGGACTGTTACCGCGTATCGGGTGTGGTCCTCATCGTGCTGGGCCACTGGCTCGCCGGTTCCGTGACGTACCACGACGGATCGTTCGGCCGGCAGAACCCGCTCGAAGACATGCCGTGGACGGGATGGCTGACCTGGATTTTCCAAGCGGTGCCGGTGTTCTTCCTGGTTGCCGGTTACGCCAGCGGCTTGTCGTGGACGCATCGGCGGGGCACTCACGGTTTCTCGCGTCAGGACTGGATTCGGCACCGACTGGCCCGGGTGCTTGGGCCGACTGCGGTGTACGTCGCGCTGGTGTCGTTGATTGTGGTGGTGCTGCAGCTGCGCGGCGTCTCGGGGTCGGTATTGGAGTACGCGGGCTGGGCGGTGGCCATGCACCTGTGGTTCCTGGCCATCTACGTAGTTGTCGTCTCGCTGACCCCCATCGCCATTGCCGCACAACGTCGTTGGGGGCTGTTCGCGCCGGCCGCGTTGGCCGTGGGAGTGATCGCGGTAGACGCCGCGACGATCCACGGCCACGTGCCCTACATCGGCTGGCTCAATTACGTGCTGTGCTGGGGGTTGCTGTACCAGCTCGGAATCGCTTGGCAGGCTGGGCTACTGAGCGGATGGAGACCCATGCTGCTCGCCGCCGTGTCCGCGGTAGCACTGGCATTGCTCATCGGGTCGGGGGCCTATCCGGTAAGCATGATCGGCGTGCCGGGCCAAGCCGTGCAGAACACGACGCCGCCCTCGGTGGCGATGATGGCCTTCGCGTGCACCCAAGCAGGACTCGCGGTCGCGCTTGCGCCGGCGCTCAACCAGGTGTTGCGTGCAGGCTTCGCGCAGCGGCTGCTATCAAGCGCCAATAGCAATGTGATGGCCCTTTATTTGTGGCACATGATTCCGGTGGTGATCGTGGCGATCATTGGCTACCCGGCCGGGCTATTGCCCCAACCCGTTGAAGGAACAGCGGCGTGGTGGCTGGCTCGGCTGGAGTGGGAGGTCGTCTTGAGCCTCGTGACAGCGGTCGAGCTGGTGCTGCTGTGGTGGCGACGCCGATTGTTCGCCGCGCCGCTGCCGTTGCTGCGGACCAGACTTACCGACCGTTGGGGTGAGGCGGCCATGCTGGCCGGAGCCGCAATGACCGTGTATGGCTTAGAATTCCTCGCTGGGGACGGCTTTGCGCCCAATGGGCGGTTTGGTTGGTTGACCGTGCTGGTCTTTGCTGCCGGAGTCCTGCTGGTGATGTTGCGTCCGGCAGACGACGCCGCACAGACCGGATAGCGCTCTGTTTGATAAGCGACTTACGGCCCCTTGAGAGGGGCCGTAATGCCCTGGTCGGGAAAGTATCCGAGGGAGAAACGTTTCCGGCAGGATCGGAAATTGCGAGCTTCCGGACCTGACGTAGACATCCTCGCTCAGGGAGTACACAGATGTTGAACAGCGTTGCGGTCCATAACGGCCATGCCCCTCTTGACCGCGCTCAGGATGCCGAGCTGTTAAAGGATTCCGGCGTGCACAAGCTCGTGGTCGCTGACCGCGACGGGAACTGCTTGGCCTTCGTGTTGGCGTGGGACAGATTCGACTATGACGCTGAAACCGACACCTATGTGTGCATTGCCGACAGCGATGGCACTGAACTCATGACCATCTACACCGCCGGTGAAATCAAGCCGGCCCCGGGTGCGAACATGTATGTCGTGACTGCACCGGACGGGATCAGTAAAGGGCACTGCGGGTCTCGTTGACCTAACGGCCACCAGGCCGGCTCTGGCCGCTCCGGCAGTTGTGCGACACCACCGAGCGGTATCGCGCCGGACTATGCGACCCTCGCCATGGCGAAAACGGTAGCTATCACCAACATGGCACCACGGTAGGCGACTTTTACCGCGCGGTGGTTATGATAGACCGTTCGTACGGTTAGTTGACGCCGAAGGGTTGAAGATGCCCAGATCGCCTGGTAGACGTGGCGAAATTCTCGACGCGTTTGTCCGCTATGTCGCCGAACGCGGTTATGACAGAACGAATATCGGCGACATCGCCGACGAGCTTGGCATGTCCAAGGGCACCATCGTTCATCACTTCGGCACCAAAGCGCAGATGTTGCGGGAGCTCGAAGAAACCCACTTGGCCCGCCAGCTCGACGTGCTGCGGATGGTATGGGATCGATTGGCCGCCCCGCACGAGCGCATCGCCGCAATCATTTACGCGTCCGCACTGCTGCAGGTGACCGCCCGCAACGCGACGGTGGCAAGCCAGCGCGAGGTGGTTCAGCTGTCCGATGACCCGAGGATGCAGCACGTACGCAAATTGCGCCATCAATTGCAAAAGCTCGCAGTTGACGAGATTCGCAACGGGATGGACATCGGCGTATTCCGAAGCGTGGACATCGAATTAGCGGCGCTGCAGCTGTGGGGATCATTGGAGTGGATGTGGGTGTGGTTCGACGCCGCCGATGCCCGTAAACCCGAGGAGGTCGGGGCCGCTTTCGTCGACGTCTTCCTCGGCGGCCTACTGCTCGACCGGTTGGGGCTTGCCAAGTGGGCGAACCCTTCCACGGAGGTCGTCTCGGTGGTGCGCGAGTGCCTTGCCGCGGCGGCGGGTGCGACGGATTGACCCCATAGCAGGCGAAATGCCCTGCAGGAGAAGATAACTTGTCTTAACCGATTCAACAGGGCGTGGTCGGGCGCAACCGGCCCGTTGCGTGGCGAGAAGCCTGCCCGTCCAACTACCGCTGGCGCCCACCTGGCGACCCCAGATGCTCGTGGTGAAATTTAGGCAAAATTTCCGTTTCATTGACCGCACGTACGGTCTGATGCGATAGTTGCAGCGTGACGCTAACGAGGGCGACCGGCAGCCGGACAGCACAACCCAAAGCCGCCGGTCGGGAGGATCACGCGGGCGGCCGACGTCGGGAACGAGGTGATGCGCTACACCGCGCACCACACCCAGAACCGTCACGCCCGACCTTGCAGCACCAGCGCCGGCAGCCGCTGTCGTCCCCAACGAGATCGAAACACGTTGTGCCGCAAGATTCACGGAGGGAGCGGTGACTACCGCGCCCTTGATCCGCGGCAAACTGGGCGAAAAGCTGCGACCCGGGACGGAAGTGGCCGGCGGATTCTTCCGAATGTGCGTGCTGACCGGCAAAGCTCTGAAGCAGCCCTTCGAATGGCGTGAGTTCATCTGGACTGGCTGGTTCCTGATGCGGGTATCGCTGTTGCCCACCATCGCGGTGTCCATCCCGGAAACCGTGCTGCTCATCTTCACGCTCAATCTGCTGCTGGCCGAGATCGGCGCTGCCGACGTCTCCGGGGCCGGTGCCGCGATCGGCGCGGTCACCCAGCTCGGCCCGATTGTGACGGTGCTGGTGGTCGCCGGCGCCGGCGGGACCGCCATTTGCGCCGACCTCGGCGCCCGCACCATCCGGGAGGAAATCGATGCGCTCGAGGTACTCGGCATTGACCCGATCCATCGGCTGGTGGTGCCGCGTGTCGTCGCTTCGACGATGGTGGCAGTGCTGCTCAACGGCCTCGTGGTCGCCGTCGGCCTTGGCGGCGGCTACCTCTTCAGCGTGTACCTGCAGAACGTCTCGAGCGGCGCCTACCTGTCCACGTTGACGGCGCTCACCGGCCTACCGGAGGTGGTGATCGCGTTCGTCAAGGCGGCGACGTTCGGGCTGATCGCCGGTCTGGTGGGGTGTTACCGCGGGCTGATCGTCCGCGGCGGGTCGAAAGGTTTGGGCACTGCCGTCAACGAGACGGTGGTGCTGTGTTTCATCGCGCTGTTCGCGGTCAACGCGGCGCTGACCACCATCGGTGTCCGCTTCGGAACGGGGCGTTGAAATGACCGCGGTTACAGGGGTTCCCGCACGGCATCTCCACGTGCCCCGGGCCGCCCTCAGTCGGTTCCGGGATACCCCGGCGCGGCTGCTGGTCGAGATCGGGCAAATGGTCTGGTTCGCCTTGTCCGCAGTCGGACAGATCCCCTTCGCCCTGCACCGCTACCGCAAAGAGCTGCTGCGGATGGTTGCCCAGATGGGGATGGGTACCGGCGCGATGGCCGTAGTCGGTGGCACCGCCGCCATCGTCGGCTTCATCACCCTGTCCGCCGGCTCACTGGTCGCCATCCAGGGCTACGCGACCCTCGGCAACATCGGTGTCGAGGCATTCACCGGATTTCTGGCCGCATTGGTCAATGTGCGGTTTGTGGCGCCGGTGGCCGCCGGACAGGCGCTGGCCGCCACGGTTGGCGCCGGGGCCACCGCCGAACTGGGCGCCATGCGCATCAGCGAGGAGATCGACGCGCTGGAGGTGATGAGCATCCGGTCGGTCGCCTTCCTGGCATCCACCCGGGTGATGGCAGGTCTCATCGTCATCATCCCGCTCTATGGATTGGCGGTCACCCTGGCCTTCGTCTCACAACAGGTCACCACGGTATTCCTCTACGGGCAGTCCCCCGGCACGTACAACCACTACTTCCACACCTTCCTGCGCCTCAATGACGTGGGCTGGTCGTTCGCGGAGGTGATTCTGGTAGCGGTGGTCGTGATGACCACCCACTGCTACTACGGCTACACCGCCAGCGGTGGGCCAGTCGGCGTCGGCGAAGCTGTCGGCCGGTCGATGCGGCTGTCGTTGATCACGATCGTTGTCGTGGTGGTCCTGACTGCGATGGCGGTCTACGGCAAAAGCCCCAACTTCAACCTCACCGTGTAGCCGCCATGACGTCCCCCGCGCAGGAGAACCCGCCACGTATCCCGCCGTACAAGACGGCGGCTGTGGTGTTCTTGTTGGTCGCCGCGGTGGTGTTGGCGTTCGTGTGGCTGCAGTTTCGGGGCCGGCTCACGCCCAAGACGACCCTGACGATGGTAGCTTCCCGGTCGGGTTTGGTGATGGATCCGAATTCGAAGGTCACCTACAACGGGGTGGAAATCGGCCGGGTGGCCAAGATCGCCGAGTGCGACGCACATGATCCCGACTGCGCCAAAATCGCGCGTGACAAGCCGGCGGCCAAGTTTGTGTTGGACGTCGATCCCAAGTACATCAAGCTGATTCCGGCCAATGTGGAGGCCCAAATCAAGGCGACCACGGTGTTCGGCAACAAGTTTGTGTCGTTGAGCTCGCCGAAAAACCCAACGCCGCAACGGATCACGTCACAACATGTGATCGATGCGAGTTCGGTGACGACGGAGTTCAACACGTTGTTCGGGACGATCACCTCCATCGCGGAGAAGGTGGACCCGGTCAAGCTGAACCTGACGCTGGCCGCGGCCGCGCAGGCATTGACCGGGTTGGGCGACAAGTTCGGGCAGTCGATCGTCAACGCCAACGCCATCCTCGATGACATCAACCCGCAAATGCCGCAGATCCGCTACGACATTCAGCGGCTGGCGGATCTGGGCGACACCTACGCCAACGCCGCGCCGGACCTGCTGGACTCCCTCAACAACGCGGTCATCACCGCGCGCACGCTGCACCGGCAGGAAGCCGATCTGGATGCGGCGTTGTTGGCCGCGACCGGGTTGGGCAATACAGGCGAAGATATCTTCCGGCGCGGCGGGCCCTACCTGCAACGTGGGGCCGCCGATCTGGTGCCCACCGCCCAGCTCCTCGACACCTACAGTCCCGAAATCTTCTGCACCATCCGCAATTACTACGACGAAGAACCCGCGGCCTACGCGACGGCGGGTGGCGGTAACGGCTACGCGCTGAGAACCATGACCGAGCTGACGTCAGGGCTGGGCGGCATGCTGACGCTCCCGGGATTGGCCGGCACGGTGGCCACCATGGGGCTCCTTAGCCTGGCCGGAGTGGTCGGCGGGGCGCCGAATCCCTATGTGTTCCCGGACAATCTGCCACGGGTGAACGCTCGTGGCGGGCCGGGGGGTGCGCCGGGTTGCTGGCAGGCCATCACCCACGACCTGTGGCCCGCGCCGGAGTTGGTGGTGGACACGGGCGCCAGCCTCGCGCCGTACAACCACCTGGACACCGGCTCACCGTACGCCATCGAGTACGTGTGGGGCCGCCAAGTCGGGGACAACACGATCAACCCATGAAAATCACCAGTTCCGCCATCAAGCTCGGCATCGTCTCCTTGGTGCTGCTGCTCATCACAATTTCGATCGTCGTGGTGTTCGGTCAGATGCGCTTCAACAGCACCAACAGCTATTCCGCTGAGTTCAAGAACGCCAGCGGGCTGAAGGACGGCCAGTTCGTCCGCGCTTCCGGGGTGGAGATCGGAAAGGTCAAAAAGGTGCGGCTGATCGAAGGAGGCCGGCGGGTACTGGTGGACTTCACTGTCGACCGCTCGGTATCGCTCTATCAGTCGACGACCGCGCAGATCCGCTATCTCAACCTGTTCGCCGACCGCTACCTCGAGCTCAAACGCGGCGAGGGCGAGGGCGCCGACCGGATCCTGCCGCCGGGTGGCCTCATCCCGCCGTCTCGAACTTCACCGGCGCTGGATCTCGACGCCCTCCTCGGTGGTTTCAAGCCGCTGTTCCGGGCGCTCGATCCCGAAAAGGTCAACACCATTGCGTCGGCCATCATCACCGTGTTTCAGGGTCAGGGCGGAACCATCAACGACATCCTCGACCAGACCGCGCAGGCGACCGCGCACATCGCCGAACGCGACCAGGCGATCGGCGAGGTGGTCAAGAACCTGAACGTGGTGCTGGACACCACGGTTAGGCATCGCAAGGAGTTCGACCAGACCATCGACAACTTCGAAAGGTTGATCACCGGGCTGGCCAACCACGCCGATCCGCTGGCCGCGGGCGTCGCCAACATCAGCAACGCCGCCGGAACGGTTGCCGACCTCCTGGCGGAGAATCGGGCCTTGCTGCACAAGGAGATCAACTACTTGCAGGCGCTCCAGCAGCCCCTCATCGACCAAAGAGTTCAGGTCAATGATCTCATCCACAAGACGCCGACAGCGCTCAATCTGATCGGTCGCAGCATCGGCCTCTACGGGGACTGGGTGAACTTCTACCTCTGCGACCTCACGATCAGGTGGAACGGGCTGCAGCCCGGCGGCCCGGTCCGCACGGTCAGGATCTGGCAGCAGCCCACGGGCAGGTGCACGCCGCAATGAGAACGCTGTCGGAATTCAACCGCGGCCGTGTCGGTCTGATGGGCATAACCGTGCTGGTGCTCGTCGTCGCCGTCGGCCAAAGCTTCACCAGTGTCCCGATGATGTTCGCGAGCCCGAGCTACTACGGGCAGTTCACCGACACCGGTCAACTGAACAAGGGCGACAAGGTGCGCATCTCGGGCGTAAATGTCGGCAAGGTGGAGGCGTTCGACATCGACGGCGACCACGTCCTGATCAAGTTCACGATCGGCAGCAACACCGTCGGCACCGAGAGCCGGCTCGCGATCAAGACCGACACCATCCTGGGCAAGAAAGTGCTCGAGATCGAGCCGCGGGGAACCCAGGCGTTGCGGCCGGGCGGCGTCTTGCCGCTGGGCCAAAGCACCACCCCCTATCAGCTCTACGACGCGAACTTCGACATCACCAAGGCCGCCTCCGGGTGGGACACCGATACCGTCAAGCGGTCGCTGAACGTCTTGTCGCAGACCATCGACCAGACCTACCCACACCTGAGTGCCACACTCGACGGTTTGGCCAAGTTCTCCGACACCATCGGTAAACGCGACGAACAGATCAAGCACCTGCTCGAGCAGGCCCACCAGGTGGCGAGCGTGCTCGGTGATCGCAGCGAACAAATCAACCGGTTGCTGGTCAACGCGAAGACGCTGCTGGCCGCGTTCAACGAACGTGGCCGCGCCATCGGCGCCCTGCTGCAAAACATTTCCGCCTTCTCGGCGCAGGTGCAGGGGTTCATCAACGAGAACCCGAACCTCCATCCTGTGCTGGAGCAGTTGCATCACATCAGCGATTTGTTGATCAAGCGCAAAGACGACCTCGCCCAAACCCTCACGTACGTCAGCCAATTCGCCGCATCGCTCGGCGAATCGGTCGCGTCCGGACCGTACTTCAAAATCGTTTTGTCGAACCTGCTCCCTTACTGGATCTTGCAGCCGTTCGTCGACGCCGCCTTCAAGAAGCGTGGCATCGACCCGGAGGACTTCTGGCGCAGCGCCGGCCTGCCCGAGTTCCGCTGGCCCGACCCCAACGGCACGCGGTTCCCCAACGGGGCGCCGCCGCCCGCACCGCCGGTGCTGGAGGGCACCCCCGATCATCCGGGGCCGGCGGTCCCCCCGGGAACAGCGTGTTCGTACACCCCACCGGCCGACGCGCTGCCGCGGCCGTGGAATCCGTTGCCGTGCGCGGGCGTAGACGTCGGACCGTTCGGCGGTAGTTTCCCGGCACCGATCGACGTGCAGACGTCGCCGCCGAACCCGAACGGCCTGCCACCGACGCCGGGGATCGCGATCGCCGGGCGGCCGGGCGAGCCGCCTCCCGACGTGCCGGGCACACCGGTGCCCTTGCCCACCCAGGCGCCGCCGGGGGCGCGCACCGAGAACCTGCAACCCGCGGGCCCCGTCCCACCACCGTCGACGTTTGCGCCCGGTCTGCCGCCGCGGCCACCGGCGCCGCCGGGACCCGGGCAGCAGCTGCCGGCACCGTTCATCAACCCCGGCGGCACGGGAGGTAGCGGCGCAACGGGAGGTAGCGAGAATTGAGCACCAATTTCAAAGTGCGCAACATGCGGTCCCGGAGGGTAATCGGGACGCTGGTGGTGGCGCTGGCTCTTCTCGCCGGGTTCGTCGGGATGCGGCTGTACAACAAATTGACCACCAACACCGTGGTCGCTTACTTCCCGCAGGCGAACGCACTCTATGCCGGGGACAAAGTGCAGATCATGGGCGTTCGCGTGGGCGCGGTCGACAAGATCGAGCCGGCCGGCGACAAGATGAAAGTGACGTTCCACTACGACAACAAGTACAAGGTCCCCGCCAACGCTTCCGCAGTGATCGTGAACCCAACCCTGGTGGCGTCGCGGAACATTCAGTTGGAGCCACCTTACAAAGGTGGTCCGGTGATGGCCGATAACGCGGTGATTCCCATCGAGCGCACGCAGGTCCCGACGGAGTGGGACCAGCTGCGCGAGAGCGTCGCCAACGTCATCAACAAACTGGGCCCGACACCCGAGCAGCCCAAGGGTCCGTTCGGTGATGCCATCGAGTCGTTCGCGGACGGGCTAGCGGGCAAGGGCAAGCAGATCAACACCACGCTGGACAGCCTGTCGCGGTCGTTGACCGCGCTGAATGAGGGCCGCGGGGACTTCTTCGCGGTGGTGCACAGCCTCGCCCAGTTCGTCAACGCCCTGCACAAAGACGACCAGCAGTTCGTCGCGTTGAACAAAAACCTGGCCCTGTTCACCGACAAGTTGACCGGGTCCGACCGGGACCTCGCCACTGCGATACAGCAATTCGACGGCCTGCTGTCCACCCTGCGGCCGTTCTTGACCAAGAACCGCGAGGTGCTTGCGCACGATGTCGACAACCTCGCCAAGCTGACCACCACCCTAGTCCAACCCGATCCGCTGAACGGTTTGGAGACAGCACTGCACGTCCTGCCGACGCTGGAAACGAACCTCAGCCAGATTTACCACCCGTCGCACGGCGCCATCATGTCGATCCCGGCGATCCCCAACTTCGCGAACCCAATGCAGTTCGTATGCAGCATGATCCAGGCCGGTAGCCGACTGGGCTATCAAGAATCCGCCGAGCTGTGTGCGCAGTACCTGGCGCCGATCCTCGATGCGATCAAGTTCAACTACCTCCCGTTCGGACTGAATCTGTTCAGCACCGCCGAGACACTGCCCAAGGAAGTCGCCTACTCCGAGCCCCGGCTAGATCCGCCGAACGGCTACAAGGACACCACGGTGCCCGGGATCTGGGTGCCCGACACTCCGCTGTCGCACCGCAATACCCAACCCGGCTGGGTTGTCGCGCCGGGCATGCAGGGCACACAGGTGGGGCCCATCACCGGAGGCCTGTTAACCCCCGAATCTCTGGGTGAACTGATGGGCGGCCCGGATACCGCACCTCCACCATCAGGGCTGCAGACCCCGCCGGGACCGCCCAATGCGTACGACGAGGTTCCGGTGCTGCCACCCATCGGGGTCCAGGCCCCGCAGGTGCCGATTCCGCCACCGCCACCGGCGCCGGGTGTGGTCCCCGGACCGGTCGCGCCGACGCCCGTGCAGGCCGCCGCCTCGACAGGAGCGGGGTCGTGAATACTGTGCGCGCGTTGGGCTTTCGGACCCGACACCGGGCGCGGCAGGGGCTGGCTCTATTCACGGCTGCCGTGGCGCTGACGTCATGCGCGAAGTGGCACGGAATCGCGAATGTGCCGATGCCCGGTGGCCCGGGCAGCGGGCCCGGCTCCTACACCATCTACGTGCAGATGCCCGACACGCTTGCCCTGAACGACAACAGCCGGGTTCGGGTGGCCGATGTCTTTGTCGGCACGGTGCGCGCGATCAACTTGAACAAGGACTGGGTGGCCACGCTGACGTTGCGTCTGGACAAGGGCGTCAAGTTACCCAAGAACGCGACCGCAAAGATCGGCCAGACAAGCCTGCTGGGTTCTCAGCATGTGGAGCTGGCGGCGCCGCCCAACCCGTCTCCGGAGCTGCTCAAGCAGGGCGACACCATCCCGCTGAAAAATGCGTCCTTTTATCCCACCACCGAGCAGACGCTGGCCAGTCTCGCCATGATCTTGCGCGGAGGCGGCATCCCCAATCTCGAAGTGCTGCAGAACGAGGTCTACAACATCCTGAACGGGCGGGCCGACCAGATCCGAGCCTTCCTCGGCAAGCTGGACACCTTCACCGCCCGACTCAACGAGCAACGCGATGACATCACCCGGGCCATCGATTCCACTAACCGGCTGTTGGCGTACGTGGGTCCCCGCTCGGACGTCTTGGATCGAGTCCTCACCGAATTCCCGCCGCTGCTCAAGCATTTCGCGGACAAACAGAACCTTCTGATCAACGCGGTTGACGCGACCGGACGGCTCAGCGGAGTTGCGGACCAATATCTGTCCGCATCGCAGGGCGACCTCCACCAGGACCTGCTGTCGCTGCAGTGCCCGTTGCGGGAACTCGGCCGTGCCTCGCCATATCTGATCCGCGCGCTCAAGCTGATGCTGGTCCGGCCGTTCGACCTTGACGCCGTGCCGAAGGCGTTCCGCGGCGACTACTTCAACCTGTCGCTGACGCTCGACCTGACCCTCAGCGCAGTCGACAACGCGGTCCTCACCGGGACGGGATTGTCCGGGGCGCTGCGCGCGCTCGAGCAATCGTGGGGCCGCGACCCCGAAACGATGATCCCCGATGTCCGCTACACGCCGAACCCGAACGACGCCCCCGGTGGGCCGCTGGTCGAAAGGGCGGACGGGCAATGCTGACCCCGTTCATCAAGCGTCAGCTGATCCTGTTCGCAGTTCTGTCCTTGATCACCGCGGTTGCGCTGGGCGGTTACTACCTGCGGATCCCCACGGCGGCAGGGATCGGCCAGTACACGCTGCACGCAGACCTGCCCGCGTCGGGCGGTCTGTACGAGACGGCCAACGTGGCCTATCGCGGTGAAACCATCGGCACGGTCACCGCCGTGGAACCGACCGAGACGGGCGCGCGGGTGACCATGAGCATTTCCAACCGCTACAAGATTCCGATTGACGCGTCGGCCAACGTGCATTCGGTGTCGGCGGTCGGTGAGCAGTATCTGGACCTGGTGTCGCCCGGCAACCCGGGCAAATATTTCGCGCCGGGAGAAACCATCACCCATGGCACCGTGCCCACCGAAATCGGGCCGGCGCTGGACGCCGCGAACCGCGGGCTGGCCGCGTTGCCCAAGGACAAGATCGCCTCGCTGCTCGACGAAACCGCCCAAGCCGTCGGCGGATTGGGTCCCGCGCTGCAACGACTGGTCGATGCGACGCAAGCGATCGCCGGCGAC
Organism: Mycobacterium sp.; assembly: GCA_035505695.1. Taxonomy (GTDB): domain Bacteria; phylum Actinomycetota; class Actinomycetes; order Mycobacteriales; family Mycobacteriaceae; genus Mycobacterium. Next base: position 34,849 of record DATJQO010000180.1, read on the forward strand.
TTCAAGACCAACATCGGCGATGTCAACGACATCATCCAAAACTCTGGCCCGATCATCGACAGCCAAGTCAACTCGGGTGACTCGATCGAACGCTGGTCGCACAACCTGAACATCCTGGCCGCCCAGAGCGCGGAAAACGACCAGCACGTGCAAAGCATCCTGACCCAAGGCGCGCCGACCGCCGATCAGGTCAACGAGGTGTTCGGCGACGTCCGTGAGTCGCTGCCGCAGACACTGGCGAATCTCGAGATCGTGCTGGACATGCTCAAGCGCTATCACAAGGGCGTAGAGCAACTGCTGGTCGCCTACCCGCAGGGCGCATCGGAGGGCCAAACGGTAACGGCGGCTTTCCCGGGCTACGCCTCGCTCGGCACCTCGCTGACGATCAACCAGCCCCCGCCGTGCCTGACCGGGTTTCTCCCGGCACCTCAATGGCGTTCCCCGGCAGATACCAGCCTGGCGCCGATGCCGTCCGGAACCTATTGCAAGATCCCACAAGACACTCCTGCCAATGACGTGCGCGGGGCACGCAACCTTCCCTGTGTCGACGTCCCCGGGAAGCGGGCCGCCACCCCGCGTGAGTGCCGCGACCCCAAACCATACGTGCCGGCGGGCACTAACCCCTGGTATGGCGACCCGAACCAGATCCTGACCTGCCCCGCGCCCGCGGCACGCTGCGACCAACCGGTGAAGCCGGGTCTGGTGATACCCGCCCCATCGGTCGACAACGGCGTCAACCCGGCGCCCTCCGACCGAGTGGCGGGGACACCGCCGCCCGTCAGCGATGTCCTGCAGCGGCCGGGGTCCGGAACCGTCGAGTGCAATGGGCAGCAACCAAACCCCTGCCTCTACCTGCCCAGCGGTCCTCCCCCGGCGGTTTACAGCCCGCAGAGCGGTGAACTGGTCGGGCCCGACGGCGCCAAGTACACGGTCGAAAATTCGAGTAAGACAGGCGACGATGGATGGAAGGACATGCTAGCGCCGCCCGGGTGAACTCGGTCGCCCTTTGCTGACATCTTCAATCCTGGCCTTTTACAGCGCTTTTCGCTCCAATAGCGTGAGGGCTTCCACCCGGCGCGCGCATGACTTCACTCATTCGTGCACAGCCCGTCGGCCGGTTTCGACCCTTCTCTGTCCGGAGGTCGCGTCAACGTTTGACACTGACCGCACGTACAGTCATATACTGAGTTACTTAACCGCCCACGGGAACGCCTCCCGGCGGGCGGTGAACTCAGAGAATCGGAGCGAAATGCCGGAAGTGATTGGCCTAGGCCAACTTCGGAGTGACGCGTGCGCGTATCTCGGCCGGGTTGCCGCCGGGGAGACGATTGACGTCGTTCGTCGCGGCAAATTGGTGGCGCGCATCCTGCCTGTCGGTGACGGCAGGGTCGCTCCAATCCCGGCGCGATGCGTCAAAGTCGCGGACGCCGGTGGTTGGGTCGGGCTGGACGAACTGCGGACGCGCGCCGGGCGGTGCTTCGATCGCGTTGCGGCCGGGGAGACTGTTTACGTCGTCCGCGGCGGCAGATTACTGGCGCGGATCGTGTCGGCCGGTGCGGCGAGCACCCCGATCCCGGCCGACTCCGGTCGGCCGATCGAGCTTGACGAGCTGCGCAAGCGCGCGGGCCGCTATTTCGATCGGGTGGCCGCAGGGCAGACGATCGACGTTGTGCGTGGCGGCAACCTGGTCGCTCACATCGTCGCCGCTGCTGACCAAGAGGCCCGCAAAGGGGCCTAGCCCTGTCCCTGCGCTTCGTGATAACGGCCCGCAAGCAGGCGTTTTGTTTGCCCAATTTGGGTAGGCTAGCCTAACTACCTGGTTAGGAGGCTTACCCTTGGTGTTCAAAATGTCGATTGATCCGCACGCTGATGCTTCGCGACGCGCTTGGCTCCCTTGCCCGAATTGTGAGTGGGGCAGGACAGCGTGCGCGGAGTGCCGCAGCTCTCGGAACTGCGGCGCGCACTGGCAGTACCTGTTGAGCAATCAGGCCACGCGGGTCCACCTGCAGTGCCCCGGCTGCCGGACGCTCTGGTCCACCGACACGAGACACCGTTAAACCGGGAATCCTGCACCAGCGCCGGCGGGCACGCCGGATTCAGGCAGAGCTGGTGGGCCGGGCGACGATCACAGGTATCCGTACGGAGTGCAGGACCGAATTGCTGACCGAGCCCAGCAGCCAGCCGGTCAAGCCACCTCGGCCGTGACTGCCCACCACGACAAGCTGAGCGGATTCCGACTTTTCGGCGAGCTGTTGCGCCGGCTGATCGCGCACCACCACGCGTTGCACCGTGACGTCGGGGTAGCGTTCTTGGCGCCCCGCTAAGTTCTCAGCAAGACTGCGCTGCGCCGCCTCTTCCAGCGTCGACCAGTCCATTTCGGAAAGTTCGCTCACGCTCACGTCGCTCCATGCGTGCAAGGCGATCAGGTCGACGCCGCGACGAGAAGCTTCGTCGAAAGCGACGTCTGTCGCGAGTTCGGAAGCCGGCGAGCCGTCGATCCCGACCAACACCGGGCGCTGTGGGTCGGGTAGATCCTCATGGCGGATGACCGCAACCGGGCAATGCGCGTGACGCACCACGGTGGAACTGACCGAGCCGAGCACTCCCCTGGCCAGCAACCCCCGCCCGGAGCTGCCCATGACGATCATCTCCGCCTCATTGGACAAGTCGATCAGGGCGGGCGCTGGGGTCGAGTAGACCAACTCCCGGTGGATGGTTACTTTGCGGTCCGCCGGCATCGCATCTTCGGCGACCTTGATCGCATGCATGACGGCCTTTTTGCCCTCGTCTTCCAGCCGTATGCCCAGCGACTCGGGATACGCGACCGGTGGGTAGGTCGTGGTCGGGGTGGCCACCGCGTGGAACACCGTGAGCGGGACCTGCCGCATGGCCGCGTCCCGCGCCGCCCACGATGCGGCGGCATCTGATTCGGGTGAGCCATCGACCGCGACGACGATGCCTCGGGATTTGTCGGTTACTGACATTTTTCGTTCTACCTCCGTCCGCAACCGACGTTATTAAGCTACGGGGTCCTCGGTCGTGAGGCTTTAGTCCCTAACCGACGGGACCGAGGGCTTTCTCCGGCACCAGTTGGGATTGCCGTAACGACGTGGTCACCAATTGGTCATGAGCGGGTTGATCTGTGGTCGTCGACGGCCACGGGCGCGGCGATGATCCAAAGCGGCAGCGCCCCAATCAGCGGGCCGCCAATGGAATTGCCCACGCCGCCAATGGCGATGTCGTCAAACATATTGCACCGCAACCGAACACGCGCCGCTGCGTCGGGCGTTCAGGCGCTCGCCGGTGCAGTGACGAAGTCGATGAGTTCCTCGACCCGGCTGATCAGTGCCGACTCCAGATCGTGCCAATCGCGCACCCGTGAGCGGATGTGCCGCCAGGCTTTGGCGATGTCGGTCTGGCTGGCATGGGATAAGCCGAGCGCCTCGCACGCGCCCCGCTTCCATTCCAGATGCCGTGGTACCACCGGCCACTCGGTGAGCCCCAGCCGCTGGGGTTTTACGGCTTGCCAGATGTCGACATACGGGTGACCGACGACCACGGTGTCGCTGCCTCCGGGCCCTCGCCGTACCGCTTCGGCGATCCGCGTCTCCTTCGAGCCCGCGACGAGGTGGTCGACCAGAACACCGAGCCGCCGCCCGGGTCCGGGCGCGAAATCTGCGACGATGTCGACCAGGTCATCGATGCCACCAAGGTGCTCGACGACGACACCCTCGATGCGCAAGTCCTCGCCCCACACCTGTGCGATGAGTTCAGCGTCATGGCGTCCCTCGACATAAATCCGGCTGGCGCGAGCGACTCGGGCGCGCGCACCGTGCACCGCAACCGAACCCGAGGCCGTCCGGGTCGCAGTAGTCGGCGCGGGGCGCCGCGGCGCGGTGAGGATCACGGGACGGCCCTCAAGGAGATAGCCAGGGCCCAAGGGAAACCCACGAACGTGACCGTGCCGATCCTCCAGGTCGACCCGATCGTATTCGACTCGCACCACCGCGCCGACATAGCCGGTTTGCACGTCCTCGACCACCAGCCCCGGTTCAGCCGGGTGCTCGGTCGAGCGGGGCTTGTGCCGACCCGTGGATAAGACATCGGTTCCATAGCGATCCACCACCCGGCAATACTAAAAACCGTGCGGCCAAACATGGTTTCGGCGCGCCACACCTCGGAGAAACTTGGTTGCCGGAATTCGATTCTGGTGGCTCGCGCAGACCATTGGAAAAAATGCGCCCTAACTGTGTGGCGTTACCAGCCTGCTGACGTTGCTACTGCTAAGTTGCTACTCGTGGTGAGAACTGCCGTCTGCGGGTGATGTGCGGCGGTTAGCGAGGTGGACGTATGGACTTGGCCCATTGGGTATCAAGCATTGTCGCTTTTGTGCGGGCCGGTTACCCCACCGGCATGCCGGCTGCCGGCCACGTCGCGCTGACAGCCCTGTCCCGGCGGCGACTTTGCGACGACGACATCGCCGCAATCGCAAGCAAACTCATGCTGTATCGACGTCGACCGATCACCTCGGCTGACATCGGGGTGGAAATCACGCGGATCACCGACCAGATGCCGGCATTGAATGACATTCAGCGAGTACAACGTCGCCTCGATGCGCTCGCTGCCCGCGCCGATAGGCATCGCCGCACGACCTGACTCGTTACGGCAAGCCGCCCCTGGGTCCGCCGCAAGTCGCGAGGTAGTCCGCGTAATTCCAGGTTTGCAAAAAGTGCCGGCCGGCTTGCAGTCCCCGTTGGTACAGGGCTTCCCGTTGGTCGGCGGTGACGTCGAAGTCGATCGGGCTCACGTCCTCAGCGGGCACGAAAATGGTCCGCCGGACGGTGCACGGGTCGTCGATATAGGCGTTGTCCTGATTGCTCACCAGTGTTTCTATCGCCGCGAGTCCCAGTGACACCGGGCCATGGACCGGATGGGTGGGCGGGATGCCCGGCCGCGCCGAAAGGCGGATTCCGAAGGTTGGCCATCGCGGCTCCGCGTCGGGGCTGTCGAACAGCTCGACCGGGAAATCGGACAGCAATCCGCCGTCGACCCAAGTGGCGCCGCCTACCCTAACGGGCTCGAACACGTATGGAATCGCCGACGAGGCGTGCACGGCGCGCGCCACCGGGAAGCCATCCGGGTCGATCCCGTAGGAGTTGAGGTCCCACGGGATGCGCACCAGCCGGCGGCGCGACAGGTCACTGGCCGTCACCACGAGTGCCCAGGCGAACTGATCAGGCTCTTCGCCGGTGCGCAAGTCGCCGAAGGTTCGCACGCCGAGGTCGCGAAGCAGACCGGCAACGAGCTGCTCGAGGTAGTTCCCGCGATAGACACCGTCGGACACCAACAACGACAGTCCCCCGCCGATCAACGGCACGCGTCCGATCAGATTGCGGTCCATGAACTTTCGATAGTCGATGGTGCGCATGATTTCTGCCAGTCGGCTCAGCGGCTCGCCGGCAATCTGGAGGGCCGCGACCAGGGATGCGACGACCGCGCCGGCACTGGTGCCCGCGACCCGGGGAAATCGATACCCGGCTTGGGCCAGCGCGTCGACCGCCCCGACCATTCCGATACCCCGGACGCCACCGCCTTCGCACACCAGGTCGGCGCGCGCTGTGCTCAGATCGCCTCTGCTCAAGGTATGCGGTTGCCTTCTACGCCAAAGAAGTGCAGATGCCCAGGTTCTGGATGCAGACGTACTCGGCTGCCCTTTTCCGGCGGGTGCCGCCCGTCGGCGCGCGCAACCACGGGTTGATCAATCACCTTGCCGGAGCCCGTGATTCGTCCATATAGGTAGGCATCGGCCCCAAGCTCTTCAACCACATCCACCTCCATCTCGACGCCGAGGTTGCCCAGCTCGAAGTGTTCGGGACGCACCCCCACGACAACCTCACTGGCTGCATTCGCAACGTCTCGTGGTAGCGGGATTGACCAATCCCCAAGCGAAACCGAGGAATCCACGATAGGCAGGGAGAACAGGTTCATTGCCGGCGATCCGATAAATCCCGCCACAAATAAGTTATCGGGGCTGCGGTAGAGCTCACGAGGCGTCGCGAACTGCTGCAACACCCCATCGCGCAGCACGGCGACGCGGTCGCCCATCGTCATGGCCTCGACCTGGTCGTGGGTGACGTAGACGGTGGTAGTGCCCAGGCGCCGTTGCAGTGCGGCGATCTGGTTGCGGGTCTGCACCCGCAGTTTGGCGTCGAGGTTGGACAGCGGCTCGTCCATCAGGAAGACCTGCGGACGGCGCACAATGGCGCGCCCCATCGCCACCCGCTGTCGCTGCCCACCGGAGAGGTCTTTCGGCTTGCGATCCAGATAAGGTTCCAAGTCGAGCAGTTCCGCTGCAGCGAAAACCCGTTCTCGGATGTCGGCCTTCGGGGTCTTGGCGATCTTCAACGCAAAGCCCATATTTTGCGCGACCGTCATGTGCGGGTAAAGCGCGTAGTTCTGAAACACCATCGCGACATCGCGGTCCTTGGGATCGACGTTGGTGACGTCGCGGTCACCGATCCGGATACGTCCCGAATCCAACGTTTCCAGTCCGGCCACCATCCGAAGCGAGGTCGTCTTGCCGCACCCCGACGGGCCGACCATGACGACGAACTCGCCATCACCGACGACGAGGTCGAGGCTATCCAAGGCCGGCCGGTCGGCTCCGGGATAGCGCCGCGTCGCATGGTCGAAACTCACCGAAGCCATCGGCTATCCGCCCAGCCCGGTGACGGCAATACCGCGAACAAACGACCGTTGCGCGATCGCATAGATGATGATCAACGGCAGCATGATAAGCATCGAGGTTGCCATGATGATCGGCCAGCGAGCCACGTACTCCCCCCGCATCCGGACCAGGCCGAGCGTCAGGGTGGCCAGGCTGTTGCGCTGCAACATCAACAGCGGCCACAGAAAGTCGTTCCACACGTTGACCCACGTCAGCACCGCGAGCACCATCACCGCGGGCCTGGCATGGGGCAGCAGGATCCGCCAGTAGATCTGCCACGGGGAGCAACCGTCGAGAATCGCGGCTTCCTCGAGATCGTTGGGAAGCGTCTGGAAGAACTGCCGCATGAGGTAGGTGCCGAACGCGCTGCCGAACAGCCCGGGCACAATCATGGCCCACGGGGTGTCGACCCACCCTAGTGTCCGCATCAAGATGAACTGCGGGATCACTGTCACCGTCAGCGGCACCATCAGGGTGCCCAAGTACAACACGAACAATGTGTCGCGGCCACGAAATTGCAGACGCGCAAAGGCATATCCGGCCAGTGAGCAGAAAAAGACCTGGCCGGCCGTGACGCATCCCGCGTAGAGCACCGTGTTGAAGAACATTCGCCAGAACGGCATCAGCGCGAACACCTCGGTATAGTTCGACCAGCGCGGGTGGGCCGGAAACAGCTTTGGCTCAGTGATCTCCCCTTCGCTCTTCAGCGAACCCGACGCTGCCCAGGCAATCGGGAACAGCCAGCACCACGCGATCGCGAGCAGCCCCGCGTAGATCAGAACGCCGCGAATTACGCTGCGCTTGAACACACTCTCACTTGAGCCCACGCGAAGTCTCCCAAGAACGCCGATGCGTGAGTCGCAACTGCACTACCGTCAGGAACAGCAAGATGGCGAACATCACCCATGCCAAGGCGGACGCATAACCGAATTCCAAGAACGAAAACGCGTGCTGGAAAAGCATGATCCCCAAGACATACGTCGCGGATTCCGGTCCGCCGTTGGGGCCGTTGAGGACGTACACCATGTCGAACGCCTGGAACGCGTGAATGATCGAGATGACCACCACGAACGAAATCGCTCCGCGGATCAACGGCACAGTGATGGAGATGAACCGCCGTATCTCCCCGGCGCCGTCGATTTTGGCCGCCTCATAGACGGTTTCGGGAACCCCTTGCATTGCGGCCAACAAAACGACGGTGGCGAACGGCACGCTTCGCCACACGCTGACCATGCATAGCGAGGCCATGGCCCAGTGCGGTTCCACCAACCACGGAACCGGGCCGATCCCTACCCAGCCGAGCATGATGTTGAGCAGCCCGTTGTCGGTATTGAAGACGAACTGCCACACGACCGCCATCACCACCGACGAGATAGCCAGCGGCAGAAAGACGACCGTTCGGAAGATACCGATGCCCTTGACCTTTCGATTGAGCATGACGGCGACGATAAGGCTGATGACGACGGTCGGAGCAACGGTTCCCAGGGTGAAGACCACCGTGTTGCGAATAGCAATGAGAAACAGTGGGTCGGAAGAAAAGAGTTCTTCGAAGTTTTTCAGGCCGACGAACTTCGGCGGCCGGAAGATGTCCCACCTTTGAAAGCTCATGTACAGCGAGAACCCGAGCGGAAAAAGCATGAACACGGTTACCGCGACCAGGTTCGGTGCGACGAAAAGGCGGCCTGCCCAAGCACGTTTGCGTGAAGGGCCCGATCCTGCGGCGGCAACGGTATCGTCTACGGCGGGTGTGTCGACCGATGTCATGGAGTGTGCAGCACCTCGTCGACGGCGGGCGAGAGCCCGGTCAGGGATGTCGCTGGTCGAGACCCGCGCAGCACGGGTCCAAAGCTGCGGTCCATCAGTGCGACGACCTTTTCCCACGCCGGGGTGATCGGCAGTCCTTCGGAATACGCCGGCCCTTGGGTGAGCACGGCGAGGTTGCCGACCCTTTTGTGGGCTGCGGCGAATCCGGTCGAGTTGAGCGCGGACTGCAGCACCGGCACGAACAGGCTTGATTCACCGATCAGCGCCTGCCCGACTGGGCCGGTCGCGAATTTGACGAACTCCCATGCCTGCTCCTTGCGCGGACTGCTGGCCGAGATAGCAAGTCCGGTGGAGCCGATATCGGAGTGGGCAGGCTGTCCCTGCCGACGCGGCCCCACCGGCAACGAGGCGACATCAAAATCCAACCCATCGGCTCGGATGAATGTCTGGTACCGCCAGTGGCCACCCAGCGCCATCGCCGCCCTGCCCGACGCGAAAAGGTCGGGTGTGGACATCGATTGCACCTCGGACGCATTGGGAGCGACCTTGTGTTTGTTCGCCAGGTCGGCGTAGAACTGCACCGCCTCGATGAACGCGTCGTCTCCGAAATTGAAATGGATCGGGTTCTTCAGCGGGGTGGACCACGGTACACCGTTGTTCATGGCGAACAGGCCGGCCGAGTAGTACGAGAACCACATGTTGACGAAACCCCACTGCCTGGCCCGGCCAGCTTCATTCCTCTTCGTCAGCGCGCGGGCCGTGTCCAGGAACTGGGCGAAGTTCCACGGCTGCTCCCAGGTCCCGGGCGGCGCCGGCACACCCGCCTGAGCGAAAAGCCGTCTGTTGTAGTACAGGTAGCTCCCCGACCATTGCTCGGGAAGAGCGTACTGGCCGCCGTTGAACGTGAAGGTGTCATAAAGCGCGCCGATGCCGTCGGATTTCAGCTCCTCGGCAAACGCTTTGTCCTGCGCCAGCAGCGTGTTGAGATCAAGCAACACCCCGCGGGCGGCGAGTTCGGCGTAGGTCAACTCCCACGCCATCATCACATCCGGGCATTTGCCGCCCGCGCAAAAGGTGGCCAACTGCTGCATCACGCCCGAGGCCGCATACACCGGGCGAACTTCGATGTCTGGATGACGGCGCTGGAATTCGTCGACGATGCGCAGCCTGGCATCGCGCTCGTCGGGATTGGCGGAGAAGAAGAACGTCAACGCGTCGCTGTCATCTGAAGCACAGCCTGCGGCCCACGGCGCCACCGATGCGGCGGTTAGCGCACCCGCGCCCCGCAGCAAGCTACGCCGTCCGAACGGCTTATCGAGCATGGTGCTCCCGATCTTGTCCGGCAGCCGGCCCCGTGGCCGGCTGTGTCCGATGTCCTTGGTACCCGATGCGGCTGTGGTCTTGCTGAGCTGGCCGACGCGGCAGTGTCAGCTCGGCCCTTCGGATGCGGCCGGCGTCGGCGGTGATCTCGATGGTGCGGATCCGCTCGTCGGCGTCGACGCCGATCAACAGCAGGGCCTCGGGGCGTCCGTGGGGTGCGATGACGATGCCCGGTGAACCGTCGACGAGCACGACAGCACCGGCGCGCGCCCGCTGGGCGAATCGACGAGTCTCCTCGGCGACTTCCCTGGCGCCGCGCAACTGCGTGGGGCATCAGTGGCCAGCGCTGATGATCTTGCTCGTGCCGGCGCCCCGCAGCCGCTCGGCGAGTTCCGCCAGGTCGAATGCATCGTTGTCTCCCAAAGTCATTGGGGCCGTTGACAACAGCGTGTGCCGAGCGGCGGAGTACTTTCCCCTTCCGAGCGCGCCGAGGAAAACCTCCACCAGCTCCTTGTGCCGCGTCCCCACCCGCCGAAACCCGGCTATGAAGCCTGCGGTCCCCAACACCCTTTGATTGCCCAACAGCCCCCGCGTGAGTTGCTGGGTGGGTAAGGCAGCACGCGATCCGGTGCGCAGGAACTGCAGCATACGGCTGCGAGCAGATGTTCGCGTTCCAGTGGCGCCACCGTCACGTTCCCCGCACCAGTTCGATGCCGGCCGATCGCATTTCGGTCAGAGCTTGCGCGCCAGAATCCGCGGCCACAGCCGCGGTCAGGTCGACCAGGACCCTGGTGGTCAGGCCGGCCCGCGCGGCGTCCTCGGCAGTCCGCCGGACGCAGTGGTCGGTGGCGATACCGACCACGTCGACCTCATCGACATCGCGTTGCCGCAACCACTGCAGCAGCGGAGTCCCGTTCTGGTCGACGCCCTCGAATCCGCTGTAGGCGGCGGCATGAGAACCCTTGCGGAAGACCGCCTCGATTCGGCTGGTGTCGAGGTCCGGCCGAAACTCGGCACCCGAGCTTCCGGCGACGCAGTGCGGCGGCCAGGACGACGAATAATCCGGCCGGTCGGAGAAGTGGTCGCCGGGATCGACGTGGAAGTCCTGGGTCGCGACGACGTGCTGGTAGCCCGGCTCGCCCGCCAGATAGTCGTTGATGGCGGCCGCCAAGGCGGCGCCGCCGGCCACCGGCAGCGAGCCGCCCTCACAGAAGTCGTTCTGCAGGTCGACAATGATCAACGCCCGCACGTATCGACCCTATCGGTGTGCGCACGGCGGGTGAGCTGGGATACGGGCAGGGCGGTTTGTCCAGCAGGCAGCCGGGTAAACTTTCGGCCATGATGATCCGGAGAATCGCGCGGCCCTTGTTATCAGCGGCATTCATCGGCCAAGGAATCAATTCGCTGCTCAACCCTAAATCGGCGGCGCAGGCGGCGGCGCCGGCAGTCGACGGCTTGCAGGCGTTGCCAGATCCGTTGGGGAGCAGCATTCCCAGCGATCCCGAGACGTTCGCTCAGATCACCGCGGCGGTGCAAATCGGTGGCGGCCTACTGCTTGCCACCGGCAAACTGCCGCGGGTCGCCTCCGCCGCGCTCGCGCTGACGGTGCTTCCTGCCAACCTCGGGGCGCACTCATTCTGGAACGAAAGCGATCCGCAGGCCAAAGCTCAAAAACGCCAGCAGTTTCTCACCGACCTCAGCCTGGTGGGCGGCCTGTTGATTGCGTCTGCCGACACCGCGGGCAAGCCCTCCCTTGGCTGGCGCAGCCGCAGGGCCGCCGAGCGGCTATCCGAGAGGGTCTCGTCGGCGTTGCCGGGATCTGACGACTCGGCGTTCGATCCCGACTTCGGGGAGCTGGGCGAGAAGATCGTGCACGGCCTGCAAATCGGCGCCGAACGCGGCCGCGAGCTCGCCAGCACCGCGGCGGAACGAGGTGCACCCTACGCCGAAGCCGCCCTGGAACGCGGCCGCGAATTGGCCAGCACCGCCGCCGAAAGAAGCAAGCCACTGGCCAAGAAGGCGCGCAAGCGCGGCGAAGAACTCGCCGACGAGGTCGCCGAACGAGCGGCATATCTGGCCGAGAAGGCGCGCAAGCGCAGCGAAGAACTCGCCGACGAGGCCGCCGACCGAGCCGCACCACTAGCCAAGAAGGCGCGCAAGCGCAGCGAAAAGCTGGCCAAGGAGGCGAGGGTGCGCGGGGAGGAGTTCGCCGAGACCGCGCGCGTGCGCGGCAGCGAGCTGGCCGACACCGCGCGTTACCGGATCGAAGACCAGGTGGACACCGGCCGCCGCAAGCTCGGCTGGTAGCGCGTCGGTGCTCAGGCGCCCGAGTCCGCGAGGAAGGTGTCGATGATCGCGTCGACATCTTGACCGGCGTCGACGGTCATACCGGCCTCGTCGGGGGCTAGGGGTTCCAGCGTCTCGAATTGCGACCGCAGCAGCGCGGCAGGCATGAAGTGACCGGTCCGGCCGGCGAGCCGGCCGCCGATGAGTTCCGGTGAACCGGCGAGGTGCAGGAACCGGACACGCGGGCAGTGCGCGCGCAGCTGATCACGATATTTGCGCCTGAGCGCCGAACAACTGATCACGCCGCCGTCGCGGTGGCCGGCCAGCCATTCGCCGACCGTGGCCAGCCATGGATATCGATCGTCGTCGTCAAGGGGTTCACCGGCCGCCATCGTCGCGATGTTCGCCGGTGGGTGCAACGTGTCGGCGTCGGCAACGGGGACCCGCAAACGCTGCGCGAGCGCGGCGCCCACCGTGGACTTGCCGGAGCCGGAGACGCCCATGACCACGACAGGAGCCGGCGCCGTCACTCGTTCTTTTCGGCGAGGTTGCGGTTCCATTCCACCCAGCCGACACCGGTGCGGCCATCCGCGGTCCTGACGGTGGCCCAGACGCGGGGGAACTGACTCACCCGTCCGTCGGCGGCGACCAGACGCACCGGGGCGTGGCCGCACACGTCGACGTCAGCGGTGATCTCCCCAGGGTTGAGCGTCACGGTTGCGTCGCGCGGTAGTCCGTTGGCGCCGAAGGACTCTCGGGAGTCGAGGGTCTGCAGTTCGATGACATTGCGCTCGGCATCCTGAACGTAGCCGACACTGAAGTTGGGCGCGCCGGGAATTCTGATGTTCACCCCGTGCAGATGGGTGCCATCGTGCAGGTGCAGCGCGCTCCATATCCAGTCCATGCTCCACCAGTCGCGGACGCCCCAGGAGTGATCGCGCTGGCCGGGAACCGAATTGAGACGATAGGTGGTGTCGTTGACGGTAATGGTGCCCGATACTGTGCACGGGATTTCATACCGAGTCGTCAGTCGGTACTTATACGGCGCTCCGTCGGTGGTCCACACCAAATTCATCGTCATCTCCACCGGCGTCCCCGGCTCCCCGCGCAGCAATGCCGACGGGTCGGGGTAAGCCTGAGCCCGCGCCCGCACATCGACGCGGTAGGTCTGCAGGGGCGCGGTGGCAGAGTGGCCGATCTCGAATGTGTCGGCGCGCAACGACCAGGGATCCGCCAGCAACGGGATCTGCGCGTCGACGGCCACGGTGGCCATGTCAGGGCCACACAGCAATGCGTGCACCCATGCCGTCTGCTGATTGGCGACCAGGCCGATGCGGAACCATCCGCCCAATCCCTGTGCGGCGTCGGCGAAGTCGGCGTACCAGCTCTCGCCCCACAGTGGCTCGGCGGTGGGCGCATGCGACAGCTCGTCATCCTCCGACGGTCGCAGCGCTTCGGGCGCTACCGCATCGGGCAACGCGGCCAATGCATCCGTGTCGAGCACATGATCGCAGTGCCGTTGCAGCATGGTCATGAACATGCGGTCGCCACGTTCGGTGCGTTCTACCAGCATGGAGGACACGATCGCCATCATCACCCCGAAAAAGCTCTGCCGGCGCACCCCTTCGGTGACGTCGGCGAGACTGAGCGGCGCCGCCGGCCCCAGCGCCTGATGGTAGGCCCGCAGCAACGCGTCATAGTGCTCTCGACGCTCCGGCGTCGACAAGGCACAGCCGAGGAAATACGACAGGTCGGTCAGGGCCGGGCCCCAGGAAACGGTTTGCCAGTCAACCACGGTCAGGGCGCGGTCGGCACCGGCGGCGCCGAACAGCATGTTGTCCAGCCGGTAGTCGCCGTGCACCAGGGTTCCCGGGCCCGCGGCGGCCACCGCGGCCGGCAGCGCAGCGGCGAGCCGCCGGGTGAGCTCGTCGTACCCGGGCATCTCCCGGGTGCTGGACAGCTCCCACTGCCGCTGCCAGCGGGCCAGCTGCCGCTCCATGTACCCGTTCGGCCGGCCGAAGCCGCTCAGCCCGGTGGCCGCCAGGTCCACGCCGTGGATGGCGGCCAGCATGTCGGCGAAGATTTCCGACAGCTGGCGGGCCTGGTCCGGGCTGACCTGTTCCCCATCCGCCGCGGTGCGCAGCACCAGCCCGGGCACGTACTCCATCACGTAGAACGGGGCGCCGATGACCTCCGGGTCGGTGCACCGGCCGGCCACCGGGGGCACCGGGACGGCCGTGCCGCGCAGCGCGCTGAGTACCTGGTACTCCCGGCCCATGTCGTGCGCGGTGGGTAGCACGTGGCCGAGCGGCGGGCGGCGCAGCACCAGCAGCGGCGCCGCCGGGCCGGCCGCGGCCCGGCCGTCCACCAGGTAGGTCAGGTTGGACCGGCCGCCCGCGATCAGCCGGACCGCGGGGGGCGCGTCCACCGGGAGGATGCCGTTCTCATGCAGCCAGCGGCCCAGCCGCGGCAAGTCGCCGACACCGGGGACAGCACCGTCCGCCATGCTTCTCACTCCCGTCCGCGCACCCGGGGCCGGGCACGTATCAGGAAAGTATCCATCAGGATGACCGCACTCAGCCCAGGCCGCCAGCCGGCCACCGCCCCGCCCACAGCGGGCCGGTGACCCGCTGTTACGCGCCTGTGGCCGCGCGGTCAACGGAGCCCAGGCCCACCCGCCGGGCGGCCAGGCCGGCCAGCCGGGG